>NZ_JCAIUL010000001.1:0-682608 GCF_059445505.1 Paenibacillus sp. Y301 | reverse complement strand
CGACATTGGCTCCTAAGTTTTCACTGATAACACGTAAAGGCACCATTATACGACTGTTCCTAATTACGGGTTCCACCTCGGATGGAATAACAACACCGTCAATCTTGATTTGAATGTTAGATGCAACTGCATAAGTAGGTAAAGAAGTAACTACTAGTAGAAATATAAGGAAAATCCCTGAAAATATTCGTTTCATTTTTTAACTGCTCCTTAATTTTATTATTAAATTGTCCTTTCACCTGGTCCACAACATTGGACTATTTAACATCGTACCGTCAAGGTCCAATGAAACTAATTTGTATCGAATATGCCTCCTTTAATTTGTTAATTATGACCATATATAGAATAACATAATTATAACTGTCCTGCCCGTTAACTTAATAAATAAAAGGAGCAGCTGCCGTAGCAAACTACTCCTTTGTTGTTCCACTATCGTGTCCCGTTAGCGTAACAACAAATTAATGAATAAAACTAAGGAAGTAAATATATAGAATTTAACAGCTAAAGACTTCTTGTAAAATTACCAAACGTTTTAATTATCCCAACTGTTTAAAAAAGTTCTTTGTCTATTTCTCAATTGTTTCTTGAGTGCCATCTTTTTTCACTATCTTTACTTCTACATCTTTAACATGACTGATAGCATACCAAATCCTTTTATCTCCATCAACCTCAATAATTTTTGCTAATTCTTCATTTATGTTTGTAGTGATACCGTCCATCATCTACACCATGCAATGGAGCTGCACTATATTGGAGTATACCTCCATTTTCTTCCCGATAAAAATATCTGGAATCTCTTTCGTCATTAAAAATAACGGTAGTGCTAACCAAAGGCGCCTTGCCGATATGTGTAGAAATTTTATAAATCTCATTCTCTTCATATCCTATGTCGTTGATAAGATAAGACATTATTTCATCATTAATTGTATTCTTATAATTCTGAACTAAAAACAGACCTGTTACTACAGTTAGAATAATAATAGAGAACATGGTGAATGCCTTCTTATTTTTCAATAAAAAATCCTCCTAAAAATTTATAGAGGTGTAGACCACACGGCAGCCCCTTTCGTTATTGTACTATAGTGTCCCGTTAGTTTAACCTTTTAGTCCTTCTTATAGATAACGTTAGGAAGGTAATTATAAAAATAATAATTATCGAGGTTATTAAGACTCCTAATCCCATCCAAAATCCTTTTTCAAAAATACTTATAACAAATTTAGGTGAAGTAATAAATTTAACTATGATTAATACAAAAAAGATAACTAAAGAGTAGATAGATGCCAACTTCAAGGTTTTCATCATGTAAGACCCCATTCTTTTATCATAGATACTTGTTCATGTTAATACTTGTAAATACTGCCCGTTAGCTTAACCCAAAAAAGAACAGCAACGTTGCAAACTCCTTAGCTATCTTACTTCGTTAGCAAAATCATTACTTTATAAAATTATCCATTTGTGATTGCGTTCTATGATAGCCATCTTTATCATGTGTAATAACTGTTATGTAGTTACTGTTGTTTGCATCAATCATCCATACAGTATCTTTATCAATTTGTATCGTGGAAATTTGCTGAGGTTCTGATTGAACAGGTATACCTTGAACATTAACTGAACGTTGATTGTTAAGTGAAGTTGTTAAATTGTTTACTGCCCAAACTGTTAGGATTGTAACCCAAATCATTATAACCAGAACAAAAGTATTATTTCGTGACATAAAAGTCGTCCCTTCTAGTGACTATTTTTATCGGTTTTAATCTAATCCTCCGTTCCAGCAAATTTGGTATTATCTTATTAAACGTATTTCTGATAAAAAAGTTACAGGGCATTGGTTCCACTAACCTGCCCGTTCGTATTATGAGATCAACCAGTTCTTTCTGGTTGATCCTTTTTTCATTTGCATAGAGGATTAAGGTAGCCTGGTCGAACGTACCTGCCCGTGGGACTTGATCCCGAGCGCTATAATGTTCACCCCTACTTGTCATGACCATGATTGAGGCTGGTTGGGACGTAAGATCCCGTATAACAAGCGATGCTATGGAGCGACAAGAGGAAAACGTAGGGGCTGCCAGTAAATCTAACATACAGGGAGAGATGAAATGAATCCAGTTATCGGTCTAGATATTTCTAAAGAAGAAAGCCATGGACAAGCCTTTTTAGAGCGCGGAAACCCATTCAGAGGGACGTTCCATTTCCAACACACTCGTGATGGTCTAGTGAATCTCCATCAAGTTTTAAAGGACGTTGAGTCTGTATCCAAACAACGTCCTTTACTTATTCTAGAAGCAACCGGACATTACCAAAGCCCCGTTGTTCAGTTCCTAGAGGAGCATCAATATATTTACATTGTCATTAATCCACTCATCTCAAATCGGCTTAGGAAGTCTCAGCTTCGTAAAGTAAAGACGGATGCTGCTAACGCTTATCTCTTGGGAGAGTTGTACTACAAAGAAGAGTTTGAACCATTTAAGAAAAGGGGTGTGCAACTGCTCAATCTACGCTATCTTACAAGGCAATATGAATCTCTTTCAAAGATGTGTGTACAGACTAAACTGCAATTCCAAGCTGTTCTAGATCAGGTTTTCCCTGCTTACAAAGGTGTCTTTGGATCTATGTATTCAGGTATATCACTACGGTTTTTAAGTGAATTCCCAACCTCATATTCGGTATTACAGACGGATGAAGATTCACTCAAAGCTAAAATGAAAGAACTTCTCACTTCGAAACGAGGACGTTCAGAGGACTGGATTAACCAACGCGTTCAACGGCTGCTAGATGCGGCAAAACAAAACCCATTTCAGCAAACCATGTACGCAAGCCACTTAATTAATTTGAAAGTCCTTATTACCCTTATTCTTCAGTACCAAGAGCATCTTACAGGATTGGAACAGAATATAGATGATCTGGCTGAAGAAATTGAAGAATTTGAATTAATTCAGTCGATTCCCGGTATTGGACATAAAATTGCGGCAACAATTTTATCTGAAATTGGAGAAGTCGACCGATTTGATCATCCCAAAAAGCTAGTCGCTTTTGCAGGCATTGACCCAAGTGTCTTTGCTTCGGGCAAGTTCACGGCAACTCGAAATCGGATCACAAAACGTGGTTCCAGACAGCTTCGATATGCACTGGTTTTGGCTGTCCAATGTGGCTTAATCCGGGCTCGCAATACACGAATCAAGGAGTTCTACGATCGTAAGAGAGCCGAAGGAAAACCACATAAAGTGGCTCTAGTCGCATGTGCCAATAAATTGGTTCATTGGCTATATGCCATCATGAAACACAAAAAGACATTTCGGTCTGCTTAATATGAAAGCAGTGGTATAACCTTCCAAATAAAATAAAATTGGAGGGTTATTTGGCTTGCTTACTTTTAAATATACCACATGAATAAGCTTCACTTTACTGGTAATCTTGACAAGCTATTAGCTGGTATAGCCTAATAATAAAGAGCAGGCTACGTAGCACCTGCTATCATTGTGTGTTATTCAATTCAACTATCGTGTCCCGGGAGTTCAATGACCGGAGCGATAACTGTACGCTTCCCCAGTCCGTATCATTTACATTTCAGTACTCTTCATCAAACCGTTTTGTTCAGCTGTTTTCATCAATTTAGCAATGGAATCCAGCGCAGTCTCGCTGAACTTATACCATTGCCCCTCCAAAGCGTCAAAAATCAGCGCTTTCGGATAATCTGCCAATTGTTCTTCCGTGAATCCGTTGAGCCCAGATGGATCACTCAGAATATAGGAATCAAAGCGTTGGACACTATTTCCTGCCGCGTCCAGAAAATCATATTGCCCGGTTTTCGTATACCACCCTAAAGTATCCAAATTGTAATACCACCCATAATTCGTCGGAGCATCCACCTTAGCACCTTTATTCGACTCAAATAGCGCATAAATCTCTTCGTTATAACGCTTGCCACTGAACTGCTGCCTGTAGCCGCCTATTATCATGTGGTATTCATATTGCAAAGTTGTCACTTTCACTCCATTGATCATCAAGGGCGCGGTAACGACCGTAACCGTACCGTTGCTGTAATTGACCGTACAGCCGAACGTTTCCGCTAGAAAGCGAAGCGGAACGAGGGTGCGATTATTTTGGATGTACGGCTGCACATCCAACTCCAGTGTCTTTCCATCTTTCACTGCGGTGCTGCTGTTTAGTTGCAAGGTTATTTTCATGTCATCTCTCGTAATCGTCACTTCCGAGCCCGACCAATCGACCACAGCTTCCAGATTTTCGCTGATCACTCGCAAAGGCACCATTGTACGACCGTTCTTCATCTCAGGCTGTACATCGGATGTGATCGCAACGCCATCCATGATAATCGGATGACTCTCTGCCGCATGAACAGGCACCGATGCAGCAATGAGGCTTAGAGCAAGTGCAGTGCTAAGAATAATTTTTTTCATTGTGTGAATTCTCCTCGTATATAGATTTTGCAACGTGCGATTAAAATCGCATGCTGATACTTTCTTACCGTTAATTACGAGACCACTCATCACGACAACTGCCATAATGAATAAAATGATAAGCTTCCTAACTGCTCCATTTTTCTATACTCCGCGCATAAAATCCCAAAAAATTCTCACACCCATATTTTTCCACAAAGACTAATACGCAAATATTGATGATTTTGTTGCGCAAACTGCCCGTTAGCCATACATGAAGCACAAGCGCCGCACCACAGATTATGGAAGTAAATGCGTTCTTCATGGAAGCTCAATGAAGGCTGCCTTTTCTACTTGTCGGCAGCCTGTGCGTTGTTACTGAACTATTCTATTGAAACTCGTTAGTCACAACAATAAAATTTATTGCCTTACGGAGCTGTATTGCTGATAACCGTCAGAAAACCATTCTTTGTTGCAGTATCAATGAACTGATACATAGATTTACTAGCTGCATCGTTAAACAAATACCATTGATTTTCTGTCGCATCATAAATGTGAAACTCAGGGGCGGCTTCTGGTGAACTTCGAGATAAAGAGTAGATATCAAATCGTTTGATGCTATTCCCTTCTTGATCCAAAAAATCATATTGTCCCGTCCCATACTGAACCGACCAAGTAGGATCAGAAGGAGCTTCGACTTTGCTTCCTTTGTTATCAACAAAATTATTATAAACGGCTTCGATATTGGCATTTCCTTTGATTTGATTGACTATGCTGCCCAGCGTCAATTTGTATTCTTGCTGCAATGCTGTCACTTTTACACCATCAATAACGAGCGGCTTGGTATCGACCGTTAAGGTATAGTTGCTGTAATCAACCTTACATCCAAACGTTTCTGCAATAAAGCGAAGTGGAACGATGATGCGATTATTTTTGATGTATGGTTTAACATCGAGCTGCACCGTTTTACCGTTTTTCACCGCTGTACTGCTATTCAGCTTTAAGAGTACTTTCATATTGCTTTTCGAGAGCGTAACTTCCGAACCCGACCAATGGACTTTAGCACCCAAATTTTCACTGATTACACGGAGTGGCAACATAGTTCGATGATTCTTCATTTCGGGTTTCACATCGGAGGCAATCGTAACGCCATCAACTTTGAGTTGCATATCTGCTGCATATGTAGGTGAAGCGGCCATGATTACAATCATTGCAAAGAAAATGACTGAGAAAACCTTTTTCATTATTTTCTTACTCCTTTATTTGAACATATTTTCGCCCTGTGTTATTCCCTGAAATTTCTTATAACGTTGCGCATTCCAGACGTCCGGACGCTTAAGGATTAGAGCTGTTTTTTATTTTTCAAAGCATTCTATATTCTTAACGCTTCGTTGATGATAAAGTTACATTTTATTCTGAGATATCATGCGCGCAATAAATGAACTGTGGTATTAAACTATTCTGCCCTTAGTTGAATAGCGGCAGATTTCTAAAAGGGATCTGCCGCTATTATATGCTAAAAAAATCGTCGATACATTTCTCTCCTGCGTTCGCCACGAAGTTGTGCGTATATTTGCGTGGTTGAGGCTTTCTCATGACCCAGCATCCCTTGGATGAAATCCAAGGGAGCACCGTTATCAAGGAGTTGACAAGCATAGGTATGTCGAAAGCGATGCGGATAAACATTCGTTTCAATCTCTCCTCGATCTGCAAGCCGTTTTAATGCCCACCTAATCGTAGGAATAGCCATGCGTTTAGTTGGGTTGGTATCCGTTACGAATAAGGCTTTACAGGTATCTCCACGACTGGTCAGGTACTTCCTTAACCATACTTTGCACTCTGTCGTAAAGTACACTTCTCTCTGCTTGGAGCCCTTACCGTTTACGACTATAGAGCAGTTTTCCCAGTTGAGATCCTCGATGTTTATCCTCTCTACTTCCCCAACTCGACAGCCAGTACAATAGAGAAGCTCAAGCAGCGCTCTTTCTCTTAATGATTGGCACGAGATCTTTAGATGAATAACATCTTCCTCCACTAAAAACTTAGGAATTCGCTTGTCCAATTTGGGTTCTCTTAGTTTTAAAGAAGGATTTGAAGTCAGGTAAGTCTCTTCATACGCATAGCGAAATAGGGATCGGACGAAACGAATTCGATGCCCTAGGCTGCTTGGCTTCAAACGTTCTGCTTGTTTCGCCAAATATTGTTTCAGCATTGGCAATGTAATCTCCGCTATCTCGGGATCACCTAGTTCCGTCATTAGCATTTTGTTCTGGAGGACGTAGGCGTTCAATGTTCTCGGACTATATCCTTGAATTCGTTTATCAACCTCATATAAATGCCACAACTGACTTAACTTCATAATAAAACCTCCCCTTAGAAGCTATTACATCTAGGTTTGCTTCTAAAGAGAGGTTTTAATCTTCTAACCTGCTTGGGCTATCGTGTCCCGTTAGCGTAATGTCATTACCTCTTTATTTGTATCCAATTAGGAGGAAGTTTGTAATCCGAGATATGTTCGTAACTTTCAACGATAATCTGCCCCGTATTATTTATTCGAAATTTTATTTTATCCTTACCTACAGCAATATGAGGACCCACATACGGGATTACTGTAACCACCACATCAATATGAGAATCAAAGTATTTGAACTTCAGAGTATTACCACCAAGGTATGGAGCAAATGTTGGTGGATAGATTAGCTTGTCTCTGTAATAGTCTTCTATTTGTACATTTATGTTTGGTGTTAGAACGGAAAGTATAAGTCTTTGACATGAATTACCTGTAGATGAGGCATTAGTCGGAGAATTAAACAGAATAGTACAGAGGAATAGAATCCCTAATAGTGTTTTTATTTTTATCATATTTTCACCTCAGTGATTACTTTCTACAGAACCACGAAGTAATATGCGTTGCTGTTACTCTAAACTGCCCGTTAGCCATGCATGCAGCGCAAGCACGGCACCACAGATGATGGAAGTGATTTCGTTCTTCCATGGGAGCTTAATAAAATGAGCAGGATACCGAAGCACCTGCTCATCAATGTGTGTATTATTTAACTATCGTGTCCCGTTAGCCATACATGCAGCGCAAGCGCCGCACCACAGATTACGGAAGTAATTTCGTTCTTCCATGGGAGTTCAACCACTGAATCATTTCATTGATTTTGCTAACGCGAACATTTCCTCTTTAGTCAAATCTCCGCTGTCGAATTGAATGAAAGTACCATCTTGTACCCAGCGTAGGTATCCTCCTGATATATGATTAGCCCATGGTTCAAATCGCCCTTCGATTCCATTTATGTTTATTTTCTCTCCACGTTCATTAAATTTAAAATCCTCGACTATAGTTCTTGTGGTACTTGTTTGATTACGAACATCGATGTTAGTGACAACCCGGTTTATTTTATAACCAACCGCCTTATGTTCTTCAATTCCAAACAAATATGTCTGTCCTGATTCATCAAAAAAATGAAGTCTAACTTTTGAAACTGATTGACTAAGAACAAGCGGATATGGTTCCTTAATTTCTAATTTATAGCTTTGAACCGAGTGAGACGGTACTAATAGTTTGAAATCCGCAACATTTTTTAGCTTGTCCAACTCTACATTTGAAAAAGCTAGTGTAGGTTTAGCTGATGCGATGAGTAGTTCATTGTTGATTACAACAGACAGCGTAAAGATAAAAATCAATGAAATAATCCATTTAAACAAGGGCACTTCCTCCATACTTTTAGGTAATATTATGTCCTTGATTAATTCAACTATCCTGTCCTTTAGCTTAAACAAACAAGGAGCAGATGCTTTTGCAAACTGCTCCTTGTTTGTTTAACTATAGTTTCCCGTTAGCCATACATGCAGCGAAAACGCCGCACCACAGATGATGGAAGTAATTCCGTTCTTCCATGGGAGTGCAATAAAAATAGCAACTCTTATACTCCAGACATCTATTTAAGTCTCTGTTTTTCTCATATTGCATTAATAAAAAATCTTCCTTGTGTTGCTTTAATTTCAAAGAAATATTTTTCATCATTCTTTAAGCCTTCTAATTTTACGCTTTTTCCAGGTGATACTTGAAATTCATCTACTACTACATTACCATTTACATCTTTTACCCTTAGAAGTATATCACTTTCATTATTTGCGTCATTTACGATAGACTTCTTCCAAAAAATTCTATCATATATCAGATAATCTTTATCGTTAAAGTTTATACTTTGCCACTCTTCCAAATCATCCACTACAACCACAACGGCGGACACCTTCGGAAAAAACATTTGATTCACAGGCTCTGTTTCTTGAATCACGAACGCACCTACAATCGTTATAATAAAGGTTATAACAATGGACGTAATGACTTGGATACGGCGCTTTTCATTAATTTTTTTAAACGGTGTAATAGCTTTTTCAATTTCCTTTGGCTTTTGTTGAACATAAGCCGTTTGCTGCTGCATCCTGTTTAAACACATCGTACACTCTTCGCAATGCTGTACATGTTCTTCAACTATTTTTGAAGTATCTTCACTACAAATTTCATCAATATAAGAAGGCAATAAATCTTTAATAATATTACAATTCATATGGATCAATCCTTTCCGCTAGTTTTAATTTGGCACGGTAATAGGTTACCCTCGCCCAGTTTTCACTTTTATCAAATATATCCCCAATCTCTTTAAAGCTGAGATGAATGGATGTTCTTAATAAAAACACTTCACGATAAGGCTCATTTAACAGATGTATTTCTTTATATATCGAAATAAGGGTATTGCGTTTAACAATCTCAACTTCTGGCTGCTCCTCACGAGATGTGATATCCACCCCCATTTGCATCATGTTTTCTACACTCACATAATTAGAATGCTTATCCTTTTTTATGTAATTGTAATATGTGTGTTTTGCTATCTGACATAACCAAACAGATATTTTACATTCACCGTTGTATCGATGAATAGACTTTACCGCCTGATAAAAGGTCTCTTGGGTTAGTTCTTCAGCTAAATCTATATTCGAAGTTAAACAAATAAGAAACCGTTTTACTTCATCTGCATAGGATTTGTAGATTTCACTTAAATCCTCCACCTTCCTTCCTCCTCCTTCTCACCAAGTTTTTTACCTGTGACACTTATATATATATTTAAAATGTTATTCGTTACAATAATTTTAATTTTTTATGTAAACTCTACAATTCGTAACACCGAAATCACCATAGTGGTTTTCCTAAGGTTAAGCTGGTGGAGTAGTATAGTTGTTCAATCACCCTACCCGTTAGTGAATAATGATAGGAATATTATAACATCTTTATATCTGACCAAAAGAAAAACCGCCCTATAATTAGGCGGTCAATTCTGAACTATCGTGTCCCGTTAGTTGAACCAGTTTTAATTATCAACTGACCTCTGTTCCATTAGGCAGCTCATAATCAGGCTTCAATAGAACCACATCGCCATCACCAGGCATTCCGCCTAGGACAAGTACTTCCGAATTAAACCCAGTTTCATCTTCTTGTGCAAAGTCAAAATTACATCCTATTGAATCTAAACCATTGGCTTTAGCCGCATGTATATCTGAGAGGCGATCTCCTACTACTACTCCATTGGTAATGCCATACTATTGGCAAAGGTACCCCATTATTTCACGGTATTTATCAATCGGAGTTTCTTTATCTCATTCATTTAGTGTCCTCAAATGATTAAAAGCATCTTCGAGTGATATTTCTAAAATCTTATCTGTTTGAAAAAGTGTTCCATCCATATCAAAGATGACTGAATACTTAGATTTTCCATTTACCCATCTCCATTATTAGAATTTCTTCCTGTTCTAATAATCCATAGACACTCATGGAGCTATCACCAATCATAATATCGTTATGAACGGCAGATTTATTCATACCTAGCTCATTTAGTTCTTCTTCAGTATTCAAAGACCCATCTAAAATATTATCAATGTAAGCTTGACCTAGTGCAATATGACAAGCTGCATTTTCATCGAATAGGGTGCTTTTGAAAGTGATCCCCGTTTTAGCAATACTCGAATTTGCGGAGACAAGTGCAACTTCGCCAAGCATTCCAGCCCCATCATCTGTTTGAAGAAAATCCAGAACAACTTGGTGTTTTGGTTCAATTTTAGTAACTTTCCCATTTTCAAAGAACAACTTTAAATTTTGAATCGTTTGTCCTGCTAGAATAAACGGTTTTGTGGTGGTAACATACCCATTCACATGATACTTATTTGGCATTGTCCAAACTTCTTCAACAGGAATATTAGACATGAATTCTTTTCCGTCTTTAGTCGTTTCTGATCCACCTACCCAAACATGATTTTTGACTAACGAAACAGTTAAGTCTGTTTTTTTACTAACAAATCGCAATGCAGAAAACTTATAATTGTTCAACTTTTTAGCTATGCTTTTCAAGATAACATCATGTTGTTTCCAAGCTAATACAGGATTAGGCTCATTCGATTTTGATGCGTCAAATATATGTTTCCATAAAAGTTCGATCGCTTCATTTTCAGGATGGTCTGGAAAAACTTGTAGTGCCCATTCCTTCGTTGGCGCATTGACGAGTACCCATTTATTATGATTTTCCATACCATAAGTTCGACGTGGACTCATAGCAATTGACTTTGCTTTATTGATTATCGAAGCTCTTCCGACCCATTCAGAATCCTCATCTGTAAACGTCGGTGCAATTATTGTAATTGTCGAATATCCCGACCTCGCATAGTTCAATTCATTTTCAACCACTGATTTTGGGAAAACTTCTAAAAATTCGTCTTCTAGATATCGCACTCGATCCTTTTCGATTTCAGAATCTCGTATATCAAGGGAGACAAATTGTGCCCCACTCTTATAGGCTTCTTTTGAGATTTCACGTACTAAAGGCAAATGTTCAGGAGAAAAATTGATCTTAATTAAATCTCCTTTTTCAACTGTAACCCCAATATTCACAATTATTTTTGCATAATTATTTAAAAACATAAACTGCTCACTGCTCCTTTAGTTTAATAGCACAGTTTCTTGTTTTTCTAGTGTGTTATTCAACTAGCGTGTCCCGTTAGTCATACATGCAGCGCACGCGCCGCACCACAGATGATGAAAATGGGACTGCAAATTTGTCTATACTGCTACTATGGCTGGGAGAGGAAGGTCGATGAACTATGGTGCCATAGAGCCCATCCGTTAGTCTGACTCCAACGATCACGGTGCATCACAGATTGTCGCTCCCTTTCGGGAAGCACTCATGGGAGATTAATCCTACTCTGATTGTTGCACCAGCCTCTACTTCGATTGAGCCATAGAGAGGATGTATTCAAGGTGGAAGTTATCATTGAACGAGCATGTGGTATGGATATTCATAAAGACAATATTACTGCATGCATCTTAACGTCGGAAGGAAAGGAGATTCAAACATTTTCAACTAAAACGGTCTTTCTATTACAATTAATAGACTGGATAAAACAACATAAATGCACTCACGTTGCGATGGAAAGCACAGGAGTATTTTGGAAGCCTATTGTTAATTTACTTGAAGCTGAAGGAATTGAATTCTTAGTGGTGAATGCTCAGCATATGAAAGCTTTGCCTGGACGTAAAACAGATGTCAAAGATTCAGAATGGATTGCCAAGCTTCTTCGTCATGGATTACTCAAAGCAAGTTTCATTCCAGATCGAAATCAGCGGCAGCTTCGGGAACTTGTTCGGTACCGCCGCACTATTATTGAAGAAAGAGCCAGACAACACAATCGAATTCAAAAAGTACTAGAAGGATCCAATATTAAGCTCGGCTCTGTTGTGTCAGATATTATGGGCGTTTCTTCTCGCGATATGCTGCGTGCTATTGCAGAGGGCGAAGATGATCCAAAAATACTAGCCAACTTTGCTAGGCGTACTATGAAGCGAAAAAAGGATGAGCTCGAACTTGCTCTTCAAGGCTATGTAAATCCTCACCAGCGATTAATGATCAAGACCATTTTAACTCACATTGATTTCTTAAGTAAGCAAATTGAAGTGCTTGATCAGGAAGTTGCGTTGAGGGTAACCCCATTTCATGAAGAAGTCGAACGTTTAGACTCTATTCCTGGCATAGCTACTCGAATGGCAGAACAGATTCTTGCGGAAATTGGGACGGATATTAAGAAGCAATTTCCGAGTGCAGCACATTTATGTTCATGGGCAGGACTGGTACCTGGACATAACGAAAGTGCAGGAAAAAGAACATCTTCCAAAGCCAAAAACGGAAATAAATATCTTAAGTCTGCTCTAGTTGAAGCAGCCCATTCCGTTGCAGCGTCAAAGAACTATCTCGGAGCCATGTATAGAAGAACATCGGCGCGAAAAGGAAGAAAACGAGCAGCGATCTCTATTGCGCATGCTATGTTGAGAATAACCTATTATCTATTAACACGGGAAGAAATGTATGTAGACCTAGGCGAAGATTATTTTGACAAACAGAAACAGCAATCTATTGTAAAGTACGCAGTGCGTCGGCTCGAAAACTTAGGTTATTCAGTGAAAATCTCTGAAGTTTCTTAATAAATCTGATCTCATCCATTAAAAAAGTTGAAGCGCACACCTTTTAAAAAAATGTATGTGGTGCGTCTTCTTTACTGTTGTCTTTTATTGTGACTGCAGAGTTAATTTTCATGGGAGTTGAATATATTTATTGAATTATTCATCCTTTTCTATGCGGAAAAAGGACTTTCTAACAAATAACGTATAAATTAATACGATTACTGACCAAATGAAATTCCCTATAAATGGTTGTTGATTGTGCGAGAATAAAAGATAATAACTTATTAAACCAAATCCAGATGAGTACATAATCATCAACCAAAATCCCCATTTTTTTAAACGCATATAACCATAGATGAGGATAAGGGAAGCAATAGCCAATAAAACCCTAAATAATTGTTCTGGAAAGTTTGGTAAACCAAACCTATCGGCTATGCCAAATTCATTTGATTCTGCATTAAAGAATATTGCTGTGAAAATCATTACAGCTGCACCAAAAATGTAAAAATAACTAATTAAAGTCACTCCTAAAGGTCTTTTCACTTCGATTATCACCTCATCCCAGTTCTATATTATCACAATTTACCTTTTATGGTTAAACTATGATGCTCGTTAGCGTAAAGAAGGGCTGCTGTTTAGCAGCCCTCATGTAATTGAACTATCGTGTCCCGTTAGCCACACATGAAGCGCAGCGCCACAGATTATGGAAGTAATTCCGTTCTTACATGGGAGTTCAATCGACTAGGCATTAATGAACGTATTTTATTCTCCTCTCGTCAAATGTCTTTTCGTCTGCTGTTCCATATCCATACCCCTCTCTGATAATTTGGTTAACGGGAACAAATGGGGTAAGGACAATTTTTCTTTTACCACCCTCTAATACGGTAACTATAAAGAAGTAATTTACTCCGTTTATGTGATATTTGTCCTCACTAAATACTTCATAGTAAACAGCCACATAAAAAATATGAGGCTCGATAAAAGGCTCGATATAACGAGTAGGTATATAAATTTTTCCGTATTCGTAGGGTATTTGCTTAGAAGCGACAATTTGGGCTTTATAGATATTGAGTAACCCAACCTTCTGGTCTTTATTTTGCTTGTTGTTAAAAAAATTAATAAGCGTGTCACGTTGACCCTTAACCCATAAATCAGGTATGTCAGACCATTTTTTTTCGTTTATTGAGTTTATATAAATTGTAATTAAGTTTTCATCTAATCCATCTCTTGCGAATGCTAAATTTACTGTTACCGTGTTCAGCCATAGTAAAAGTAATAACGAAATTTTTAGTTTTTGCACTTAGGTATCACCCCACATTTTCTCAGGGATTAGTATGCCCATGAATTCTAACAATGTGTACCAGGTGCTTTTCACTATTCTCCCTCTATGAAGAAAGTATTAGCTCTCATTTCCTCCTGTTTTCTTAAGTTCTCATAGCATCATTGGTATTTGAGCATTTGAATACTGGAATAGAGATGAATTAAAGGTTAATTTTGGATTTGCGGAGAAAAACGATCCTTATCTACTTAACCACTTGTATTCAAAAAAGTGGGAATATTTGTAGTTATGGTCGCACTGATGGATGTCCACATATCTCATGGAGGTCAACCCTCCCAAATCTCACAGAGTCTTCGCTCTAAAATTCCTTCGTCCAACCTTACCATGATGTGGATGTCAGTTATGCTGCCCGACAGGATCTTTGTCCGTATTATAGTTGTTTTACTGACTAATCCGTGCTTCAAATGTTATTACCTGCTACTTTACTTCAAGAATACAAAACAAACCTAAGCTACTTTCGTTAGTTCTGCCATATGGGGAATATCCCTTAACATATGCTCTTCACTGAATTTACATTGCTTCTTACCAATCGTAAACAGAATCCGTATAAGCTTATTACATATCGCGATCAGGGACTGCATTTTCTTCAAAGGATTATTTGACCTTATTGTAAAATATTGATGTGACGCCTTGAATGCACTATTCTTAGCGACTAAAGGCATGGCTACTCGAAAGAGAAGCGCTCTGAGTGCTTTTCTCCCTCTCTTTGTAATCTTTGTTTGTCCCTTATGCTTTCCAGACGTATTCTCCCTCAGACTCAGCCCAGCTAATTTTATGATCTGCTTAGGATGAGAGTAATAACTGAGGTCCCCTACCTCTGAAAAGAAGCCTGCAACCGTATCTCTACCAATACCCGTAATCTCCAACATTTGTTCAACACCTGGAATCTGTTCAAGTAAAACATCGATATTTGAATCCAGTTCTTCGAATCTATTATTTATGAGTTCATACTTATCTATTAACGTGCGTAGCTCTAATTTAGCCATCGTCGAACCCTCAAGAATGCCAATCGAATGACTTGCTGCTTCTTTGAGTTCAGATATTCTACTGAGTCCAACCGCACGGCTAACAGCTTTTCTGAGATGCGTTAAGATCTCATGATCGGAAATCTTGCTTAATTCATGTGGTAATACATTGAGCTTTAAAAGCTGTAATGCCGATTTTCCTTCCCAGTCTTTAAATACGGTAAGAAACTCAGGAAAGTAACGATCTAGCCAATTGTGGATTTGTCCTTGAACCGCTTGTAGGTCAACAGATAGAAGATCGCGTATCTTTTTTGCCACTCGAAGTTCTGCGTACACTCCCTGTGGAATATTGGGTACAGCATATCTCCCATCTTTGACTAACTGTGCAATTACCCTAGCATCTTTTACATCATTTTTTGTAGGTGAATTGTCGTCTAGCTCCTTGCTTTTCTTTACATGCATCGGGTTTACTACGACAAATTGAATACATTGATCTTTAAGAAAGTGAGCCAGATTGAGCCAGTAGTGACCTGTTGGTTCCATTCCTACAATCACTTTTTCCATCCCTTGATCTTTCATTAGTTGTTGAATCCAACCTAGAAAGTGATTGAAATCTGAGTTCGTATTTTCAAAATGGAAAGCCTTCTTGAACTCCTGCCCTCTAAAATCCTGCGCGTGTGCAACGTGCTTGTACTTAGCGATATCTACGCCAACTATTAGCGTTTGAGAAGTGATTTGAGCTATCTTCTCATTTTGGTTATAATTCATATTATCTGCCTCCTGATATTCGAATTCGTCCCTTTTGCTGGCCAGCTAAGGACAATTCTTATGATATCAAGAGGTCTTTTATTGTTCAAACGTCATTCTTACTCATTACAGGAATGCTGCCCGTTAGCTTTATAAAAAAAGGGAGCAGCTGCCGTAGCAAACTGCTCTTTTGTTGTTCCACTATCGTGTCCCGTTAGCTTAATCTTCGGATGATTGTTATTTTAGCTTATCAACGGTTCGTACTTCTGTATTTGTTCATTAGATTAAAAACTAAGTAAACAGCACTTGTACAGAGCAAGAAAATTCTATCAAGTTTGAGGTTCAGTGCGGTATTACTTCCACTGAAAATATATTCATTGTAAAAGAAATGATTTTCAAGAGTATAAGAACGTCCTGAAGCATCCATAACGATTTTACTGCCGATAACATCAGCCAACCAACACGCCAAGATATAATCGAGTAATAGAACCGATATTACTAATAATTTTTTATACATTCGTGTAAAATCACTACTTTTTTTCATTGTGGATCTCTCTCTCTCTCTTAAATATTAGATTAGTCTACAACTACTTACTCTCTCTCATTTTTCCATTTATATCCTATACGTAGAAACTCCAGTTTTGTTGCACTAAACTGCCCGTTAGTTCAGCGACTGGTATCAATGAACACATTAAATCCAGTGTCATCGATGACATCTTGTACTATCTCATTTGGTTGCTTTAGAGTAGTGTCATAAAAAAATTGTTTGTTTGATGGTGAAGTTTCCATTTTATTCAGTAAAAACAAAGAGCGTTCTAATGAATCGATATCCCCTCTGATATTTAGGCGTTCTATTAACTTATCTTTATCTGCTCGTAATATTATATATCTTGATTCTACATTCAAATCCGATACTTGTTTACAAAACCAATCAAGCTCATCTTCTACTACAAAATCAATAACTACATTTAAGTCATTAAGAATAAAATTCCTTGTTAAAGCAAGGATGTTTTTCCATGTTAAATTCAATCGTTCTTCCCATGAAGGTTGTGATTCTCCCTTAAACATATTAAGTAAATCATCACCTTCAATGAGTACACATTGCTTAATATTTCTTGCAAGTTCTTTTGATATCGTTGATTTCCCAACTCCTAGCGGACCCGAAATGAGATAAATTAGTTTGTCTTGCATATCAAGCACCTTCCCAAGAAAATTATTTCTTCTTGGTAAATATTATAGCAAATATCTTCAATATAATTGTACTTTTGTGTATCGGCATCGGTGTTGTCCGAACAGTATTGTTATTGCGTTAACCTGCCCGTTACTTCAATGAAAACAGCAGGCTACCGTAGCGCCTGCTCATTAATGTGTATCATTCAACTAAAGTGTCCCGTTAGCCATACGTGCAGCGCAAGCGCCGCACCACAGATTACGGAAGTAATTTCGTTCTTCCATGGGAGTTCAACAAGTTTTTTAGTTCTCCCGTCTACATTGTATACTGCTTTCTTTTCCAGAAATACCTTTTTGGACTGTAACTTTATTTATTTTCACACCATTTTCTGGAGTATCAGTTAACGTGATATGAATTCTTTCATAAGGAACGTCACCATGATGTGCACTATAATTTAACGCACTTGCATGTACGATATGTCTTCTTGTATCGCCATTTATTCTTTCGATTTTGTCTATTTTTGGACACATGATAAAGTCTGAGTATGTTTTGTCAAGGTAGGAAAAATATCTGGTATATAAGGTTTCTTCAAGTAGCTCTTCTTTGGGAGCTCCAATACTTTCATATTTCCACCCGACTAACAGCCAATCAAATAACTCAAGTGATTTCAATCGAACTTCTGTATTATTTTGGGTAAATAAAACCTCGCCATCTGCTATTGTGCATGACTTTTTTTGGTTCTCAAGTATACAATTATAGGCAGGTTCAATAACTGCAATATCCCCGTTTTTCATTCTTATTTCCAATTTAGAGATGGGGCATATATTTAGCTCAGTTTGTCCTTCGGAAGGATTTGATGTGTTTATCCATTTAACAACCTTATTGATGATTACTTCTTCATATCCGTCGCTTTCCTTAAATAATCTAGAATCACCAGACATACGTTTTGTTTGAATAGATAAAACATCCTCTGTTTTTAATTTTGGTTGAATACTTGCATTTGCAATTTGTATCGAGGAGAATAGTCCAGCAAACACCATACATATTTCAACCAACTTTTTCATGGGCTCACGCCACCTCTGGAAGTAGTTTTGCAGGTATTATCCCCTTTGAGTAAAGCTATATTCCAGAATGACATTTATTATCCAATGAGTATTTTCGCCATTTGACAGCCACTGTTTCAACTAACCTGCCCTTTAGCTTAATAAAAAAGGGAGTAGCTGCCGTAGTAAACTGCTCCTTTGTTGTTCCACTATCGTGTCCCGTTAGTTGAACAAGCTCTCATTTAAATACATCAAAAACTTTACTTTCACCATCTTCATACTTGCAAATAACAATTTGTAAGTTTTTTATATTCCAGTCTAAGGAACGTAAATATAAAAACGAATTATTGAACTCTACAATTTTGTCACTAGTAAGATATTGTGAATCGAAATATTTATCGTATTGTTCATTATAACCAGGTGTTTCAATAGTATTTGGCATAAACACACCAGAAGGCTGTTCCTTTGTTTCATTGATGACTCTAGAACTAATATCGTATTGATAGGTATATAGAATTTCGTTAGAAAAAGACATATCATCATTTCCAATATAGATTGTTGTTCCATCTTAAGATACAGATGCCGTCATCATGGAGATGTCAAATGATTTCATATGTTCATATGAAATCCGATTCGTAACAAGTGAATTTTGCATATTATATACAATGACTCCAAATGTACCCTGAATAACCGCTATATTGTCATCGGCATATAAAAGTCGGGGCATTTCGGCACCTATATTCATATGTGGAATGTCAGACAGGTCTACGGATAATTCTTCAGATGCGTTGTTTAAACATCCAGCTAAAATTAGAAGTGCCCAAATAATTACTGAAAAAAGCGCAAATTTGTACTTCATTTAATATCCCCCTTAGTTTCGCTTATTAAGCTCTTCTCCCTCTATGAAGAAAGCATTAGCTCTCATTTCCTCCTGTTTTCTTAAGTTTTCATAGCATCATTGGTATTTGAGCATTTAAATACTGGAATAGGGATGAATTAAAGGTTAATTCTGGATATATGGAGAAAAAACGATCCTTATCTACTTAACCACTCGTATCCAAAAAGTGGAAATAGTTGTAGTTATGGTCGCACTGATGGATGTCCACATATCTCATAGAGGTCAACCCTCCCAAATCTCACAGAGTCTTCGCTCTAAAATTCCTTCGTCCAACCTTACCATGATGTGGATGTCAGTTATGCTGCCCGACAGGGTCTTTGTCCGTATTATAGTTTTTTTACTGACTAATCCGTGCTTCAAATATAGTTACCTGCTACTTTACTTCAAGAATCCAAAAGAAACCTAAGCTACTCTCGTTAGTTCTGCCATATGGGGAATATCCCTTAGCATATGCTCTTCACTGAATTCACATTGCTTCTTACCAATCGTAAACTGAATCCGTATAAGCTTATTGCATATTGCGATCAGGGACTGCATTTTCTTCAAAGGATTATTTGACCGTGTTGTAAAATATTGATGTAAAGCCTTGAATGCACTATTCTTAGCGACTAAAGGCATGGCTACTCGAAAGAGAAGCGCCCTGAGTGCTTTTCTCCCTCTCTTCGTAATCTTTGTTTGGCCCTTATGCTTTCCAGACGTATTCTCCCTCAGACTCAGCCCAGCTAATTTTATGATCTGCTTAGGATGAGAGTAATAACTGAGGTCCCCTACCTCTGAAAAGAAGCCTGCAACCGTATCTCTACCAATACCCTTAATCTCCAACATTTGTTCAACACCTGGAATCTGTTCAAGTAAAACATCGATATTTGAATCCAGTTCTTCGAATCTATTTTTTATGAGTTCATACTTATCTATTAACGTGCGTAGCTCTAATTTAGCCATTGTTGAACCCTCAAGAATGCCTATCGAATGACTTGCTGCTTCTTTGAGTTCAGATATTCTACTGAGTCCAACCGCACGGCTAACAGCTTTTCTAAGATACGTTAAGATCTCATGATCGGAAATCTTACTTAATTCATGTGGTAATACATTGAGCTTTAAAAGCTGTAATGCCGATTTTCCTTCCCAGTCTTTAAATACGGTAAGAAACTCAGGAAAGTAACGATCTAACCAATTGTGGATTTGTCCTTGAACCGCTTGTAGGTCAACAGATAGAAGATCGCGTATCTTTTTTGCCACTCGAAGTTCTGCGTACACTCCCTGTGGAATATTGGGTACAGCATATCTCCCATCTTTGACTAACTGTGCAATTACCCTAGCATCTTTTACATCATTTTTTGTAGGTGAATTGTCGTCTAGCTCCTTGCTTTTCTTTACATGCATCGGGTTTACTACGACAAATTGAATACATTGATCTTTAAGAAAGTGAGCTAGATTGAGCCAGTAGTGACCTGTTGGTTCCATTCCTACAATCACTTTTTCCATCCCTTGATCTTTCATTAGTTGTTGAATCCAACTTAGAAAGTGATTGAAATCTGAGTTCATATTTTCAAAATGGAAAGCCTTCTTGAACTCCTGCCCTCTAAAATCCTGCGCACGTGCAACGTGCTTGTACTTAGCGATATCTACGCCAACTATTAGAGTTTGAGAAGTGATTTGAGCTATCTTCTCATTTTGGTTATAATTCATATTATCTGCCTCCTGATATTCGAATTCGTCCCTTTTGCTGGCCAGCTTAGGACAATTCTTATGATATCAAGAGGCCTTTTATTGTTCAAACGTCATTCTTACTCATTACAGGAATGCTGCCCGTTAGCGTAAAGAAGGGCTGCCGTTTGGCAGCCCTCATGAAATTGAACTATAGTGTCTCGTTAGCGCAACCATTGCAGTAGTAGTAGAAATTTAAATGATATTGTTACTTCTTAAAAAATAAAATGTTTGAAACCCTTTTGACTTCATCAAGGTTTTGTGCTGGTGCAATGTAATTATTCTTAAATGTAGAAGTATAAATATATTCAAAATCCTTGGATACATCAACCATTAATTCTATATACTGTCTTGGATTTCCGTAGATTATTTCTACATTTCTTCTATCTAAGCTGTACAGATTGCTATCTAATTCATCCTTAATAATCTTTAATATATTTCTTGAATCAGTTGTAGACACTTTTTCATCCCCATTCTTATTAAACACCAAGTGATTTGATATTTCCGTGCTCTTTCCGTCTATCCTTATAAATCCATCGATTTTTGTTTTGGAAATCAAGCTCTTCTTAACAGTCACGTCCAGTCGTATACTCACCGGTCTATGATAATTATCCCTATATTCTAAGCCATAATAAGTTTTACTTACATGTTTCGGTATGTGGTAATTAATTAGAAAGGTAACTATCCCCAAGATACCTAGGATAAAAATTATTTTAATAAGTTTTTTTTTCATTATTTCCACCAAGACCTTCCGATAACCTATTATTTGCGAACTTAGTACACAGGTATTAATTATTATAAATCAACAATGTTAACTCCTATTTATAATACCAAATTAGGTAGTCCAAGGCCTGACTATAGAACACTCTTTCATGCAAATATATTACGCATAACTGCCCGTTAGCGTAATGGAGCGTTACCAGGTAAGGACGATAAAGTGATTCGAGTATACTCTGATGGTCGTAAAATGGAAGTCATTAGAGACGGAAATGGAAACCAGAAAGAGATCAAATTGGATGACCCCGAAAAATTAAGTAAATCGAAGGAAAACCGAGTTTGGCTTATTGGCCAAAACTCGGTTTTTTTCATTGTTCCACGGAACGCTAATCGGCTGTCACGGTCGAATTCGGCTGAATTTGGAGATCCGGAAGCCAGACATATTCACAAAACTAGTAATTTTGGACATATGTCTTATGAAGCTTGCGATAAGTGGATATCTATGTAAGACAATTATAAGACCACAAAATGAGGTTCAATGAGGTAATTTATGTGATATCGGTGGTTGAGGAATTTAAGGTAATAAGATGGGGCATTAAGGACTGTTTTGAACTGTGTCCCGATGGATTTGGTGTTTTCATGCCTTATGATAAGAGGGAAGATCTTAAGAACTTACCTTATAATTTCGCAATTGAATGTTAATCACGAAACCTAAACTAACCATATTAATTAGTAAAGAGCTTCCTCCAAAACTAATAAAGGGTAATGTAATTCCGGTTAAGGGCATTAAACCTATAAACATACCTATATTTTCAAAAATTTGATAAAGAAACATAGAGATCATTCCAATTATTATTATTGATCCTTCACGTCTTTTGCACTCTAATGCAATGATGATCAATCGATAAATGAGGAAAAAATAGAGTAACAGAATTACCGATACGCCGATAAACCCAAATTCTTCTGCTGCTACAATAATGATAGAATCTGAATAGGTATACGGCACAAATCCAGATTGAACGGAAGTACCCTTCATGTACCCTTCCCCGAACATTCCCCCAGATGCAATTGCTATCTTAGCATTTTGGGTATGATAATTTGCATCTTTGCTAGCTTGATCAGGTAAAAGCCATGGATCTAATCGATTTAAATAGTGTTGTTTATTCGTACTACTTAGATATGATGAAATCTGATCGTGAAACGCAATGTATGATTTAATTCCTATAAAGAGACAGGCTGATATAAGAATCAATATAATGATGGTATGTGTGTATTTTATATTGCCTATCCACAGAACTCCTAGCAGTATGATCAAATAACAAAGGGCATTTCCCATATCGTTTTGCTTTATAACTATCCCAAAAGGTATGAATGTTAGTAATGAGAGAGGTATAATATTCTTCCAAAAGGAAAGTTCCATATTATCTTTCTGAGTTAGTAATGCAGAAAGAGAGATGATAAGAACAAGTTTAAATAATTCAGCTGGCTGAATATTAAGGCCAATTACCGGAATTTTAATCCATCCTTGTGCCCCATTCATTGAATCTCCAATAAATAAGGTTAAGACAAGAATTAATATACCTCCAGTGAATAGAAACCAATGGTACTTAAGAATGATTCGATAATTTATAAAAGATACTCCAAAGAAACATATAAATCCCAAAATATAATAAAATATCATTCGTTTATCTGATCCTTCAAATTTAGGCCATGCTGAGATTCCACTACGAATTAGGACTATACTAACCATCATAAATAACAATAAAATTACAACAATATACCAATCAGCATTTTTCCATTTACTAAATATCCAAATCTCCTCCAAAGTTACTATAAGAGAATTCAACTTTAAGTATTAATTACCTTTACATTTACTAGAGTTCACATCCTTCAGTTCACAATATTTAACGGTATCAGTATTAATAACGCTAAATATATAAAAAGGTTATAAATATTCTAGTTTTTCTCAATTTATACTCTTAAAAGTTGCAATGAATGGTCAGAGTACCTATCGACGCGAGCTTCTTACAAAGCAAACCCGATTTCGGGCAAATTTCGTCCCCAGCTCCGACTTCCTCTTTCGGATCGGACGCAAAAAAACGTCCTCTGTTCGCATACTGAACTGTGACCGTATTTGTGGAAAGTTTGAAAAAGAAGACCTTTAAGAGGCAGTTAATAGGTGACTCCTAAATTCATCGGGAGTCATTTTTTTTAATGCCCATTGATATCGTTCGGAGTTATAGTAGGCGATATAATCACCAACCCTTGTTCGCAACTCAATGAGGGTCATACATGACTTGTACTCCAAATCATCCTTCATATGGCCAAAAAAACTCTCCATGGAGGCATTATCCCAGCAGTTTCCTTTCCGTGACATGGACTGGATAAACCCAGTTTTGTGTACGAGAAGTCGGAATTTAGGATGAGTATAGTGCATTCCTTGATCCGAGTGCAAAAGCGCCTCTGGATGAATATTACCGTCCAGTCGCTCGAGTAGTTTCTCCAGTGTTCGTTTTACAATTGGCATTGCCAATGATGAAGAGAGGTGGTGGGCTAGAATTTGTCTCGTAGCTCCGTCTTTCACCACGGATAAATAAGCACATTGTCCATTTCCATAATGTAAATAGGTAATATCCGTCAGTAGGACTTTCTCAGGCTCTCCTTGGTCGAATTGACGCTTCAATAGGTTAGGACAGGTTAAATGTTCTTGTGTGGCTTTCGCCATCTTACGGTAGGGATTCGCTTGTCTAATCGTGGCAACAAGCCTATATTTCTGCATTAATCTTCGGATCTTTTTGTGGTTCATGATGATCCCATTATTTCGTTCAAGCCACATCTTAACGACCAACGCCCCAGCCTTACCATCTAAAGCGTCAAATTGTTTCTTAATAAGCCAAACGTCACGCTCATCTGCCTCCTCACGTAGTTGCCTGGATTCTTCAGCCGAAAGCCAGCGGTAATATCCACTTAAACTCACACGGGCTAACCTGCACAGGTAACGTGTCATTCGTTGTAGGCCATGCTTACGAAGGGTATGGTTGATGATTTGAAAGCGCTCGGAGGACGTTAACGTTTCCTCTGCATTTTTGCTTTTCGAGCGCCTCCAGCCTTTTTAAAAAGTCGTTCTCCATCTCTAGTGACTTGATTCGTGCTTCCGCACGTTTAAGCTTTTCCACCGTAGAAAGTTCTCCTGCCACTTTTCTGCCGGTAGATCCTTTTCCTCGTTGCTCCTCAAGTAATCCGGCTTCTCCATGGGTATTGTACGAATTACGCCAACGACTTAGACAATGCTTGGGCTTATTGCGGCCGATAACATCCAAGTCAAATCCCGCTTCAAGAAAAACTTCCATTGGGGTTTGACCTTCCTTGTAGGCTTTAAGCGCAGCTAGCTTAAATGTAGACGAATACGTAATACTCTTCTCCGTCACATTCTCCACATTTGGATTCATCTCTAGCTGTCTGATCTCATTTTCGTTGAATATCTTTGAAGTGCCTCGCGTTTTGTTCATAGCTTTTCCCCCGCTTTTTTATCCATTAGTTCGATTAAAACACAAATGACCCGCAAGAGGGTCACTTTTTTCAAAGTTTCCATCTTACGGGTCACAGTTCATACCTGAACAGAGGACGTTCTTCATTTATCGTAGAATTGCTTTAAATGACTATGGTGATTTGTGCTGAAGATGGTCAGACATGTTCACAAAACTAGTATTTTTTGTACATATGTCTAGTCTTTTTGGAAAAAAACTTGTTCCTAATAGTATGGGGTGGTTATTGTATTATCCGTATAGAAAGGTGGGACATAGAAATAACTTTTTTATGTACTCATCTCAGGCATTGGAATACAACCTCATCTGTCCACTCTCCTAAACCGTGAAATATTGTTCTCATATATCATCAATGATACTATAATATAAATTAGAAATATTATACATTTTATATAATGTTTTCTAAATATGACTTTTTCGAATCTTTTAACTTTTTAGAATGCGAGGATTGAAAGTAGGAAATAATTATTGGTATAGAAAAGAAAGGTGGAAAAAACATGTTTAAAAAACTAGTTTTAGCAACTTCTGCAATAATGTTGATTTCAGGAGTAACCCTAACTGCGAATTTATTAGCGGATCCTAGTAATAATGGTATTTCCTCGAGTTCAAAATTAAGTGCTCCAGTAGAGTCATTAGCGAGCCCTAATGGTACTGATATTCGCTTAGGTCCAGAATTAAGTGCCTCAGAAGAGTCAGAAGTAGATCCAGATCTGAATGTAGATCCCGAAACGGTTAGCATAGGATCGAAACCAAGTGTTACAGAAAAGGTAACAAATTCTACTGATAGTTTGGGTTCAGAACTAAGTACTGCTGAAGAGACTAGAGGTGTGCCTCTCTCAGATCTTAGAGACATAGATGAAATTGTTACGCACTATGGTAATTTTGTCCGAACAAACGAGCAAACTATCTTCGATGAATCTCAAATTGCACGAGAACATAAGAACATTGGTCCAGAGACAATGCAAATAATTCTTGATTACGGAATCTTTTTACGAAAAGAAGAATCTTAAATTTTATAAAGAAGGAGCAGTTGTCATCGACAACTGCTCCTTCTTTATTTTTTTAGTTACTCTACATATCCATTTCCAGATATAGGACCTGTACCGATATTGAACTTCGATGGCATAAGTACCCGCTGGGACCTGATTCCAAATTACTGTAGCATTAGCCCAATTTTATATTTCATTACTTCTTAAGTTCCTGTGGAATCAAAGGAACTCGATGCAGCAACGAAGGCTTCTAAAGAGGTTAAAGTAGCTGTTGAACAAGTGGCAACTGCTGCTTTGATGGAGGTTCCTAAAGACACGATCGATGTGCTTCCTCTAACAGCTATCATTATTCCTGAAGTGTTTTTAAATTCGGATCCAAACACTCTCAAAACATAAATCGTTATTGATTTGTAAAACAATACGGACAACTAGATGAGCCCATTTGGGTAAATAAAGAATCATTAGAGTTGATCGATGGATATAGAAGATATTTGGTTGCTAAGCAACTAGAAATGCCGAGTGTACCTTTTGCCTATCGCTAACTATGCTTCATTTTTAGTTTGGCTGAAAATAAAAGTTAGATTCTTTAAACCTACCGTCACTAACGTTCCGGTTCCGAGCAGCTCACAGACGAGAATGACCTCTTTCATCTCATCGATTTATTACTCTTCATAAAGGTTGTGGACAACTTAGGAGACGTGCCAAATGATCCACAAAAAGGGTACCTTGCTACGCAAGCTTTTAGATCGAAAGCAGTCTCCCCACGCCCCCCCACTTTAAGGTAAACTGGAATTTTGTGTTGACAACTACATCCCAGGATGGTAAAGCCTTGCGAGTTGGACACAGTTCACCTTATCCCGACCAGTGTATCAATTCTGGACTTTAGATGACACCGATTGATTGATTGGCTGCCATCTAATTGGGAAAAGGTGCGTATGGATATGATCCTGCCGTCATGCATCGGGGAACGGCTCCCGGTATTGTATCCTACAATACGCCTACTAAAAGTTAATTTATGTATTCAGAATCTATGGATATATTGGTTTTTCTACTAGTAAATGATATAATCACAAATGTAAAAACAGGAAAGTATTAACAGCAAAAATCAACCAAGGAGTGAAGGAAATGGCCATTGATGTGTACATTAATTTTAATGGGAATTGTCGTGAAGCCGTTACATTTTACGCAGAAGTATTTGGAGCAGAACAACCACATATCATGTCCTTTGGAGATACACCACCAGATCCAGCATTCCCTCTACCAGAAGAAGCCAAGGATTTAGTTATGCATGCAAGATTAATTATTAATGGAAGCACTGTTATGTTCTCAGATGTATTCCCTGGTATGCCTTTTATTGTAGGAAACAACATTAGTCTCTCTATTGTCAGTAAAGACATCGATGAGGTTAAATCTTTATTTGATAAACTACAAGAAGGCGGCAAGGTCGGGATGGAATTACAACAAACATTCTGGAGCCAATGTTACGGTAGTGTCATCGATCAATTTGGGATTGAATGGCAATTCAACTACGACAGTGGAGAAACAGTTATGTAAATAATGAATAATAACTTTCCAACAATACACAAAGGATATGGAACTCCCCTATGGGATATAATTCCATGTCCTTTCGTTTAATAATTCCCGCATCTATTTAATTAATCCATCTGAGATATCGCGAACATTACCAATCTTTTCTATATCCCCATTACATAATTCCAGAATTCTATCATTTCACATGACAGTCTAGTTGATTTCCATTGCTTCTAGTAATAGAATGAAATAATCTTAATGAAAAGGATGCGCGAAAGCAATGTCGTTTACTGTCCCACGCAAGCTTAGTATAAGGTCATTACTCTTTTTCACTATAATCATGCTAGCAAAAACTTATTTTGCCTGGTATTTTCTATTTGAAGATGGCCCCTCTTGGAATACATGTCTTAAAGAAGTCCCCTTTATTCTGCTCGTATTTTGTTTAATCGAATGGTTTGCTACGAAACGAAAACTCGCTGTTTATATGACGGTTAATCTACTGATTACCATTTTGTTCTTTTCTTTAATTATATATCATAGTCATTTTGGTATTATTGCTACCTTCCAAGTGTTTGAACAAGTCAAACAAGTTGGAGCAGTTAAGAAGAGCATTTTTTCAGTTATTCATCCACAATATATACTTATCTTTTTGGATATTATTATTATTGGTTATGTCATGTTCAGACGTCAAAAAGCACTTGTATGGAAGAAAGCTATGTCACATCAAGCGAACCATAAAGTGCTTGTCTCGTTATTCTGTATTTCCATTGTATTATGTTCATGGAGTATTTTCCCTAACCGTGCAAGTATGAACGAAACGGTAAAAGCTGAACAAATGGGTCTTCTTAATTATGAAGCCTACTCTCTGCTGGCTCACCAAGAAGAAGAACCGATTGTTTCTTCTAACATTACACAACATGTAATTAATGAGACCAAAGGAATTACAGCCTCCGTTAAACCTGTCTTATTTGGAGCTGCCAAAGGAAAAAATCTTATTATTATTCAAATGGAGTCTTTTCAGAACTTCTTAATAAACCTATCCATTGATGGACAAGAAATAACACCTAACATGAATAAGCTCGCGGGAAGCAGTTACTATTTCCCACGTTTCTACCAGCAAGTTGGACAAGGGAACACTTCTGATGCCGAATTTATCGTGAACACTTCGTTTTATGTTCCACCAGATGGTCCTGCAACACAGCGATACGTAGATCGGGAGCTTCCAAGTTTACCGAAACTACTTCAAGAGCATGGTTATGACACTGCTACGTTCCATACAAATGATGTTGAATTTTGGAACCGTGGTGAGCTTTACAGTGCATTAGGATTTAATCGTTACTATGACAAGAGCTTCTTCGGTGAAGAGGATTCGGTATTCTATGGATCTTCTGATGAAACGCTATATGAGAAGACGGCTGCCCAGCTAGCCATCATGGATCAGAAAAACCAACCTTTCTATTCACACGTGATCTCTATGTCATCACATAATCCATTCTCGATTCCAGAAGAGAAATATAAAATGACTCTCCCAGAGCGATTCGAAGGTTCTTTTTTTGGTGATTATATCCGTGCTGAGAATTATGCTGATTATGCACTTGGTCTTTTCATTGATCAGCTCAAGGAAAACGGAGTTTGGGATAATAGTGTAATCGTCGTATACGGAGATCATCGTGGTCTTCCTATCTTCTCTCTAAAAGACGAAGATACAACGTTATTACAGGAAATCCTTGGTCATGAATATTCTGAACGTGAATTGATCAATATTCCATTGATTATTTCATCTACTGGCATTACAAAACCGAGTGTTATGGAACAGTTAGGCGGTCAAGTTGATATATTGCCAACGGTTTCGAATTTGTTAGGCATATCCCTTGATGATCATATACATTTCGGACAAGATATCCTGAATCAAACAAGTTATAACCTTCTACCTCAACGCTATTATTTACCTACTGGCTCATTTGTAAACAATGAAGAACTATTCTTATCAGGTAGCGGATTTGAGGACGGACAGCATTATACATTAGCAGGTGATGGTGTTAAATCGCTTAAAGCAACTGAAAGTGAATTTGAACGTGCTCTTGATCTCCTTCACTTGTCAGATAGCTACGTGACACAATTGCCTGAAAGAGATGTAGAGAAATAACGTCTATTATCCACATATCAAACATCAAACAAATCCCCTATAAGGTCTCTCTTTACGACTTGAGAAACCTTATAGGGGATTTTTATATTGAAATTCTGCAAAATAGCGTACTGCAATATGTCCTCACTTATACTTTTCGAAATACAACAACCGCATTGTTCCCACCGAACCCGAATCCATTGGATAACACGGTCTGAATCTTACACTCTCTTACCTCATTCGGTACATAATCCAAGTCGCATTCTGGATCGGGCGTCTCATAATTAATGGTTGGTGGAAGAACTCCCTCCATTAAGGCTTTGACGGATATCACAGCTTCCAATCCTCCGGCTGCACCAAATAGATGACCCGTAGATGCTTTGGTTGCACTTACCTTCAACTTATACGCATGACTGCCAAATACTTTCTTGATCGCCTGTGTCTCTGCCTTATCTCCGAGTGGTGTTCCTGTTGCATGGGCATTTATATAGTCCACTTCTTCTGGTAATATTCCGGCATCCTGTAATGCAGCATTCATGGCTCGAACAGCTCCCATTCCGTTGGGGTCTGGAGCTGTTATATGATAAGCATCTGCCGACTGACCGTATCCAATCACCTCAGCTAATATAGTGGCACCTCTACGCTGTGCATGTTCCCATTCCTCCAGGACCAATACCCCTGCACCCTCCGACATGACAAATCCATCCCGATTCATCTCAAATGGACGACTGGCTTGTTGTGGATGATCGTTAAACGTAGACATCGCCTTCATGTTGCAGAATCCTCCGAAAGCTAGCTCATTAATCGGAGCTTCCGCTCCTCCAGTAATCATCACGTCAGCCATCCCATTCCTAATCAGATGGAAAGAGTCTCCGATCGCATTATTCCCCGAAGCACAAGCATTAACAGGTGTGTTGTTCGGTCCTTTTGCTCCTAAATGAATAGATAACTGAGCGGAGCCCATATTGGCAATCATCATTGGAATCAGAAATGGACTGATGCGTTTCGGACTTTTTTCGAGCATTGTTTGATGATTATCCAATGTCGTCTGAATGCCACCTATCCCTGTCCCAATACTAACGCCGACACGATGTGCATTGGATTCGGTTATCGTTAAATTTGCATAATCTACAGCCATTTTACCTGCAGCGACAGCAAATTGAACGAAACGATCCATATGCCGTAATTCCCTTTTATCAAAAAATGATTCAGGATTAAAATCAGCTGCCATCCCAGCGACCTGAGTAGTGAAACCTGATGGATCAAAGCTTTCTATGCGTGATATCCCCGACTCCCCTCGAATAAGTCGATCCCAAAAGGGGTCAATCTGTGATCCAAGTGGCGAAATGACACTGATTCCGGTAACTGCCACACGTTTTTGCATATATGAACACTCTCCTTTAATTTCAATTATAAATCGGTCTCTGGTTCATGAACCTGTGGGTGTAGATACCAGTTAAGCAATAAACCTGCTTGTGTAAGTCCTGCGCCAAATCCGTAGATTAGGATACGGTCCCCATCTTGGATCTTACCTTCACGAATACCCAAATCTATAGCCAGTGGAATGGTAGCCGCTGATGTATTACCGAAATTCACTAAACTGTAAATCGTTCGTTCAAGCGGAATCTCCGTCCGCTCGCAGATCGGTTCAATAATACGTAAATTGGCACTGTGAGGAATAAACCAATCCACATCATTTATGGTTAGAGCGCTTTTCTCTAGAAGAGCTTTGATCCCCTCAGATACATTTCTAACAGCCCAACGAAATACTTCCTTCCCGTTCTGTACAAGTGCTCCAGTATTACTAAGATCCACTCCATTCAACTTCTCAGCTGTACCATTTAAATATACATGAGCACCACCGATCCCTTCGGTCTCATGATGGTACGCGACAAAACTTGTATGTTCAGGGTCAGCTTCCACAAGTACAACGCCAGCACCGTCACCGAATAAGATACAGGTTGAACGATCCGTATAATCGGTAATTTTGGACATGGCATCCGCACCAAACACGAGAACTTTACGATGTAATCCGGATGCCACCATGCCGTCAGCTACGTGAAGTGCATATGCAAATCCTGCGCAAGCGGCACTGAGATCAATAGCTCCAACAGAACGAGAAATTCCAAGTTTGTCTTGAAGCAAAGCTGCTACGCTGGGAAAAACAAAATCTGGTGTAGAAGTCGCTACAAGAATGAGATCTACATCTTTCAGGGATTTATCGTATCTTCGCATTAAGTCTTGCGCAGCAGATACGCACAAATCACTTGTATATTGATCTGGTTCACTGATGCGGCGCTCTCGAATGCCCGTACGTTGTACAATCCATTCATCATTTGTATCTACTAACTTTTCTAAATCGAAATTGGTCATTCTTTTGACGGGTACATAGGAACCAATGGCAGTGATACGTGCTTTCGATTGCTCCATTATCTCACGCTCCTAGTTGTTATCTGGTATTAGTACCTGATACTATTTTTATAATAACACATAATCATCCATTTTAATACTGTTTCCAATCGGGATAGATACTACTATCGAAACTAATGGACATAAGCAAAAAACTCAGCATGTGAGGTGCTGAGTTTTCGACGAGATGTTTATTTTTTACAAACATACCGTTCAATTTTCATGTATATTCGGAATTACCAAGGCTCCCGAAAGCCCTGTCTCCTGTTCTCAATTACGCTATTGAATTTAATCTTTAGACCCTCATACCAAGATGGAGCATCCTCAATTACGGTATCGCTATTCTCTAAGGACCATAACAATCTCGAGAACCCATACAGATTAGCGAACCTTTTAAATTTAGGCAAAAGGCTTAACTCTTCGTCATCTACCGCCATGATTGAACGATATCCTTTTAAGAAATCCTGTATACATTGTGCCGAATGTGAATCATGATTGTCATACAGATCAGCGAGCGTTGTGATAATATCCATGGCATACCAGTGGTACATCGCATCATCGAAATCTATGACTTCGAACCCTTGTTTACTCTCATCAAAGAATACGTTGTCCAATTGAAAATCATAGTGAATTAATCCAAAGCTTTCTTCCGATGTGGGTAACGATTGGAGCCATTGTGTCAATCTCATTAGTTCATCCCTAGCGTCATGCTCTTGTGGATGTTTACGCAACACATTCTCAATATCTTGTAATATATCCTGCCAACTCTTTCTTCTGACATGTGCCGGTTTATATAATTTAGATAGAGTATGAAGGGTTCCTAGAGATCTCCCCCAATTTTCACTTTGTATTCCCGTTAAGTTATCATCCAAGGGTATTCCTTTAGCTGCGCTAAAAACAACGGCATAATACGACCCTTCCGCAGTTGTTACTGTCTCAATCATCTTATCCGCTTTGGAAGCAATAGGAGATACACAGGGGAACTCATGACTTCGTAAGAATTCCATGAAATCAAGCTCTGCTATGATATTCTCTACGTTGTTCTCCTGCTCATACGAGAACCGCAAGAAATATGTATCATGGTTATGTTCAAAACTATACACAAAATTACTACTCGCCCGCCAAAATTGTAATGTTCCTTCCTCATGTTCCCACAACTGAATCAGACGTTGGGCAACGGTGTCCGAAGATAGGCCTGTCACCATATTTCTCAGGTTCATCATTTTTCTTATTTCCTCCCGCTACTTTCGAGAGGGACTAACTTATTCAACAACTAGCCCTCTCCCCAGTATGTAATGTTGATTATTTTCACTTTTCAACACACCTCACCCCTTCCAGAATGTTCGAATGATAACAAGCTACTTACAATACATATATTACCTTCGCTATTGTTCAATAGCTGTATAAAGAATTGTTTTATTTAAAAAATCCGCGTTATCGTAAAACATCAGCCACACATCTAAATCCCATATGTCCCGTGGAGCTATCGATCGTATTGAATGTGCGTGCTGCTATCCGATATCGGTTACAGTACGAACGATGGCACAGATAGGAGCCCCCTTTGATTAACTTAATCGAAGGGTCTAGCAAGATATTGGTCGCATCAGACGGTTGATTCGAAAAAGATTCCTCACTCCATTCCCACACATTCCCTGACATATTATACAGTCCAAATGCGTTGGCATCATAACTGTCTACTGGAGCAGTACCTACGAATCCATCCTCGCCACTATTCGTATGTGGGAATTCCCCTTGCCATATGTTACAGTGATGTTCGCCATCTTCATGGAGTTCATTTCCCCATGGGTATTTCCTGTCTATTACGCCACTAGAGGCAGCATATTCCCATTCAGCTTCCGTAGGTAGCCGTTTACCAGCCCAAGTAACATAGGCTATCGCATCATTCCATGATACGTGAACAACAGGGTGTGTAAGTCGGTGATCAATCGAAGAATGCCGTCCTTCAGGAAATTTCCAACTTGCTCCGTTTACCCCGATCCACCACGGCGTATCCTTCGGTGAACCTAGTATGTCTTGTTCCAATTCATCATTCACAAACAAATGAAAGACGAAAGACCACCCATATTTCTCAGCATCTGTCTCATAGCCTGTCTCCTCAATGAAACGTGCAAATTGTTCGTTCGTTACAGCATATGTATCCATATAAAAGGAAGGAATGTACACTTCTCTTCGAATTTGGTTTCGAGACTTGCATCATGATCACACTCCATAATTAAAAATGAAAACTGCCGATTGTTATTCGGCAGTCCGTTATAATATGTTGTATTAATACTATTTACTTCTGTTTACTTACCAATTTACTTGCTTCATTATGTTGGTTTACAGGGATGTTCTTCCCTACCGTCACACGACGTACAACACGGCGTTCTTCATAATCTGCAATCGCATAATGTTGTGTAGCTAAGTTATCCCAGATGACGACATCCCCTTCTGTCCATTGCCAACGAACTGTATTTTCTAGACGCTCAACGTATGAGTTGAATATGCTAAGCAGTTGCTCGGATTCACTCGATGTATAACCTTCTAATTTACTGACAAACCCACCTAATAGTAGATGCTTTTTTCCTGTTTCCGCATGAAAATGTACAACAGGATGTCTTGTTTTAAACACAGTGGATTCAAAACTTGCCCGGTATTTCTGAATATTCTCGTCATCACCCAACTTACTTGGGCTAAAAGGAGCATAGTCGTACTCATTCGTGTGAATTGCCCATAAATCATCTGCTAAAATTCTTAGTTCTTCAGGCCGATCTTCATAAGCTGTGTTTGTGTTCGCCCAGACCGTATCTCCTCCTACGGATGGAATCGTTACACCTCTTAAAATAGAGTATTTTGGCACTTCCGGTACGAACGTTACATCCGTATGCCAATGGTTAGCTTTAGCACCATGAATAGAATCCAACTCGAATATCGCACTCGTATTATCTTTTACAGGTACTGTTGGATGAGCATATAATTCACCTAATCGTTTGGAAAATTCCTCTTGGCTTGCGTCATCTAAATGATTCTGTCCTTTGAAGAACACAACTTTGTGTTCCTGGATCGCTTGCTGAATTTCACTAAACACTTCTGGATCTAACTCCCCGCTTAATTGAACCCCTTGAATTTCGGCTCCAATACGCCCTGCTACAGGTACCACTTTTAATTGCTGTTGTTGTGTTGTCATTTCATGATTCCTCCTCATTTTTATTTGGATTATTTTTTCAAAAGAAGTGCACTTGACTCATTATGTTGATTCTTCGGTACGTTCTTACCTACGGTCACACGACGCACGATACGTCGTTCTTCATAATCAGCAATCGCATAATGTTGTGTAGCTAAGTTATCCCAGATCGCCACATCGCCTTCAGTCCATTGCCAACGTACTGTATTCTCAAGACGTGTCACGTAAGATTGATAAATGCTGATTAAGCTTTCAGATTCACTACTTGAATATCCCACAAGCTTCCTAGCAAAATTCCCTAAAAGTAGATGTTTCTTGCCGCTCTCCGCATGAATATGTACAACAGGATGTTTGATATTGAACACCGTTGATGCAAAAGAATTCCGGTATTTCTCCTCCGCTTCCTCATCTGTTGCTTGGCTAATCGTCAATTTGGCATAATCAAATTCATTGGAATGAATTCCCCATAGCTCATCCGCTAGTTTTTTCAAACCTTCAGGTAGATCTTCATAAGCTGTATTCGTATTGGCCCAGACCGTATCACCACCCACGGAAGGAATGGTTACACCTCTTAGAACGGAGTACTTCGGCACTTCAGGTACAAATGTAACGTCTGTATGCCATTGATTGGCTCTTGCGCCAGAATGTGAATCAATCTCTAAGATCGAACTTGTATTATCTCTAACGGGTACGGTCGGATGAGCGTATAGCTCGCCTAGTAATGTCGAGAACGCCTCTTGACTCGCATCATCTAAGTGATTCTGTCCTTTGAAGAATACTACTTTGTGCTCCTTTATTGCCTCTTTGATCTCATTGAACACCGCGGGATCTAACTCTCCACTTAATTGAACCCCTTGAATTTCAGCTCCGATACGGCCCGCTACGGGTACTACTTTGATTTGTTGTTGTGTTGTCATTGTTTTTCCCTCCAGAATATTATTTTTTGGTTCATCTCACATATCACATCTAGATAGCTAATTTCGAAAGAAAAAAAGAGATTCAGCAAAAGGGAATGAAGCCCTTTTACCGAATCTCTGACCGAACAGTCGATTCTTTTCTTTGGTTTAATAAACTACTTGAACATGATGTAGTGTGGGTGTGATGTTGAATTGAACGTATCATAACAAGGTCAGAAATAGTCTGTCAACCACCAAATTTATTATTCCCATTAATTTAGTTGGTATTAAGTATTGATAATGATTTAAATTCATGGCTAAATTATAGCCAGTTCCATAAATCACGTGAATCCACTAGCCAACTAGAGATTCAGTAGAATGATGTTTCTGTCATTTTGCTGGATCTCTTTTTAATTATATATCTCTGGAAGGGTGAGAAAGATCCATGGTATCCACATTAGAAATTGCACAAGTCAGCAAATCTTTTAAGAATGATAATGGGAGTGTTCATATCCTCGATCAATTAGATCTTTCGGTGAAAGACGGGGAATTCGTAACCATCATCGGTCCAAGTGGCTGTGGTAAGAGTACACTACTCAAGCTCATAGCAGGTCTAGATTTAGACTTTCAAGGTCACATTGAGGTGGGGTCTCAAGAAGTTCACGGTCCCTCCAAGGACAGAGGTTTTATTTCTCAAGAACATCGCTTATTTCCTTGGCTAACGACGGAGAAGAATATTGCGAGCAACCTATCTTTGAAAGATCCGAATGTTCGCCAAAGAGTGAACGATCTCATTGCTCTCGTGAATTTAAAAGGATTTGAAAAAGCATACCCACGCCAATTATCCGGTGGGATGTCCCAGCGCGTAGCGATTGCTAGAGCTTTACTTCGAAATCCCAAGATTCTCTTGTTAGATGAACCTTTTGGTGCATTGGATGCTTTCACACGTTCTCATTTGCAGGAAGCCTTACATGACATTTGGGAAAGTAATAAAACAACGATGGTACTTGTCACGCATGATATTGATGAATCTGTCTTCTTATCATCTAGAGTTGTCGTAATGGATGCGAAACCAGGTCGTATTAAAGCCATTGTGCCGATCGATCTAACATATCCTAGAACAAGAGCCAGCAAGGCTTTCCAAGAATACAGACCGTAATTCTAGAACATCTCGATCACAAGATCGATGAGAAGGAAGATTTCAGTATATAAAATCCAAAATATATTTATATAAAAGAAAGGAACATGTTCATGAGCACAGTAGTACTTACGCAAAACAAAGAAAAATCGGTTAAGAAAAGAAAGCTGACGACGACCCGAGGAATCATTGTATTCCGTGCGTTATTTCTACCCATCTTGGTGCTGATCGTCTGGGAAATATTAACCCGAATAGACGTGTTGCCGTCCCTATTATTCTCATCTCCCTTCTTGATCGTTACACGAGGCTTTGAATTAGCTGCTTCAGGGAAACTGTGGGATCATATGGAGATCAGTCTAATCCGTGCTTTACTAGGCTTCTTATTAGGAGGTTTACTCGGATTACTATTCGGAATTCTGGTAGGGATGAACAGCCGATCTGAACACTATCTAAACCCTACTCTGCAAATGGTTCGTACCGTTCCTTTACTAGCGATCACCCCCCTATTTATCCTGTGGTTCGGGTTTGGTGAGCTATCCAAAGTCCTATTAATATCCCTAGGCTCATTCTTCCCATTGTACATGCAAGCCTTTCTCGGCATAAGAAATATCGATAACAAACTGTTTGAAGTGGCCAAAGTCATGGAATATAATCGTTTCCAACAAATCACGAAACTGATGTTACCCTCCGCACTGCCCAATATTCTATTAGGTGTCCGATTGTCATTAAGCGTCGCATGGATGTGCTTAGTCGCAGCTGAACTATTAGGTGCAGACCGAGGGATCGGCTTCATGATCCAAGATGCCCGATCCTTCATGCAGACAGATACCGTCTTTGTCGGCATTATCATCTTCGCCCTTGCAGGTAAACTCTCGGATTCATTTGTTCGTTTCTTGGAGCAGCGATTATTGAAGTGGCAGGATAATTTCAAGGCTTGAGTTGTGGGGATGTTGGATGGGTTTATAGGAGGGGAGTAAAAGACAGCTCCTTTTCTATATTATTATACGAATATTCTTGTTCTATATGGATTTTCGTTGTTAATCGAACGTTTGTTTTGGTTTCTTTATGATGCTTGGTGATGGGTTTCGTCATGGGATTTTCCGTTGACGTGAGGAAGGCGGTCGTGCTGATTATCACGAATGTTTCACTGTCATACGCCGCCGTCCTTAATCCAAGTTACGAACGCTTTACAAGCAATAGTCCATCGATCAAACCAGAAGCCTGTATCCGCGCCTTAAATTTAGAGATCAGTAATTCCCTTTATTTCGTTACCGTAAAGATCGTATCATTTTCTTTAAGATACTTTATTCTTTCCAAATAATCTTGTTCTGCTTGAGTTTCTGTTAGTATATCATTGGAAACTAACAAGTCATAAAATGATTTCAACATCTGTGCTGATATAGGCATGGGATGTCTCTCGGAAGTAATCATCATTCTTTGACCGTCAATCAGGACAGAAGCTATTCTTTCAGCCTGAACAAGCTCAATCTGTACGCCGTTCCTGTCCATTACAAAATACATTTCCTTTCCGTTTGCAAGCACTAACTGTTGTACTTCTGTCCCGTTTGCCAAGCGACTCTGCATTTCTTTTATTGAGTAGCCCGGATTCGGATCATTTATCAAAAGCCAGTTAGCAAAATCTGTTGCGTCGACACCTTTAGTTTCATATTTTTCCCAAACCATCCCCTTGTCCTTGCTAATCATTATGGAGTTATCATTCGTTACATACAGATACATCTCGTCGTCAATATATACTGCCTTATAATTTGAAGCGATAAGGTTGTCGATCAACTTCGGCACATCCAATTTAGTAAATGTTAAATCAAGCGGCATTGAGGCAGTCTTGGATTCGCCTTGGCTTAAAGCAGGTGTACGTTCTACCATAGATTCGACTACTGGGTTGACGAAACCCGGGGCCGCTTCCGTTTTGTCCAGTGCAGAAGTAGCAAAGATCGTAACGATACCGGATATAATCACAATAGCGAGCAGCATCGTTGTGATCGAGGCTTTCTTGGTTTTCATAATCGATATAATCCTCTCTTCGGTTGGATTTTTGGAAAAATTACTAATCATTGGGGACAACCCACTTTTCTTTTCTTCCAAACGTACAAGTGCCATGGCATAAGCAGGCTTCATGCTTTCTCCAAATGTCCATATGACCGTTTCATCACAGGATAGCTCGATGTCACGGTTGGCAAAGATGTACATGACCCACACGAAAGGGTTGAACCAATGGACACACACGCCAACAGTAAGCAACCATTTTTTAAGTGTGTCAAATCGCTTGATGTGAGTAAATTCGTGGGTAAGAATAAGCGTAAGTTGTTTTTCATCATTATAATCTAAATTTTTCGGCAAGAGTACAATAGGCTGAAAAATACCATAGGTAAGCGGAGTCAAAATTTTATCTAATTTCCGAATTTTTATCTTTCGCCATAAAGAGTTTGAATTCTGCCAGTTACTGATAAAGTCACTTTTAATAGGTAACGACATTTTGTAATTATTGCGACACCTTAGATGTGGGATGATGAAATACAAAGCGCATAACGTAAAACCAATAAGCCAAGCCAATATAATAAGTGATATTTGTGAAGTTATCTGCAGTGGTACGGTTGGTATAGTCAAATTGTCTGTTATGAGTGGCATGACAACCGTACCACCTTCTAAAAAGGATGAACTTTCCGTTATGGGAGTTACCTCTTGTACTGTAAATGTCCTCCTTAAATAGTTAACCACCGTAAAAATGCTAAACTGCGAATGAACAGAAACAGGTACTATCAGTTGGAATAACGCAACACCCCAAAGGAATATAAAAGTTATTTTGGGCAACTTGTGAATGAGCACGGAACGACAGAACATAACCGCAAGAATAAAGATTGAAGTCGAAAAACTTAATTCAAGTAACGACATCCCCCACTTCATTTCAAGCTCTCAATAAGTTGTTTTAAGTGATTAATTTCCTCAGTTGACAGCCGTCTCTGTTCCAAAAGTGAAGCAATCAACCTGTCGGGGGCACCATTATACATCTTGTTTATAAGTTCTGTTGTTTCGTGTTCTTGCGCCTGCTCTCTTGTAACAAGCGCACGGCATACGAAATTTGGCTCTTGCCGCTCAATCACCCCTTTATCAATGCATCTTTTGATGATGGTATAGGTCGTTGTCTTGCTCCAACCGACTTTTTCCTTTGTAATTTCTGCAATTCTCTTTGCGACGGTATCGCCATCTCTCCATAAGATTTCCATAATATTAAGCTCGCTGTCGAAAAGCTTCATAACCATATGAAAGCACCTCATTCATTATTATTCTATTGTAGTAGAACCACGTATTCACATTCTACTACAGTAGAATATTTTTATCTAGAGCGTTCTACCATTACTACATCATCTCACCTTTAAGGGCAATCGAAATTCAGGATAAATTGCACTAATGTCCGTTTGTGCATACATTCCGATTAAATAGACATGTCGAAACTCTAATAACAGCGAGGGTTTACATATGTTTTGCGCAAAAAAAACGATAATTTCAAAAATGGGATAATTAAATCATAGAAAAACCGCCTTACATTGAAGACGGTCAATTCTGAACTACCGTTACCTGTTAGATGAAGAAGAAAATTGAAGCGTATTCCACAAGATACTTATAATTAGAGTATTATTGCCACTAAAGCAGAAAATACAACTACAAAGATCGGAATAATATATAAACATTGCCTTTTTCTTTTAGGAACAAGAAATAAAATAATAATTATCATTAAAGCATATAATATTTCAGTGCCAAGCATATAAACATAGTTCCCCTTACTTATAAGAACATTTTCGTATTGCATGAATTTTTCATAATAGTTTACTGTAGAAAGATAGACTTTATATCCTTCAAATGCTATCGCTGAAATTGGAAACGCTGTAATAATACTGGAAATTAAGTGATTAGCATGAGAATACCAAATTATATAGGCTGGGATCGTTGATAGTAATGCAAGGATGCACCAAAAAATTATATATTTTAATGGAAAAGGTTCAAGTACTAACATTGTATATATGTAGTACGAAAGTAACATTGAAATAAGGAATATAAAAACACGTGTTGCCGCTAATTTAGGCGTGTAAGAATATACAGCTATCAAAGTGGAAATAAATATCCATATTCCCCAATTGCCTTCCGATGTATCCTAAAATTGAAATTTCATTAGGCATTATGGGTGAATCGAGTATTTTAGCAACGAAACCCAATGTAATTCCTAAAATGGATGAAAATAAAACTGAATATGCTATTTTCTTTTTGCCTACTCTAATATTAGTACGACGTATTCTATTAAATATTAAAAACACACTCATAAACAACCATCCTTCGGAAGTTCGAAACATATTGTTACATCTGACAAAGATGGTATTTCCACTTGCTATTTTTCAACAACCCATAGCCCGTTTGAAATACTATAACATACTTAACATTACCGGTTTTACCAATGGTTAGATTCTATACAATGGCGACCAATTCGAGGTTAAAGGCGCTAGCGAATTTCAGCGTATCCCATACTAAGTGGGAACGGTGTAGATCCAATGTAACACAATAACCGCTATAATTACAGTTATTAACAATACGTATATAAACGTCCCTATTTTAGCGATGCATTGATAGACCGAAAAAGACGCCTTCAAACCCTTCCAATGTACGATTAAGGGCATTTTATCCAATCCCATATCTAGGTAATCTTGTGTATCGACGTGAGGAAACGACAGGAACTCTTACAGAGTCAGAACTATAAAAATTCGCAGAAAAGCACAAGCAGATAATCAAACTTGTTACCTTAAATGCTCATCCTGCATTAGTGTCTGACGAAGATTTCGAAGCGATTCAAATACTCATGCGTAAGAAGGGGACGCATAAAAGTAACGGTAAAGAAAGCCTACTTTTCCTATATCGTTGTTTGCCCCCACCACCCAACCTCTCGGCTAGGAAATTGACGATCTTTGGGCATCTGTCTATAGATTTGACATAAACAAAGAAACCTGTCATATCTCAACTATTGTGATTCAGAACCATCATTGTTCAGTACACTACATGACTTGTCTGCCTGTCCTTATACTTTCTTAAGCAAATGTGTAAATCCAAAAATAGAGACTCAGTCATTTGATGGTATTAGTTAATCATCTTCACCTTCAGGATCTGAATCCGTGAATATCTCATCTAGTACTTTCTCCCTATTCTCGAGAAAACGTCTTGTGATGATATAGTGCAACGTATCTTCGTATCGAATTTCTGCAACAGGATGATCATCGAAGTTTAATATCTGTGCATCAGGGTAACCGAGAAGAATCGGAGAGTGTGTCGCTATGATAAACTGGGCGTCATTCCCCAAATCCTTAATGATACGTAATAATGCCAATTGCCGTGCTGGTGAAAGAGCTGCCTCTGGCTCGTCGAGTAAATAGATTGCCTTTTTCCCGAAACGATTGTTAAAAAGGGACAGAAAAGCCTCCCCATGCGATTGCTGATGTAAGGATCGCCCCCCATAATTCCCCAAACTCTCTGGCATTGTATCCAGATGTGAAGCAAAGTGATAAAAGGTTTCAGCCCTAAGAAAAAATCCATTTGTAATCTTTGGCATCCATGACAAACGAATATGATCACCCAATCCAGATTGGGAAGCGTCTACCTCATAGGTATTATTCTTACTACCACCTGCCGTATTAAAGCCACATTGATAGGCTATTGCCTCCAAGATCGTTGATTTCCCCGAACCATTTTCTCCAACGAAAAACGTGACATTCGACTTGAATTCAAGCGTGTTCAGATTCTTTATAGCTAAAATAGAAAATGGATATTCGTTATAGTTAACCTCATTTTTTCTCATCATCTCAAGACTTCGTAAGAACAAAATACCCTCTCCTAACCATTCTTCTACAATTCAGAAAGTACAATAATTGTAACATATTGACCTTCTTTTGTTGTAGCAATTAGGAATAGTCGTCAAATCCAGCGTTTCAGACGGGATAATCGCTCTAAAGTTGCGTTGACCATACAAACTCAAAAAACAGACATTTGCCATTTGCTTTCTATGGCGCCTGTCTGTTTCTTATATATTGGATAAACTGATCCTTAATTTTGAATAAGATCATTCAGATTACGGAAAGATACTCTTCTATCACTTATCTAATCATTAATTGGTATATCTGAACTCGTTCCGTCATTCTTCACAAGATATAAGTAAACTTTATTATCTTTAGGATTAACATAGGATATCGAATACATATACAATTCATTATTTTTCCATTCAATATATAAAAAAGCTCCAAGTTTTTTATTAATCAGACCGTCGTGATCAATAGCCTGATCATCATTAACAGGAAAATAATCTTTACGATTATAATCAGGCGTTTTGAAATATTCATATTTCCAATAGGAGTCACTACCATTTTCTGAATCGCTATTATGTGCTATCTCAAATTTTTCACTAAATAATGCTTGTACCTCTTCTTTTGTTAATCCCAATTTTAGTTTCTTTTTGATTTCCTTCATTTTCTCAATTACTTTTTGATCTTTTTCTTGAACTTCTCCAGCAATAGGAACGGTTGCCTTAGTTTCAGTAACTGTTGTTATTGCAATGGTTTTTGTATCCTCATTCCACTGAACTTGTCCACCCATTTTCTCCACAATTGCTTTTGCAGGCAGATAAGAAGTGTCATTGAAAAAAATCGGATCCAGTGCAGTACCGTTATTGTCTTTAGGTATCCAAGTTTTACTGTTTATTGTAAACTTGATACCGTGATCTAAGTAAGCTTGGATATTTTCCACACTTCCGGCTGCAAATCCAGTAGCACCAAATACCAAGCTGCAAGCAGCTATGACCGTAATTTGTTTCCATTTCAATTTTATTCACCTTCCTCTTATAAAAATTTTCATCAAGTATTTCGTTGAGGTTTTAAGGATATAATCAATATTACCATATAATTACAAATAAAAAAACGAATAATGCTGATTAAAGTCCACATTCTTCCTCTATTTAATTCAAAAATATCGAAATGGAGATGATTAGAACGAAAAACATCATATTATACTTGATATTAATAGTGTTTGTTTCTTCTTGTTCTACTGAGGCTAGTCTGAATGGAATTGAAAATAAGGAAACCTCAGATTTAAGTCTTATTAATATTTCACTATATCGTGCTGATTCTCATAGAGTTCAACCCGAACTTATCATCGCTGAAAGTGATCCAACAAAAATAAATTCAGCATTAAAATGGGCACAAACTGGAAATTATATAAATATACCATCTGTAAAAGATATTAATAGGATTTATATCCTTCAATTTCAATATAGTACCGATACTAGCACTGAGAACATGTATTATATGTATGTTACAGATAAAAATAAAAATCAATTTCTCAAACAAATTAACAGTAACCAAATTACTGATCTTGATGTATACAATCCAACGGTAAATGATCTAATTTTAAAAAAGGTAGGATTGGATGAGTGGCTATACGTTTCCCCGTCTACTTTATTGTTAGGGTAAAATGTAACATATTCTTACCCTATGTCGATTAGCATTAGATATTATTGTCTTCCGACAGATTCCGTGTTGTGCAGTACAATTGATACGAACCTACTTGGGACGCTAATAAGCGGTGTTTAATGAGATATGATTGTTGTCATTCGAAATTTGTAAACGTCCCGGACTTGACTCCGCGGCTAACGGTACAAGTTCTTGTCCATTGTCGGCTATTAAAAAAACCGCGCCCAGCGCGGATTCCATTAGGTATATGTTCCTGTCCTCTCAGCTACCAAGCTTTTGAGATAGAGTAGATTTGCCCGATCCCCCTGATCCAATAACTAATATTCGGTTCATATTTCCTCCTTTTTATCTCGTCAAGCATAAACGGCTTCGCCGTCCTTTAGAGGCGATGAAACGTTTAGCGTTGAAATATAATTCTATTTATAAGTACTGGACAGTAAAAAGTTCTACAGCGCTAAGAAACCAGCAAATCGCGCTCCACATCAACATTTTCCTGCTTGGATTTAATTATTTTCGTTATGGATAAATGCGGGTTTTGAGCAAACAAGCGAAAAATAGACTTGCGTAAATAAGCGGCAACGCTGGCCTCTGAGACTACGGCATGGGAGGGCGTTCGCAGATAGCGGAAAAACACCCCTGACGCCCGGCCTGAAAAACGCAAGGCAACCAGTTGCAGGAGTCCCATCGCAATGCACTGGCACATCACGAATCCCTCAATCGCCTGAATCGTTTTTTGGATGCGTTGCCGGTCTTGTTCGTTCGTGACTGCTTCCAGCGGATGAGCTTCCTCTTTTTTCAAAAAACGGTTCAGCTTCGGCATGGACTTGCTCCAAAAGCGGTAGCCGAAGACGCCGATCACCTGCTTCATTTCCCGAATCGTGCACTCGATCTTGAAGCGATAACCGTACAAGCGGATGATATCTACGGCTGCTAAAGTCAGATCGGTACTGACCAAAATGGAGCAGCGGCCCTGATGAACCACCAGCACAAAGCGCAATTCCTGATACAAGCCCTGGGCCCAAAGCAGATCCTGGCACAGAAATTGAACCGTCTCTTCTTTGCCGTACAGCGGAACGGTCGCGGTTTGAAAATCGGCAGTACGAGTTGTGAACAACGCCTTGAGTTTGACCGATTTTCCTTTTTTCGGCGGTCGGCCACGTCCCGGCTTCTTCGCAGGGGGGCGTTCGTAGGCAACCACGTTCGATTTGGCTTTCGTCACCAGATGCATGCGGGTTTCCGAAGCAAGATGGCACGCGTTCAGTCGCTCCAAGGCCGGAACCGATAAGAAGTACCGATCCAAGAGCAGCAAGGCTTGACCGAAGCCTTTTGCAGCCTCGAAGCCTTGTTCAATCATCTGAACGACATGGGAAGGCGACTCTGGTTCGCTCTCTGTTTTCTTCCATTTCAGAATGGTTTTGACGCCGTCTTGCAGATTCATAAACAAGGGCAAGCAGAACCATTTCCGGGAATCGCCGACCAGAATGCCGATGGCTCCGAACAAATGACCAAAGATATAGTCACCCTTAGAGACATTTTCGGATTCCTGATGGAGTTTCTTGACCCCTGGCATCCGGCGGCCTTCCTTGGCCTGCTTCATGCCGTCGCCGACGAGCACCACGCGATTCTGAATCACCAGCAACGGCGCAGACTGACGAACGACCTGAAGCCAAATCCGCCGCAACGCTTGCGGCGACCAGGCAGACGAACGGAAGAAGTGGATCAGCGTCTCGTAGCAGCGGCCATTCAGCGAGAGATCTCGAATCACGGAAATCACACCCAGATGGTCGGAGCGCAGCATAAAGCCGATGACTAGAACGACGAACCATTCGAACGTGGCTTGTCTGGAAAAGCAGGAACGGAAAGGTTGTAAAAGGGTATTCAAGTATTTGAGCATATAGGTATAGTCAATCGCTCGGAAATGGGGTAAACTGCTTTTGTAACCCATTTGGCAATTATTCCTTTCGTGTGAGAACTAAAGGATACCATAATTCGCTCGATTGGGTTATTTTTCTACGCGACGATTTTTCGACAAGAACTTTTGACTGTCCAGTAATTTATAAGGGATGCAAAAAAGACCTCCACAATGGGAGCGCTGTCGTCAACGAAAAAGCCGCTATATGATATCTTCAAGGACGGAAAATCTCAATTATTATGAGTGTTCGTAAAGGTATACCTTTACAAAGAAATAAAGTCACCAGAGAAAAATGAGAAATATGTATAAGATATGGAAACATTTTACTTGTTCGAACCGTCTATATAGTGAAAGTTGAATTATATTATCATCCCAAAAGAGGAAAATCATTGAAAAATTCTAAATGGGGGAAAAAATTAATTGTCACATCAATGACAGTTGTTTTCTCTTTAATGGCAGCAACGGCAAGCGCTGATACTGGAACCACGCACATTAAAACAGGTTCAATATCAGGTGGTGCAAGCAGTATTACCTATTGGTACGATACATCTGTTTCATCATACGGTCAAAATGGCGCTGTAGATAACGCGAGAAGTAAGTGGGATGAAGCATCATCCGGAATTGCCTTTAGTTCTGGAAGTTCCTCAACTGCAAAATTAAAAGTTTATGCCGGTGAATACTCACTTCCGGGAGGTACTTACGGAGAAACCTCTTACTGGCTTTTTAACGGAACGCTATAACAAATGGGTCAAACTATGAGGTAGCTGTCGTTGTTATAGATGCTAGTTGGACAAGCAGTTGGACACCGCAAGAAAGATTTATGAATGCTGGACATGAAATTGGTCATGTACTCGGCTTAAATCATTTTGAAAACGCACCGGCACACTCAGGAGATCATTGGATGAAATCGGGTAAGTATGCCCTGACTTCACCTACAGCTATTGATTTGGCTCATGTAAGAACAAAATGGGGGTGGTAAGCATGAAGAAAATTATAGTATTGACAACCGTTGCTTCTTTAGCAATTGGGCTAGGGATATTTTCATATTCAAATAGCTCTACTGTAGATAGCAAGAACGATATTGCTACAATAAGTAAGAATGCTCAAAATAAAGTTGATTCAATCGCGAAGAAATCTGCACCATCTGTATTACGTACAGATAAAATCGAAGCCAACCATGCAATTTTCACAAACGCAGATGATGCAGAATCTCAATCAGATGCTGTAGTTAAAGTCATTGCAACTGGTGAAAGCAAAAACATCATTGAAAATTTTGATTGGGGGCCTTCGGGCAGAACAGAAACTAAGGTGAAAGTAACCCAAGTATATAAGGATTCTACAAAACAGGAAATCGGTTCTGAGCTTGTAACATTCGAACCTTCCTATGTGATCGAAGACAACGAGGGTAGCGTTAGAATGAATTATGAAGATTACACACCAATACAAGAAGGTAAGGAATATATTTTATTTCTAGTGTGGAGCGAAAAGCTTGGCGGATATTGGGTTAATGCTCTGGAACAAGGTAAGCATGAGGTATCTGGAACTGATGTAGAAGAAAAAACCATGCAAGCTACGAATGACCAATATAATGAACTGAAGAAAAGTGTATTAGAAAAATATAAACAATGACTATACCAGGTTAACCAAAGTAGTGCCTAGATTCAGGGAGACCACTAAAAAAGTAGTGTTTTTGGAAAACTCATGAATTTTAGAGGGTCAAATATGACTCCCTATACGTAAAACGAGCCTTAGAAGCAATTCTAGAGGCTCGTTTTCTTTCACATATTTTTCCGTTCTGAAAAAGCGGACTTTATCAGTGACCTCAGATTCAGGCACTACTTTTTTTTGTTAGATGCACAGACTAGAAGCCCGAGTAATTGATACCTTTCCAAACCGACTTATCATCGGCTTAACAATGGTATTGAATAAAAATACCAAATAAAAGAAATAGATTAATAGGATGAATAAAACATTCAAAACTGGCATCATTTCTTGTGCATTGGTACTTAACTTAAGTCTAGTATCCGTTGCTATGGCTGCACCAGACGACTCCAATGCAGCCCAATCATTTACTGAGGTTCAGACTTCTGGAGTCTCCAAAGCAAAAGTTGGAATCTATCAAGGCGACGAAGCCATCATTATGGATGACAAGGGTAACCAAACAACCGTAGGTGAGCTTGAAAAATATACAAGCTTCGTTGCACCGACGGATGCTATTGGTAAAGATATCATCAAGTCTTCCCTACAATTTGAACAAATAACTCCCTTTTCTTCAGTTGCCTATGGAAGCGCTTGGGCTTATTATCAAGAAAATTCAACCAGCATTAACTGCTACGGTTACGCAGTTGGAATTCCTTGGGCAATGAACCCTGGTGATGGTGATGGTACTTCAAATGTATTTGATACTGGCTACTTTACTAACGTTAATTACGGTGCTGGACTTGCCGTTTCAGACGGAAATTACAACCAATTATACCTGAATAATTCATGGATAATTCTTTCCAGTAGAACAGCTGCGATAAATAGCGATGAGCATCGTATCGCTTTCCGAGTCGGCTGGATTGATTCTAATAACAACGGAAAAGTTGATGTTTATTCAGATGTGGTTGACTATCACTTCATGGTTCAGAATGACACTGGTAAATGGTCAGAAAAACATGGTGAGGAACCATCCATTAACACTGGTATTACTCACCCAAGCTCTTTTAGCTGGAATCTTTACACTTGAATCAATTTCATAAATTCAAAGCCTTACTGTGCTTAAGTTTTTAGAACACAAGCATAGACGGCTTCGCCGTCCTTTAGCGGCGATGAAACGTTTAGCGTTGAAATATAATTCTATTTATAAGCAGAAATACTTATAAATTCTTATATTTTAATAAATCCTTCAAATACGCAGCTAACTCTTTCGCTGTTTGCTCATGGGCTAATACTCCAGGATGGCTTCTTGCACCGACAGTTTCCTCTGTCATATTGGGAAGTTGAACAACAGAGACCTTCTTCTCACCTGTGTTCTTGCTATAGGCATCGACCGCACGATAGATCGCTGGCATCATGGGGATACCTAGCATTCCGTAAGCCCATACGATGTGTGCATTTTTATTATTTTTTCTAAGCTCCATCAGAAACTTCTCGGCAGCGTCCTCAAAAGCTTGTATATCATCCTTATGAAAAGTACCATCATCATTTAATCGTTGCTTATGGATCTCCCCTGTTATGCTATCTTCCCATTCTGGTGAATGAAAAGCTCCCCCATCGTTTGTTCCAAGATTAACGACAACAACATCTGGCTGCCACGTATCAAAATGATATTCTTGCATAGCACCCAAAGCTTCATTCTTAGCTCCAGTAAGAAGACCACACACCTGCTCATAGCACGCTGGAATGTTACCCTGTGGATTATTATCCCAACTTGTAAGAACTCCCCACCCACTCTGGGAAATCACTCTATAGTCTGCATTCAGAGCATCTGCTGTCATCGCAGTATAATTATGTATTGCACTAAACCACATCGGAATCCAATCTTCTTCAGCTTGAGCTCCAATCGCTCCTTCACCGGAAGTAATACTGTCACCAATAAATTCTATTTTAAAAGGTTTGTCCTCCACAGGTAGAAATTCTCCATCCGCCTTCACAGCATGAATCTGCAAAGAGCAATCAGGGTCCCCACTCATCGCTTGCACATCTTTTACAATACGAACATTATTCACAACACTGTTATTCATGCCTCTAAATATACAAACCCAATACCTTCCTGCTGTTAGCATTTGTCTACTTACTGGAACTGAGTTAATAACTACACTAATCCAAGGCTCATAAACATCATAATCCACTTCTACTTCAATCCACAACTCAGATCCCTTTACATTGAATTCAATCGCACTACCTGTCCAAAATAATGTTAAAGGAGAAAGACTTCCTGTTGTTCTACCATGAACTTTTAAATGTTCGATTTCAGATAAAGCATGTACCTGCAATTGATCATTCTGATTCATTATATTACCTCCTAATTTCCCCTACACGGCATTAATGCATGGTGTTTATTAATAAATCTTTTGGTTATTTCTCCTACAATAATCGGAAGCTGCATCCAGACATAAGCATGGTTACTTGCGTCCAATCTATATGATTTCTGTTTTTTTTGAAAAGTGTATGTCATGTAAACCCCTCGTTTTCCGTTAAGAACGCTGCCTTCTCTGCCGCCACCTTCTGTGTGTTCGCATAACTTTGCCCTTTACCTCTATGAGATCTGTTCAATTCCCCCAACAGTTTTGGTTCCTTTTCAAGGGTATCAAGGTTCATCGTTATGACCATACATATCTCACAAAAACTATCCACCTGTAGCTGCACATCTCCTATGGAGAGCCGCCGCCCAATCCAATCCCCTTCGAATAGCGATTCATCGTTCAGAGCGATAACAAAATTCCCACGAAACTGCCGTTGATCCAGTGATTGCCCCCCCCCCCCGAATTTCACCAACGATTGATTGCAATTAAAATGCCTCCACTTACTATAAAATACAACTACAACTATTCTCTCATTCTACAAGAATTCCTAATTACTTGAAATTATATATATTTAATTAGGATATATGTTTTATACTATGACTGTGACTGTGACATATATTGCAGATTGAAATAATGCTCTGAACCCTATTCCTGGAATTATAAAAAGAGGTGACTTGCAGTGATGCCAAATGAAATCCCAAGTTATGACTTTGTCTTTACACAAGCTGCAATGGGTATGGCTTTTATTTCGTTTAAGGGAACCCTTCTGAAACTGAATTCTGCATTATATGATCTTTTGGGATATGATCCGAATGAGTTTGATTCATCCTCTCCTTCCGTCCGTACCCTTCTAGAACAAATCTATGAAAACGCTCAGTTGCGAAAGTCAGTTCCATCCATGAACATCAAACCGTATCGATATGAACAGAATTACCCCCATCCATCTGGACACCGGTTATTACTAGATATCAGTATTTCTATCATTCGGGATGCCAATGACGCACCTCTGTTTTATTTTGTTCAATTTGAGAATAAGACCAGCGCCAGACAAATGGAGATTCACCTAGAGGTTGCGAAGACAAATCTACTTGAGAAAGAGAAATCTTTCCTGAAACTGTTGGAAGAACTGCCTCAAGCCATCCTTATAACTAAGCAAGGGATTATTCAGTATGCGAATCCAGCAGGATTACAATTAATTCATGCAGAGAGCCTGGATCAAGTACTTGGTCTGTCCACTATGGATATTATAGATCATTCCAATTATGAAATCCTCACAGAACGAAGAAGAAAGTTTTACAGTGATAAAACATTAGACTCTGTCTGCTACCTAATCAATTGTTTAAATGGTCAGCAGAAATATGTGGATGGAGTTACATTACCGATTACATATAAGGGAAACGGAGCCTTCATCGGAATATTTAAAGATATATCATATCAAATGCTGGAAGATGAACGGATAATCCAATCCGAGAAGTTATCTACTGCGGGGCAATTAGCAGCCGGAATTGCTCATGAAATACGGAATCCCCTTACAGCCATTAACGGATTTATGAAGCTACTTCGCTCTTCTGAGCGGATGAATAATAAATATTTTTCTATTATTGAGTCAGAACTAAAACGCATCGAATTCATCGTCAATGAGCTACTTGTCTTATCCAAACCTCAAACGACGCATATCAGTAAACCTGTGGATTTGTTGTCGTTACTAGAGCAAGTAATCACATTAATGAACGGACAAGCAGCGTTGAAGAACATCAATATTCTCCCTGTATGTACGGATAAATATATATGGATTCATGGTGAGAATTATCAGCTTAAACAGGTATTTATTAATTTATTTAAAAATGCGATGGAGGCGATGAATAACGGAGGAAACATAGTTATTCATATTCTAACAAATGAAAGTGAAGCTCGAATCAGTGTGAAAGATGAAGGTTCCGGGATGACAGAAGATCAGATCAATTCACTTGGTAAGCCGTTTTATACGACCAAAGAAACAGGAACGGGTCTTGGTTTTATGATCACTCAGAATATTATACATAACCATGGCGGAGCAATCACTGTAGAAAGTCTCCCCCATCAAGGCACCACTTTCACTGTGATCATTCCAACAATTATAGTGCCAGCTGATGTTCAACCATTTCCATGACTATTACGTTAGACGATCTCAAGAGTCACATCTTAAATCTAAAATCAAATGCTAGTACTTAGAGTCATATTATAGCTACCTGGAGTCCATTACATACAGCAATTACATATAGCAAAGCAGTGATTCTCCTGATATTGGACAAACGCTGCTTTGTGTTATTGGTCGCCCTTCTATCTGCTTCAATAGGCTTACGACCTTTGGTATCCCGTTAGCATTCAAAATGTGTAATAATGCTGTGTTTAGAGTCAACTGTGTCCGTTAGCGACTTCATCCCTGCCTGCAAATGTTATCGAACGAATCAAACTAGCGGAATCTTCAACAGCAAGCCTTGATATTTGTCCTTTTTCCGCTTCTAGTAGCAAGATATCAGATTTTAGACGGTGTTTGGACAGCTTCCTTAGCTCTTTAGATCCAATGGATACCAAAAATTTCGTATCTCGATTGGAGAATAAAATACCATTTTATTCACAACTAAAAGTGACCCCCCTCACAGGTCAGTCATTAAATTCAGGTTATGATACTAAAGATTTATTCAATGCAGACATACACGGATCAAAATTAAATGTGAGGAGAGGTCCCCAATGATTAAAAATGATTTTCCTCTTGTTTATTCATGTTCTGGATGTTCCTCGGCAGCGCAGACCGCCAACATGATTGCAATTAAAATGGATCGAGAAAACCTAGCTGAAATGTCCTGCATCGCTGGTGTCGGTGGTGATGTCAAATCGCTTGTCAAAACAGCAAAGTCAGGACGTGACATCATTGCAATTGACGGTTGTCCCTTGGCCTGTTGCAAGAGTTGTTTAGCTAAACATGATGTTCAACCTACGTATCATTTCGATTTATCTAAGTATGACGTTCCCAAACTTAAAGGAAAAGATCCAAACCCCGATCAATTCTTGAATGCTTACAATCAGATTCTTGAACTAGTAGCTAAATAACAACGGTTTGACCCCTCAGTGAGCCGCGGAACCCTTTTACAGCATAGAAGGATTCTGCCCCATTGAGGTTTCCCTCATGATATGTCCTATTCTACAAAATAGATAATAATAACAATATGAAATGGAATACTATCTATACTTATCACATTTTCCTTATAAAAAAGATAATCTTAATATACATATCAGCCATTTCTTCAGGTGATTCTGCTAGGGCTTTATCAAGCCATTGTTCAATCAATCCTAAAAAAGCTGAAGTAGCAAATGACGAGATATAATCACTTGGAATCGTCAAATTTCGAAAAAACATCTCATTTTTTATCATTTTCTCACTAAAGTGTTTAACGAAAAATTGTTTAAGCCGCTTATGAAAACCGTAGTGATTATTTTCCCCTAAGAACACTTTGAAGCAATCTGCATTTATTTGTATATAGCGAAAAACTTCAACAGCCAGCCTTGAGATTTGCCCTTTTTCTGCTTCTAGTAGCAAGATATCTGGTTTTAGACGCTGCAAATGCAATTCGAGCCCACTTAATAAGCTTTCCTCCATTTGGCTAAGAAGATCATATTTGTCCTGAAAATGTAAATAAAAAGTTCCCCTGTTAATAGCTGCAATGGCTGTGATATCCCGAACAGATACTTTCATGAAGTGCTTTTCCGTTAGCAGCTTCAAAAAGCTATTCTGGATTTTCTCTTTCGTCTTTTCGATCATTTCATCGTAGATTGATTTCATGCCATTTCCTCCGTCAATGAACAGTTACATCCTTATTGTTTATTGCTTTGATTGTATCAACAACTTAAACTAATACTATACCACACGACAGTGTGTTGAATACATCTTAATCGCGGAAGGTGACCCCATTGAAAAAGACAAATATGATCATAATGGTTGTAACATTTCTAATTGCTGCAGGAATGCTCACGAGTGCGATAATAACGAATAATGATGTCAAAATGTATATACTCATCTTTTTTGCAGTTGGTTCAGGTTTAGGATTGTTGCGCGTGTTCGTTAACAGTTCCATCAAAAGAATGAAAGGTAAAGGGTGGCTAACCAAAGTATTGTTCTTCGCTGTTTTGCTTGGCATAGGGCTACCGTTCCAAGCTTGGTTTAGAAATAACGTTCTATTCAGCATGGATTCGGCCTATTTAGCGAGAAGTATCATTTCTATGGTTTTAGGCGTCTTTTTTATGACAACATTCTTCAGTTATATGACCAAGAAAAGAAAGATAAAGAGCGTGCAATAAGGTCTTCGACCCTTTTATCCTTCTGCCAACTTCGCCATCATAGCTTAATTTAAAAACACCTCGGTGTCGATCTCAATCTCAATTGATTAATCACACCCAATAACCAAGACCCCTATACATCCTTAAGTGCACCCCTTAGAATTGACATTGGATAAAACCCCTGGTTTGTCCGATGTAATTCTAGAGGATTCATTTTTTATGCCAACGACAAAAGGAAAAAGGAAAGCCATTTAACAAGTACACGTTTGAAATCAAGATTGAGGCGATACGCCTTCATATTGAAGAAGGTTGGACGTATCGAAGGCTTATGGAGAGGTTTGAAATCACAGACCGGCATCGTTTAAAAGTATGGATGAGAAAGTATAGAGAACTCGGTGAGTTCGGACTTTCTGCCATTAAAGACTTGTTTAACAATGAAATTATTGCATATGAGATGAGTAACCGAAACGAAAATGAACGGGTATTGCAGACGTTTAAGCAGGCGTGGACTCAGCAAAAAGACGTAACTGGACTGATCATTCACAGCGATCAGGGATTCCAGTACACGTCTCATGCGTACCATGACATGCTGCCAAGGTTGGCGCCCTATATTTGATTTTACAGCCAACATCGACCACAACGAAGGCTAAATAAGCTGCCTCCGGTAGAGTTCCGGAAGCAGCTTACAGCCTAGGGTCTTTTTTCAGTGTCTATAAAATGGGGTCTTGACCATGGGAGTAATCATTAAGTAGCAGTTGTAAAGGAAAAACGGCTTCCACCTTTTCTAATGTAGTCCAATAGTGGAATGTCTTCTTCTATAACATGACCAATCACATTAACGCCTTCATGTGCCGGCAGATCCGTTAACGTGATCTGTAACTCATGTTCATAGCGACCATACAAATAATTATCGACAGTAATACTTCCTTTAGGTCGCTTGGTCGTATGGATAGGTGAAATATTTTTATCCATTATAAAACGATGTTCATCAGTTCTTGCAGTTTCTGAGCGAACCACATCACGAGCAGCGTCAAGACGATTTTGATGAACAATATCCCATAATGCATAAGGCAGTTCCTTGGTTACTCGCAAAGGAATAACTCCTTCCTCATACCTTTGAAATTGATGCTGAGACCATTCTGAAAGTGTTAAATCTCCAACAAAAATTTTATCCACGCCACAATCTTTCTCCAATTCCAAGTAAGCTAGAAAAGAAGATTGATTCCGATGCTTCTCTAATGTAGGTAAACTTTCAAATAATGGTTTTCTCTTCAGCCCGTCTCCAGGAATAAAGGCCATTGTCGTAATGCTTTCAGATTGCAGCCATCTGTTCTTCTCTATAAACGTTTTTTTATCAAGACCTGTTTCGGGACGGGGATAATAATTATGCCAAGCTTCAATGTTCTCAAGACAAATATGATGATCCTTTAATGTAGCTAAGAACTCTGCTGTTAAGGTGCTTGCGTTTAAGGCAATTTTCATTTTTTGCGAGTAGGCAGCAATTTCATGGGCGCCAAATCCAAAATCCATCCGCAAACCTGTCACACCTGATTGCAATAAAAAGGGGAAAGAAAATTTCTCCAACGCTTTCCCAGAAATATCTGCCATCAAGTCCATGTCTAATTGTTTTGCAGCGTTTGCAATTTCCAGGAATTTCTTCTTCAATGTTTCTATATCATCTTCTGGCATATGAAGGGATGTAAATATTTCTGTACAACCTGCTTCCTTCATTTCTTTCATATAATTCATGTTTTCTTCTAACGTCCGGTCCGCTACAAAAATTGAAATTCCTAACAATCGAATCACCTCAGTATTTCTAGTTGTTTAATCCTGTTCTGCCATAGCCTCTTTTGGTACACCGAAGAAATAAGTGGTTATAAACCCACCAGCATAAGCTGCAATTAACCCTATTACATATTTCAACCATAATCCATTCGCGATCAATGGAATTAACGCCAATCCAGATGGCCCAATAGCAATCGCTCCAACGTTGCCAAATAAACCAATGACCGCACCACCAATACCTCCACCAATACAAGCTGTAATAAATGGCCGACCTAACGGTAAGGTTACCCCATAAATTAATGGCTCACCGATTCCTAGAATACCAACTGGAAGAGCACCTTTTATCATGTTCGTTAATGATTTATTCTTCTTGCAACGAATCCATAATGCAATGGATGCCCCTACTTGACCCGCACCAGCCATAGCAAGCATCGGAAGTAATACCGTCATCCCTGAACTACTAATCATCTCAATGTGAATCGGCGTCAATACCTGATGCAGTCCCAACATTACAAGTGGTAAAAACGCTGCTCCTAATACAAAACCTGAGAATGCACCACCCACGTCTATCGTCCAGTTAATCGCTCCGATTAAGTTATTAGAAATAAATCCAGCGAATGGCATAATGAAAAATATCGTAAACAGCCCCACGACTAGTAAGGCTATTGTAGGTGTAACGATAATATCAATTGCATCCGGAATAACTTTACGCAAATATTTTTCAACGATAGATAAAATCCATACTGCGATTAGTACACCAATAATTCCTCCTTGCCCTGACGTTAAAGGCGCACCGTTAAATATATTATGAATGGGCAGTTCAGCTGTAGCACCTGTTAAAAGCGTTATCCCACCGATTACTCCACCAAGTGAAGGAGTAGCACCAAATTCTTTAGCTGCATTGATACCGACATATATGACTAGGTAAGTAAAAATTGCATTTTTGATAACATTTGATATTGTTACATATTGCTGCCAAGTTGTTGCGTCTAAGTTGCCTGCTGTAATATTGTTAGCTAGAATCGAGCCAATACCCGCAATTAAACCCGCTCCAACGAATGCAGGAATTAGGGGTATGAAAATATTTCCTATTTTACGCAAAAAGTTTTTGAACGATGTATCATTTTTCTTTTTTAATTGCGCTTTCATTTGTGCACCTTTTGCTTGTAAATGTTCAGCCGAAGATGAACTTCTACCCTCCGAGACACTTGCTTCTAACACTTTACCAAATTCTTCTGCTACTTTGGTCACTACCCCTGGTCCGAGAATGATTTGATACGTTTCATCTTCCACTACACCTAGAACCCCATCAATCTTCTTCAATTGCGCTTCAGCGATTCGACTGCGATCAACAACAGTTACTCGAAGACGAGTCATGCAGTTGGTATATGAGGATACATTTGAACTACCACCGACAGCCTCTAATATTTTGACAGCTAAATCATGATATTTACTCATGTTTATGCCCCCTTCTTACTTTCAAATTATTTTATCGCTTGACGTACAAAACCTTGTGATTCTTCCAAACGTCGTACAGCTTCTTCTTTAGTAAGCGAAGCAAGAATCATTACAATTGCAATTTTCGGTTTATGATCTGCCTTTTTCAAATAATCTTCTGCTGTTTCAGCATCACAATCTGTCGCATCCATAACAATACGTTTAGCACGTTCTACCAGTTTTTCATTAGTTAACTGTACATCTACCATTAAATTACCATATACTTTCCCCGTACCAATCATCGAAGCTGTTGATAGCATATTGCAAATTAATTTTTGAGAGGTCCCAGCTTTTAAACGAGTTGACCCTGTTAACACTTCCGGTCCGTTTACGACTTCAATCGCAATCTTGGCAACTTTACCAATTGCTGAATCTTTGTTGCAACTCACGGCTACGGTAGGCGTTCCAATAGAATTGGCATATTCTAATCCACCGATTACATAAGGCGTGCGTCCGCTAGCGGCAATTCCTACGACAACATCTTTGGCTGTTAGCTTAATATCTTGTAAATCTTGCACCCCTAATTGTTCATTGTCCTCTGCACCTTCGACCGCTTTAATAAATGCTTTCTCTCCACCAGCAATTAGCCCAACTACCTCTTCAGGTGCTGTCCCAAATGTTGGTGGACATTCAACAGCATCTAGCAAGCCAATACGTCCACTCGTTCCAGCCCCCATATAAATTAAGCGTCCACCTTGTTTGATCGCCATTGTAATTACTTCTACGGCTTTGGCAATTTGCGGAATTTCTTGTTTAACAGCCTGTGGGACCTTTTGGTCTTCTTCATTCATCACTTCCAGAAGTTCAAGAGGTGTTAATTCATCCAAGTTCATTGTCTTCTTATTGCGAGTCTCTGTTGTCAAATGCTCTAACATGATTTTTATCATCATCCTTTTCCGTTAATGAAATCGCTTTCTAAATGAAGGATAACATCTTTGAAATACTATTTCAATAATATTTGATTACCATTAAAATAAAGTGCCAAAACGCAGGAACTATCTCTATACTCAAGAAACGTCTTCAGGAGAGATTGAATGCCACCATTCCAATAGTGTCTAATTTTATGGGGTATAGATATAGTTATGTGGCACGCCTTCTAGGTATTCTTCCATTGAATTGGCGGTGTAATAGAATTCATTGGACATGTTCTCTTCTCAGCTCCCATCTTTGCATCATTAGACAGACAAAAAAGAGATCCATTAAGAAAGTAACATCCTTTCTATACTGAATCTCTAGTTAACCAGTCGATTGATTGCACGGTATTCGAATATACATTTTACATTTAAAAGCAAGGCTCTGTTTTCAAAAAAGGATTGGAAACAGATTATAGTGGTATTATCTCCTTACGGCAGACACTGAAAAAAGTGTTCATAATATTATGGAGTTAACAGTATTGATCGGAGTGGAGGCCTTTTTTTGGAATACTATTATCCCATAATAGTATCTCCTAGAGAATCTCCAAAGTTACTTATTGTTAGAATGAGTACAATGACGATAACTACTAACACGAGTGCAATAGCAACCCTTTTATGGGTAATCCTCATGTAACCATCCGTTATTTCTCCGTAAAAATGATTATTTCACAAACCATTCTTTCGCTTTCTGTCTATGCACATCTGTTACATGGACACTAATAATCTTATAAGCGGCCCAGAACGCAGCAGCATCATCCGTATAGCCCAGAGCCAAAATAACATCAGGAATGGCATCAAAAGGTAGTAATATATAGGCAAGTGCACCCATCGCTATTACTCTTGCTGATAATGGTGTATTGCTGTCTATGGCACAGAAGTACATCGTTACCGCATCTTTCGCAAAAGGGATTTTAGAAGCATGTTTTTTGATTTTTTTTAAAAATCCTTCCTTCACATACTCCTCTTTTTTTGCATCGTTTCCGATTTTTGACGTCCAAGAACTTACATCAACTTTGTCGTCCGGGGCAAATTCGGTATCAATCTCAAGAGCTTTGGCTAATTCATTATTTGACTTATACCCACCTAATACAACTAGACTACTAAATGTACCTTTACAAGATCCACATAAAGCTTCATCAATCTTTTGTGTATTAACATCATTAACTTGACCACAGTGTGGACATTCCAACGATTTAATCATAAGTTAGTCATCCCTTCCTATTTCAACAAGTTATTTATTTCGATTATAAATTACCTATTGTGCTCCTGGCAAATGGACCTATGGATGACGATTTCATTCAAGCTATTCATCTTTTATATTAAAATGTTCCACAAGGATCTCAAGTTCGTTGGCCGTGGCACTCACTTCCTCCGCGGAGCTCGCAAAGTTAATTATCGTCGCTGACTGTTCTTCAATTGCAGCAGAAACGTTATTACTATTCATTGCTGTTAATTCCGAAATGTTGCCCATCGAATCAATGAGACTGATGATCTGATCAGAGGTTGCTACTTCATCCTTAGTGATATCCAAGATTTCCTGTACATTTTCACTTATCCGTTCTACTGATTCAATAATATGAACAAAGGCATGATCCGTTTCCTGAACAATTAGCACACCTTCTGTTACAGCTTCAGATGCCCCTCTCATGGCAATCACAGCCTTCTCAATTTTATAAACCATACTATGAACCAATTCTGATATTTCTTCTGAACGAATATGAGATTCTTTCGATAGTTTCTTGACCTCACTAGCTACTACGCTAAATCCTGCACCGTTTTCATCCGCTCTTGCCGCCTCAATTGCAGCATTTAAAGCAAGCAAATTCGTTTGTTGAGATATCGAATTAATTGTTCCAATAATTGTAGAGACCTTATCCGACATTTCATTAATTGAAATCAGTATATCTTCGGTCTCCTTTGTACTGTTGCTAATGGCATCCATAGCCTTTACAGCATTCAAAACACCCGTTCTTCCTAACAAGGCTACCTTGTTTGTTGAAACCGCACTAATAGATGTAGCTTCCGCTTTAACTTGGGCCATCTGAACTAGACTCGACAACTGTACGAGAACCTGGGAAGCATGAATGACGGATTGATTATTATTTTCTGCACCAGAAGCAATTTCCTCAGTACTAGAACTAATGTCCTGAATGGATGCACTTATCTGCTCTGAAGATGCTGCCATTTCTTCAGACATGGAGCACAATACGTTAGAGCCTACTCTTATCTTTTCTATAATATCTGCCTGCGTATCTATCATCGTATTAAAAGATTGACTCAATTCTTGAAGCTCATCACCCGTTCTTAAGGAGGTATGTATGGTTAAGTCACCCTCACCAGCTATAGCCATCGCCTTCTTCAGTTTACCAATTGGTTTGATAATATTTAGTGTTGTAAATAAATAGCCTAGTATCATGGCAACAAAGATACAGATTACTATGATCAAGATCGTTTCGTTACGGATTCTGATGGCCGGTTCCATGTAATCCTCATAATTTGCGGTAGTGGCTACAATCCAATTACCCGCAGGTTGAAAGGTTACATACTTATACACGCCTTCATATGTGTAGAATCCTTGACTCGTTTCCCCAGCCTTCATCTTTTGTAAGAGTGCATTTAATTCGTTATTATCTGTTCCACCAAGATTCTCTACAAGTTCTTTTTCCTTTACTGGATGGGAGACGAATAGTCCTGTTTGGTCAATCATATAAGCATAACCGGTATCTCCTATCTTGATCTCAGATGCAGACTGCGAGATTGTATCAAAAAGTATTGTTGCAACCAATACACCCGTTGTGTGACTGTCATTCTGTAAAGGTAATGCGATGGCTACAATAGGATTATTAGTATCTTTTGAAATAATTACATTACTAATAGCTTCTGATCCTTGAAGCGCATTCTGAAAATATTCTCTATCACTCAGGTTCATGTCCGGTGATTCTGAACTATTAGTAATAAGTGCCGTTCCTTTTACATCAGTAATGATCAGCGATTCTATTAAATCCATATTCTCTTCTTGAATACTCGATATATATTGATAGACATTGTCCATTAAATCACGATTCATAGGGTCTATCGTAAGTTTGTCTAACGCATTATTCTTGGTTAATATTTGCAGATAATTCCTTGCAACTTCTAATTTATTATCAATCGTTTTGGCAGCTGAAGATGTAGTATTTATGAGTTCCTCTTCTATTATTGTTTGTGTGGATTGAGATGCCAAATTATAAGACATTATTCCAGAAATAGATAAAGGAATACTAATGATCAAAAACAAGAGTATGCTTATTTTTACTTTTAGACTAACCTTCATTGCTATCCTCCCCATTATCTTATGCATAGTAGATCTGTGTCATCTTTATCCTTAGGAACGGTTATAACAAATTTCGTACTATCGTATCGTTTAACGTTTTATCAATATGAATCCGTATTATGAATCATTTCTACATGCTCCGATAAACAACAAATTAGAAATAAACCTCTCCCTCCCTCATCAAACAAGTCATCATTGTCAATCTCCTCTGGAATGGAGAACTTCTCTGTTTCATCACCCCAGTCCTTCACTTGTATATTCTAGTGCATAACTTTTAGCTTACATCTGATATAAATAAATTGGCTTTGTACAATCTTTTTGGTTCCCATGATAATGGGCATTCATTATGGCCTCTGCCAATATAAATTTAACATCAAATGCGGATACTTCTATTCTTCAACAGCATCAACAAGTAATGTTGCAAGATGATTATTCTCAATATATACATCCATAATGCTCCATACACTGAGAATAACTCGGATTTTGAAGCAGGTTTTTTACAATGCTTATCCTTTGACATGAACATATTCCTCTCTATCATATGTAAGCTCTAGATGTGATTTAAGGACTATTTACCTAGTTATAAAGTAGCATATCATATTTAATAATATCCAGTTTCAGGACAATAAGATGTGATATTAGATATAGTACCTCTGATATCTCATAAATAAACAAATTTAAGGTAAATCTTATTCATCTAAATGAATATGTATTTTTTGAATTCACGATTTCTTCAACATCGTAACAAATGTATTATCCACAAGAAGTTCCCTCAGATATATTCGCCTATAATTACTTTGACAGATAGAGCAATGTATGATAATTTTACTCTATCAGGTAGAACACTTTTTTCCAAGAAGGAGGATACTAATGGTTCGTAGTGACATCATTCGTGGACATTTAGATGCTATTATTTTGAGGCTCATTTATGAGAAGGATCAATACGGTTATGAAATCTCCAAAGAAATCAGTCTACGGACAAATGACCGCTTTCAGATTAAGGAAGCCACCTTATATGCCGTATTCCAAAGGTTAGAGCGAAGAGAATTAATTGAATCCTATTTCGGAGACATTTCGCATGGGGGCAAACGTAGATACTATAAAATTACGAAGCTTGGCAAGGCCTATTTCAAAGAAACGGTTGAAGAGTGGCAAGAAATTAAGGAAATAATAAATATTTTTATGGAGGGTATGTAATGCGCCAAATTAAAAATCATGTTAAGGAATTGTTTAGAGATGTCCCTGCAAGCGATCACAAAGAATTGATGATGCAAGACATTATTCAGAACTTGGAAGAGAAAGTTAGCGACCTGATCTTTAGTGGTAAAGATGAGGAAGATGCTATTAACAAGGCCATTGTTGAATTTGGTGATATTGAAGATATTAAAAAAGAGTTGGGTACGAACCGATTGCCCGCTAAAAACCCCAAACGTTATTCTTTGCATTTAGGATTCTCACTTTGGGGAAGCGGACTTATTACGGCATTGTTCGTGTTTATCAATCTTTATTATTCACCAGATGTGATCTGGTTCGTGTATCCCGTGTTCGCTGTCGCTTGGTGGCCACTCTCGATGTTCTATAAATGGTTAGGAATGAAATAAGGAGGCGTTCAAATAATGAATAAGCAACAAGCAAGTTTTGCTACCGTTGCAAGTGTGCTAAGCATCCTGTTTTTTGCCTTTATTAATTACAGTACCACACCTCATGAGATATGGTTCATCTATCCATCCTTTGCTATTCTACAATGGCCGATCTCAGGCTACTTTTTGAATAAAGGAAAACTTCATCACTATTCAGCTATCACCTCATTCATCCTCATTGCGTTTCTAATCATCGAGAATATGCTAAAAAGTCCGGATCATATATGGTTTGTATTTGCAATCTACCCCATTCTCTTGTGGCCTGTCCTTATGTATTTAGGGAAATATCGTTCAACATTAACAACCGCCATCATTGGAAGTATAGGTACAATCCTGTACTACGCAGTGCTCAACACATTCTACGCACCTCAGTATCCTTGGGTCATATATCCCACCTTTCTCGTATTATGGTGGCCTTTAGCTATATACTTCGGGAGAATCAAGAAACATTACGCATTCTCTATTGCAGCAAGTATCCTCACAAGCTTATTTTTCATCACAACAAATGTTATTTCTACCGCGAACACCATCTGGGCAGTCTATCCAATCTTCGCCATTCTTTGGTGGCCCCTTAGCACGTACTATTATGGCAAGCGGAGAACACGGTAATAATATAATTGGAGATCAAGGCAATCTAATCATGACATACAAAATACACCTCTTAGCTGTTGCCACAGAAAAAGATACACATATCGCATATAGTTCTGCTAACAAAGTAAATTCACATATTTATATCCAAATATATATGACAGATTGTCTCTACGATTTGCTCTTGCCTCTGATCTCAAGACTAAATACCGCTTGAAGCGGTTGAAATCAGAGGGCAAGCTTATACTTCTGATGTAGCAAACTTGTAGGCGAATGCTTGCGCATCTCCATGATGATAACCTATCTCTGCATGATTTCATTTACCTGGAAATTATCCAGCTAAATGATGGGTAGAACCCGTTAAATCCCTCTATAACAGGAAATTTTCCAGTTAATATTGTATATTATTCAATAATTTCGGTATATCGTTCGAATTAAATGGAGAAATTCCAGTTAACTGATCTACGAAGTGTTCACTAGTCATATTAGCAGGAGTATTTCCTGTTATTATTAATGTGACTTCCGTTTCATTCCTTCATCCTGCTACTTCTTACATACTCCATTGTTTCAACACACAATTAAACTTAGTGCTTAGAGCCTTAGTGAATTATTGAATTAGTTACTTAGAGACTTAGAACATTGTTTATTTCGAAGAATTAGTTACTCAGTGACCTAGAGTATTAGTAACTTCGAAGCATTAGCGACATCGCGACTTAGTGTATTAGTAACTTCGAAGCATTACCGACATCGCGACTTAGAGCATTAGCGACTTCACGACTCAGAGTCTTACATCCTAACATCACTAAATCCCTAAATCCTTAGAAAGGGTCAAAAGGGTCAAAAGCCTTCCAACAACCGGAAGGCTTATTCATTCTCTTCATTATTTTAAAGTAGTCACTTCCGTCTCTAATAGCTTATACAGAAAAGCCATCGCAACAAAGAAAAGAAGGTCGACGAAAACAATAGTTAACGTTGGATAATCCGTCGTGACCATCACACCCAACATAGCCCCCATCATCCCTCCCATTATACCTGAGAGCATCCCGTCCATCGAAGCAAGAAGACTTAGTGGCAATCCTAATATATAGCCGACAACTATGCCAAAGAGAACGCCAATGACGGCAGACAATAATAATCGTTCAATTAGTATTCCCGCGATCGTTCCAACAACCATACTCGAGAGCATCCCCGCTGTCATTGTTGCCATCATACCTGACATTGTAGAAAGCGTTGATCCTTGTTTATGCAACCGACCCATCAGAACGGCTATGAGGAATATAACGATAATAAGAGAAATGATACCTGTATAAATCGTTAATGATGAAGTTCCTGTATTGTTAGTAGCATGACCCTCCCCATGAACATGGGCTAACACGGTTATACCTGGAATAATACAATACCCCACAATAATTACGCCGATGATTCTAACCCACATGAGCTTATACAGAGTTTTCATCCCACGTACCTCCTTCTCACATGTACCTACTAAATTAAGCCCTAATCTCGACCGTAACAGCAACATCTCATTAAATATATGGGTAAACAAATAGGTTATGCTATTTCTCATCATACAAAAACAGCCGACCCGTCTTGGGCCGACTGTTTCAATTCATTTATTCGCTTCTTTATTTCACATCATAAATGATGTAGAGCTCATCTAAGACTAGGTTAGCTGCTTTGATCCCACCTGCTGTATTCCAGATCGCATCATCCACACGATATACTCGTCCTTCTTTAACCGCGCTTAGACCTTTCCATAACGGATCATTGACCCATTCCTTTTCTGTATCGTTAGCTTTACCATCACCTGTGTCGTAAGTAAAATAGAACAAACGATGAGCATCCACTTCTGGTAAACGTTCTTTAGTGATTTCATCTACAAACGTTTCTTTACTATTCAATGTCATATCATTACGAGCAATACCGATCTGGTCGAAAATAATACCTGAGAATGTATCTCCATGATATACACGTGTCTTTCCGGCCATGAACCGAACCACGGACACCGTTTCTTTCAGTTTATCGCCAGCCTTAGCTTTGAAATCTTCAACTCTAGTGTCAAAAGCAGCCAGTTGCTTATCTGCTTCTTCTGATTTACCTAGTGCTTCAGCATAGAGCTTGAAGTTGATTTTCCAGTCACCACGTAGTGTTTCAGATTCAACTGTTGGTGCAATGGCCTTCAATTGCTCGTAGATCTCTTCATGACGCATCTTGTTAGCGATGATTAGATCTGGTTGCAATCCTGCGATTAACTCCAGATTAGGTTGTCCTTCTTCGCCTAACTCTTGAACACCTTCCATATCTTTTGCAATGTGATCATACCAAGGACTACCTGTCCATGATTTAACAGCTCCAACGGGTTTAATTCCAAGAGCCAACACGGCTTCAGTTCCTTCGTTGGTTAGAACGACTACACGTTGTGGTGTTCCTTTAATCTCAGTATCCCCCATAGCATGTTTGATGGTACGAACTTGGTCCGAGGATTGCTCTGTACCTACTGCATCGTCACTAACTTTATTAGACACATTTGCTGAATTATTATTATTAGATCCACAACCCGTTACGATCATTATTAGAATAAGAGTGCTTAGTACCCATCCCATTCTGGTCTTGGTCATATTGCCTTTCTTTAACATGCTAAATCCCCCTATGTATTAATAATTATTCCTACTGTGACCATAGTAATAATTATTCACCATATTGTCAATGAAAATGATTATCAATTGCATTGACACATGTACGTGAATCTACTAAAATTCTACTGTAGACTTACGCAAATGAAGCAGAAAGTAGGCATATATGAGATTACTTGGTCTTGCAAGTTCATTGTTATTACTAGTTGTAGCTATTATATGTAGTGTTATATATGGAGTTACCGATATTCCGTTATCCTCCATATGGGATTCTTTCCTTCATTATGATCCATTATCACAACAACATTTAATCATTCAAACGGTACGCGTCCCACGCGCCCTGATTGCTGCAGCTGCCGGTGCAAGTCTAGCAATAGCAGGAGCATTAATGCAAGTCATTACTCGTAATCCCATCGCTTCACCTAGCTTATTCGGGGTTAACTCGGGCGCTGCATTTATGGTCGTTATTGCATCAGGATGGCTCGGAATCAGTGGTATGCAATCACTGACTTTATTTGCTCTACTAGGCGCGGCCATAAGCGGATCTATCGTATTTTATCTTGGAAGTATCGGAAAAGATGGTATGACACCTATCAAAATTACGCTCGCAGGTTCATCCATTGCTGCCTTTTTTCACTCTATGACGCAAGGATATATGCTCACCAATGGTAAAATGTTCGATCAGATCCTCGTGTGGTTAGTAGGCTCTGTTGCAGGTAGAGATATGAATGCACTCATCAATGTGTTACCGTATCTATTGGTTGGCTTCGTTATAGCTCTATCACTCTCTAGACATCTTAACGTGTTATTAATGGGAGATGATGTTGCACAGACCCTTGGTCAACGTACGGTTGTAATCAAAACCCTAGCTTCTATTGCTGTAATTCTCCTTGCTGGGGGATCTGTCGCTATGGCTGGTCCAATTGCATTTGTAGGCATTATCATCCCACATATTGTCCGATTTCTCGTCGGCAACGATTACCGGTGGCTCATACCATACTCCGCCCTATTAGGCGGGATATTATTAGTAGGCGCAGATATTGGTTCCCGTTACATAGCTATGCCCAAAGAAATACCTGTTGGCGTAATGACGGCCATCCTTGGTGTGCCATTCTTCGTCTATATCGCAAGGAAAGGAAAACGAGTGCAATGAGTAAATACACATCACTGCGATGGAATAAGTCGAAATTTTCTTTCCTAATTGAGAAACGAACGCTATGGATTACTACGATATTATTTATTCTTACCGCCGCGCTTATTGTGATTAGTACTGGAATTGGTAGTAAATATGTGTCTCCTCTTGAAGTGATTCAGACGTTTGCCGGTAAAGGAAGTAGCGTGAATGACGTCATCATTATGAAACTCCGCCTTCCACGGATTATTATAGCCGTACTTGTAGGTGCCTCTTTAGCCGTTTCTGGTGCTGTTCTTCAAGGGATCATTCGCAACCCACTTGCTTCACCTGATGTAACGGGTATTACGGAAGGGGCTTCTCTTGGTACCGTACTGTTCATTTTCTTCTTATCTGAACATGTATCGATCCAATGGGCTCCCTTAGCAGCGATCATCGGTGCATTCGTCGTAACCGCTCTGCTCTATCTTCTGTCATGGAAGGATGGCGCATCCCCATTAAGGATGATTCTCATAGGAACGGGGTTATCTGCTGCTTTTAAGTCCATTTCTTATATGTTTATCATATCAGGCGCCTTTGTTCTTGCTAACAAATCAATGACATTTATGACTGGGAGCATCTATGGTTCGTCTTGGGAGAAAGATGTTACTACATTACTACCATGGGTTCTCATCTTACTCCCATTAACTTGGATTCAAGCACGACACGTGAATGTGCAAGCACTTGGAGATGATGTGGCTACAAGCGCTGGCGCAAACGTACAACTACACCGACTTATTCTACTATTACTTAGTGTTGCCCTGGCAGGTGCTGCTGTGGCAATAGGAGGCGCAATTACATTCATCGGTTTGATGGCACCTCATATGGCTAGAAAGCTAGTTGGTTCATCCTTCGGCGGATTGCTCCCTGTTAGTGCATTATTGGGTGCTCTGATATTACTTATCTCAGACCTAGCTGCAAGAACGATTTTTACACCTCTTGATATTCCAGCAGGCGTATTCACTGCAGCCATTGGGGCACCGTTCTTCTTATATTTACTATATCGTAGTCGAAATGCATAACTGAAGGAGGAATGACCTTAATGAGCATACTTGAAGCCAAAGACTTGGCCGTGTCCTACGGAGGAGTCTTCATCTTTGATCATTTAAACCTAGAAATACCTGAAGGGAAAATTACCGTCTTTATCGGTAGCAACGGTTGTGGCAAATCGACATTATTACGCTCATTAGCCCGTCTCCTTAAACCAGCGCAAGGCGAGATTCAATTGGACGGATCGAATATCTCAAACCTGGCTTCCAAATCATTAGCTAAGCAACTCTCTCTCCTTCCCCAAGGCCCCGTTGCTCCAGAAGGACTGACCGTCTTGCAATTAGTTAAGCAAGGTAGATATCCCTATCAGTCTTGGCTTCAACAATGGTCTAAGGAAGATGAATATGCTGTAAGCTCTGCAATACAAGCGACAGGTATTGAAGATTTAACGGAGCGGTCTGTTGATTCTTTATCTGGAGGTCAGCGTCAACGTGCCTGGATTGCGATGACACTAGCTCAACAGACCGATATTATATTACTTGATGAACCAACAACTTACCTTGATTTGACTCATCAGATCGATGTGCTAGATTTATTAAGTGAATTAAACGAACGAGACGGTCGTACAATCGTTATGGTCCTTCACGATATTAATCTGGCTTGCCGTTATGCGGATCATATCGTAGCCATTCAAGACGGAGCTGTATATACACAAGGACATCCTTCAGATGTCATTAATGCCGAAACCATTGAAGCTGTATTCCGCTTGAAATGTGAAGTAATGCCAGATCCTATATATGACTCTCCTATGATTGTCCCACAAGGTAAATTGCGAAGAAAAAGACAGAATTCACTCGGAGTTAATCTCTCCTCCATGTAAACACAGACAAAGAGCGCCACAATAGGCGCTCTTTGTCTGTTTATTCCTACGAAGTACTCACTTGAATAAAGTGCATATACATCCATTATGACTTTCCTTTTCCAACCACGAGCTCCATGATCATAATCATCAGCACAAGCAGTTGAATGAGCTGTTCTACGGTCATATCCGTCCGCCTCCATCTTATACAAGAATGGCTCTTTCGGACGGTTTCCCTCTCCTGTAAATCCGGACGTTCCCCCTACCATAGATATGCAAGTTAATAAGTGATTATGTCAGAAAATCATTCACTTTCTTGATTAAATGATCTTTATGCGAATAACCTTGAAATAGTCTCCTATTCACAGTATTAGCATCACCGAAGAAGAATCGCTCATATAGCGACTGTCGACCTCCAAACCCACTTGCACTTAGCTCCCATGCAAGTCGAAATAACTGTACCTTTTTCTTTGCATCCATGGAATTACCTTCTAAATAAGTACTTAAATAAGGTTCAATTTCCGTATTGAAGTCCGCTTCCGACGGAATCATAATGATGCCACTCGCTCCAATGAGTTGAATGATCTCCAACATACGAGGATATATTTTGGGAAACAACACGTTAGCTGTCCATAGCGAATTACGATCTGGCAACATACCTCCCCATCGATCAGCAGACGCATTAACCTCGGAAGCTATTAACAACGCCTTTAAGGTCTCGACACTAACGATCACTTCAGATACCTTTTCTATAATCTGTGGTTGTGCCCCTAGATCAAGAGACTCCACCATATTAAGAATGACACCTAGTAAGAACTCAGCTTTTGTAATGTACCTACACAATACTTGATGGGCAGAATGTGTATGAAATCCACTCTCACTAAATAAACGTTGAGATAAACGATCATTACCCGCAACAAATACACGGTTCCATGGAACAAGCACATGATCAAATACGATCAATGTATCCATTTCTTCGTACCTCGAACTCAACGGATAATCGAAGAGCGAACCCCCACCAACCATACTCTCACGGCAAATCCATTTCATCCCTGGTAAATTGTTAGGAACAGCAAATACAAAAGTATTGGGATTATTCGTCTCTTGAAGGTAGGTTGTAACCGGTGGATGAACCCATATCTCATCCGAAGTAACCCCTTGTGTAGCCAATAAAAAGGCACCGTTCACAATAATTCCATCCTTATTTGAATCTACTATCTTTGCCGCTTCGGTATCAAAAGATCCATTATCCATTAATTTCAGGACCCTACTTGCATGAGGTTGAACAAACACATGTGAAAGTGTCACGTCATTCTCACGGCAATACACATAATAATCTCTTAGATTCTGTGCATATTGTGGTGATCCCTCTGACAATATTTCAGAAGCAGCGTTAAATGACATCAAGGCCGTATTCATATAGTCCGGCGAACGGCCCATGAATCCTTGGTGCTGTTCACCCCACAATACCATCATCTCACGACGTCTGGCCACGTCTTCTTTGCTCTTGGGGTGCAGAAAAGACAGTCCTACTGGATTACCGGTTGTTGGAGAGCTAAAGGTCATTTTATTCTTATACATAGGCTCATGTTGCATATCGTACATGGAGGATTGTGTAACCATTAACCCTCGAAATGCTCTGTGATTAGATATCCGTCCCGAGAGCTTCTCTCCATGAAACCAGACTTCGGGCTTAGAGTGATCGATCTGCTGTATATATTGTGAACCTGTCTTGATCCCCATGTGTTAACCACCTTCTAAGCTTAATAATACCTCAGCATATTCTTTTCACCCAGGGTGAGAAAGGGGCAGACGCCCATTGTTTACAGAATACTTCACAACATTGGATTTCCTAGACTGTCAAATGTTACAATCTACAATATAAGGAGGCTTTGCCAATGAGTAACAACATTCAATCCGAAAAAGGAAGATTCTATATTGAAGAAGATGGACAGATGCTAGCAGAGATTACGTATAGTAGACCTGAACAACAGCAACTTCTTATTGATCACACATACGTATCTGAGACGCTTAGAGGCCAATCCATCGGTGAACAACTTGTTCGCCATGTTGTCGATCAGGCTAGACAAGAGAACAGTAAGATTATTCCAGAATGTAGCTACGCCAAACACCAATTCGAGAAACATCCAGAATATGCAGATGTATTGAAGTAACCTTTTCATGGGAGAGGACAAATTGGAGGAATCTGCACTTGCTTAATCAACAACAACTACAGGATATTCAAACACTTCAACACCTTTGTGAGAATACCGACGCTATCGCCCTTAAGCTTAATTGGGAATCATTACGTTCCCGAAAAGCAGAGGAAAAGAATGATTATTTCCATTATTCAGATGATGGGAATACGCTAATCGGCTTCCTAGGTGTCTATAAATTTGGTGCTAAATTTGAGATTTGTGGTATGGTACATCCCGCGTATCGTCGACAAGGGATATTTACATCCCTATTTCAAAAAGCCACACAGGACCTATTTGAAGTAGGCTATTCATCACTATTACTAAACACACCTGCTAATTCGGTCTCTGGGAAACAATTCCTTCAATCGATCCCTTGTCAATATGAGAGTTCGGAATATCAGATGCGATGGGATTCTGCTCATATCCAGGACCCAACAGGCTCTAATGAAGTAGATACACCTCAACATGATGTTACCCTTCGCAGTGCTATCGATGATGATATCGAAGAATTGCTCCGTCTGGATAAAGAAGGATTTGGAATGAGTGACGACGATATACTTGATATGAAGAAGTCCTTAACTGAAGATGGGCTACAGCATATGTATGTTGTGAACTCTGACAGTGCAACTGTTGGAAAAGTTAATGTTGTCCCAATGGAAGCACAAACATGGATCTACGGCTTCGTAGTGGATCAAGCTCTTCGTAGTCAAGGGATTGGTCGTAAAACACTCCAGCTCATTATTGAGCAGGAACGGCCTAAGGAGAAGGAAATCTGGCTAGAAGTAGCCGTTCAAAACCCTAAAGCCTTGAAGCTATATGAAGCCTGTGGGTTCGTTACACAGGAGCAACAAGATTATTATCAATACAGTGGATAACGGATCGGATCGAAAAATAAAGTGCATCATTTCTAAAAAAGAAAAAGAGACGTTCAAACGGAATCGTTTGAATGTCTCTTTTATCGTAGATAAGTATCTCCACAGGGAATCGTTTGACCCTCATATGAAAGAATATTGCATTATTGGCTAAATCAAATGATAAAATTAAGAATTCATTTTCCAGTACATATCGTTCCAACGAAGCTCATTCTTAAACAGTTGTGGCGTTGTATTCTTGTCAATGATGACACACTCGATACCCACCACTTCTGCCCAATCTACAAGCTGTTCTGTAGTCACTTTATATGAGAATACGGTATGATGCGCTCCCCCTGCAAGAATCCAGGATTCCGCAGATACCGCAAGGGATGGTTCCGGTTTCCACATGACGCGCGCAACGGGAAGTTTCGGCATATCATGAATGGCTTTAACGGCATCAACTACATTAATGATAAGACGGAAACGATTCCCCATGTCCACCAGAGAGGCAACAAGTGCCGGGCCACTACGACTATCAAAAATCATGCGAGCAGGATCTTGACGATCCCCAATGGACAATGGATGAACTTCAATGCGTGGTTTGTCAGCAGCAATCGTTGGACATACTTCCAACATATGAGATCCTAGAATTAATTCGTTCCCTGGTTCGAAGTGATATGTGTAATCTTCCATGAAGGAAGTACCCTCATTACGAGCAATGATCTTCATGAGACGAAGTAAAGCAGATGTCTTCCAATCTCCTTCTCCACCGAATCCATACCCTTGTTCCATCAGACGTTGAACAGCAAGTCCTGGTAATTGCTTCATTCCATGTAGATCTTCGAAGTTCGTTGTAAAAGCGGAGAATTCACCTTGCTCAAGGAATGCCTTCATACCAAGCTCAATACGAGCCTGTTCAAGAATAGCTTCTTTTACTGGACCCGCAGATTTCGCCTGTTCAGATAATACATATTTCTGTGTATATTCTTCAAAGAGTGCATTAACATCACCTTCAGACACGCCACTAATCACATCAGCTAGATCACCGATCCCATAAGCTCTTACATCCCAGCCTAACTTGATCTGTGCTTCTACTTTATCCCCATCTGTAACGGCAACATTACGCATGTTGTCCCCGAAGCGAGCCAGTTTAAGATGTTGACTTTCATTAATTGCTGAAGCCGTTGCCATCCAACTACTAATGCGCTCCACAACAGCAAGATCATCCCAATAACCCACAACGACTTTACGAGGAATACCCATACGAGCACCGATAAATCCAAATTCACGATCACCGTGTGCAGACTGATTCAAGTTCATGAAGTCCATATCGATGGCATCCCAAGGGATGTCACGGTTAAATTGCGTGTGTAAATGTAGAAGTGGCTTCTTCAATTGCAAAAGACCCGCAATCCACATTTTGGATGGAGAGAATGTATGCATCCATGTAATAATACCGGCACAATTCTCGTCACTATTTGCATCGATACACAATCTACGTATTGAATCTGGGTTCGTAAGAACGGGTTTATTTACAATTTCAAATGTGACATTGTCATGACGATTAAGGCCTTCTACTATTTTACGGGAATGTTCTTCTACTTGTTGAAGTGTTTCTGGACCATATAAGTGCTGACTCCCGGTTACAAACCAGAATTGAAACGGTTTCACTTTTAACATGAATAAATCCTCCTCTAATAACTTCCATAGATATTTCATGCAAGCTTCACTATCAGGTTGAAAAGTTCACACCGTATTGTACGTACAACTAGAAGTGCTAATCATTCTTTTTCAAAAGGTTACATATGATAACTGCCTAACGTATCACTTGTTTAAATATCACCTTGTACGTACAACTTGTTACATCCCCATTTTAACCTCATGGAACGAAGATATCAAGTACATATTCAAAACCTTTTCCTTCATAAGATGTATTGTGTGGGACAAATGTTGTACAATATAAGCTAAATGACTTTTAGACTGAAATGAAGGATGGATTAATGATGTATGTAGCACACGACTGGAAAGATTACGAATTATTAGACACAGGTGACGGTGATAAGCTTGAAAGATGGGGCGATGTCTTCTTACGTAGACCTGATCCACAGATCATTTGGCCACTAGAGAATGAAACTGACGCATGGCGTAAAGTCCATGGTCATTACACTCGTAGTTCAGCTGGTGGCGGTCAATGGGATATGAAGAAACCTATTCCAGATCGCTGGACTGTTTCTTACGATAAGTTGAAATTCCACATAAAACCAACGAATTTCAAACATACTGGACTATTTCCAGAACAAGCTGTGAATTGGCGCTGGATGATGGACAAAATTTCAGCTGCAGGTCGTCCGATTAAAGTATTGAATCTATTCGCATATACAGGTGGTGCCACGGTTGCAGCAGCTTATGCGGGTGCAGAGGTTGTACACGTAGATGCAGCTAAAGGTATGGTGCAATGGGCGAAAGAGAATCTTCATCTTTCCGGTCTACAAGACCGGCCGGTACGATTCATCACTGATGACGTATTTAAATTCGTACAACGTGAACAACGTCGTGGGAATAAATACGACGCTATCATCATGGATCCCCCTTCCTATGGTCGTGGTCCTGGTGGCGAGATGTGGAAGCTGGAGTCCAGCTTGTATCCGTTTCTTGAGAGCTGTATGGAAATTATGTCAGACAACCCTCTCTTTATGCTCATCAATTCCTATACGACTGGGATTTCACCAACGGTTCTGACCAATATGTTGTCTATGACTATGGCTCGGAAATATAGTGGTAGTATATCTTCAGGGGAAATTGGTCTTCCTATTTCTTCATCAGGCCTAACTCTTCCATGTGGTATTCTAGGTCGCTGGGAGGCTTAAATCTATGAAGCAAGAGGATACATCGAATTCCACTATACCTATCCTCTATGAGGACAACCATCTTCTTGGCATTGTTAAGCCTGTGAATGTTCCTACCCAAGAAGACGCATCGGGTGATCCCGACCTCGTGAATATTCTTAAACAGGATATTAAGGAACGGTATAATAAACCCGGCAACGTATACGTTGGGCTTGTTCATAGACTAGATCGACCTGTTGGAGGCGCAATGATTTTCGCGAAGACATCCAAGGCAGCTTCCCGTCTATCCGAAACTGTTCGAAGCCGTAGTTTCCGTAAAGTCTATTTAGCCGTCGTACACGGAACCCTATCTTCCCCACAAGGAAGATTACACGATATGCTGTTAAAAGATCCTAAGACGAATACTGTATCTGTTGTTGCGCGTGGTACAGCCGGAGCCAAAGAAGCGATCCTAGATTACAAAGTGATCGGAACCTCAGGTTCTTTAAGTCTAGTCCAAGTCGAACTTCTTACAGGGAGATCCCATCAGATTCGTGTACAGTTCAGTCATGCTGGTTACCCCCTATATGGTGATCAGAAGTACGGTCGTGGGGTGAACAAGGTTGGACAGCAAATCGCCCTTTGGTCGGTATTTGTTGGCTTCCCTCATCCCGTCACGAAGGAAGAAGTGACATTAATCTCTACACCGCCATCCCAATATCCTTGGGACTTATGGCCGCAAGATCAGATTAGATTATAGTGGAACAATTTCTATTCTTGGATGTCACTGACAAAGTCGACACATTGTGTAGGATGCCGCTACGATAACGGATTGTCCTTACGATCGCTGTTGCCCTCAGATTTCTTGATTGTATAACCCCCTATAGCGGTTGAAATCCGATGGCAAGATTATGCTTCCGATGTAGCTTTCCTAAGGAAAGCTTTTAGACGAACGCTTACGCTTCTTCAGGACAATTCCGTCATCTTCACTGCTTCGAACGTATTCCATTTTTTTCTTTACAGGCATCTATTTCACAATCTCTTTGTGCAAAAGGTGCCTGTTTTTTCGTATGATAAAGGTATCAAATCTAGACGGGTGTTCATGATGCTTCCCTCTATAAATATTGTCTCGATAATGGTCGCAATGCAGTGCCAAGGTGCGATGGCAGTATTCTCCGTCAATCTGAAACGAAACATAACTTTCTTGATGACAGAAAAAAACTGAAATACGGCGTAAAGAAAGGCGACCTTCCGTTTATAAATTGAACGAAAGATCACCCATTTTATTTTGTATGTTCACTTAAAATTAAACACGAAAGTTTTTCAGTTCCCTCCTAATCTTGAGGTGCTTTTTTGATCCTATCGTATATATGGAGCTTGAAACTTCGTGCTATTCGCCTTTTATTCTATACTGAACGACTCTTTTCTTGATCCACCCCAACATTATTGCATCCTTGTACCCAAGAAATGTTCGTTTATACAAACCATACTTTGAACCGCCATGCTTCTTGCTTTTCCTATGCGTTACGGAAACCTCAATAACAGAGAATCCATTCATTTTTGCCAGTGTGGGGAGAAATTGATGCATGCCATTATATAAGTAGAAACTCTCAGCCACTTCCCGTTTCATTAACTTCAGCGGACACCCTGCGTCTCTAATGGTATCACCTGTCAACCAATTTTGAATGCCATTTCTAATGCGTGAACATACCTTTTTAATCCAAGCATCCTTTCGATCCGTTCGTTTGCCATTAACAAAGTCCACTCTTTCAATAAAAGGCATTAATCTAAAAATATCTCGGGGATCTGTTTGTAAATCTGCATCAATTAATGCAATTAATTCGCCCTCTGACTTTCTAATGCCTGCCCAAATAGCCGCCGTTAGACCACAGTTTTTCTCAAAATGAATTACTTTTACGAACTCATCTGTACTCGCTATGTCATTCAGAACACTTGCGCTGCGATCCTTGCTGCCATCATTAACAAGTATAATCTCATAACTCTCAACTCTATCTTTTATTGCATCTGTAATACTACGATGAAGTTCTCTAATATGATCTTCATTATTGTACATCGGTGCGATTACAGATAACTTAATCATTCCGATTCACCTCTAACATCCACGATTTATTGTTCCATTCCATTCTCAAACAACCGACTCCGACCCATTATATCATCCTGTAAAATAAACTTCTTTCATGGACGGACAATGGCTTGCCATGTCTGTTATGATTTAAGTTCCTTCGACTCTCTAGAATATTCATAAACTTCTTCAAGCAGCATAATAAGTGTTGTAACTTTCTCCTCTCCAAGCCTCTCAATTAGACCCGTAAAGTGAGTGCTTACTCGCTCCCATGCTCTTTGAGTAAATTCCTCTCCACAATCTGTGAAGCGGAGTAATGTTATTCGTTTGTCCTTGGAGTCAGGTACACTCTTTACGTAACCATATTCAATTAATTGTTTCGTCACTTGAGTTACCGATGGAGAGGTTACGATTAGTTTTTTACTAATATCTGAAATGCTGACCCCGATATCACTCTCATCTGTCGTTAATTGTTTAATACACAGCAACACTCTGACCTCACTTGGTCGAATACCGAGGTTTTCTTTCTTACCCCAATCGATTTTAATAAATTTATCAAAAATCCCGATCATTTCTCTTGCGAGCAACGAGTTAGAATCATTCATTATCTTAAACACCTCTTTTTCAGGTAATAACATGTCAACCTAGTAAATATCCATTTACTGCAATAGTATTATTAAAACACAATACATTTAGGTTAGCAACCTATCCTTTTTTTGAACTAATTCCGAAGATTTATCTTTAAATCATACTCTACTGGTTAAAGTTCGCGCTATAATGATAGTGAAGGAAAGCGTTATACTATTTTACGGAGGTGGATCATGAAAGCACTATTTATTGGAGGAACAGGAACCATTAGTTCTGCTATCACAAGACAGTTATTGGACCAAGGGTGCGACCTTTATCTTCTAAATAGAGGTACGCATAATGATACTCTGCCAGCTGGAGTAAAGATCATTACAGCGGATATTCATGACGAAGAGAATGTATCTTCACTTATTGAACATATGGAGTTTGATGTCGTTGCAGATTTCATAGCATTTGAACCTAGTCAGTTGGAAAGAGATGTTCGACTGTTCAAAGGTAAGACGAAACAATTTATATTCGTAAGTTCTGCCTCTGCCTATCAGACCCCTCTATCCGATTATCGAATTACGGAGGGAACCCCTCTATCGAATCCGTTCTGGGAATATTCAAGAAATAAAATTGCTTGTGAAGAGTATCTGATGAAACAATATCGTGAACACGGATTTCCAATCACCATTATAAGACCAAGTCACACCTATGATGAACGTTCCATTCCGCTGGGTGTACATGGAGCAAACGGAAGTTGGCAAGTTGCTAAACGTATGTTGGAAAGTAAACCTGTAATCATTCATGGCGATGGTACATCCTTATGGACAATGACACATAATCGTGATTTTGCGAAAGGCTTTATCGGCTTAATGGGAAATATCCATGCGATTGGTGAGTCCGTACATATCACGTCAGATGAATCTGTTACTTGGAATCAAATATACGAGATCATTGCAGATGCCTTAGGTGTGAAACTCAACGCAGTACATGTATCATCCGAATTCTTGGCTGCGTCTAGTAAAGAAGATTTCAGAGGTGGACTTCTAGGGGATAAAGCTAATTCTGTCGTATTTGACAATAGTAAACTGAAAAGGCTTGTACCTGAATTCGTGGCAACCACTCGACTTGATCAAGGTATTAAGCAGACTGTTCAACACATACTCGCACATCCTGAACTTCAAAAAGAAGATAAGGAGTTTGATATTTGGTGCGATAAGCTTGTCCATGCATTAGATGCCGCTCTCATGACAATGATCGAATAAGACATGTAACCTGTCTTTAGAGAGCACGGAGGAACAGGTGCGGAGAACCTCATCATGATAGTATGAATTCAAGAGGAGATGGCAACCATGGAATGGCTTATCCGAATGAAGGAAGCTTTGGATTATATGGAGAGCAAGATGGAGGAAACCTTACTTATTGACGATATCGCAAAAGTAGCATACTCCTCCCCTTTCCACTTCCAGCGCATGTTCTTCATGCTGACCGGTGTATCGGTTGCAGACTATATTCGCAGACGTAGATTGACACTGGCTGCTCAGGAACTAGCAATCTCCAAAGTTAAAGTGCTAGACGTAGCTCTGAAATACGGATATGAGTCTCCTGAATCTTTCGCTAAGGCGTTCCGAAAGGCACACGGCATTGCACCTTCTACAGCGCGCGAGCCAGGAATACAACTTAAAGCGTTCCCCCGCCTCTCCTTCCACTTAGCTTTGAAGGGAGATAAAGAAATGGAATACAGAATCGTGGAAAAGGAAGCATTTACTGTTATCGGCAAACCCATTCAGCTTACGACTAGAGATGGGGAGAATACACGCGAAATCCCCCTCCTTTGGCAGAAAGCAAACGAAGACGGCACCTCCGATAAGCTTATCGAGATTGGTGTTGACAAGGATTTAATGGGTATCTGTACAGGTATGGAGCATGACAAAGAAACATTTTCTTATTGGATCGCTGTGGAAGGACGCCCTGAAACCGACCCACAAGGTTTCGCAACCACTGTTATTCCTGCTGCGAATTGGGCCATCTTCACTTCTGTAGGGCCCATGCCGCACGCCATTCAAGAGGTTTGGGAACGGATCTTTCAAGAATGGTTCCCTGGAACAGGGTATGAGCACGCGGGTGGAGCCGAGTTTGAACTGTATCTGCCTGGTAATCCAAGTGCTGAGGATTATCGCTGTGAAGTGTGGATTCCAATTAAGAAAAAATAATTCAGTTTATCGTTACTTCGACTTCTGTAAATAAAGTAAAAGAGGATAAGCATAAACGATCTCGTCGTCCTTTAACGACGAAGAAACGTTTAGCGTTGAAATATAAGCCATTTATAAGTGGAAATACTTATAAATTCTTATATTTCAAAAAAAGGCGACTTCCGTTCAGATTGAACGAAAGTCGCCCTTTTTAACCGATATTGTAAATGACGTTCTCGTTAGATTAATGGCAAGGACCCTACCTCTGCAGCATTTAACATCAACAATCTATCTATTCAACGGTACGTCCAATGTATAGAAGATGCGAGGAAATCCCCAACAACGATGGATCTTGAGCATTTTGTATAAGGAAATTGATCAACTGATCATATTCTTCTTGACCCCTCTGTTGCCAATATGACCATTGCTCTTCGTTCAATAACGCCCCGACATTGGTTGAACCAATCAGCTGAATAGATTCAAACCCATGACTCTCCATGAAAGGGTTAATATCTTCTACATTGTAGAAGTAGGCCCCGGTATATCTTCCTTCATCTGTATGATTAAAAATACCATCCTGCATAAACACTTGAATAGCATCCATATTGTCATTCGGTCTCCAATGATTCGGGGATAACAGCGACGCCAGCGCATGATTCGTACGAGAACGAAAAGCAACAAATACGTAATTCCCCTTCTTCGTCACTCGATGAAGTTCTTGGATAGCCATCCGACGGTCTCTCCCATCCTGTAGATGATACATCGGACCCAGCATTAACGATGCATCGAAGGAATCAGCTGCAAACACCGATAAATCCCGAGCATCCGCTACATGAAACCCATTAAAGAGTGCCTCCACTCGGAACTCACATGACTTTTCTCTAGCTATGTCTACAAGTTTAGGTGTGAGGTCAGCTAATGTCATTCGGTATCCCTGCTGAGCAAGTCTCATAGCATATTTACCTGGCCCTGCACCATTGTCTAGAATATGACCTGTGGGCGGTAAATACTTATTGATGTAATGACAATTCACGGTGAATTCAAGAGGTTCACGGTCTAAGCGACTCCACTCCCTCTCCCCGAAGCTATTATAATAATTCAATACCGAATTTGTCATGTGGATATCACCCTTCACTTCATTCCCACCTTCGCTCATGAACGCCATCACTCAAAGTAATCATCAATCCAGACCCAATGGTTCCCGTCATGCTCACAGAATAATCTATATCATAATCAAACTTCACACCATAGATTTCTTCTGAATGTGGCGCTAGATCCAACGAAGACAATCGGATATCAGGTAAGTTAGATAGCGGCTTGCCATAAAAAATAGGAACTTCGATGACAGGAGTTATTTCAACAGTATTTCTACTATAATTGGTTAATGTTAATTGACAGGTACCTGTATATTTGTTTTTTTCAAGAACATAATTACAACTAACATGATCCCGTTCCACTTCTACAGCATATACACCTGATGCAAATAACTGTTGATACGTCGTTATAACCCAACCTGGAGCACTATTCAATAACATCATAATAAGAATGAATGCTACAAATAGCCCCCGATTAAGAGCTCTGTCTAATACAAAGAATAAGACCACCAATATCAACAATACACCTATGTTCGCGTAATGAAATCCCATGCCATTCTCACCCGAGTGTATGGGTAACCCTACCCATTGAAAGAGCATTTCAGCCACAGTCAGCGGCCCAGGATAGCGAATGCACAATATAATCACTAACAACAACAGAGCCATCGCTATAATCAAAGACCGTCGATCACGAACGAACGGCGGCCGATCTTCCACTCTAAGGTCGTATAAATGGACAACATTATTCTTCTTTTTTATGAACATTCGGAGTCCCCTTCACTGTGTCGTTATCATATATAACGCCAAGTAGTTCATAAGGTTACAACCTTTTAGCTAAAATAACTTGAATGGCTTAATGTACTATCTCCGTATAGACCTTCCCATTCAACGTTTCGATCTCTACACGATCACCTAATTGCAGAACAAAATTCAGAAATTTACGATTTATCTCTAATCCATTTAACTTCATGACCTTCACATTCTCTAATTCCCAACCAAATTCATCATGTACATCCATATCAAAAATAACATCATATAACGTTTGCATCCTATCACCCTTCATTTCCTCATGTATAAATCAACGTAAGTATCATACCATCTAGCAAACATAACTACACACAAATAATTTCATTCTATGAATCTGCAAAAACAGACTATTGCTAGCTAATATTCGAAAGAATAGAGTCATAAATCATCAAAAAATAGTGGAAAATTATTAGTTTCAAGCTGCATGATATGACAATCTTTTTCTAACATAAATGATATATTTGTTCTACACCTAGTGAACTAGGTGCATAAACGGAGGGATTAATATGGGAGATTTAGAAAATGCTATCGTATTAGAAGATGAAGTCGTTGTTGATGAATTAGAAGTAACTGAATCAGCAGATCCCATCGAAGATTTAACAGAAGAAGTTGTTAATGAAGATGCCGATGAGGAAGAAGACGAAGATGAAGATGATGGTGAGGAAGAAGTAGAGCTTGATGAAGAAGTTGAAACAGAAGACGATCTCATCTAAATTATAAGTTTATTTTAACTCCCCCTTCATAATAAAAAAACATACGTGATAAAATTAACCTGTTCATTTATGAACAGGTTTTCATTTTGCTTCAGAGTCCCTCTAACGCCCCCCTAATAGATGATATCTTAACGAAAAATTTCGAACTCTTCTCTCACCTTATCTCCACAACCAAGAATCTCTCCTTCCCAAGATATTTTCTATTATTTTACGAAAATAATAATAGGGCTTTCGTAACCTATTTTTAACAAATTTATGGGTTTTTCGGATCATTTCGTTGATAATTAGTAACAATAGCTTGACTTGGTAATATTTGGTGATTAAGAATGAAGGTGTATACACCGTACAGCGCTGATATCTTGAGGTTCCATCATTACCTACAAATCATCCTAAGAAAGGAGACGCTCACGTATTTATCACGGTAAACATCATTGTAATCCTATGTATGCAAGTCATCCAATCCAATAATCTATTCTACAAAGGAGGATTTAAGTGAAGAAGATCATCTTGTATCTATTGATGCTATGTTTAGGTCTAGTATTACCGGCAAAAATGTATGCGTTTTCAGGCGAGATTAACGTAGGACAGGGATCGTATTCTACAATCCTTCCCTCCGGGGCAAATGCTGTACAGTCAGCCATATCTAAAACTTCCAATGTCACAGGTAAAATGCCTACAAACGATTGGTGGAGTAATCTAGCATGGGATAACTATTCAGAAGCACAATATCCACATCCACTCGCGATGAAGAATCAATCGGATGGCATACGGATTTATTATCCTGGCTCAAGAATCACAGCACAACCGGGATATATTGCTGGGTGGATGGGCGACATTCATGACTTCACGGTGGGACATACCTCAGAATCCGTATTCCCAGATGCTAAAGTGGACGGATTTAGTGATTGGTTTGTCAAAGCATTGTATCAAAAAGGAAACAACTCGATGAATGTGTCCTATGGGCACGGTTCTCCCTACGTGTATTTCACTTATGCAGGAGGAAACCCTAAGCTAAAGTTCTATACACCTCCTACAGTATGGTCTGGTGGAGCGAGTAGCTCCGTTCTTGGTATTACGATCGAAGGTGCACATTATGGGCTCTATGGCCCCACCGGGAGCACTTGGAGCGGAATCTCAACAACAACGTTAACCAACAATTTAAACGGCAAAAATTACTTCTCCATCGCCTCTCTTCCGGATTCATCGGTGGCAACTTTAAATAAATACAAACAATACGCGTATTCTCATGTGACGGATACCAAGTCCAACTACACTTACAATGAAAGTAGCAGCGAAGTAACGACAACCTTCACCGTGAGTACGGTGGCCAAAGAGGGAACTCAGACGGGGACGATTATGGCACTTTATCCTCATCAATGGAAAAACTCTCAGAATGCCACTCTATCTTACACTTATCCATCCGTAAGAGGATTGATGAAGACAGTCGAAGGATCCTCTTTTCAAACGAAGCTGAAATTCACAGGGGTTCTGCCTTCGTTACCTGATCAGGGTACTTATGACAAAAATAAATTAAATCAATATCTTAATGAAGCTGCACAAGAAGTATATTCGGATGCTCCAGATACGTACTGGGTAGGTAAACGTCTCGGTAAGCTAGCGACGCTGGCTCCCATTGCCGATCAGATGGGGAATACGGCGGTAGCATCCCAGTTCCGTAGTGAGATCAAGAGCAGGCTCATAGATTGGTTCACAGCAAGTGATTCATCTTCTAATTTAAAAAGCACTAACTTATTTTATTATAACAACAATTGGGGAACTGTTATTGGGTATCCCGATAGTTATGGATCCGCTCTTGAGTTGAACGACCATCATTTTCACTATGGATATTACATCAAAGCAGCGGCGGAAATTGCACGCTTGGATAAGAATTGGGCAAGTGATACGAATTGGGGCGGGATGGTCAAACTGTTGATCCGCGATATCGCCAATGTAGACCGTAATGACACCTCATTCCCTTACCTCCGAAACTTTGATCCGTATGCTGGACATTCTTGGGCATCCGGCCATGCCCGATTTGGAGACGGTAACAATAATGAGTCTTCTTCTGAAGCTATGAATGCTTGGGCAGGAATGATTCTTTGGGGTGAAGCTACCGGAGATAAAACGATTCGCGACGCTGGAATTTATCAGTATACAACCGAAATGAATGCTATTAATGAATATTGGTTCGATGTCGATGGCACTAATCATCCGGCAGGATTTACGAAGGAAACAGCAAGTATGATCTGGGGCGGGAAGACCGTTGGTGATGCCACATGGTGGACGGCTAACCCTGCAGAAGTGCATGGAATTAATTGGCTCCCTATAACATCTGCTTCACTGTATTTAACACAACATCCAGGATACGCCGCGATAAACTACAATGCTCTCTTATCCGAAAGCGGCGGTAATTTCAGTCCATGGGAAGATATCGTATACATGTACCGAGCCATTTCAGATCCATCTGATGCCAAAGCGAAATTTAATGCCCGGTCATCAACACTTGTACCAGAACAAGGTAACTCCAAAGCAAACGCCTATCATTGGATTTATAATCTAGATGCTCTAGGTAACGCAGACCGCAGTATTACAGCAGATTACCCCATGTATGCCGTATTTAATAAAAATGGCGTTAGAACATACGTAGTATACAATATGACGAGCAATGTCAAAACCGTAACTTTCTCTAATGGTCAGCAAGTGACTGTGCAGCCTAATAGTTTCAACATTGGTAATGGAGGAGGAACAATACCTCCGCCACTAGATACACAAGCCCCTACGGCACCGAATACTCTAACTGTCTCATCTAAGACAGCAACATCCGTTAGTTTAAGTTGGAATGCTTCCCAGGACAATGTAGGCGTTACTGGCTATGAAGTATATCGTGGCGGTACCTTAGCTACTTCCGTATCTGGTGCATCAGCTACCGTGAGTGGTTTAACAGCGAACACCTCGTATACTTTTACAGTAAAGGCCAAGGACGCTGCTGGTAACCTCTCTCCTGCTAGCAATGCAGTTTCTGTTACGACCGATTCTCCTAACGGAGGAAACGGAGAAATTGTAACAAACGACTATACCGCTGGGGTTACTCGACTCAGTTCCTCTGAAGCACAAATCTATTTCAGACCTGTCGTGGCGGCGTCATATGTAGATGTTCACTATACCGTTGCAGGAGGAGGACAACTAAATTATCGTATGACGAATAACAATGGAACATGGGAACAGGTTATCTCTAACTTGAACAATGGACATGTCATTGATTATTGGTTCACTTATGAGAAATCAGGACCACAATATGATTCACCGCATTATCAGTACACTCATTCCCAATAGTGTTTAAAGCAGAACATTAAACCTATCTGCATAAGTCAAAATAGGCGACTTCTCGTTCGATTATGAACGGAAGGTCGCCTATCTGGAGTACTGCACTATTCAAATCTACTCATCTGCTAATTCCATTCCCTTGGTCTCTTTACCCAAAAAGAGTACAGCAGCAGCGCCAATGAGGATCACCACGAAAAACATCATAAAGATAACTTTCAGTTCAATTCCTTTTGTTATAAGTCCACCCACTAATAATGGAGCGATAACTCCTCCTATACGTCCCATGGCCGTTGCAAGCCCAACGCCTGTCGTCCGCACCTTTGTTGGATATAACTCTGGACTGTAGGCATATAAACCTCCCCAAGCTCCCAAGTTAAAGAACGATAGAAATATTCCTGACGTTATTAGCATCCCTACGGATGTGGAATATCCAAACCACGCGGCACTAAGAGCTGTCATCACTAAGTATGTGATAAGGACGAATTTGCGTCCGAATTTCTCAATGAAATAAGCAGCGGTGAAATATCCAGGGAGTTGAGCTAAAGTCATAATAAGGACATACTCAAAACTCTTAACTAACGTGAACCCTTTCATTGTCATAATGGAGGGTAACCACAGGAACATACCATAATAGGAAAACACGACAGTGAACCATAAGATCCACAACATAATCGTAGATCGTCGATGCTCCATTGACCATACCTGAGCTACTTTTTCACGAAAAGAAACTTTACGTACCCCACTTTGTTTGATGAACCGAGGTGGGTCCTCAATCGCACGTCTTAGATAGAGAGCGTATATTGCAGGGACTGCACCAATGACGAAAGCGGCCTGCCAACCAAATTCAGGAATTATAAAGTAGCCAATCAGTGCAGCACAGATCCAACCGACTGCCCAAAAACTCTCCAGGAGCACTACGGCACGTCCACGTTCCTTCGCTGGCATAGATTCAGATACAAGTGTAGACGCTACAGGTAGCTCTCCACCGAGTCCAACACCTGATATAAATCGTAATACACACAATACGCCGAAGCCTGTTGCAAGGGCAGATAATCCGCTTGCGATCGAGAATATTAATAACGTCCACAACAATATAGATTTACGTCCATATCGATCTGCCATAACTCCTGCTAAGGCAGCGCCAAGAACCATCCCTAAGGAACTTATACTTGTTAGAAAACCAACCTGTCCCGCTGTCAGGGACCATTCCACACTAAGCGCTGCAACGATAAATGAAATGATACCCACATCCATGGCATCGAACAGCCAACTAAGACCTACACCAAATAGTAATTTACGTTGTTTAGGATTACGTAACACTTCCATCTTGTTCATTATGAAAGACTCCCTTTGTTGTCTCAACAGAGTTACTCTAACCTTGTACACAGCTTACCCTTAAATATTCATACCACTTTCGTAGTATTCGCTGTAATTTTTCCAAGAAGATATACAAGTAATTGTTGATTATGTGATGATATACGATTTAACACCGTGGATAAAAAAGCATCGCGAATCTGTATACCGCGCTCTGCCTCCTGTTTGCCTTTCTCTGAAATGGACACCCAGACGATACGGCGATCTTGACTATCACGCTCTCTACCTAACAGACCACTCTTCTCCATTCGATCCAATAGCATCGTGACTGCCGCTGGACTTGTAGCCAAATAAGGTATGAAATCGGAAGGTTTCATCGTGCCACGTTCCATGATGACCTCAAGAACAGTTAACTGAGCTTCTGTCAGTACAGGTGCAAGTTCACTTTCCATATGTAATTTATAATCTTTGCTAAGCTGGGACCATAATTTCGCGAATTCGGAAGTTTGCAACAGTATACCTACCTTTCTATATACCACTTCGTTTATATCATTAACTTTCGCGAAATTTGTTCCATTTCCTTCCTATCTCCTAAAATTTTCATTTTATTAGCAAAAATGGCCTCACCATTCTTTCGCGGTGAAGAAACGTTTAGCATTGAAATATAAGCCTAATTATAAGCAGAACTACTTATAAATTCTTATATTTTAAAGAAAGCATCCTCACTACAATCGTAGTAGAATGCCTTCTATCTTACCTATTTTACTTCTCGAACAAATCATTAATCTGATCATTTTTGTCTAGATGAATCAGTTGTTTACCCGTCGATTTACGATCGGATATTGGCGTTTGTTCGGAAGTCATCTCAACTGTAGTCCCCGCTTGACTCACAGCTACTAAATGAACGGGTTCCTTACAATAGAATGCGCCTACCAAGTGACTTCCATTTGGTTTGACACGTTTACCCTCTTTGAATTCAAATGTCGGTAATCCTTTGCCTCCGCGACTTTGGGATAAGTAGTCTACCAACAGGGATCGTTTGGCATAACCAATATCGCTGACCGTAAGAATTTCACCTTCATCGTCCTCCACCCATAGAGCAGACACGATCTCGTCACCTTCACGTAATTGCATTCCTCGTACACCCGTGGATACGCGACCCATCGAGTTCACTTCTTGTTCTTTAAAGCGAATACTCATTCCTAATTTACTTACGAGTAGTATGTCTTTACTGTTATCGCTCATCGTAACGGAGATGATCTCATCTGCCTCAGCTACTTTACAAGCAGCGACAGCATTTGAACGATTCGTCATATACTCTTTCAGTTCCGTACGTTTAACTTGGCCTTTTCTAGTAACAAATACAAGACTCTTACCTGGATCATCGAGTGTTGAAACCGGTATGAAGCCAACAATCTCATCTTCTTTGGCAAGATGTATGACATTCACGATGGCCGTACCGGCATCTTTCCATTTAAACTCTGGAATCTGATGAACAGGTAGTATAAAGTATTGTCCTTTTTGAGTGAAGACCAATAAGTTTTCGAGTGTGTTTAACTCAAGTACTTTTTTAAGGTAATCGCCGTCTTTCACTCCAGACCCTTCACGATCACCGCCCGATCTAGTAAACGACTGCATACTAGTTCGCTTAATATAACCATCGTTAGAGAGGGTCACAATTACATCTTCTGCATTAACCAATACTTCAAGATTCACCTTCAGTTCTTCAACTTCACCCTGAATAACAGATCGGCGGTCTATTCCATATTTTTCTCTTATGTCCATAAGTTCTTTACGAATGACTGCTAACAGCTTCTTTTCACTCTCAATAATGCCGCGTAGCGTAGCAACCTTCTTATTAATCTCGTCCATTTCTTTCGTTAATGTCGTGATCTCTAAGTTCGTAATTCGATATAGTTGTAAAGTAAGAATCGCATCCGCTTGACGCTCCGTGAAGCCAAACATCCATTGTAAGTTGTTCTGAGCATCCTGTCGGTTCTTAGAAGCTTTGATGGCTGCAATGACTTCATCTAGAATGTTAAGTGCCTTCACTAGGCCTTCGAGCACATGGAGACGATCTTCAGCTTTATTCAGATCATATTTCGTTCTACGAGTGACTACTTCACGTTGATGTTCAATATAAGCCTGGAGAATCGGTTTAAGCCCTAATTGATGAGGAGCCTTGTTCACGATCGCAACCATATTGAAGTTATACGTGATTTGTAAATCCGTTTTTTTCAACAAATAAGCCAAGATTCCTTGTGCATCGGATTCTTTCTTCAATTCAATAACGATACGAAGCCCTTCACGACCACTTTCATCACGCACCTCAGCGATACCCTCAACCTTTTTCTCTAAACGGATATTCTCCATAGCGGTTACAAGGCGTGACTTAACTACCTGAAAAGGGATCTCCGTGATCACAATCTGCTGCTTTCCACCACGCATAAATTCAATATCCGTCTTAGATCTTAAATAAATGCGTCCTTTACCTGTGCGATAAGCATCCATGATGCCTTCTCCACCCATGATTGTTCCACCAAGGGGAAAGTCTGGACCTTTGATAAAAGTCATCAATTCTTCCAGTTCAATCTCTGGTTTCTGCATGACTGCTATACATGCATCGATAACCTCACGCAAATTATGCGGAGGAATTTCAGTTGCGAAACCTGCAGAGATCCCACTCGCACCATTAACGAGAAGATTAGGATATCTCGAAGGTAATACCGTTGGTTCTTGTGTGGTGTTATCGAAATTGTCCTTAAATAATACAGTACCTTTCTCGATATCACGCAATAATTCTAAGGCAATCGGTGATAACCTTGCTTCCGTATAACGCATAGCTGCCGCTGGATCATCATCGATGGATCCCCAGTTACCATGTCCATCGATAAGCGTATGTCCCATTTTCCAGGGTTGTGCCATACGTACCATACCATCATAAATCGACGAGTCTCCGTGTGGATGGTAATTCCCCATCACATCTCCGACCGCCTTAGCTGACTTACGATATGGTTTGTCAGGCATATTCCCTGAATCATACATCGAATATAGAATACGTCGCTGAACAGGCTTCAGTCCATCACGTACATCGGGAATCGCACGATCTTGAATAATATATTTAGAGTACCGTCCGAAACGGTCACCAACGACCTCTTCTAAATAGGCCGGTAGATATTCTTCTGATAAGCTCATCTATTCACCTTCTATTCCTCAACTTCAGTAAAGTCAACATTATCAACAATCCAGCGTTTACGAGGATCAACTTTGTCACCCATCAAGGTGGATACGCGTCGCTCTGCTTTCGCTGCATCTACAATCTGTACTTTCAGTAGCGTTCTCATCTCTGGATTCATCGTTGTCTCCCATAACTGCTCAGGATTCATTTCTCCGAGTCCTTTATAACGCTGCAATTCGTATTTGTCTCCGAATTCTTTCAAATAATTCGCTAACTCTTCGTCGCTCCATGCATAACGCATCGTCTCGAGTTTACCCGATTTACGTGTAATCTTGTACAATGGCGGCTGTGCAATAAAGACCTTACCAGCATCAATAAGTGGTTTCATATAACGATAAAAGAACGTCAGAAGCAATACTTGAATATGCGCTCCATCCGTATCCGCATCTGTCATGATAATAACTTTAGAATAATTGCTGTCTTCCACTTCAAAATCAGTTCCAATCCCTGCCCCAATAGCCGATACAATCGCGCGATATTCCTCGTTCTTGAGGACATCAGCTAGTTTAGCTTTCTCTGGATTCAGCGGTTTCCCTTTCAAAGGTAGAATCGCTTGAATCTTAGAGTCTCGACCTTGTTTAGCTGAACCACCCGCGGAATCTCCTTCAACGATGAACAATTCTGTTCGAGTCACGTCTTTAGACTGTGCAGGTGTGAGTTTACCATTCAGGTTTGAGCTTTCACTACGCTTTTTACCCGTACGCATATCATCACGTGCTTTGCGAGCAGCTTCACGCGCTCTCGATGCCTGAACTGCCTTCTTAATCAATGTCTGCGCGACTTGAGGATTCTCTTCTAGGAAAATTTGCATGTTCTCCGAGACAATCGCATCCACCATGCTCCGTGCAGAAGCACTCCCTAGTTGGTCTTTGGTCTGGCCCACAAATTCAACGTCCGACATTTTGACACTGATTACCGTCATCATGCCTTCACGTAAATCTGTCCCTTCCAGATTCTTATCCTTCTCTTTCAGGAGGCTAGTTTTCCTAGCATAATCATTCATTATTCGAGTATAAGCTGTCTTAAATCCTGTCTCATGCGTACCGCCACCCCGCGTTGGAATGGAGTTAACGAATGAGGCCAGTGTCTCTGTATACCCTGCATTATACTGAAGGGCAACTTCAACTTCCACATCATCCTTCTCGGCATTAAAGTGAATGACGTCATGCAACACATCTTTACCTTCATTGAGGAATTCAACGAATTGGCTAGCACCACCTTCGTAATGAAATTCATCTTGTTTATCCGAACGAAGATCTTTCAACACAATACGAAGACCCGAATTCAAGAATGCAAGTTCCTGTACCCGTTCCGCCAACGTATCATAATTAAAGTGAATCCCATTTGCGAAGACACGAATATCTGGTTTGAATGTCACTTTGGTTCCTGTCTTGTTGGTATTTCCCAACACTTCAAGACCTGTAGAGGGTTCCCCTACATGTTCTACACCTTTTTTATCTACCCAATATTCGAAACGTTGGCGATGTATTTTACCATCACGATAGATTTCGACTTCCAGCCATTCTGATAAAGCATTGGTTACGGAAGCACCAACACCATGAAGTCCGCCTGATTTCTTATATCCTGAACCTCCGAATTTACCTCCTGCATGCAGGATTGTAAATACAACCTGAGGTGTAGGTATACCTGTTTTATGAATTCCTGTAGGAATACCGCGTCCATTATCTTGAACCGTCACGGATCCGTCTTTGTGTAATGTTATTTCAATTCTTGTGCAGTATTTGGCAAGATGTTCGTCCACCGCATTATCAACGATTTCCCATACTAGATGATGAAGTCCCGATGTACTTGTACTACCAATATACATTCCTGGTCTCTTGCGAACCGCAACTAGACCTTCGAGCACTTGAATGTCGTCTACATCGTACCCGGTATGGCCTTGAGCGCCGTCCTTGGAAGACTCTGCAAACAAATCGATCTGATCGACCATTCATGCTCCCCCTTTGTAAATCTTTATGTAGGATGTTCATCCGATGCAAACAGATGTTTTGTTATCCTTGTCCATTTTAATTCAAGATATCCCTTTTCGTAAAGACTCCGAATGAAATAATCACCGATATAATCGCCCAAATCCCCAGTACAATCAATGAAAAGTTAAGATTCATACCTTCAATAGGTGCTGGTGTACCGGCTAAATAATTCGTAAGTTGCAAGTTTACCATAAATAAATATTTAGCGCTTGTCCATGCTGATGCCATATTTGTCAAAATCGTACCAGCTATGAGTGCCGCCATCATCACGACGATACTTGCCGCAGTACTTCTAACTAACACAGACACCATAAATGCAAGCAAGGCCACAGTTACAGCTACGAACCATATTAATCCGCATTGCATCAACATATACTCCCATTGGGGTATCGCATGTACTGTTGACATATCCACATTAGAACCACTAATCTGAAACCCAGTAAACACGGGAATATTAAATCCCTTATATCCAAAAAAGGCTCCTGAGATCAAATAACTTATTACAAAAGTAGATAATACAATCAACGATACAAACATGATCATTGTAATCATCTTACTCAGCAGTACCTTCCACCTTTTTACGGGTCTTGTCAACAACATCTTGATCGTACCTGATGTCCTTTCACCCGATACAATATCCGAAGCGATAGCCATAATCAACAGCGGAATGAATAAAGAGATGGAATTATCCATAAACTCGCGTGTAAATGTCACCCCGTTGGGTTCTTTGGGATTAACATCATGGTCTAGATAATACTGTAGCTGTTGCACGAAAATAAGTCGATACTTCTTCCATTCCTCCGGTACACGATCGCTACCCAGTGAATTCTGATTATCTGTTATTTGCTGCTGCAGTTCAAGCTTCCAATCGCCATTGAACTTGTCTCGACTAAGCTCTGATGAACGCATTTGAGCATATGTGAAAATCGGCACCAGAACACATAGAATAAGTAGAATGACATAAAATCGTTTTTTCTTAATGATCTTAATACATTCATTTTTAATTAGAGGTACCATATGACTACTCAATGTTCTCACCTGCAGTCATTTGTAGGAATAGTTGTTCAAGTGTTGGATTAATCTTATTGACACCCTTCACAGCGATATCCGCCTTAACCAATTCTGAGATGATCATCGGAATAAGATCCTCCCCATTCTGTGTCACCACTGCATTCACTGACATACCCGCAACGATAGTATCATCGAGCTTAGATTCTGCCGACTCTACCAGCTGAACCCCTTCAAACTTAGATAATATATCTCGCCCCGCTTGCATAGGTTCCATTTCCCAAATGACATATTCAGCATTCTCTGACACCAATTCATTTACCTCACCCACAGCAAGTACTCTTCCTTGACTGATAATCGCTACACGATCACATAACAGTTGGATTTCGCTTAACAAATGACTGGATACAAATACCGCTAGACCTTCTTCTGCCAATTTTCGTATAAACACACGTAATTCCTTAATTCCTTTGGGATCAAGACCATTCGTAGGTTCATCGAGAATAAGTAACTTAGGACGACCCAATAGCGCTTGAGCTATACCAAGTCTCTGACGCATACCGAGTGAGTAAGTACTTACCTTATCATGGATACGTTGATCTAACCTAACAATATCTACGACTTCTTGAATTCTCACAACATCTACACCGGGTTGCATACGGGCAAAATGTTCCAAGTTCTCCCATCCTGTAAGATAAGTATACACTTCTGGATTCTCGACAATCGATCCTACATATTGTAAGGCATTCTCTTGATCACGGTTAACATCATAACCATAGACTTTTATGGTTCCACTACTGGGTTTAATCAGGTCAACCAACATACGTATCGTTGTCGTCTTGCCCGCACCATTGGGACCTAAGAAACCAAATATTTCACCCTCTCGCACGTCAAAAGTAACATCCTTAATAATCATTTTTTTACCGATTTTCTTATTCACATGTTCTACAGATAGAACAATATTGTCCGCGCGCTTCAATTCCCTTACCATAGTCAACTACCTCCCTCCAGAATGTCTTCTTACTGTATCCCCTGAACTATACGGTCCGCGATTTGTTGGTACCCCTCAGCGTTTGGGTGAAAATGATCTGTTGATAAATATCGTTTCAAATTGGATGTGAACAAATCATATGTAGGAACTACCGTCATATTCTCATAGTTATTCATCGTCGTGAGTGCTACATTGTTCCATGTCGCTACAGCCTCGTTACCCACCGTTCTCAATTCGGTTAGATCCCCGAATGGATTATACAAACCCACATATACGATATAAGAATCAGGATTAATCTCTCTTATTTTCTCCAACACAGTTTTCAGTTGTTCGGTTGCTTTAGGCAATGCACGCAATATCTTATCAGCTGTTACCTCTTCTACCGTAGTTGTCGACTTTGTATCTGCTGAATCATTAGAATTGTCAGAACTCCCAGCATCAGCTAAAAGCAATTGAGCTCCTTGAAATAAGTCATTTCCCCCAATAGAAAGAATGATAATATCCGCCTGTTTCAGGACGTATTGAACACCTGTCTCGTCCAACTTAGATACGAGTCCATCCGTAGTTAACCCGTTAATGCCTAAGTTGTTAAGTAATATAGACTTCTTACCCGTGTTCTTCGCAAGAGCATCCACACTTCTTTTCACGAACCCTCTTCCGGTCTGATCTCCCGTGCCTTTGGCTAAGGAGTCTCCGATAGCAGCAACCTTGTATTCCTTCTTGGTTTCCATACTATCCTTTACACCCGCTCCTTGTTGTTGTGTTGGAGCTATCATCTCTTTACCTGCCTGTGGTGCATTAATATCCTTTATGGCATATATAAATCCAGCTAGCAATATGAATGTCGTCACGATCGAGACGATACTCACCAAGCGCCAGATCCACTGTGATGATTTCATGTTCAATACCTCCCTTATTCTTGGTGTACCTGTCATCATTTTACCTAATACTTGGATTACCTATATTTAGTTTACATTAAAACTTCTAAATCAAATTTGCAAATGACGAGTACCCTAAAGACGATATAACAAAGAGTCAAAGTGTGTTATTCACCTTGTTTCGGGGTATGTAATGATCATTTAACACACAAAAAAGCGGCTGGGCATCTTATTAGAATAGCCCAGTCGCTAAATATATAATGTTTCTGTTTGTTTATTATTTGCTAATAAATTCTTGTACCCAGTGACCATTATAGAAACCCACGCCAATCGTTGTGAAGTTAGGGCTCAAAATATTGGCACGATGCCCTTCACTGTTCATCCACGAATTCATAACGTCAGCAGGTGTTTTTTGACCTTTGGCAATATTCTCACCCGCATAGCTATAAGAGATACCATAAGTCTTCATCATATCAAATGGAGACCCATAAGTTGGTGAATTATGATCAAAGTAATTATTGTTACTCATATCTTTAGCTTTATCTAGAGCCATGTTTGCTAGTTTAGAATCTACAGTCAATGCTTTAAGACCTGCTTTAGTACGTTCCTGATTTACTAGATCTACGACCTGTGCAGCAACACTTGATTTATCTGTAGTTGTAGTATTCGTTTCTGGAGTTGTTACTGGTTTAGTTTCTGGTTTAGTTTCTGGTTTTGCTTCTGGCTTAGTTTCTGGTTTTGCTTCTGGCTTAGTTTCTGGTTTTGCTTCTGGCTTAGTTTCTGGTTTTGCTTCTGGCTTAGTTTCTGGTTTTGCCTCTGGTTTTGCTTCTGGTTTTGCTTCTGGTTTTGCCTCTGGTTTAACCTCTGGTTTTGCTTCTGGTTTAGTTGTTGGTGTTGTAGGCTTAATCGTTGTTTGTGTCTTGTCTAACACGATAACTTTCCAATTTCCATTAACACTATGATTCTTAGCCCACTCTTGAAGAACTACATTGATATCTGTATAGTTACATATTTGATTGGAGGCAGCCGAGGCCGATCCAGGTAATGCAAGTCCAACTGCTAAAATAGAAGCAAATGTACCTGTCATAACTGTTTTGATCATTGATTTTTTCATATATAATACATCTCCCTAAATTAATATCGTATTTTCGTATCTCGAGGTTACAAAAAGGTTACAAAACTGTCATCAACAACAAAACTATTGTAACATGCTAGAATCTATTTTTGATCCTACAGATTTTGGGATTCGCCTCCAAACCTTGATATATCCATAGAAAATTAACTTTCCCAACAGAAAAAACCTTATATAAACGCACAATGTGCGTTCATATAAGGTAGAACTATGATACTAATTATATAAGATGGTTCAGTTCATCTTATTTCTTCGCAGCGTATTTACGCATATCGAAGGCTACTGCAGCAACGATGATCAGACCTTTAATAATCAGTTGCCAGTAAGGACTGATACCTATGAATGTTAGACCATAGTTAATAATTGTAAAGATCAGTACCCCAACAACAACTCCAGGAACTGTACCAATTCCACCCGTCGTTGATACACCACCAACTACGCAAGCTGCTATTGCATCAAGCTCGTACATATTCCCGTAATTATTCGTTGCTCCACCTGTTCTAGCGGACTCAAGCACACCGGCAAGACCATAAAGTGCTCCTGCAATAGCGTAAATATAGATTAAATATTTGGCTACATTAATACCAGATACTTTAGCGGCTTGAATGTTACCACCAATGGCATACATATTTTTACCAAGCTTCGTTTTATTGAAGATGACCCATACTACGAATGCTACAAAAATTGCGATAAGGACAATATAAGGTAAGGAGAACTTCCCTTCTCCGATGGAACCCGTTCCTATAATCGTAAAATCATCTCGAAGACCCGCTATAGGCTGGGAGTTATTCGGTTCCATATCCACATATAAGGAGTTAATTCCATACACGGCAACCATGGTCCCTAATGTAGCTATAAAGGGTGGTACATTAAGTTTTGCTACAATAAATCCATTCAGAAGTCCACAAAGCAGACCTACGAATATAGCAATTGCAACCGGGATGATAAACTGCATTTGCGGAAGATCTGGAAAGAAGCGAGCAGCATACTCCGCCTTCTGTAACATTGAAGCAGCAATAACTGCCGTTAACCCAACAATTCGACCTGCGGAAAGGTCAGTTCCAGCTGTAATAAGAATAAATGCAACACCTAGAGCTATAATAGCACGTGTAGATGATTGAATTAATACATCTCGCAATGAGTTAATAGATAGAAATGCTGGATTGTACGCTGTAATCCCAACAATCAGTACAACTAAAACAATATAAATCGCATACTGCGACGCAAAACCTTGTAATCTTTTCGTATTCATGAATATTCTCCCTTCGATGCCTTAATGCTGCGCGGCCAGAGTCATAATTTGTTCTTGAGTGGCAACATTTCCCTCAACGATTCCAGTTAGTCGTCCTTCGGACATCACCATAATCCGGTCAGACATCCCAAGCAGTTCAGGCATCTCAGATGAGATCATAATGATGCTTTTTCCTTGTTTCGCCAAGTCAGCAATAATGGAATATATTTCGTATTTTGCTCCTACATCAATTCCACGTGTGGGTTCGTCTAACAAAAGAATCTCTGGTTCCGTTAGCAACCATCTAGCTAATAATACTTTCTGCTGATTTCCACCCGACAAATTCATCATTAGTGTGCGAGTAGTCGGTGTCTTCGTACGTAGTTTTCCAACCATATGATCGACTTCTTTTTTCTTCTTCTTCTCATCAAGTAACAAATAGGGCTTCTGATACCGGTCCATATTCGCGATGGCGCCATTCTCATGAACCGATAATACGGAGAAAATACCCGTAGCTCGACGTTCTTCAGTAAGTAGGGCCATGCCATAACGTTTGGCATCTTCCGCCGATTTCACTTTGATCTCTTTGCCATTCAAAGATATCGTCCCTGAAACGATTTCTCTAAGCCCAAATAATGCTTCAATAAGCTCCGTGCGTTGCGCTCCAACTAAGCCACCGATTCCCAGAATTTCGCCTTTACGAAGATCAAATGTTATATTCTTAAATGAATTTGACTGTATCGAAGTTAATTCATGTACTTTCAAAATAACATCACCAGGCACATTTTCTTTTTCTGGGAACCGATTCGTAAGATCACGACCAACCATCTTCGATATGATACTATCTGTCGTTAATTCCTTTGCTGGCCAAGTCCCAATCTTCTTCCCATCTCGCATAATGGTAACATCGTCAGAGATTTGCAGAATCTCTTCCATTTTGTGCGATATATAAATAATGGCTACTCCTCGCTTCTGTAGGTCGCGGATAATGCGGAATAAGTGTTCTACTTCAACGCTCGTAAGCGAAGAGGTTGGCTCATCCATCACAATAACCCTCGAATGGAAGGAAACAGCTTTCGCGATTTCAATGGATTGAATTTTGGAAACAGATAACTTTCCAACAATGGTGTCCGGCAACAAATCAATGTCAAGTTCCTTGAATAGGTCTTCTGTATCCTTATACATTTTCTTATGATCAATAAACTGTATGGGACCGAATCCTCTGGTTGGAAACCGACCTAACCAAATGTTCTCCATCACATTGCGAAAAGGGACCGGATGAAGTTCCTGATGAATCATCGAAACACCTTGATTTAGTGCATCCTTGGAATTGTGTATTTCAACTTGTACACCATCCAACATAATCTGACCAGCATCTGGTTCATAAATACCGTAAAGACATTTCATTAGCGTTGATTTCCCAGCGCCATTCTCGCCCATGAGAGCGTGTACTGTTCCGGGACGAACTTGTAAGGTAACACCATCCAAGGCTTTTACACCCGGGAATTCCTTGGTGATATCTTTCATTTCTAGCAAAAACTCATGTTCAGCCATGGTCTCCACCGCCTCCTCCTACCTGACATATGTGTTGCCTTTAGAGGCACATCATTTTATATACGGATTCTTTCTTGTACAATCATTAGAGAGCTGGATTCTCGTGAAACATCCAGCTCCCCGAATGAATTTCCCTTATTTAACTTCGTCAACGTTGTCTTTTGTAATTTTCTTATATTGAATCCATACATATTGATTATCAGTGATATCAAAACCTACGTTTTCTTTTGTTGGTGCCTCACCGTTAGCTAATAGCGTAGCTAGAATAACAGAAGCTTTACCTTGATTATTCGCATCATTAAGTACCGTTCCAAGCATCGTTCCATCTTGTAATGCTTCAATTGCTGGTGCTGTAGCATCAACACCTACAACCGGCATATATTTATCACCTTTGAAATAACCAGCAGCTTTAAGAGCTTCAATAGCGCCTAATGCCATATCATCATTATTCGCAAGCACAGCTTCAATCTTGTCTCCATTTTTGCCTAAGAATGCTGCCATTTTTTCTTGTCCTTTAACGCGATCCCACATGGCCGTATCTTCAGCAAGTTTTTGTACTTTGATCCCTGCTGCTTCAATGGCTTCGACAGAATACTGTGTACGTAACTCAGCATCTTGGTGACCTGGTTCACCCATTAACATGGCATATTGGAGAACTCCGTCTTTATTCTTATCTGCTTCAGGATGCGCCTTCCAGTAATCAACAATAAGCTCCCCTGACATCGTTCCTGATTCTTCCGCTTTGGCTCCAACATAGTAGACTTTATCCCATTTCTTCATATCATCTGGAAGTGGCTCCCGGTTGAGGAATACGACAGGAGTATCTGCAGTCTTCGCTTTATCAATAATTACGCCAGCCGCAGTGCGGTCTACGGGATTAATCAATAGAGCATCCGTTTTCTTTGTAATAAACAGATCAACTTTGTCATTCTGAGTCGGTTGGGAATTCTGACTATCAACAATCTCTACCTTCGCTTTACCTTCAGCATTCGTTTTAATGGAGTTACGAACACCTGTCATGAAGGTATCATCAAATTTATAAATGGCTACCCCAATTTGAGGTTCTTTACCTCCGTCTGCTGAGTTTGAGCACCCTGCCACAACAGAACCAAGCAGTGCCCCTGCGAGTATAGCTGGTGTAATCTTCTTCAATCTTTTGTTCATTTAAATAGACCTCCCCATGACTTTTCTTTGACTTTGCATATCCTCTTGGATACGTTTTCATTATCGCTGATAACCTTACATAACCAAATATAAAATACTCATGTTTTATATAAAAATTCTCATGGTTTACTTTTCATCTAACAAATGGAAATAGTTGCTTCTGGTTCTCTGGCCATAACATATTATCAAGATCGATCAATTTAGAGCCTGTATCTACTCTTTCGGGAACATGAATCCCTTCAATCGTTTCAACAGCATGTTGGACAGCTAAATATCCATTGCTATATGGATTCTGAATAACCGTTGCTTGGACAATCCCTTCTTGTAACATTTCAATGACCTCGGGCGGACTATCAAATGTAATGACTTTCACTTTTCCACCTACGCCTAGCTTCTGGACTTCTTGTGATACACCAATCCCCGCCACTTCGTTTAACGCGATTATGCCTCTGAGATCAGGGTATTTCTCCAGTAATTCATTCGTTAAGCGCGCCGCAAGCTGCACATCAGAACCACAGTACACGATATCCATCACAGTAACATTAGGGAAACGTGCAATATAATCCAACATACCGGATGCCCGCTCACCCGCATTACGAGAGCCCTCAACAAAACTGACTAATCCAACCTGACCTCTACCACCAATCAATGTAATCAATCTTTCTGCTGCCCTCTGCCCCGCTTCATAATTATTAGTTCCTACAAAAGTCTTCACTCGAGCAGAAGCTACCTCTGAATCCATGGAGATAACAGGTACCTTGTGATAGGCTGCGCGATCGGTTACTTGTGCTAATTTCATATAATCACTGGCTGATAGGATGATGGCGTCCGTTTTTTGCTTTATCGCATCATCAACCAACTGAACTTGTCCCTCGATGTCATTCTCGCTATCTGGACCAAGGAAGGTTAAATCCACGTTGTATTCTTTCGCAGCGACCTCTGCGCCCATCTTAACGGTATTCCAAAAAGCACCACTGTCCATCTTTACAATCATCGTTACTTTACGTACAGTATCTGTCATGCGTAAACTTGTCGAACTCTCCGAACAAGAAACCAACATCAGAGAAAAGGTTGCCATAAGAACCATGATGATTTTCATACTTCTACTCATAACAATCCCTCTCTTTCCACACGATCTGTTTCGTTCGTTATCATTGGGAGGGTAATCGTAACCGTCGTACCCTCTTCTAATTCACTCTTGAATGTCAAGCCGTAAGCCTTGCCGTAATACAATTGGATGCGTTCATGGACATTCTTCACACCTACGCCTGATCCCCCTGCACTTTTCACTCTACCTGTTAACAGTTGACTCATAACTTGTGGAGTCATCCCGAGACCGTTATCCGTAACTGAAATAATAACTTTCTCACCTTCAATTTTTACTGTGATCTGTATCCACCCTTCGTCTGGCATAAGCTCGATACCATGATAGATGGCATTTTCTACTATGGGTTGAATTATGAGTTTCAATGTTGTACAACTTAATGCCTCATCTTGGATATCCATCTTGTAATTGAATTTGCTCTTATATCGTATCTTTTGAATTATTAAATAATGCCGAACATGCTCTAACTCTTCCTCTAGCGTAATCATATTTCGTCCTTCACTCAGACTTATTCGGAATAGCTTAGACAATGAAGTAATTGCGGTGACGACGTCCTCATTCTTCCCACGCTCCACAAGTCGGATGACAGAATTTAATGTATTATATAAGAAATGTGGATTAATCTGAGCTTGAAGTACATCTAGTTCACTTTTACGTTTTGCTTCCTGTTCATGTATGATCTGCCCCATCAACTGCCGAATCCGATGTAACATGAGATTGAATCTCTTAGATAATTGTTCTACTTCATAAGCACCTTTCACATCAATAGGTGTGCTCAAATCCCCTTGCCCTACCAGCTTCACAGCCTTTTCCAATCGGCGGATAGGTTGCGATATTTTGGCTGAGACAAAGATAGAGATCAATAGAACTACGAACATCACAATCGTAAGAAACCATACAACAAAATGATTAAGGTCCCTCTTCGTCGTAACAATCTCATCCGCATAGGCCACACCTACAACCTTCCAACCAATGGGCTTTACCGTTCTAACCGTAATATATCTTTGTTCTTCTGTTGAGCTATCCATATAACTCCCAAAGGCATATTCAAATACAGGCTCAATATTCTCATACTTAAGACCTGCATAAATTAACTGTTGCTGTGGATGGTAGATAATATTACCTAAGGAATCGATAATATAGGCATATCCCTTTTTGCCCAGACTTACTTTACTGCTTAGCTCGTCAATTGTTCGAAAATTAACATCAACCAATAGAATTCCCTGTTTCAATTCGCCATTTTCCTTATAATTGATCATTCTGCTTAATGAAACAACCCATTTATACTGTCCTTTGTATAAGTTCTGAATATGAGGTTGTGAGAAGGAAACGGATTCAGGTTGCTTAAGTGCGGATTGAAACCAACTTTGTTCCGTTAACTGTGTATTTCGTCTCATATTGGCATCAGGAACGTCCAATACCATGTTGCCTTGTGGAGTAAACAAGGCAACAGAGACTAAATCCCCGCGAGTATGTAGAAGTGTCGTCAATTGTTCTTTCAATAATGTATTTGAAATATTCTCCGTTTGATCAATCTGCTGTTCAACAACTTCATATATATCCTGCATTCCCTTAACATAGATCTCTAAGCTTGAGTTCACCTGTTCTATAATTTGTTGAATGTTCAGATACGCGTTTTCTTCAGCTGACTTTGCGAACTTGTTGTAGAGTAATAGGCTGACTAACAGAACCACAACAACTGTAATCATTGAGAATGAAATCGTAATGATGACCTGAATACTTCTGACATTAAATGAAAGAGGGACTTTTGGTTTTTTTGAAGATTTCGGTCGACGTGAATATTTAATGTTCACTCATAGCAGCCCCCGTGTTATTTCGATATTCTTTAGGTGAAATACCCAATCTCTTACGAAAACAAAAGCTGAAATAATTAGGGTCGATAAACCCCACCTTCTCCGCAATTTCAAACGATTTCATATCACTTGAACGTAGTAAATCCTTTGCAGCATCCATGCGTAGTTGCATCAAATAATTAACAAAAGTCATCTTCACTTCTTTTTTGAAAATGCTACTAAAGTAACCTGTACTAATGTGCAAATGTTTGCATACTTTGTTGATTGAAATATCACTCTCATGATAATGAACCGCTATGAAAGCTTTCGCATCTTCAACCAGCTGATTATAATTCGATTGACGCCCTTTCGAAATGTGATTCATAAGTTTAATACAAATACCGGTTATCCATAGTTTTACTTCATTCAAGTTATTAAACTTAGTAATCTCTGCAAATGGATACTCGTTAGATCCAAATATCTCATCAAATTCCAATCGAAACTCTTTGGCCACTTTCATGAGTGATGTTAGAATTTCTAGAACATATACATGACAATCCTTTACTGTTAGCTGTGTCATCTCTAAATCTGCAAATAGACCTGCTACGGAATCTCCTACTTCCTGAGCAGTCTCAACTTTAATAGATCGGATCAACGCCTGTTGTTTCAATTCATCATAGTGAAGTGGCTCATACAGAAGTGGGTCATGGCTTGTCTCCACATCGTAGATCCATATCACACGGTTATTTCCTAATATCAATCGATAATCTAATGCCTGTAACGCCTCATTATAGGAATGATGCACACCTTCAACGGAATGTGTAATCGTTCCTGCGCCAAGCGTGACGGTAAGCTTCAAGTATTTTTCTACATTCTGTCGAACCTCTTCTAACACTTCAAACAAACGTCCACCTGTCTTATCTGTTGCTTCTTCTTGATCCATTAGCAATAGAACTACATCATCGTTATGTAGGAACACCTCGCCAATCTGGTACTTTTGGCAAATCTCATTTGTAATATTCAGCACCGCGAACAATTGTAACTGTCGATCCTTAGTATCTTTCATAGACTCTGGAGCGTTAAGTACCTTTGGCTGTTCTATTACTTGTAACTCTGAATGGTTATAATCCACTCTTATAATAGAGGCCATATAGGAGTTGGCTATTAGATTAAGCTCATAACTTAGACTTTTCTCTTGAATCTCTGCAATAGGTACTCTTTTGGATACTAAAGATGATAAGAACATTCCTCTCAAAAGTGGTAGACTTTTTCGATAATGCTGCATTAGATTATCTAAGTTATCTTTCTCCGAGGCCTCTTCATCTAATTTATGTTTCACTTTTAACAGAATGTCGACAAGTTCTTTAGAAGAGAATGGTTTTAGTACGTATTCATCAATTTGCATTTTGATCGCTTTCTGTGCATATACAAATTCATCATATCCAGTCAGAATGATAATCTTCATATTCGGGTAATGCTTGCGAATCCATTCAGCAAGATCCAATCCATTCATAAATGGCATGTGGATATCCGTTACAACGACATCCGGTAAATGTCTTTCAATTAACTCCATCGCTTCTCGCCCATTCTCTGCCTTGTCTATGACCTGAAAACCGTATTCTTCCCATGCAATTTCTTCAAGTAAGCCTTCTCTCACATCTTCTTCATCATCTACCAAAATAAGATTATACATGTCATCCCTCATCGCTATAATGTAAACGCTTACCTAATTTAAAAAATTGGGTGTGATTTATGCAGGTATTGTATATCAAATCCCCAAATGATGTAAACAAAAAAAATCCCAACCCGATAAGGGATGGGATGGGATGGGGACGCTATGGCATTAGGTTGTCCTATAATTTTTTATTAAAACGATAACCTGTCTTTGTAAAGCCGATATGCTCATAAAATGCATGTGCAGGGGCACGCTCAACACGATTGCCACTAGTGAGAAACAGTAGTGTACTTCCTTGTCCCTTGCTCCATTCTACAGCTTGCTGAATCAATCTTTTACCTAACCCTTGACCTTGGAATTCTTTAGCTACTATGATCGCAGTAATCTGGGTAGTTCGTTCAGTACGACAAAAGGATACAACCTGGTGCAAGCTGATTTTGCCTACGACCTGACCATCAACTTCAGCTACCAAAGTGCAATACAAAGGACTGGACTCCATTTCTTCCATCCGTTCCCTCATCACACTTAGGGTTGTAGGATAGTTAAGTTCACGCATTAATGCAGTAATAGTCTCCAAATCATTCCATTGAAAATTACGGATACATAATGTAGGAGCAGACAAACTACTGTTCATGATCATATACCTCCACTTTTAATAGAGTAGCAGCATGTTTAGCTGTCTCACGAGCAATCTCTACATTCTCAGTACTACTTAGAGCAACGGCCATTCTTCTACCTGGCTTACATTCACCCTTACCAAATACCCTCACTTGAGTACGTGGTAATGCAAGAGCTTCAGCAACTCCGCTAACTACAAAATCAGAACTAAAACTATGGGCCTTCAGTGTTGCTGATGCACCCGGTGACAGAAGCTCTACTTGTTCAATTGGTAACCCAAGTATAGCTCTAACATGTAAAGCAAATTCCGATAAATCTTGCGTCACCATAGTGACCATACCGGTATCATGAGGACGTGGTGATACTTCACTGAACAGAATTCCATCGGATGTTAGGAATAATTCAACGCCAAAAACGCCGTAACCACCTAATTCATCCGTAATTGCTTTTGCAATGGCTTGTGACTCTTCAAGTTGTGCAATACTCATCTGATGCGGTTGCCAAGACTCCACATAATCGCCATCTTTTTGAATATGGCCGATCGGTGGGCAGAACAGCGTACCGGATACAGAACGTACCGTAAGAAGCGTAATTTCACTGTCAAACTGAACAAAGGATTCGATAATGACACGCATACTTTTAGCTCGTCCACCTTCTAATGCGGCAGACCAACAAGCTTCTACATCATTTGAACTCCTACATACACTTTGCCCTTTACCAGACGAACTCATAATAGGTTTTACTACACAAGGAGTTCCTAATTCAGCCACTGCAGCCTTTAATTCATCTAAACTGTCTGCGAATCGGTAGCTAGCGGTTGGCAACGATAAAGTCTCTGCTGCCAAACGGCGAATCCCTTCGCGGTCCATAGTTAGATTTGTAGCACGTGCCGTTGGAACTACATGATAACCTTCTTGTTCTAAATCCAATAGAGCGTGTGTTGCAATCGCTTCAATCTCAGGAACAATAACATCTGGTTGTTCTTGTCGAATAATGCATTTCAAAGCTTCAGCATCAAGCATATCGATCACATGGGACCTATGTGCAACCTGCATTGCAGGGGCATCTTTATAGCGGTCCACGGCAATGGTCTCAATTCCCAAACGCTGGGCCTCAAGTACCACTTCTTTTCCTAATTCTCCACTGCCCAGCAGTAACATTTTCCTGGAATATGCAGAAAAAGGAGCACCCCACACCACTTGCCATCCCCCCTATAGTTCTTTCATCTCTATTTTCAGGGTTTGGCAAGAATAATGCAAGAGTACTCTGCAAGTTTTCATCAAATTTCACAAATAATTTATCATAAAATAGATACATTCGGGTGAAAAGCTTGTTTAAATTTGAAGGATATGGAACGATTGTGTAATATTATATGATTAAATGAATTTAAATTGGGCTTCGATCAGGCCATTATAAATGCCCTTTCGTTTAATTAGTTCCGCATGACTTCCCTCTTCCTTAATTTCTCCATGATCTAGCACAACAATTTTGTCCGCATGTCGGATCGTTGATAATCGATGGGCAACAATAAAGGATGTTCGCCCTTCAAGAAGAACTTTCAATGCTTCTTGAATTTTAAGTTCGGTCTCTGTATCAATGCTTGCCGTAGCTTCATCAAGAATTAATATTCGAGGATTGGCTAGTAACGCGCGAGCAAAGGACAGTAACTGACGTTGACCCATAGACAGCATATTTCCGCGTTCCTCTACTTCTGTCTCATACCCTTTAGGTAACTTCGCGATAAATTCGTGCGCGTTTACAGCTTTAGCTACTGCTTCAATCTCCTCATCCTTAGCATCTAGTCTTCCGAATCGAATATTATCTCGAATCGTACCTGAGAAGATAAATGTATCCTGTAGAACAATACCAATCTGGCTACGTAGACTTTCTACTTTTACATCTCTAATATCGTATCCATCAATTTTGATCTGACCCTCTGTGATGTCATAGAAACGACTTAATAAATTAATAATCGTACTTTTTCCTGATCCTGTATGCCCCACCAATGCGATCGTCTGACCTGCCTCAACATTTAAGTCAATTCCTTTTAAAGCTTGGCGACCCTTCTCGTATTCAAAGACAATATTCTCGAACGTAATATTCCCTTTAATCTGCGGTATAGGTAACGCATTTGGTTTGTCATCAATATTAGGCTTCTCATCCATAAATTCAAATATACGTTCCGATGAAGCCATGGCGACCAACAATTGATTATACATTTGTCCTAGACGGTTAATAGGATCCCAGAAGTTACCTACATAACTAGAGAAAGCTACCAGTAACCCTACCGTTAATTCTCCCTGTTGGATCAAGTAAGCACCTAACCAGAATAGGATCAACGTTCCGAAACCACCTGTGATTTCTATAAGCGGTCCAAACCCTTGGTTCATGGTCGTCGCTTTATCCCAAGATTTCTTGGCATCTTTGTTCATCGCGTCGAAGAATTCCATATTTTCCTTCTCTTGCGTATACGCTTGAGTGACACGAATTCCTTGAATTGACTCATTCAGATGCGAATTGATACGAGATCCCTTCATGCGAACTTCCTGCCATGCTCGACGGATCTTCACCCGTAATTTCGTAGAAATAAAGAACATGATGGGAACAGTGATAATTACCGCAATCCCAAGCTTGAAATTGATCAATAATAAGATAATAACGATACCTACTAATTGAACCAAGTCAATCATTAAGTTGACAACACCATTGGTAAATAGCTCCTGCAGTGAGTTCACGTCATTCGTGACACGAACAAGCACCGAGCCTGCAGGTCTTTTATCAAAAAAGTTAAAGGATAACTTTTGAATATGCTTAAATAGATCTGCACGGAGGTCAAAAATGACCCTCTGTCCAATAATATTCATATATTTAATCCGAAAAGCAGTAGCTACCCACTGAATTGCGTATAGAACTAAAATACCCGCAGCAATCATATATAAGAGCTTCAGACTAGGGCTATCAGGTGATATCGCCTTATCGATCGCCATACTGGTTAGATAAGGAACTGTTAATTTGGTTATTGTTCCAAGAATCATCATCAATCCAATGAGAGGAAGCAACTGTCTAGCATAAGGTTTCATGTATGCAAATAATCGTCGGAACTGTCCCCAATCAAACGCTTTATCGATAATTACATCATCCTGATATACGAATCTTGCTCCGCCGGTACTTGCAACTTTTGCTTTCTCTGTGTTCCCAGATTGATCTTTCTGCCGATCTGTATTTACACGATCACTCATGATTTCACCTGCTCTTCTGCTTCATCATTTATCCGGGCAATATGGTCAGCGTACTGAATTTGGTAAACATCACGATAAGGACCTGGAACACGTATTAATTCTTCATGTCTTCCTCGCTGAACAACATTACCTTCATCCAACACAAGTATTTCATCCGCGTGGCGTAAGGATGAGATACGATGAGCAATGATAAATGTCGTCCGACCCTTCATCACTTCCTGGAACCCTGACTGAATTTCATGCTCTGTCTCCATGTCAACGGCACTCGTTGCATCGTCCAGAATAAGAATTTTGGGATTCTTCAGCAATGCCCGCGCAATAGCGATCCGTTGTTTCTGTCCCCCAGAAAGCCCCATACCACGTTCACCAACTACGGTATCGTATCCATCTGACATTTCCATAATAAATTCATGGGCTTTTGCAAGCTCTGCCGCACGAATGATTTCGTCCATCGTTACATCCTTTAATCCATAAGAAATGTTATTCTGAATGCTAGAAGAGAAAAGGAATGTTTCCTGAAATACGGAGGCAATCTGACTTCGCAAACTGTGTACGGTAATATCTCGAATATCGGTTCCATCCAACTTGATGGATCCTTCATTAACGTTATAAGCGTGCATTAATAACTGAATGATTGTTGATTTACCCGAACCTGTTCCACCTAGAAAACCAATAACAGAACCTGAAGCGGCATCAAAGTTAACATCCTTAATGGCTGCTATCTTATTACCATAAGCAAAAGTAACGTTCTCAAACGTCACATTCCCTTTAACTTCCTCCGTCTGAAGATCTTTTGCGCCTTCTCGGTCTTGGACATCAATCGGATGATTAAGTAGCTCTAAGACACGTTCTCCTGATGCTTCCGATTGCGTATAGTTATTTATTAAGTACCCAATATTCCACATAGGCCCAATTATGTACCAGACTAAGCTAAAGAATGCAACTAATTCTCCTAATGAAAGTGACCCGTTAATAACAAAGGTTCCTCCTACGGTAAGTAACAGTACCACTGTTATGGAAGCCAAGAACTCCATTAATGGGAAGAATCGACTCCATAATGTTGATGTAAAAATTTGATTCGTCTTATACCGTTCATTACGAACGGAGAACTTCTCTACTTCATAAGGTTCACGGGCAAATGATTTAACGGTTCTTACACCTGTGACATTCTCTTGTACAGCCGTAGTTAATGTACTAAGAGCGATCCGCATTTCTTGGAATGCTGGATGAATCTTACCTTCAAATCTCAAAGCTACAATGATTAAGAATGGAACACTGATCATGGTCACTAACGTTAACTGCCAGTTAATCGAGAACATCATGATGGAACCAAACACAACCATTAGAATGGTATTCATGATCTGTGCTAATCCAAAACCGATAAAGTTACGAATCGCCTCTAAATCACCTGTAAGACGAGACATTAAATCTCCAGTCTTAGCCGTGTCATAATAACGAAAGGATAGAAATTGCAACTTCTCATAGCAAGCGTTACGTAAACGGTAAGCTAGATGGTTACCCAATCTGCCTCCGAGCATTCCACTTAGAAACTGCATAATCGCCTTTACAATGACGACTAGAATTACGGTTAAAGCGAGCATAGGTACTTTGTCAAACTGCTTGGGGGTAATGACATCATCAATTAGAATTCGAAGCAGGTTAGGTGTTACCAGTCCTAATGCAGTGGAAATCGCTAAGAATAGAATTGATAGATACAAAAACTTCCGTTTGTCCCAGAAGAAGCCCTGCAGTTGCCTGAGAACATTCATGTTTCTCCTCCTTTGGATAGACTGTACTAAAGTTTACAATCCCCTAAAGTCTGTCATTTTGAGTAAAATCCAGAATATAGGGTATTCCCCTTTAGTTCAATCCCTTTAGATACATTAGATCTAACTAATTCATTTAGTAATATGTGAACATTAATGAAGTTTAACATCGTCTTTAAAAGGCGGCAAAGACCATAAGCTAGCATAATCAGGCACGATACCTTCCCATAGGTCAAATATTAGACACAATCATGATATATTTATTAAATGTTGCCAATTACTCCATATCCCTAGGTAACACAAGCATAAAAAAAGAAACGCTATTAAAGCGCTTCCTTCAATAATCTATTTTTTCCAATTTTAGTGTGTTATTTGCTCATATGACTTCAGTTTCTCAGCTAAATCCAGCCACGATACAGGAGAATCTGTTAATTGTAGCGTACTTTCCATTGCGCTATAGCTTTCTAATAATTGCTCCTCTAATAGTGAAACCTGTCGAGTCAGAGCTTCACTATATTCATGAATATAGAAATGACATAAGGAAGATTCTTGCGCTTTAACAGCTTCTGTTATGTTTTCATTAAGCATAGGTTCTACGATCATCTTCAATTTGTCACGGCCCTTACCTTCAAAAAATAACTTAGGGGATTTGAAAGTAGACCACAGCGTACTCCAATCTATCTGTTGATGGAACTGACTGCTGTGCAAATCAGGAATAATCCAGTCTTGTTCTTCTTTGATAGGGGTAAGTAATAATCCTTCGTCAAGAGCATTAATCTGATCTGTGACCCGTACTGCAGCTTCTAGAAGAATAGACTTCGCTTTTAACTCAAGTCGTAATGTCGTAGCCCATAGTTCTTGATCGATTTCCCTTAATAAAGATTGTTCTAATTCACGACCGCAATCGATAAAGATCCCTTTCAATGATCCTGTTCCTTCGCGGAGTAATGATGGATGAAAGGCCTCATTAAAAAAAGCTACCCAATTATAATCCATTCGCTTCCTTACGTGGAATAACAATTCTACCGCCTCTTGCTCAATGATTCTATCTTGTCCTGAAACCTGCGTAAATTGGCTCAACATGGACTTCGCCTTCGCATAGATGTTCTCAAGTTCAAGTCGTCGTATCTCTCGAGTCTCCTCATCTTGCTGTGATAATCGATCCCATTCTTCGGCACGTCTACGCGCAGATACAATCTCTTGTCTAGCAGCCTGAATAGACAATCCCGGAAGTTCTTTCCCTGCAAAGTCACCCAGTGCAGTTTCAAAAGTTGTAAATCCAGAAGATAACCTTTGGGAATCATTATCTGTAAGTTTTCCTTCTAAGGCATTCATACTAGACACAGCATAAATATGCGGTGAGCCAATGCCATTACTTTTCAAGTTGGTTTGAACATGTTCAATCACTTGATCCAACTCATCACTTGATTCTGCCAAATCCGCGGCGTTGATAATAAAGAACATCTTATCCAGTGCAAAGCTATCCTTCACTCTTCCTAACTGAGAGAGGAATTGGCGATCACCTTTGGAAAAGGCATGGTTATAATAAGTAACAAACACCAAGGCATCTGCATGCTTCATATACTGAAAAGTTACGCCCGTATGTCGTGCATGTAATGAATCGGCCCCTGGTGTATCCACTAGAATAATCCCCTGCTCCGTTAGGTCACAACTATAAAACAAATCTATTCGTTCAACAAAACAGGATTTGGTCTCATCTGCTACAAACACGCGATATTCTGGGAGCTCAACGGTTTGGACCGTTCTTAATAACCGTTCAGCATTTGCCCAACCTAGGGAAGCGGCCTTTAAGAAACTATAGTGAGGTAATCCCGCAGGATGTATCCCTTCGGATGATAGGGAATTTACGACATCACTCCAATGCATCGGATCCGGTTCCCCTAATCTAAGGATAGAGAACGATATTCTTAGATCTTCCATAAGTGTCTCACGCGACTTCATAACCACCTGTGCTGTTCCATGCACAAATTCATCATGTGGCGCAAGAATCCGATTAATCGCCGCGGTTGTTGGATGTGGCGATACCGGTAACACGTCTTCGCCTAGCAAAGCGTTGGCGAAGGAAGATTTACCGGCGCTGAATGCCCCGAACAGCACCAGCGTGAACGTGCCGCCCTCCAGGGCAGCGGCACGTTCACGGATTCCCCGCGCGGCGGAAGCCATCGCGGGGTACTGCTCTAGCAGCGCAGCAGCGCCATGCAGCTGCGCAGCCGCGCTTGCTAGCCGCTGGCGGCGGCCTGTGGCCGCACCGCCGCGCGGGTGTGCCCCGCTACCGCTGTGCGGCGGGGCAAGAACTTGCGCGGGCGCAGCGCGTAGCGCGCCCGCCTCAGCCGCCTCCGCAGGAGCGGGCGGCTGTAAGGGCTGTAGGGGCCTCACCGCCGGCAGAAGGCCGGGGGTGAGGCTTAGGCGCAGCGGCAGAAGCTCGGCTAGAGCTGCCGCGTGCGCGGTCTCCTCCCGCTGGAGCGCAGCGTAGCGGGAGGCGGCGACCGACTGCTGTTGCAAGTCGGTCAACTGCTGGCTCAGATGTTGCAGCTCGCGTGCAACATCCTCTTCTAAGCGTAGCAGAAGTTGTTCAGTGAACGTCATTAGGCTAAGCCGATATTGGCTTTTTATATGTTCTGCTACACTACGGCAATAATTTAGAACGTACTCACCTGACAAGATTGCATCAGACTGAAGCGTCTTTACAATCATGTCTTCATCCATCGTGGGAATACAAAGATCCATCTTCTTCGACCATTCATCATTCCATAAATGATGTTTCTCACCCCAGGCTGCAATGGATTGTCGAATATGCCATTCAACTTGTGATGAGACTTGTTCTTGAAGCTTCCGAAGAAATATAGCTTTTCTATGATCTTGTTCGATACGTGTCTTATTTCCAGCTAACCATAATCCCTTTTTGAATCCAGGCTTTCGACTTTCTACAAAATTGTAAGCTATATCTCTTAATTCTGCGGGCATAAGATTGGCATTGTCCAAGATTTTATTTATATCCTGACGTAACGTTGCTCTTTCTTCCTGTATACGATTTCGAAGCCGATCCTGTTCTTGAACTAACGAGAGTCTCTCATCTTCCAACCGATTTAAATATTCCATTCCTCCGAGTTCTACAAGGAGGCTTTCCTTTTCATCCGCTAGAGATGCTACGTATTGCTCAAGATGATCATCCACAATATGTTGGGCCGAGCAGGAGACACTATATTGTACTAATGCATCCTTTTGCATGATTAACTCTTCTATTAATCCCTTCAAACTCTCATATTGATTATAAGGATGATCGGCATCTTTGAGTGAATTAAAGAGTAATCCAGCATACCGCACCTGCCACCGATCAAAAGCCGAGACCACTCCCTCACGGTACGATTGGAAAGACAACTCCTGTTCACGATGTTTATCAATCTGGTTTACAATAAGATACAGTGGTTTCCCCCAATCTGACAGACTTTTAGCAAACACCAGGTTATTCTCCGATTGAACATGATTATAATCCATCACATAAAAAACAACATCGGCCAAATGAAGAGCTGAATGCGTAGCTTTCTTATGTCCATCATCTGTAGAATCCACTCCTGGAGTATCCATTAGAACGCCCTCAGAAGTAAGAAAGGGAATGTGTTCCCATATTTCTACCGCAGAATAAGCGCCCCCGTTAGTACAATACTCATTAAGCTCATCTGTAGTTACCTCTTGGGGGATATGACCGCCCTCAGGTGTATAAATAAGCGCACGAGATAACCCATTTCGAATCGTAACGACATTGGCACTCGTTGGTACAGGACCCGATGGTAGTACATTCATCCCACATAATGCGTTAATTAGACTCGATTTACCTGCTGAGAAATGACCGCACCATGCGATCGTAAGTTCACTTAATTGTTCCTTATGTATTAAATCATCCATCGTATCTATTGCTTTACTATCTCCCCAAGATGATAGTTGACTCTTAAGCGCTTCCAAGGATGCACGGTTATTCTTCCTGTTGCTCTCTGTCGCTGCCATCATGGTCTACTCTCTCCCTTGTCCCTTGTGATCTATCTCATAGAAATAACACTATTCTAACATTTCAAGAGTCTTAGTGAAATGCCTTTACCCTAAAAAAATAAAACCGAAGAAAATTCCTTCGGTTTTATTACACAACTTCGTTGAAAGTTGAAAGACCTTGTAACTAAAGCATCGAGGCAGTGATTATGAACCTACGCCAATACAGTCTCAAGGTCAGGCATCAATATCTCGAACACAGAACCATGTTGAAGAATCGTAACCCCACGTGATTTATCTTTCATAACCACAACTTCTGGTTTCTGTGACATGCGCTCCAAGTAGAACTCAGGTACTTCTCCAGAGTGGCTAACCGTAATACCTTCTACTTCCTTTTCTTCATTCTCTTCAAAAACAGTTTCCACAACATTCTCAAAAATATCGGAGAACGCTTCAAAATTATTTGTGTATACAGAAATGCACTTCATCTGACATCCCATCCCATCTCTAATGTTCAACTATCCTATATTCTCTTTATCTTTCCTGATTTGGGCCATCTTCATACGTTTTTTGCCTTCACGACATACGTCAAGAAGCGGACAAATTTGGCACTGTGGATTTTGAGCCTTACAATGATAGCGCCCAAAGAAAATAAGTCTATGATGAGTATCCGTCCACTCTTCGCGAGGAACCTTCTTCATCAGCTTTTTTTCCACTTCGAGTACAGAGTCTTTCCAACCTGCTAAACCCAGTCGTTTGGATACTCGCTCTACGTGTGTATCTACTGCAATAGCAGGAACACCAAATGCATTAGACACGACAACATTCGCCGTCTTTCGCCCTACTCCTGGAAGTAAAATCAATTGATCATGTGCTTGAGGAACATCACCGTCATATTGTTCAATCAATATTCGGCATAAATTCTGAATATGCTTGGCCTTATTCCGAAAAAGACCAATACGTCGAATATCCTGCTCCAGTTCCTCAAGAGGAACTGAGATATAATCTTTAGGTGATGTATACTTTTGAAACAAATCTTTGGTGACCTTATTTACCGTCTCATCTGTACATTGAGCAGAAAGTAATACGGCAATTGTCAGTTCAAAAGCGTTACTATGGATCAATTCACAATGCGCCTCAGGAAACATTTCTGCTATTGTATTCAGAATGTGGCGTACCGTTTCAGACTTCATGATGAATTCCTCCTGCAAAAAAACCGTCATGATACAGGAAGTACCCCCCGTATCAAGACGGTGTATTTCATGACCATTCCCAAAGCAGATTATTGTTTCTGTATCTCCACAATAACGTCATTGTTTAAATACACTACAATATTATCATTTTCTTTGAGAGATTGCACGAGTAATGTCGTGTCACCTTGATGAATATATGCGTTTGGTGACAAAACATAACTATTAGTATCTGTCGCACTTTGTCGTTTAACGAATAATTCCTTGGTCACACTATCATATTTCCAGAAATCACGATTTGCTGAATTTATAACTTTGATAATCGAAGTTCCATCCATATCTTTACGCAATTCCACACGATCGGTTGGAATAAGACTATTTAAGTTAATATTAGTAGTTCCAGCACGAACGATTTTAACAGCACCATCTACCTTAAAGACTTCTGTGGTACCATTGTAATTTTTAAATGTCACATTCTTAGTTGTCGCATCAACTTTCAGCACTTCGCCTGTTAATAATTTAACTATTTGTGCTGAAGAAACCGTGTTACCACTGAAATTCACATTTATAAACTGGCCTGCTTGCAGATCAGAAGCTTTCAACGTTTCTCCACTAATTCCTGTAATTGCTGCTTGATCAAAATAAACTAAGCTAGTAGTTCCACTATTTTTCAAATAGACTCGATTACCTGTATCCGTAGACGCGACTTCAAATTGACTGGAAGATTTAACATTGATTTTAAATGCAACACTCTGATTGTTTGAAAGCACCAATGATACTTCGCTTCCAACTTTCACATCAGATATATTCAGATTACTCTTACCATGCCACTCAATCAAAGGTGATTCATAACCAACAATAACACTATTCCCTCCAGCCACTTGAAGGGTAATTTTCTTGGTACTTGTATCCACCACAGTCACAATTCCATCGTATTTATTAATAACTTCTAGTGATAACGCGCGGTTACTTATATAACTCAGATTAATTTTACGAGTACTTGTTAAGAGTGGTTCAATGCCAGCTAACGTAGGAGTTGCCGCATTATAAATCAACTTAGTCTTGTCATCTAATGTTACGACAAATGGCTTATTATTGGAATCCAACAGAGTCAATATCTTAGTCTTTGAATCATAGGATACAACAGTTGAAGAAGGTTTCTGCTCCATTTGTCTATTCAGTACAACAATCTTTTTAACTACTTCTTTAGAGTCCAAAGTCAATTCTAATTGATCACCCGCAGAAACATCAGCGATCAGATCAGAAAGTACAGGTTTATCAATGCCACTAATCACAATTTCAGGTTTATCAGATAGAAGTTTAACTTCTAATGAACCTCCTGTTTTTTTATAGGTAATCGTATTCCCGTTAGAACCAAGTTCATATAGAGAACCAAGAACCTTGCGCTCAACAGCTTGAGTAACTTCTACGGAACGAATCATATTGTTTTGAATTGTATAGTTAATCGTTGAACCTATTTGCAGTTCCGCTGGAGTCAATATTTGATCATGGTAACGAATCATAGAAGAATCATCCCATTTGTAACTTTCAATGCTACCTGCAGCATTCTTTATTCCTATTGTCTTAGAATTAATCTCTAGCGTTTCCAACGTTCCTGTAGCTGTCTTATTCACAATGCCTGTTTTCACTTGAACAATGAGAATACTCTTATTCGTAGTGTAGTTTTCACGTTTAATAATAATTTGACTTCCCGCAGTTAAATCTTTAGATTCAATCTTATTCCCACTCACATCTAGGAAAACGGTGCTGCTATCATAATTATATGAAGCAAAACCTTTATCGTCAGATACCCCTAAAGAATTACCTTGGAATAAGCGTTCAAAGGTAGTCTCTATACTCTCTACTTGTTCCTTTGGATCCGTCACTTCTACGTATACAGCTTTGCCAGCATTCTCAACGACCATCACTTTAGAATATATTTTAAGCTCAGATAAGGGAATCTTCTTTTCTGAAACACTAGTATAATAAGAAGTCGCACTATCTAACGAGAAATTACGTACACTCCCATTAATGTATAGACTAATAGCATTGTCACTCAGTCCTGTAACAACACCTTCCTCAGAATTAGCATATTTCGTATCCATGAATGCTTCACCACGGCTGAAGAAGGTCGCTAGCTGAGCACGAGTTACAGATCCCAACGGGTCGAAGAGATTTCCTTCTACACCTGTAGTTAACCCCATCTCAATTGCTGTGTTCACATAACCAAGTTTGGATGCGGAAATTTTACTATTATCCACAAAGGATGTTGCTTTATTCGCGAATGAGGCAGCCTCACTTTCCTTTCCAATAGAGCGCACTAACAATTCAGTAATCCATTCGCGACTTGCTCTTGTCTCACCCCAAGTCGTTTTCGATTTAGTATCATCCACTACTAACTTCGAATCCAACAAATTCTTCTCGATCGCTAGCGTGACAAACGGCTTGAAATAATTATTCACAGTTGCATTAGCTGGCCAAGTTACTGTGGTTCCTGAATTTAATTGATCCTGAATATTCATGAACCGAATAGCCATTGTTACTGCTTCCTGTTGTGTTACATAATCATTAGGTCTAAATAAACCCTTGTCACCTAAAAGAATACCTTGAGACGCTAATTTATAAATGTGCTTTTCTGCCCAGAATCCACTCTTTACATCGCTAAATAAGCTGCTTGTTGTAACTGATTGATTCGTAACCATGGGTGTTGTCACATCTCCGGCAAAGGCAACCGTTCCTGAGCTCAAAGTCACCATACTGACGAGTATAGCTGACACTACTTTTTTAGAGTTTATAGAATTACTACGTTTAATAGAATTACTTCGTTTAATAGAATTACTACGTTTGGACTGCATATGGTTTCCCCTCTCTAAATCAAAAACTCCTACTACAAAAATAGTATATTCGACATTTGAGCTCTATTTCCTGCTTTTTTTTAATTCTTCATCATGGGATGCTCTAAATCGACATGCCCCATTAAACTTTCTACTTGTTCTCCATCTACAAGAAGTTCTATCGATTTCACTTCTGCAAATTGAAAAAACGTGTTTTGTAGAGCTTCGAGTGCGAACATCTCTCCACCTGAACCAAGACGCGCTTCGTCAGGAAGATGGATATCCATCGTCATAGCTCCCTTATTAATTTCGATAGATTTCAAATCTACCTTACCCCATAAAGGTACTAGTTCATCATTACCGCTAGTTTGTAGCGCCATAAAGGCTACTTTATATTTTTCTAGATCATCCTTAAATGAAATTTCTTGTTTAGACGATTTCAATTCCATTTCCTGCGTATCCGTATAATACACTGTGATCGTTTCTTTATTAGATGACGTTTGATTCTCTACCACATTACCTTTGTCTTCTGCACCCTTATCTAGGGTACCATCATCATCGTCATCATCAACAATTCCTTTTTCTTCGTTCTCTGTTACCGTATTACTTGCATTATTTCCGTCCGAGGCATTCGTTGTTGGAGCATTCTCTTCAGGTACAGTCACAATTCCAGATTGATCTTCATTCGGGACATTGTTAAGCGCTACCTGTGGTTTATCTCCGCAACCTGTTCCAATAACTACGACTAACGCTAGGAGTCCCGTACACCACCCTATTTTATTCATGATCTTCCTCCTAAAAGTTTTGTATCGATACTTCATGATATACTTCGTCAAAACTCACATCAGAAGCATTACCAAAAGTTTTGTAGCGATACTTCTTGATATACTTCGTCAAAACTCTTAAACATTAATTTACTCCAAGGTATTCCTTGATTCCATCCACAATACCTTGAGCCACCCGATTTTGCAGGCTATCTGTAAAGAGTGCAGACTCATTACTCTTATTACTTAGGTACCCAGCTTCCAGTAAAACAGCAGCCATATTCGTCTCACGAATAACATGGAAATTCCCGTAAAGAACTCCGCGGTCTGTGAAACCAGTAGCTTTCACGATATATTTATGCATAACATTAGCAAACGCCTTACTACTACTATTCTTATAGTAAGTTTCAGTTCCTGCTGCGGTAGAAGACCCAGCACTATTTGCATGTATGGATACAAATACATCCGCATTTAAATCATTAGCTATTTTAACACGTTCTTTTAACTCTAAGAAGATATCATTACTTCGTGTCAGAACAACGTCTATATTAGATTCGTTTTTTAGTAATTTCTCTACTTTAAGTGCAACGGCCAAATTGTAATCTTTTTCTTTCTTTCCTGTTATACCAATAGCTCCTGGGTCTTGATTACCGTGTCCAGCATCTATAACAGCGATTTTTTTACCATTCCCACCCACCTGTGGTACTCCGGAACCCGAATTTGACGTATTTAAATCTACAATAAGTAAACTGCCTTCAGCATATAATTTATAATTTTTAGCATAATTCAAATCTATCACAATTCTCACTGTCGATGGGGAATCGTTATAGAGGGAGTAACGAATTGTAGATACATCACTATAACCCATCACAGAAAATGTTCCTTGTGAATTACTATCTAGTTGATTACTTGATCCAAAAGTTTCTGCAAACTTAGCATAGGGTATATCAATAATAATACGGTCAGGTGAAGACATAACGGATGCCTTAGGCTCTATACTTCCCGTAGTAGAAATGATTAAACGATTGTCACTGAAGTTTAGACCGTCTATTGTTGCTAAGTCACTGCTTGTTGTGTCGTCAGGGTTAGGTATTGTTCCTACGGTTCCATCATCCGTGTTTCCTGAACCTCCAGTAGGAGAAAACATATATACTCTCTTAGTTGTGTTATCCCAGTCAACTTGAAGTCCCATTTGTTCACTAACAAAACGAATAGGTACTAATACGGTATCTGTTTTTAATACTGGACCGATGGGCAATGTAACTTTACTTCCATCCACTGTAGCAATTTTGTTATTTACAATAAGCTGTATCGTTGTCTTGTTATTTTTTATAGTTACCGTGCGCGCCTTTTGCTCCCATATAACATTAAATCCCAGATTCTCCACGACGACACGAACTGGAATCATAATATTGTTATTAATCATTTCAATTTTAGCATCTGTAGCTAAGACAAGTTCCTTACCGTCCAAATATATATTTGAATGTTCAGAAGCAGCTTGTCCCCTACCAGGAAATGCCATGACGAAGATGATGACCATCATCAACAAGCTAAATTTCTTCATTATTCACCCTACCATCCTTTATTAATTTTGTAATCTCTCATGCATTAGTCCTGGTCTCACATCCTTTCGATGGACAACTATTAGACGCAATTCTGTGCTAAAGGTTGCGAATATATTCCTTTTTTCGAAAAAAATATCCTACTTTTTCACTATACAACATACGCAATCATGAAAATATCCCCAATTAATCCAGTTTGAATTGTCGGAGGAAAATGGTTATATTGTCGAACTTTATAGCAATAATCCAGATGCGCGTGTAGGTCACAAAACGGCCGATCCCTCTTTTTCTTACTATAAGACACATATTGCAATGAATGAAGAGCGTATTATTACAGCTGCTGTAATTACGAAAGGTGAAAAAGGCAATTGGAAACAACTTCAACAATCAGTAGCTAAATTAGGGATATACGTTTGTAAAGTAGGACATATGGCAATTCGCGAGGCATTTACGCGGACAAAGAATGTAGGACAAATCAAGTGAATACGTTATAAAATTGAAGCGAAAAAAGTAAATTAAAACACAGACACGGGTATGAACATTACGCAAACCGAAAATAACGTTCACTTCCGATTGTAGTATCAGAAATGAACGCTTTTAGTGGTTCCTCATAACAAGATTATCTATTATCTAATCTCTTAGCATTGGATGTTCTAGATCAGCATGACCCATTAAAGTCTCAATAGATTCACCATCTACGAGTAGTTCAATACTTTTCACTTCATCAAATTGAAATAACGTATTTTTTAATGATTCTAAAGCAAATTGTTCACCACCCGCTCCCAATCTTGCCTCATCTGGCATATGGATATCCAACATTACCATCCCTGCATTAAACGAGATAGTTTTTAACTCCATTTTACTCCATAAGGAAATGAGCTCAGGATTACTATCATTTTGTAAAGCTTTGAATGCCTTTTGATATTTCTCAATGTTATTTGCGAATTGAATCTCATCTTCAGCCTTTTTTAGTTCCATCGCTTGTGGATCTGTAAAATACACCTGGATTTTTTGGCTTTCTTCCTTAACCTTATCATTACTTGCCGTCGCTGATACTTCTTGGTTATTCGTTGAACCCAGAACCGTTTGCGCACCTGAATCGCTCAATGGCTTCTGTCCACACCCTACACCTATAAACATCATAAGCGACAATATAAGGGTACATCCTACCTTTTTATCCACTATGACCACATCCTTCAGAAAATTCTCTTCTCTTTATTTATTACCCAAATATTCTTTAACTCCATCAACAATAGCCTGTGCAACTAGATTTTGTTTTTCTTCAGAGAATATAACCTGCTCATCCGTGCTATTACTTAGGAATCCAATTTCCACAAGAACGGCAGGCATATTAGTTTCTCTAATCACATGTAAACTATTATTCTTAACACCACGATCACTTAGACCTGTTGCTTGGACTAAATATTTGTGTATGATATTTGCTAGATCTTTACTACTAATTCGTTCGTAATAATATGTTTCTGTTCCACCTGGTTTCGATGAAGGGTTACTATTACCATGAATGGATACAAACACATCAGCATTTAATTCATTTGCCAATTTCGTCCGTTCAGAAAGAGTAGGATAAGTGTCACTATCACGCGTCATCACTACATCTATATTCGATTCCTTAAGAAGAAGCGCTTGCACTTTCAGACCTACTGCTAAGTTAAAGTCCTTCTCGTGCTTTTTCGTGACACTTAGCGCTCCTGGATCTTTCCCTCCATGACCTGGATCAATGACAACAACCTTATGTCCCGAATTAACAACAGGTGGAACAGTGACTGTCTTATTGTCTTCTGTAACGTTCAAATCAATAACTATCATATTAGAATCCAAATCATAATTTAGTTGAAACGCATTAGCATTATTTAGTGAAATAACAACGCAAACTGCGTAAGGATCACTTGGAATCAATGAATAACTTACTTCCGACACATTAGGATTCTCACCAACTTCCAATTTACCTTTCAATCCCGGATCCAAAGGTTGCACGGTCCCAAAGGAATCCACGAATGTGGTATTTGGTAGATCCACCACAATTCGATCAGGATTCTTTAATGTTGAAACTGCAGGCTTAACTTCTCCGTCTAAAGATATAATAAGCTGATTATTGACAAAATTCATTCCACTAACATGGTTTAATGATGAACCTTCACCTGTACTTACATCTGAATCTCCTGAAGGTTGTAAGTGATCTTGTGTACTTGGAGATCCTGTACCTACTTGTTCATCGTGGAAAGACTCTTTATTGCCACTCGTCAGATAAACCGTCTTATCTACATTGTCCCAACTCACGACAAGTCCCATTTGTTCACTTACGAATCGAATAGGAACTACAACAGTCTCATTCTGAACTTGAGGAGCAACATTTAATATGACTTGTTTCCCTTCCACTGTTGCTTCTTGCTTATTAACCGTTAGGAATATTATCTTTGCATCTTGTTGGATCTTGACACCTTGAGACTTTTGGTCCCAATCCACCTTAAACTTCAGATTCTCAACAACTACACGAATCGGAATCATAACATTCTCATTCATGACTTGAACTTGGACATTAGAAGGCATACTAATTTCCTTACCATCAAGAATGATCTTTGACTGAACCGTTGCTGCGTTACCTTCATTTGGAAAACTGATAATAAAGAACACACATAACAAAATAAATAAGCTAAATTTCTTCATCATACACCTCAATTGTACATTTTTTGTTTTAATCTAGTAGTTATTTCTCAACCCGATTTGCTCAATGCTAACAATATTCTACCTATGTATAGGCAAATCCTCCTTTAGTTACATTTTTTCCCTTGAATATTTTAACTATTACGACATTATCATGAACTCGTTCATTTGTTGTCATCCTTTGTAGAATATTGGTATCAATGAATGACATTTAATATATGATGTCAGTCTGGTCAATTACGAAACAACAAAAACAAGCCTCTGCGCCCTCAATGGGAACAGAAGCTTGTTAAGATACTAATTTATTTAAACGATTATGCTAATGCGAGATTAGCACGTTTTTGCTCATACGCTGTGATCTCAGCTTCATGTTGCAACGTTAGACCAATATCATCAAGACCCTGCAATAGGAACTGACGACGGTGCTCATCGATGTTGAAATCAATGTGAAGACCATACTCATCTGTTAGCGTCTGATTCTCAAGATCCACATTCAATTGATATCCATCATGAGTTGCTGTACGTTGGAATAAATCTTCCACTTGCTCTTCAGACAACTTTATCGGCAAGATACTATTCTTGAAACAGTTATTATAGAAGATATCTGCAAAAGAAGGCGCAATGACACATTTAAAACCATAATCCAAAATCGCCCATGGTGCATGCTCACGTGAGGATCCACATCCAAAATTAGCTCTCGATATGAGTACAGACGCACCGCTGTAACGAGGTTTATTCAGTTCAAAACTGTCAATATCGTTTCCTTCCTGATCAAAACGCCATTCATAAAATAAAAACTGACCAAACCCCGTCCGTTCTATTCTTTTTAAAAATTGTTTTGGAATAATAGCATCTGTATCAACGTTGACACGATCTACCGGGCCTACAATCCCTGTTAATTTAGTGAATGCTTCCATAATGATTAGCTCCTCTCTTCTCTTTTAGTTCGCTATTTCCGTTTTGAAGTTCCACTCGCGAATATCTACGAATCTACCTTTAACAGCAGCCGCTGCTGCCATAGCAGGTGATACTAGATGTGTACGTCCACCACGACCTTGACGACCTTCAAAGTTTCGATTAGATGTAGAAGCACAGCGTTGTCCTGGTTCAAGAACATCTGGATTCATTGCAAGACACATACTACAGCCTGCTTCACGCCATTCAAATCCCGCTTCAGTAAAGATTTTATCAAGTCCTTCTTCTTCAGCTTGGATTTTAACTTTCCCAGATCCTGGTACGACGATGGCTGTAACTCTATTGTCTACACTATGACCTTTCGCTACAGCAGCTGCTGCGCGTAAATCTTCAATCCGCCCATTCGTACAAGAACCAATAAATACATAATCAATCTCAATCTCCGTCATTGGAGTTCCTGGTTTAAGATCCATATATTCAAGTGCTGCCTCAGCAGCTTTACGTTCATTTTCTGTAGGTAATTCAGCAGGTACAGGCACCTTCGAAGTAATATCGGTTCCCATTCCAGGACTTGTTCCCCAAGTCACTTGTGGAATCAGTGTATCGACATCGAATTCCAACACAAGGTCGAATTCAGCACCTTCATCTGTACGCAGTTGTTTCCATGTCTCAACAGCAATATCAAAATCCGCTCCTTGAGGTACATGCTGACGTCCACGCAAATAGTCAAATGTCGTCTGGTCCGGAGCGATCATTCCTGCTCTAGCCCCACCCTCAATGGACATATTACATACAGTCATACGCTCTTCCATTGTCAATGATGCAATAGATTCACCTGTATATTCAATAACATAACCTGTAGCGAAATCTGTACCATATTTAGCAATAACACCAAGAATCATATCTTTTGCTGTAACTCCTGGATTTCTTTTTCCAACAAAACGAATTTCCATGGTCTTCGCTTTGGATTGTTGTAAACATTGAGTTGCTAGTACGTGTTCAACTTCACTTGTACCAATACCAAAAGCTAAAGCTCCAAAAGCTCCGTGAGTTGAAGTATGGCTATCCCCACACACAATTGTTTTCCCTGGATTCGTAAGACCCAGCTCAGGGCCCATTACGTGAACTACCCCTTGCTCTACCGTATTCAAGTCGAACAATGTCACACCGAAATCACGACAGTTCTGTGATAGTGTATCGATTTGTTGTTTGGAGATTGGATCTTTAATGTTGAAACGATCTTTCGTTGGTACGTTGTGATCCATGGTTGCGAAAGTTAACTCTGGTCGACGCACCTTGCGTCCACTTAGTCGAAGTCCTTCAAATGCCTGTGGAGATGTCACTTCATGAACGAGGTGCAAATCGATATATAGGATACTCGGCTTGCCCTCTTCCTGATGAATGACGTGATTATTCCAAATTTTCTCAAACATTGTCTTTTTACTCATCATATTCACCCCATCTTAAATTCGAACTTTGGAAGATTTGCCAACAGAAGGCATCTCTTGAATGAATCAATGATATCACCGTTGTCTTAATTGTTCCAAGATATAATATCTATAAATGCTATAGGTTTGAGCTATAAGATGTTAAAATAAAAAAGAAGTAACTCACAAATATTAGAGGATGATGATTTCATGGAACTAAGACAATTACAATATGCCCTACAGATCGCTGCTGAACGTAATTTCTCCCGAGCTGCAGAAAAGTTACATATTGCTCAGCCTTCACTCAGTCAGCAGTTATCCAAGCTTGAGAAGGAAATCGGTGTGCTTCTTTTTCAAAGAAATACAAGTAGTGTAGAACTAACCCATGCTGGAGAAGCCTTCATGGAAAAAGCACAGAAAATCATCGATGAAGTAGAGTTATTACGTCAGGAGATGTCCGACATCTCACAACTTCGTGGTGGAAAGGTTGTCGTAGGAAGTATGCCGATTACAGGTTCTCATCTCCTTCCTTATGTGCTCCCAACATTCAAACGATCTTTTCCGAATATAGAAATAACCCTACTAGAAGATTCATCAATGAATCTAGAGAAGTTAACCGCGCTTGGAAAAACAGATCTAAGCCTGCTCTCTCTCCCTCTTGTAGAACCTTCTCTAGCCTATGAGATTATAGGAGAAGAATTGATTGATCTCGCTGTACCAACAAATCATCCACTTGCTCTAAGAGCTACAGCCAATAACATGCCAGTACCGGTTCAACTAGAAGAGCTCAAAGGAGAACCCTTCATTATACTTAAGAAAGGTCAAGGTTTTCGAAAAATGACCATTGAACTTTGTCAGCAAGCAGGGTTCGAACCTCATGTCGTATTCGAAAGTAACAATATGGAGACCATTCAATCTTTGGTTGCAGCTGGCATGGGTGTGACGCTCGTCCCACGCTATATCGCTCGTGCACCTAGATCAGAGTTCGTCCCTATCTATTTACCATTGGCTGATCCTGTACCTTACCGAACGCTTGTCGTCGCTTATAGAAAGGGTCGTTATCTCTCCAAAGCCGCTGAGGCTTTTATAGAGACTTTCAAAACCTCAATGGCGGATCTATAAGTTTAGTAAGTTTAGACTACTTAAAGTAAATGTCAGGCCGGCGATCGTTAAAGATGGGAATACGACTACGCACCTCATCAACAAGCGATAATGAGATTTCCCCTGTAACGATCTCTTCCCATTCTCCACCTTCCACTATAATCTCACCCCATGGATCAATAATCATGGAATGACCGAAGAATGAAACCTCCCCATTGTCCCCTACTGTATTACATGCGATGACATACATCTGATTCTCAATGGCCCGCGCCATGAGTAATGTACGCCAGTGATGCAATCGGGGATGGGGCCATTCAGCGGGAACAAAAAGTACTTTCGCACCATTTAATGCTAGACTCCGTGCCATCTCAGGAAAACGGATATCATAACAAATGGACACGCCTGCTTTAAAGTTATCATTCACAGGAAAAGTAACTAACTCCTGTCCTGGAACTAAGTATTTCTCTTCATTCATTAAGCAAAATAAGTGAATTTTTGAATATTTGGCGATCTCTTCACCTTGTCTACCAAATACATACATTGAATTCGTGATCTGATCCTCATTACTTTCAGCTATTGAACCCCCAATTACAAATACTTCATGTTGCTTGGCAAATGATTGTAACCATCCCTTGCTATGTTCACCTTGCTTATCAGCTATATCTTGGATTCGTTCCAATGCATACCCTGTATTCCACATTTCAGGCAACATGATAAGATCAGGCTTCGGGATCTGTGTCATAGCCTTCTCCATTAAGGAATGGATATGTTTCTCATTCGCTTCAGGGTCCCCTAATTGTATAGTCGTTTGAATCAATGCTATTCGTAAACGGTCATCATTCTCTATTTTTGTCATAGAATCTCCTCTATTTCCGCTGTGATATATAACATCTTATATTGACCAGCACACCCACGCAATACTTGCTTACTTTTAATTCACCCTATACAGCTCGGTTAAATGATGATAAATTAAATTTACTATATTTACATGAGAGTAGTGTGATTAAGGATGACCACGCAACCCATTAGCCAGCGCAACATTTCAGCCTTTCACATCGAACCGGCCGATGTTATTAAAGAACTCCCTAGTCAATTTTTTGCTAATCTAGTTCAAAAAGTGAACCGTGAAATTGCGGAAGGCCATGATGTCATCAATCTAGGTCAAGGTAATCCAGATACGCCGACGCCAGATCATATCGTAAAAGAGTTACAGCGTGCAGCTGCTAATCCGTTGTATCATAAGTATTCTCCTTTTTCAGGTTATTCCTTTCTAAAAGAGGCTATTGCTAAACGATATCTCGAAGATTACGGTGTTGTTCTTGATCCTGAGAAAGAAGTCGCTATCCTCTTTGGGGGTAAAACAGGACTTGTAGAATTGCCACAAGTTCTCCTTAATCCCGGTGATCTCTGTCTTGTGCCAGACCCTGGTTATCCAGATTATTGGTCAGGTGTGGCGCTTGCACGGGCTGAAATGTCTTTCATGCCTCTACTCAAAAACAACAACTTCTTACCTGATTACAATCACATTAGTGAACAAGACAAAGCGCGTGCTAAACTTATGTTCTTGAATTATCCTAACAACCCAACGGCTGCAACAGCTCCACTTTCTTTCTATGAGAATACCGTAGAATTCGCAAGAAAGAATAAAATTATCGTGGCCAGCGATTTTGCCTATGGAGCTATTGGGTTTGATGGACAACGTCCAGTCAGTTTTCTCCAAGCACCAGGTGCTAAGGAAGTCGGGATTGAACTATATACCCTCTCCAAAACCTATAATATGGCTGGTTGGCGTGTAGGTTTCGCTTTAGGTAATGCCGAAGTGATCTCGCACATGAATTCTCTTCAAGATCATATGTATGTCAGTTTATTTGGTGGCATCCAATCGGCAGCTGCGGTCGCACTTACTTCTTCACAGGATTGTGTTCACGAGTTAGTAGATCGTTATGAATCAAGACGCAATGCGCTACATAGTGCACTAGATCGTATCGGTTGGCATACAGATAGACCTAGTGGATCCTTCTTCAGTTGGCTACCCGTTCCTGATGGGTATTCGTCTGTTTCTTTCTCAGACCTTCTTCTTAAGGAAGCCAAAGTTGCTGTCGCTCCAGGCATTGGATTTGGTAACTGTGGAGAAGGTTACGTACGCATTGGATTGCTTAGCTCGGAGGATCGACTACGAGAAGCAGCCGCGAGAATCGGTAAACTTGGCATCTTTTCTTAATCTTTGCAAAGCCACCATTTACATGGTATCCTAGTTGAAAATAAAACTAACCTTATACTTGAAAACGTGTTGACGGGACTATTAAGTAAGGCTATTCACGCTTGTAGAGAGTAAATTCCTTGGCTGAGAGAGTTTACCGTGAATCCTATCTGAACCTACCCCTGAGCGGCCTGCTTGCAGGACAGTACCTTCTGTTACAAGGTTATTAAGTTGGATGATTCAGTCATCAATAAAGGTGGTACCGCGGAAGCTATAACTTTCGTCCTTTGCTCGTCAAGGATGAAGGTTTTTTTGTTGTAAATATGACTTTTTATGAGGAAGTGAATGTTGTGTCATCGCGTATTGTCGTCAAGATCGGAAGTAGCTCCCTTACCTCTAATGAAGGAGCTTTGAACCGTGAAGCTATTATATTTTTCGCAAGAGAAATGGCTTCCCTAAGAGCTTGCGGTCACGAAGTATTGTTGGTTACATCAGGTGCGGTTGCAGCAGGATTCCGTGAAATTGGATATGATGCTCGACCACGACTATTACATGAGAAACAAGCTGCAGCTGCGGTTGGCCAGGCCCTTTTAATGCAAGCTTATCAGCAAGCCTTCGCTGCGCATGGTATTGTCACCGCACAATTATTGCTCACACGGACCGACTTCTGCAGTCGTAAACGCATGAATAATGCCGGAATGACCGTTGAGGAATTGTTGAAACAGGGTGTCATCCCTATTTTTAATGAAAATGATACGGTCTCTGTCGATGAACTGAAATTCGGTGATAACGATACGTTATCCGCTCTTGTCGCCAATCTGGTTAAAGCGCGTCATCTCTTGATTCTCACAGATATGGACGGTCTATATACTGGAGATCCCCGGCACCATCCAGATGCCGTACGTTTCAGTCATGTGACTGAAATAACGGATGAGATCTATGCTATCGCTGGTGGGGCTGGATCCTCGCTCGGTACAGGGGGAATGAGATCCAAAGTAGATGCAGCTAAAATTGCAACTCGAGGTGGTGTCCCTGTATTCGTAGGGAAAGTATCTCAACATGGTGATCTTCAAAGTGCTGTAGATGGAATTGGACGGGGAACCTATTTCGATACCAAACTATCCTCATTATCCATGAAGAAACAATGGCTTGGCTTCATGTCCACACCGCTTGGTTCCATCACCGTAGATGCAGGCGCAGAAGAAGCTTTAATTCATGGAGGGCATAGCCTCCTTCCCGTAGGCGTTAAACAAGTAGATGGTCATTTCCATGCAGGCGATGTTGTGGAAGTACTTAATTCGGAAGCATCCGTGATCGGAAGAGGCGTCATTAATTATGATGTTGATCAATTGCGGCTAGTATGTGGGATGTCGAGTTCAGATGTATTTCAGAAAATTGATAATATTCATCGGTTGGAGGTTGTTCATCGGGACGAGTGGATTACATTGAAATAGGGGCTCATTTGGAAGACCGCTACGGTGTCGGATTGTTCTTACGATCGCTGGTGCCCCCAATTTTTTTTGAATATATCGCTGTTAGCGATAAAATTCGAGGGCAAAGGCGAACGCTACGCTTCTCCAGAACAATTCCGTCCCCTTCGCAAGGCTACAACGTGAGATTTTTGCGTAGGGTATTAGAACAAACATAGAGATCTCAAAAAAATAACACCATGCTTCCGATGTGATTTTTTTGCGTAGATCATCTGAAAGTGGCACTCCAAAAAAATTTAGGAGGTTATCCCAATGAACAATAGTGAAGTGAGAGAAAAAGCAACACGCGCTAAGGCTGCTGCTACTGTGTTAAATAGGCTCGATACTCAGCAGAAGAATGAGGCGTTGCGGTTGATGGCTCAAGCACTTAGACAAGAACAAGAGCTTATTCTGAAAGCGAATCTTGAAGATCTTGAGCGCGGACGTCAGCAGGATACTGCTCCTTCCCTACTCGATCGTTTGGCACTGAATCCAGAACGGATTAACGCGATGGCTGAAGGATTAGAGCAGATTATTGCTCTTCCAGATCCCATCGGTGATTTACTAGAAGCGTTAGATCGTCCAAACGGATTAATGATTGATAAAGTCCGCGTTCCTCTAGGTGTTATCGGTATCATATATGAAGCTCGTCCGAATGTAACCGTTGATGCGGCTGGTCTGTGCCTAAAGACTGGGAATGCGGTTGTCCTTCGTGGTGGTTCTTCCGCAATCTCGTCGAACCGTCAAATCATTGAAGTGTTACAGCGCGCGCTTGCTGCTTCAGCTATCCCCGTTGATGCCTTACAAATCATCGAAGATCCGAATCGTGCGTCTGTCGATGAAATGTTGAAGCTGAAAGGATTGCTTGACGTTGTCATTCCACGAGGTGGTCGATCCCTTATCCAGAATGTCGTAGAAAATGCTACTGTACCTGTCATAGAAACGGGAGCTGGCGTATGCCATACGTACATTGATGCTTCAGCAGATCCTACTATGGCTTCAAATATTAGCCTGAATGCCAAAGTTCAGCGTCCTTCTGTTTGCAATTCGATGGAGACCCTTATTGTACATCAAGATTTTGCTGCCGGTCATCTTGCGCTTCTTGCTGAACAATTCAAGGAATCCAACGTAGAAATACGCGGATGTGAGGAGACACTTACTTACATACCTTGGGCTATTCAAGCTTCCGAAGAAGACTATTCTACTGAGTATAATGATTATATTCTGAATATTAAAATAGTCCACACCCTGCAAGAGGCTTTAGATCATATAGCAAAACATGGTACGCAACATTCAGAATGTATCGTAACGGAAGATAAGGAACACGCTGCAACCTTCATTCAAGAAGTGGACGCTGCTGCGGTCTACCATAACGCATCTACTCGTTTCACGGATGGTTTCGAATTCGGATTTGGGGCAGAAATAGGAATTAGTACTCAAAAGCTACACGCGCGTGGTCCTATGGGACTGCCTTCACTTACATCCACTAAATACAGAATCTATGGTAACGGACAAATTCGTCGGTAACACCAACAGGAGGATTAAATCATGAGCCAACAACAACATGTATTTCAGAATGGTATTACCTTTTATGGAGCAGGATCAATGGCTGAAGCCATTGTTCGTGGACTCATTGCACGGTCTGTCGTTCGACCTTCCGATATCTTCATGCTTAACCGTAGTAATTCCGAACGTCTTGAAGAATTGCATAATCGATATCAAGTGAAAACGAGTAATGACGATTCCGCCAGAACAGGAATTCTACAGAATTCTTCTGTTATCGTTCTAGCTATGAAGCCTAAGGATGCGGGGGCTGTTCTTAAAGAGTTAGGTCCTCTCCTTAAAGAAGATCAGTTAATTGTTTCCGTCATCGCAGGTTTGTCGATTAAAACGATGCAACGACTATTAGATCGCAAACAACCCATCGCGCGTACGATGCCAAATACATCAAGTTCAATCGGTCTGGGTGCCACGGGTATATCTTACTCTAAAGAAATGACGGAAGAGCAACGTCGAACGGTCATGACATTATTTGAAGCTGTCGGCACGATCACGATTATTGAAGAGAAGAACATGGATTTATTAACTGGAATCTCAGGTAGTGGTCCTGCTTATATCTACTATATGATGGAAGCGATGATTGCGGCTGGTATTCGTGGAGGTCTGTCGGAAGAACAGTGTAGAGCGTTGACCATTCAAACGGTGCTTGGTGCTGCTAGAATGGCACAACAAACGGGTGAAGAACCTAGCGCTCTTAGAGCGAAGGTAACTTCTCCGAATGGCTCTACTCAAGCTGCCATTCGCACACTTGACGATGGAGATTTTTTCGAAGATGTCATCGCTGCTGTCAATCGCTGTAGTGAACGATCACGTGAAATGGGCGTTGCACTAGAGGAGGGAATTTAAATGAGTTTTTGCACAGCTACCTATAGATTGTACGATCCTAAGGCAGATTTCCACAAGAAAGCTGAATCCATCGCTGTCGGGTTAACCGTTGGTAGTTGGACAGAACTGCCTCAAGCGAAACGAGAAGCCATGCAAAAGCACCTCGGACAAGTTCTACATGTCCATGTGGTTGAAGATTTGATCGGTGTAGATCGGTACGCGGATATCACTATCGCCTATCCTGATGTGAATTTCAGCCGAGACATTCCAGCACTTCTTGTCACTGTATTTGGAAAGATTTCTATGGATGGAAGAATCAAATTAATCAAACTTGGCTTCTCAGAATCATTCCAGTCTGCTTTTCCAGGACCTAAGTTCGGGATCGATGGCATTCGACAACAACTGGATGTCTATAAACGTCCCCTTCTTATGAGTATATTTAAATCTGTCATAGGTCTTAATCTAGAAGAACTACGTGAGCAATTCATTCTCCAGGCGCTGGGTGGCGTTGATCTGATTAAGGATGATGAGATTTTATTCGAGAATGAACTCACACCTATCGAGAAACGTGTTGAGATTTGTGCACGGGCTGCCGAAGAAGCCAGTAAAGAAACAGGTAAAAAACTTCTGTACGCAACGAATTTGACTGGGCGCACTTCTAACTTGAAACAACAGGCTCTAAGAGCCATTGATGCAGGAGCCAATGCACTTCTGTTCAATGTCCTATCCTATGGCTATGATGTCCTTCATGAGCTTAGCAGTGATCCTGATATTAACGTTCCCATTGCTGCACATCCTGCATTAGCAGGTGCATACTACCCTTCGGCACATTATGGCATATCTGCCTCCGTTCTCCTAGGACAGTTAATGCGTTTAGCAGGTGCGGATCTGGTGTTATTCCCTTCGCCATACGGATCAGTCACCATGCCAAGAAATGAGAATTTAGCTATTCGAGATGAACTTATAAGTAATGATTTGAAAATAAAGACAAGCATGCCTGTCCCATCCGCTGGTATTCATCCTGGTCTTGTGCCTTTAATTATGAAGGACTTCGGAACAGATGTTGTAGTTAATGCAGGTGGAGGTATTCACGGACATCCCATGGGTACATCTGCAGGTGGTCGTGCTTTCGTTCAAGCCATTGATGCAGCGATGCATGATATTCCTTTAGCCGACTATGCTCATGCCTTTCCTGAACTACAAACGGCATTAAATACTTGGGGAGGAAAGTAATGACATCACATAAAAAAATCGTTATCTTTTGCGATTTCGACGGGACCATCACGATTACAGATAACATTGTTGCAATTATGAAGCACTTCAAACCTGAAGGTTATGAACCTATTATGGATGATACAATTAACCAGCGAATATCTTTACGCGAAGGTGTAGGAGCTATGTTCGCGCTTATGCCTTCAGACTTGAAAGAGAACATTGTTGATTTCGTTCTAAGCTATGCAGGTATACGAGAAGGATTTCAAGACTTGTTAAATTATCTCGATCAATCCGACATTGAATTTAATGTCACTAGCGGGGGCATGGATTTCTTTATCGATCCTCTTTTGAAACCATTTGGTATTCCTGAGGACCATATCTATTGCAATCGTGCTGATTTCACAGGGGAGCATATCAAGATCACTTGGCCTAATCCTTGTCAACCTCCTTGTGAGAATGGGTGTGGAATGTGTAAAACAACCGTTATGAGGCGTTATCCAGAGGATTCTTATAACCGTATCCTGATTGGTGATAGTCTAACCGATTTCGAAGGCGCTAAGATTGCCGATCTTGTCTATTCCCGTTCTTGGCTTACTACGAAGTGTGAAGAACTTGGTGTAGCACATGTCCCATATGAGACATTTCATGATATCTTGAATGATCTACGACAGAAACAAGAGCAAGGAGTGTTACGAAGATGAGTTTTCTAAATATTACGTTAGAAGAAAAACAGCAGGCTTTAGATGAGCTACGAACAGTTAAGAGTCTATTTGCCGAACGGAATTGGTTTCCAGGTACGAGTGGGAATTTATCGATTCGCGTGGGCGAATTTCAAGAGGATCAATTTCACTTTGCTGTAACTTCGAGTGGCAAAGACAAATCACAGAATACACCACAGGATTTTTTATTTGTGGACCAGAATGGTCAAGCGTGCGAAACAACGAATCTTAAGCCCAGTGCAGAGACTTTGATTCACTGTGAAATTTATAAAATGACTGGGTGCGGCGCTGTCTTTCATGTACATACCGTATATAATAACCTCATTAGTGAATGGCTTGGTCAATCAGGGCTAGTTAGAGCTAAAGGAATTGAACTTATTAAAGCTTTTAATATCTGGAATGAGGATGCTGAAATTGCGATTCCTGTTCTTCCTAATTATGCTGATATTCCAGCCATTGCTACAGAGGTACCTGGTGTACTGAACCCTGCAATTCCAGGGATATTGTTACAGAATCACGGAATTTACGCCTGGGGTAAGAATGCTTCTGAAGCGAAGAAACACCTGGAAGCCTTTGAATTTATTTTCGAATATTTATATCGTAGTTTACTTCTCCATAACGTAGCTAAGAAATAGCCCTTCTTTTATCATCCAATACAAAACATCCCACTCCCTCGTATGATTGAGAGAGTTGGGATGTTTTTTGCTTCTATTCGATTAGATTTAGATTATGCTGTAGTCTGAACCAACTGACGGATTAGAGCTGGGAACCACGATTTCAATGGTGTGAATGGGAATCCCGCCTTAGCCCCCTAGTAGCAATGTTACGTCCATGCCTTTGTATCCTAACCATTAACGACGAGGTCGAATTTTTTCTGCTTTCTTGTTCATGTTCTTATTTCCTAGTACTATCTTCAGTCCACCACCGATAAATAATAATGAGACAATGATGGTTTGAATATAGGTACGGAATCGATAGTCAAGCTGAAATTCAGGAAACCTTGTATCCAATTCAGGAATAATGAATTGTGTGCTTAGATAATACAACCCTATGAAAAGCAATGCTATCCCTACTAACCCTCGGTGATTATCTATTCCTTCGACTAATGGACGATCCACTAATGGTTCTTTACCATAGCGAGAGGCCTGTTGTAAACCATCAAAGAAACTATAGAACCAAATCACAGGTATGAGGAACAAGAATAGTGACAGTCTGAGAATATCAAGAATATAGATGGAACCCAGAAACAATACCATCAGTTGTAACCCTCTTTTTTGAAGCCCAAGATACATATGCCCCGCACCTGGGAAGGCAGACAATAACGTCACTAATATTTTACTACGTTTCCCTTCTTCACGACCTTCTTCAAATTCCTCAAATAATGTACGGTCCACTAACAGCTCACCTGCTTGCTTCCGATTGAGTTGTTGTACGACATCGAACATACAATATAGCCAGATAATTGGGAGCACACCCAGAAATAACAAGAATACGGATTGATTTGTAATTCCCGTAACAAACACCATAATCGTTGCTAGTCCAAAGAAAGCGACCAAGAAAGATAATCCGCGTTGCATCAACCCCAGTTGAAGATGACCAAGCCCTGGGACAAATGATAGCAGGATCGTATAAAATCGCTCGCTGTGCTCATTCTGAGTACGTGGTTCACTCACTAACTGTCCGTGTTCATCCACGGCATGACCAAGTTCATTGCGCAAATGAGTCGGAGTTGGAGATGGTGCTTTTAAAATGTATATGATTAAATCAAGCATGCTTAAACACCAGAAGAACAACCCGCTAACGACTCCAACACCTATAAAGAATTCCTCACTACTTGCTAATGCCAGCAGAGCGCTCACACCTATACTTCCGAAAAACAATATAGGATAAAGAAACCCTCTTCCCTTTCGTCCTAAGAAATAGTGCCCTAACCCAGGGAATACATTTAAAATAAAAGCAAAAAATCCATTTCGTTCATTCTGCATGTTAGATCCATCCTCTCCATCCATTATCGTTTCAATTGGTCAAGCCAAGACACTGTAATATCCATCATCTGATCACTGTAAGACGTTGTCTGTTCGGTAGCAATAACATGATTTAAATCTCCAGCCACGAGCTTATCGAATAACCCGGTTGTCAAGAACAGTAAAGTTATACAAGCAGCCACGGTATAATGAAAAATGGGATGTTCGAACCAGCGTCGTCGCTGTTGATAGCTGTCTTCTTTCTCATAGAGATGTTCAGGAATTCTATTCATGACCTCATCGGTAAATTGCATTGCATTCGCTATATCCGGCATACGCAGTTCCGTGGAAGATAGGAGTTGAATATGTATATCCATTGCTTCAGTATCTTCAAGTAGTAGAGATTCCCAAGACTGTTCTTGTTCTAGCGTACACATACCGTCAATATAGTGTTGGGCTAGTCTTCGTTTGTCGTCCTCACTCAAATCATTCATTTCCAATCTTCCTCCTTCCATTTCTTCCGAATCCACTCTCTTGCCCGATACAATTTAGATTCTACCGTTTTCGGTTTCACATCTAGCTCATGAGCGATTTGTTCGTAGTTCTTCTCATCTAAATAAAATGCCGTAAGTACTACCTTATGATTATCCGGAATCGTTTGTAGCTTTCTCTTGAAAAGTTCTTTCTTTTCCTTACGAATTGTGTGGGATAAGGGATCCTCTTCGTCCGAAGGTACTAGCTCCATATCGAACAGGGGATATATCGTATCCTCACCTCGCCGAGTTTTCTTTCGTTTCAAATCAATCGCCTTATTCGTTGCTATTCGAGTAATCCAGGATTTAAATCCTTGGGATCGATATTGAGAAAGAGACTTATAGATTTGGATAAAGGTCTCTTGGGCAACATCTTCTGCATCTTTCACATCGCGCAATACCGAGTATGTCGTATGGAATATATGTTTACTATATTGATCTACAATGAAACGAAATGCAGTCGAGTCCCCTTGAAGAATATCTTCTATGATTTTGTCCTCGTCAATAGTTCTCCTCTCCTTCCCCTACTCTTAGACGTTCATTTTATCATTACCCCTGCATTTCTTTTCAAAAAAAATATTCCAAAAAAAAGACTGAACAAGAATTTCCTCGTCCAGTCTCTATATCTATCATGTTAATCCATGGTGCGCACTGTACACATTATTACAATGTGATTGCTGTTTCCAATGCCACTTCCATCATATCATTAAAGGTAGATTGACGTTCTTCAGAAGTAGTCTCTTCCCCAGTCAATAAGTGATCACTTACTGTGAGAATCGTTAGGGCATTTACACCAAACTTCGCTGCTAATGTGTATATAGCCGTTGTTTCCATTTCCACAGCCATAACACCGTATTGCATAAATTTCTCAACAACCGATTTATCATCACGGTAGAAAATATCAGAACTAAACACATTACCAACATGTAGGTTAAGTCCCTTTGTTACTCCTAGATCATAAGCCGTTTTTAGTAAGTTAAAGTTCGCAATAGGTGAGAAATTATATCCACCAAAATTGTGATGATTCACACTAGAATCCGTACATGCAGCCTGCGCAAGAATAACATCCCGGACATGAACATCCTTCTGCATACTTCCACAAGTTCCTACACGCATTAAGTTCTTAACGCCATATTCAGAGATTAATTCATTTACATAAATGCTAGTTGAAGGAATCCCCATACCCGTTCCTTGAACGGAAATACGTTGCCCCTTATAAGTACCCGTGAATCCAAGCATGCCTCTTACTTCGTTATAACAGATGACATCCTGTAAGTATGTTTCAGCAATAAATTTCGCGCGAAGCGGATCTCCTGGTAAAAGTATTGTTTCGGCAATCTCGCCAGGTTTTGCTGCAATGTGAGTACTCATTCGTTTTCCCCCCGAAGGTTAATTTGTTTAGCTTTTTTATAGTAAATGGCTCTAATTCCCCCAATTGATCTCAGAAAATCATACCCAAGACTATCATATCATAATTTGTAATCTTTGACGTTATCACTTACTTATCCATGGCGTCTATTATGAGGCCTGTCTAGTAGGAGGCGCCAACGTATCTTCTATTTGATGTTTGAACGATATTCTTCTCATTATTTCTGGAGAAATGATTCCTAGTACAATCAAGATCATACCAGTCCATTGTATTGGTGTAACCAATTCGCCTAAAAAGATGACAGAAACGATCATAGCTGATGGTAATTCAGCCGCACACAAAATTGTTCCTAACCCTGCTCCTAATTTTGGCATACTTATGGCGAATAATAAGAACGGTAAAACCACACCTAACACCCCAAGTAGCAGTCCATATCTCCATAGATTCGTCTCGGTAAGTTGGGTAACGATGTGTATAGGATTTGTTGTAAATGATACGGTTAGAAGCGCTCCAGTCCCAATAAAGAATAACCTTTTGGGAGCCGCCTCTTTGGTAGCAACTTTAGATGAAAGTACCATATATAACGCATAGAAAAAGGCAGCAAGCAATCCAAATAAAACGCCTTTGATACTTAGTGATGCTAATGGTTGCTCAAAGATAGCTCCTGCACACAATGAACCTATGAGCAATAATAGGATAGCTACTAATTTACTTTTACTTGGCCATGTTCTAGTCATTAAACTTTCAATAACAACACCGATCCAAGTAAATTGGAAAAAGAACACAACCGCTATAGAAGCAGGCAATTCAGATACAGAGACTGAATAGGTTATTCCCACTAATGCGGTCATTGCACCCGTAATCACTAGCTGCCCAGCGTTTTTCCATGAAATCTTGTAGTTAAATGAGAACAAATAAAGAGCAGCAATCATGATCCAGCCAAGGGTGTATTGACTGCCAACTAATTCTCCTGAAGAAAAACCTTCCTGATATCCTAACTTAATCATCGTTGACAATGTACCATACGATATTGCTCCCAATATCGCGAAAATAGAATACTTAAACAAATTCAAATTTGACACTCCTTCTAATAAAAAATAAAAGTCGCCACCTGTCCTTATGGACAGATGACGACCGAAAAAAAGGTTTCCCTTTTAAAAATTTCGTCTCTCAAAATTACTGAGTTTGTAGAAGCAAGTTGTGAAAGCATTACGTAATCTTTACAGATTATAATTCAAAATATAGACTCTGTCAATAAAAGTTGAAGAATTTAATACAATTCATTTACCGCTGTTGCTATCTTCTTTCATTGGCACTGACCAATCTACGTTCGTATACAGTCGATCAACGACTGTACGAATCAGTTCAAGTCGCTCTGGGATCATAGTCATGCCTGGTGCGCGGAACTCGAAGAGTCCGTCGACCGAACTGCCTCCAAGTATAATATATCCCTCTTTCCACCCGGATGCTTCCGTTGTCGAACTGCCTCGCATAGTGATATTATACTCTCTATCATTGGGAACTTTTAATGTCCATTGATCGTATCTAGATTCGTTCCACAGCTTACCACTTAGATGTATCGCTCCCTCCGACACTTCTCCATTTGTATTCGGTGGGGCTTCCACCGTAAAATCTTCCAACATCATCTTATCACCATCATAATAAAAAGGTACCGGATGATCTTTAAGCTTGGAAGGTTCGAACTGAACTGATGAATCATCAGACTCCGCGACGGAGTAACCGTCGAATACGAATGTATAAGGCTTATCTTGCGGTAAATATTTAAACGTATAGCTCCAATGCATCAATCCTGGTTTCTCACCAGGGAGATGGGACTCCGCCATCAAGCTGTCCATATATTGACCCACTCTCGTATTGACACTGTGAATTTCATTACCTTTCATATCCTCAAAATGAAACTTTAAGCCTTGTTTCTTCCATAATTCTCCTTGAGAACGAATTAACGCCTCCTCACTAAGTTCAGTATCAAGCTCTAATCGAACACCTTGAACCATCCGAGTCAGTCTCTTCAAGCTAACTGTCATTCCATCCGGTGTGGTATAACTTCCCTGTAATGGCGTAACGGTCGTTTTCTTGTTCGCTTCCTTCAAATCGATAGAAAAGTCAAAGTTCCATTCTCCTTGGGAATATTGAATATTTCTCATTTTACTGCCTAATTGCGAAATACGACCTTCAATGCTAATACGGTCGGTTTGAATGGGTTCCGCGAAGAAAGCAACCATATAATAAAAATTGTTAGTGACACCCATATCATACATTTCCCCGACGATTTCCCCTTGTTCATCTTTTATATTAATGTTATTTGCACGAGAAAACTCTAAGCGATTTCGATCATGTTTGCCATCAGGACCGAATAATTGTAGTGCAATGATCACACGAGTAGGGTCTGCTACTGCCTCATTGATTTTGATAGTATAACCCTTATCTTTCACGGTAATATTCGGATGTTCGACTAACCCAAACTCTTGCGCTCGTAATAACCCAATGTCAACACCAGAATCTTGCCCAAATAGGGAACGAAGCTTCTCCGCTAGCGTAGGTACGGAATACATAAGCATGGAGCTCATGATAATCAATAGCGCGGCCACTCCAACCGTTAGCTTCCATAAGCCAATACCTCTTCGCTTGAACAGGCCTTTTCTAACTGAAGGCACTATTTCGTTATCAGATACAGTTTCTATGACGACTTCAGGCATGCTAGGTCCATCAGTCTTCTCTAAATATGAAGTATCTAATATACTATCCTGTCTACCCTTTTGGTCCGTTGCTCTCATTAATACATTCGAGATAATATCTTCTTCAAACTCTATCTCTTCTCCTTCAATTAATACCATTAAATCGGTAGTAAATGAATCAGGTAAGACTTCCTCATACAACTCTAAAAACCAAACTTCTTGCTCTTTGAGCTGTTTATGATAAAGAGAAAGGCATCGAAGACAGGTAGCAATATGTGAGTCCATTTGTTGTTTGTTCGATAAAGGTGAATTCATTATGTATTCTTCCATTTCATCGCTGGTTAAGCATTGCATCAGTCCTCACCTCCTCTGCAGTTAGCATCTTTTTCAAACTTAATTTCGCTCTATAAAGGTCATTTTGGATTTTGCTAAGGGGTACGTCCAACACTTCGCTCATTTCTTCATAGCTCAGATCATTCGTATATCTGAGTAACAACGCTACTCGATAATTCGTCGGCAGTCGCCTCATCAGAACCTGTATCTCCATTCGGTGCTCAACCTGCAATAGAATCTCTTCAGGATCATCGGCTGATAAAGGCTCTAGTAAAGGTTCTACTATCCAGCCTATGTGATGAGTCCTTTTCCGTAAATCTTTCAGTAGATTCGTCGCAATAGTATACAACCATGCCGCAAAACTTTTACTCGGATCATGGGAAGCCAGTTTACGATATGCCTTAATAAAGGTCTCCTGAGTTAGGTCCTGAGCATCCTGGTGGTCAGCTCCCATTCCGCGGAGTAGGCCATATATTTTATTTTTGTAATGGTCTACCAAAAAGGCATATTCCTCTTTATGTCCTGACAACACACGGCTTATCCATCGTTTTTCATCATCATTCTCATGTATTCGATCTTCCACTGGCAAGCCTCCTAGGAGTTCTATACTATATAGACGAGATTTATTTGTTAAACTCTCACTTGGGAGATAAATATTTTTTTGATAGCTTATCGTTAGGTTCAGATCTGTACGAAAAAGATTAGCGGATGAACAAAAAAAGACAGCTGCCTAAGCACCCGCTTTTCCACTAATGTTATCTATTAGTCTAATAAAGTCATTATCCGTTGTATCTGTCGATACTAAATACCGAACAAGCTGATTGAATTCATATCCTTCAATCCGTCCGGTAAATCTTTCTTAGCTATACTAATAAGTGATCTTACGAAGACCTTCCCTTTCATTTTATCATCTGAAGTATTTTCGTTACTTACAGGTGTTACCTCAATTCTTAATGTTGAATCACTATCTTTTACTTTATCTAGAAGTTCTAGTGATTTAATCTTAAACCCCTGCCTTACGGATTCCCTTTCCCCTATACTTACACAAATAAAGTACTCTGTTGGTGTTTCTTTTACAATAAATCCACCCGGCACTGAATTTTTATACGTTTCATACTGATCTAATAGTTCATCTTGTAAATCTTCAGCACTACTCCACCCCCAAGTAAACTGCGAAGAATATTTTGTGTATATAAGTTCTTTATAAGGAATGCTCTTATGATATTCATTAACTACTTCTAATGTTTTCGTTATTCCGTCCACATGCTGATTCTCGTTTCCCTTTAACTCCGCACTACACCCTGCCTGTAAACTTACAATAATAATCATAAAAATTACCTTCATTATTCTCGCCATTTTAATCCCCCTTATTATCTGAGACTCAAACTCCCTAATAATAGACGTCTAAAAGGAATTCAAAGTTCGAACATTCTAATATTCAATACTATATATTTTCTTGTAAGTGAGGCTGTGCTAGATAATAATCATTTTTCGATGGAAGTAAGACAACTGCACATAATGTAATTCCAAGTAACACCATCACCAAGACCCCTATGATCACGACAACTTGAAGGGATATAAATTCCGTAGCACCACCAAGTACAAAGGTTGTAATCATAATGAATATAGCTTGAATAAAGTCATTTAGACTACCTACCCTACCCATAACGTCCACTGGAATATTGTTTTGATACATGGTCGCAAATCCTGTATTTACAAAAGCAAGACAGAATGCCAAGATGAAAAATCCAACAGATGCACTTACAAATGAACTGGAGAAAGCATAAATAGCATACCCAAAACATACTCCTAGTGTGCCAATACCAATCATCTTCGAGCATGATACTTTTTTAACAATCAGAGTGTTCAACAAGGAACCAACAATAATACCTACCCCCGCTATGCTGACAAGAACCCCATATTCACCCTCAGACAAGTGGAGAACGATCGTTGCAAATGAAGCTTCAAGTGAGTCCACGGCGGATGCCATGACGACAAATACACTTCCAAACAAGAAACAGATTACCATGATATATAGGTTACGCCGATAAAATTGCAAAACGACGATCCAGTCTTTTTTTAATACCGATAAGGACAGATGTTGCTCTGTGGTTGTTCCAAAGTTCGTGTTCGTTGTTTGTTTATTTAGATTAGGCATTAGTAATGTAATGATTCCAGAGACGAATAAGGCAATAGCATTAATATAAATAGCGAATAAAGGTGAACCCATTAGAACTAGAAGTCCCGCGATTGCTGGACCAATTAAAAAGGCACCTGAACTTATTAAACTATTAAGTGAATTAAACCGTGGTCTTTGTTCTGTTGGAATAAGTTGTGTTATGTAAGTCATCGATGTGGGTCCAAACATAGAACCTGCCATGTTTATTAATAGAACAAGTATATATATGTAGCCTATAGAAGTGTACAAAGGCAACAAGGCTATAAATATAGCTCGTATGATATCTAGGAAAACCATAAGGTTTCGTTTATTTAATCGATCAATTAAGCTACCCGCCCAAAGATTCGTAAATACAGTAGCCAAAGGTTTCAACATATAAAGTACCGTTACAGCGAACGGTGATTGAGTCATATCCAATACCATTAAATTAAGTGCAATAAAGTAAATCCACGATCCCACATTCGAAATGCCTATCCCAAACAATAACATGGAGGCATACTTCCAATAGTTAATCAAAAAAATCCCACCCTCAAGACTTAGTCTTGAGGACGAGATTTGAAATTCGCGTGGTACCACCCCAGATTCGCTAATATGTTACCATATTAACCTCTTCAAGTACGGCATCCCAACGATGCTTATACTCTAGCTCTATAACAGGAGCTCCTGTCACACCATCCCCTATGAATCAGGTTCCGATATGATGCTCATAGACTTGTTTCGATAAATCATGATTTACTCCTTCTCAGCTATCGGAGTTCTCTGTGAAATCATCTATTTATCTACTCTTCTCTTCATCGCATTTGAAATATTTGAATTATCATAGCATAGAATCCAAAATCAGTAAATTTATATTTTAATCATTCTCTATGGATTGTGCTATCGCGAACAGCTTATTGAGTGTTTTCCAATTACGTACCGTCGAAGGTGTATCCAGCTTATGTAGATTGTTTGCAAGTTTAGAGTTCCTTACACTATGATGAAATAACAGGTACATTTCCCGACCTTTAATACTGTACTCGTCATTCTGACTTGCGTAGATGTTCATTCGATCCTGTGCTTCTTGAACAGGTATTTCTGCCAACATCGCCACATAGAGACATTCTCCTACGGATGACACCTCAGCTTCTGCGATGCGCTTCTCTGAGAACGGACAATTCTGAAGAATCCATTCCAACTCCGCAGCTGTTCTTAACATAACAGGGACTGTGAATCCAAAAACCGTTTCAATTTCATTCTCGATTCGCCCAAGAAGCGTAGCTTCCAACTCGTCCGACTTAAACACAACATTTCCACTTTGAATGTAGGTTTGCACATGTAGAAAACCCATCGTTTCAAACATTTGTTTTAACAAAGCCATTTTGATCATATTCTTTCCACCTACGTTGATCCCTCGCAAGAACGCAATATATGTAGTCATTATACACCCACTCCTGTTCTTCTATTTTTCAAAAAGATCCTGTTTGAGATATTCATATCGTTCTGAACTTCCAATTATTTCTTCCAATAATATTATACACGACTGTCAAATGTAAACGTATTATTTAACGGTGGATCCGTGCAGTACCTATACACATAAAGATTAACTTATAGGCATACGATATCCATATAGCTATATATACCAAGTATAATACCTGTTATAATATTCCTGTAAAAACAACATAAGGGCAATGTTACTCTGGCGATACCGGACACAACCCCCGTTACTACGTAGGGTTGTTTTTGTTATTTTAATTGAATGGAGGTTAAACAAATGACGTCAAATGAGACAAGGGTCATCTTAACAAAGGAAGATCTAATCAAACAATTTAGAAAATGTGGTGTAGCAGAAGGTCAGACCCTAATTGTACATACTTCTTTAAAGAGTCTCGGATTTGTTGTAGGCGGAGCTGAAACATTAATAAGAGCGCTTCTTGAAATTGTGGGAGACGAAGGAACCCTAATGATGCCATCACAGACATGGAAGAACCTCGATCCATCCACGGGCGTTCATTGGGAAGAACCCAAAGAATGGTGGCCTATCATTCGCGAAAACTGGCCAGCATATGATAAAGATGTCACACCAGCTATTAATATGGGCGTTGTCGCAGAAATGTTTAGAAAGTGGCCTGGATCAACCCGATCAAGTCACCCGGCAAGATCGATCACTGCCGTAGGCAAACATGCACAATATATAACCTCTGATCATGATCTCAGTAATATTTTTGGTATCGACTCCCCTGTAGATAAATTATATACATTAGATGGATATGTGCTATTAATCGGTGTCGATTATGATAAGAATACCTCACTTCATTTAGCTGAGACCAGAGCAAACTTTCCTACTAAACGATTTACAGATGAAAGTAGCGCGATCATGATCGATGGAAAAAGACAATGGGTAACGTATGCAACGCAAGCCGTCGATGATGAGGATTTCATTAGATTAGGTCATGAATATGATAAAGAGAATAATAACGAGGTTTATAGAGTAGGGAATGCTGATGTTCGATTCATGAAACAAAGACCCTTGATTGATTGGACTGTTAAGTGGATGGAAAAGCATAGGAACTAGATGAATCTGAAACGGGCTGTCCCAAAAGTAGATTTTTTAATTGTAATGATAGGTACCCTACCCATGTTTGACATTTGGGACAACCCCGCCCGTTTCTGCGAAAATATAAGATACAAGGTGGTAACATCAATTCCTAATCCACAAAAAAGGCCCCCTTATCACAAGGGGACCTTCTTCAATCTAGTTATTAACTTCTACCGTTACTTCGGAATTTCTGCGTATATGCTTTCGCGTCATTCACATTCTTAACACGATTGCGGCTCCATTCCAATAAGATGCGGTCGATATAACGGAAATGAACCTTTCCAGCAAACACAGCCTCTTTCAAAGCCATGAGAATCAGTTCGTCTGGATACTTGTCTTGATCCAACCATCCCGATATCGTCTCACATTCCATCGGAGATAGTGGCCGTCCAAATTCTTTCTCGAAGATGGTAAACATATTACGTTCAGCTTCGGGTTCGCCTGCATCAGATATGGCTGTGTCACGTTGAATAACAGCTTGTTTAGCCTTATTCTTAGCATCATTCGCCATACAAATGCTTAACTTATCATATAAGCCTGATACATTATAACGTTCATATTGAATACCACTATCTTCATCGAACTCTTCGTCAATACTGAGAAATCCATCTTTCATCAGCTTCTGTAGAGTAAGGGATATGGATGCTGTCGTTCCTCCTGCGAGTTCCTGCATATCTTCTAACGTAGGGAACTCTTTATGTTCCACCTGTTTAAAAGACATCAAGTGCATTAACAATAAGCATTCATTGTCACTCAGCTTCAATCTACGATAGTACCGGAACAATGCGTAAGGAATGATAGCTACTCCTGATCCCATTCCCGATGAAGCTCCCTCTGCCCATGTTCTCCATCCTGTAATATCCATGAGCTTCACCTCTTAACTTAAGGATAAAGACGATATAACGTACGTGGGAAGGCAATCGTCTCACGGACATGATCAAGACCGCAAATCCAGGCTACAGTACGTTCCAATCCAAGACCAAATCCAGAATGGGGAACGGAACCATATTTACGTAAATCCATGTACCATTGATATGTCTCTAAGGATAAAGAGTGTTCTTTAAAACGCTCTTCTAACAATGCTTGGTCATCAATACGTTGAGACCCACCGATAATCTCCCCGTAACCTTCAGGGGCAATCATATCCGCACACAAAACAACTTCAGGACGTGTTGGATCAGGTTTCATGTAGAATGATTTGATCCCTGCAGGATAGTGTGTAATAAATACGGGTTTGTCGTAGCTCTCAGCGATAGCCGTCTCATGAGGAGCACCGAAGTCATCACCCCAAGGAATATCGAAACCTTTGCCATGTAGAAATTCAATAGCCTCATCGTAAGTAATACGTGGGAAAGGTGCATGAATTTGTTCCAATTTGGAAATATCCCGACCTACCGTTTCTAACTCAGTACGACAATTCTTAAGGACAGATTGTACAACATAACTAATAAAGTTCTCTTGTACACGTAAGCTTTCTTCATGATCTGTAAAAGCCATCTCTGGCTCAATCATCCAGAATTCAATCAGATGACGACGTGTTTTGGATTTCTCAGCACGGAACGTTGGTCCGAAGGAATACACTTTACCTAAAGCCATCGCAGCAGCTTCCATGTACAACTGACCACTTTGTGTTAAGTATGCATCCTCATCAAAATATTTCGTGTGGAACAAGTTCGTTGTTCCTTCTGCAGTTGTTGGAGTAAGAATGGGCGGATCTACCAAAGTAAATCCATTGGTGTCAAAGAACGCACGAACCGCACGAATAATCTCTGCACGGATAACAAGAATTGCACGTTGTTTGTTGGACCGTAGCCATAAATGACGATGATCCATCAAGAAATCTACACCATGTTCTTTAGGCGTAATGGGATAGTTCTCAGTGATATGTATCACTTCGATTCCTGTTACTGTCATTTCGTAACCTGAAGCACTTCGTGGTTCTTCACGAATAATGCCTGTGACATACAGGGAACTTTCCTGTGTTAAGCTCTTAGCAGCGTCCCATACTTCTTCTGAAACCTCGCTTTTCACCACAACACCTTGAATATATCCGGTACCGTCACGTAATTGCAAAAACTGAATTTTTCCGCTTGAGCGTTTGTTGTTGATCCAGCTTCCAATCGTTACTGTTTCGCCAACATACTGATTCACTTCACGAATCACACTTTTAGTGGACATGCCTTAATCTCTCCCTTATTAACTGATCCTAAAACAGAAAGCTATTCTATTTCGTTAACAATGCGATACGTATCACGCGCAATAACCAATTCTTCATTGGTTGGAATAACCATCACTTTTACTTTGGAATTATTTGTCGAGATCAATCGTGGTTCACCAGAACGAATAGCATTCAGTGCATCATCAACCTCCACGCCAAGGTAAGTTAAATTCTCGCATACTTTCTCACGAACAACAATAGAGTTCTCACCAATACCAGCTGTAAATACGATCACATCGACACCATTCATAGCTGCAGCATAAGAACCAATATATTTACGCAAACGGTATTCATACATTTCAAATGCCAGTGTGCAATTCGGATCGCCTTCTGCCATACCGTCTGTAATTTCTCTCATGTCACTGCTTATTCCAGATATCGCTAGAAGTCCACTATGCTTATTAAGCATGGAGTTCACTTCATTCACAGTCAAATCTTCCTTATTCATAACAAATGGTACAATCGCAGGATCAAGGTCACCACTGCGTGTTCCCATCATCAAACCTTCTAGAGGTGTCATACCCATTGAAGTATCGATTGATTTACCACCTGCAACGGCAGTTAAACTTCCTCCGTTACCGATATGACAAGTAATAATCTTCAAATCCTCTATAGGCTGACCCAAGAATTCAGCTGCAACCTGACTAACATATTCATGCGATGTTCCGTGCGCACCATAGCGACGAACTTTGTACTTATTGTAAAAAACTTTAGGAATAGCATACAAATATGCCTTCTCAGGCATAGCTTGATGGAAAGCAGTATCGAATGCAACAACTTGAGGGATACCTGGCATATTAATTTCTGCTGCATTAATCCCCATCATTGCTGCTGGATTGTGAAGTGGTGCTAGGTCGAACAAACGACGAATCTCCGATTTCGCAGGGCCATCAACAAGGGCAGATGCTTTAAAGGATTCGCCTCCATGAACCACGCGATGACCAACAGCTTGAATCTCATCGATGGACTTAATTACGCCATGTTCTGGATCGGTTAACATAGATAATACTTTACGAATAGCCGTATTATGTTCCAAAATCTCTTTAACTTCCGTTATTTCCTGACCTCCAGTAGGTTTATGAGTCAGAATGGAGGAATCCATTCCAATTCGTTCTACAAGACCTTTAGCCAGTACAGATTCGTTTGTCATATCATACAATTGATATTTCAAAGAAGAACTTCCTGAGTTAATTACTAATACTTTCATACCCGGTCACCATCCTTGTCATACTTGAAGAATCCTTCGCCTGTTTTAACACCTAGATGCCCTGCACGAACCATCTTCTTAAGGATGGTGGAAGGACGATATTTCAATTCACCAAATTCACGGAACATTCTTTCAAGAGCTGCAAGTACAGAATCAAGTCCGAAACGGTCTGCCATTTCTAAAGGACCATTCTGGAATTGATATCCAATACGCATCGCATCATCGATATCTTCAGCAGAAGCAACGCCTTCTTGAAGGGTATGAAGTGCTTCGTTAATTAGCAAACAGATTAATCGTGACGTTACGAATCCAGGAGATTCATAAATCATGATACCCTTTTTATCCACCACTTCTTCTACAAATTTCTTCGTTTCCAAGAATGTGATATCTGAGGTTTTCAATCCACGGATGATTTCAACTAGATCTACTTTTCCAACCGGGTGAATGAAATGCATTCCAATGACACGTTCAGGATATATCGTAGAACTTGCAAGTTCCGTTAAACTTAGTGTTGATGTGTTACTGGCAAGAATTATATTATTAGGACATACTTGATCCAATTGAGCGAATACTTGTTTTTTTGCTTCAATATCTTCAGAAATAGTCTCAATGACCATATCACAGGTACCTAGCTCAGCGAAATGAACCACTTTCTCGATTCTGCTAAGAATAAGCTTCTTCTCCGCTTGTGTGATCCCCCATTTTTCAAGCTGTTTGTCGAGATTCAATTCAATCATATTATAAGAATAATCTAATTTTTCTTCAGATTTCTCAACTAATAATACATCAATGCCCTTTGCAGCAAGCATTTCAGCGATTCCTTGTCCCATCGTGCCACCGCCGATGACACCAATTTTCTTAAATAACATACGGTATGCCAACTCCCTTTCTGTGTCTGATAATCAATATTGTACCCTTCATTAGAAAAATACATTATTCTCACTCCAACATATAATAATATCTTAGCACGGAACAAAAGTAAAAAAAAATAACCAGCATCATAATTTATGCTGGTAAAAGTGAAGTTTCACGAAATAGACATCGAAATTGCTCGCCGGAAAGATTTTCCTCTAAAAGTAAGATATTTAGGGATTGATCAAAGATATTGCGATGCTGTTCCAGTGTACTTTTTGTACGTTCCATAAGCTGTTCTAAAATGGCATTATTCTCCTTCATTAACTCAGCTTTCGTTACCATTTCCATACTTATAATGCCTAAAGATGTGAGTCCAGACTTCATCATTGTTTGTACAATATTTAGGGCCTGCTCAAAGTCATTACTAGATCCTGTGCTTCGACCTCCATAGTACATTTCTTCCGAAGCAGCTCCACCAAGGGCAATCATAATTTGCTCTTCTAAAAATGTCTTGGTATAGAGGTATTGTTCTTCTTGTGGATTATGACGAACATATCCAAGAGCTTGACCACGTGGACTAAGTGCCACTTGACTAACGCTTCCTGGACGAACGATTTCAGCCATGATCGCATGTCCTAATTCATGAATAGCGACTCTCTTTTTCTCTTCCTGAGTCGACTCTCGATCCGTTTTCTCACCCATCATAACTTTATCAATAGCCATCGACATATGACGTTGTTCGATCTCAACTTTACTCTCTCTCATCATATAAATCGCAGCTTCATTCATAACACTCTCAAGTTGAGCACCAGAGAATCCATAAGATTCTTCAGCAATTTTATCCATACTAGCTTCTGCATGTATAGGCTTGTTCTTTGCATGAATTTCCAATATATGTTTACGCCCTTTCTTATCCGGCAGGTCCACTTGTATATGCCGATCGAATCGACCTGGACGAAGAAGAGCACTATCCAACATTTCCTTACGATTGGTAGCTGCGATAAGAAGTATTCTTGGAGTGTCGGAATTATATATGCCATCCATTTCTGTTAATAATTGATTAAGTGTCTGGTCATACTCGCGCTGTTGTCCACCCTCACGCTTACCTCCTATAACATCGATCTCATCAATAAATATTACGGCACTGGTCTTATTCTCCTTGGTTGCACGATTACGTGCATCACGGAATAAATCACGAATTCTTCCAGCACCCACACCAACATACATTTCGACAAACTCACTTCCTGCTGCTGCAACAAACACGGAGTCTGTATAATGACTAGCCGCTTTTGCAAGCAAGGTCTTACCTGTTCCCGGAGGTCCCGTAAGTAGAATTCCCTTCAGAGGACGAATCCCAAATTTCTGAATTTCTTCATGTCTAATAAGAAAGTTGAGGGCTTCCATCAATTCCTCTTTGGGATGTTCCTGACCTCCAATTTCATTAAAAGTGAGCTTATCTGGTCCTTTTTTCTTACGCTTACGATCACCTGCAGCACCTACAGCAAGTCCACCCTTAACATTAGACAACAATAGAACTCCTGCCACAATTCCTACTGCGAGTAGTATTGGAATAATATTCACTCCGATAAATACAAGAAAAACAAGAAGTACGGGTACGAAACCTATCACTATTTCTTTCAACAATTTAGGCATTACTCCACACCCCCAGAACTGCTGGATCACGAGGTAAAATGATGAATTTACTTGCTTCTCCCTCAGTTAAATTAATATATACATTCGTATCATCCATTTCAGTTGTCACTTTCACGGGCGAACTTTTTTCCATTTCCTTCAATTTATCTACAATCTCTGTATAACGTTTATTCTCCATCGCCTCTGCCACTGGGAACATAGCCTGATCCCAGAAATCATCGATGGTTTCCGTCGAGTGATCAACAACATCCAATTGAAGTGACCGTTTACCAACGATAGATTTGCCTTCAGTCATTAATTCATGAACTAATCCTGGTAACCGAGTTCCTGGTTTAATATCTAGTTTCACTACGACCTCATCGCGGGTAATATCTAATTGAGCATTATTCACTCCGTCATAATCTGTCACTATTTTTTGTAGAGGACTCTGAAGAGTAACTTGTTTATGAACAAACCATCCGCCAAACAAAAGCGAACTTGCGATAACAACTGTCAATGCAATTGGCATTACTCTTAACTTCATATAACAGCCTCCTTCAATATCCATTGATGTCTAATTACTTATGATTTAATTGAATTGATATACAATTACGTATACCACTAGTACACAAATTAGTATATCACATTGAATATACTATTTCGTCGAAAAATTATGGATATATTTAAAATTCTATGTGAATATTCAAAAAAAACTGACGAAAGAATCATTCTTTATAGAATAATTTCGTCAGCTTTTATTTGGTGAATCGTCATTTTTATCGATTGGGTAATGTATATTGTTCTCCTAATTGTGTTCCATCACTGAATCTATAGAATCGATAGTAGTAATGATCTTTCTCTTTGTAAAAGAGTTGCCACACAGGGGTCCCATGAAACAACCCGAGCTGTAAACGAATCTCATCAATGTTTGGAAGATCACTCTGAATAATAGCAGTAATCTGTCTTTCAGATAATCCATCCTTTATAAATTCGCTATGCACAGACCCAGATGTTTCGTCTACGTTGTACTCATCTGTGAATGGAACCCACACGATAAGAGCTTGATCATCCTTATTTTTACCTTCGATGACCCAGACTACATTATCCCACACCGATTTGTCCGTTTTTGTGACTTTCACTAATTCGGTTTGTTTCTTTGCTGCTGTAATAGCGATGTCTTCCTGGCTCCATTGGTCCTTCATAACATATATGTAATAACGATAGAGTCCAAACAATACAACCACACAGATTGCAATTCCTAGTAAAATCCATCTCTTCTTGTTCTTCTTCAACCTGAACTTCCTTTCATCAGGAATAGCCTATCATCTTAGCGGTTTAATAAGCCTTCAAAAGATGACTGAGCTTCACGATGAATCCGCTCTTCATCCATAGTAAGACAAGCCCCATTCTTTACAACTTGTTTGCCGTTAACCCACACATGCTCTACATCTTTACTACTTGCAGAGTAAATGGAATGTGAGATGAAGTCTGTATGTGGTAGGAAATGAGCCTGATCGGTATTTAATGCGATAAAGTCTGCTTTCATACCTGGTGCCAATCTACCTATGTTTTCTAGAAATAGAGATTTGGCTCCATAACTAGTACCCATTCGAAGTGCTTCAGCAGCAGGAATTGCTGTTGGATCTCCTGAAATACCTTTGTGAATAAGCGCTGCTAGACGCATTTCTTCAAACATATCTAAATTGTTATTGCTCGCTGGACCATCTGTTCCTAAGGATACAGTTACGCCTGCCTTCAATAGATCTGTGACCCGTGCAATACCACTTGCTAACTTCAAGTTGCTTCCTGGGTTATGTGACACGCCCACTTGATGGGCAGCTAATATGTCAATTTCTTCATCTGTCAAATGTACACCATGAGCGACAAGAGATGGACGTGTGAACATGCCGAGTTTCTCTAAATGTTGAACAGGTCTAAGACCATAATCAGTCACATTCTGTGCCACTTCACTCAGCGTCTCAGACATGTGTGTATGCATCGGAAGATCTAGATCATGCGCTGCCTGTACAAACTTCTCAAAAAAGGATGGAGGACATGTGTAAGGCGCGTGCGGGGACATCATCGTAGTAATACGTCCTTCTGCTTGACCGTTCCAATCTTTTGCAAAGGCAATCGCTTCTTGAAGTTTATGTTGTTGCATTTCTTCTGAACAGAACCCAATAACACCTCTTGTTAGTACCGCACGAATACCCGATTCTTGCACTACTTTAGCGACTTGATCCATATGATCATACATGTCTAGAAAAGTAGTTGTTCCACCTTTTAACATTTCCAATACAGAGAGCGATGATCCCCAATAAACATCTTTTGAGGTAAACTTCTCCTCCATTGGCCACATTTTTTCCTGCAACCACACTTGGAGAGCTAAATCATCACCATAACCTCTTAGTAATGACATCGCCGCATGCCCGTGTGTATTCACAAGTCCAGGTAAAAATAGAAGATGCGTACCATCAACGACGGGGATATGATCAGAATCAGCTGGTTTGTCCTCGCCAATATACGTTATAAGGTCATCTTCAATAAGCATATAGCCCTTTACAACGGATTGTTCATTATTCAGAACAGCAAACGTACCATTCTTAATGATCCATTTCTGTGTTTGATTGTTCACTGTCATGTGATTCTTCCTTTCCATTATCCAAATAATAAGCAAGACTAAGCATATCCGTTGTGAAATCAGCTGCATGAATACGAACATCCGCTGGAGCTTTCAACACAACAGGTGCAAAATTCAAAATCGCCTTAATCCCAGCTTCTATTAACTTATCTGCAACATGCTGTGCTTCTGTTTCTGGAACCGTAATAATACCTATTCTTATATTTTGTTGCTTAATGGTATCCACTAGATCCTCCATAGGTTGGACCTTTAACGTATTAATAACGGAACCTACCTTGGGAGCATACGAATCAAAAACAGCGATAATCTTTAAATTTTCCTTTAGATAAGCATTGTAATTGGATAAAGCATGACCAAGATTACCTGCACCTATTAGAACCACATTGATTTGTTGATCGAGATTCAGGATATGACCAATCTTCTCAATCAAATAGGCCACGTCATATCCTATACCTTTACGTCCGAAGTCTCCAAAATAAGCGAGATCTTTACGAATTTGTGCAGGATTCAAATCGAGTTTTTGACCTAACTCCTGTGAAGAGACAGTGGCTACTTCACGTCTCTGAAGATCTGAAAGATAACGCAGATATACAGGTAATCTGCGTACAACAGCTTCTGAAATTTTTTCAGATTTCATTCTTGCTCCCCCTAATTATTAACTCTTTAGGATCCTTCTTCAAGAAGGATCCCTTTCACTTAACCACTCTGAAATCCGTGGAACCATTTGATTGGTCGGCATATGCTCCATCTTAGGACCAGGTAATGAATACAGGAAATGTTTGCCGTAATATGATTCGATTACTCGCGTATCATATACGATTACAATCCCCCTATCATTCGCAGTACGCACTAACCGACCAAATCCTTGTTTGAACCGAATGACCGCTTGCGGAACCGACAGTTTCATGAATGGATTTTTCTTTTGTTGCTTAAGAAGTTCACTCTTTGCTTCAACCAAAGGATGGTTCGGTGGCTGAAATGGTAGTCGAACAATGGCCAAACAAGTCAGTGCTTCACCGGGAATATCGACACCTTCCCAGAAGCTACTTGTTCCTAACAGTACCGATGCACTACTGTCTTGAAAACGACGAATCAACTTGCTTCGACTTCCAGTATCAACACCTTGGCCGAGTATCGTTATATCACTTGAGGACAGTTCATTACGTAATGGTTCATAAACTTGACGAAGCATGCGATAGGATGTGAATAACACTAACATACGTCCATGCGTAGCTATAGCTGTGTCAGCTAACGACTTCACCAGCGTCTCTACAAAAAGAGCATCTCCTACACTTCCCTTAACACTTGGAAAGTCACGTGGAATCACGAGCAATGCCTGATCACGATATCGAAAAGGCGAAGGTAGCTGAACTGTTACAAGTCGACCTTGATCTGATGCTTCTTGTAAGCCTAGATTTTCAATCATATACTGAAAGGATTTCTCGATAGATAACGTTGCTGAAGTTAGAATAATACTCTTCTTTTTATCGAAGAACACTTCCTTCAACTGCTTGCTTACATCGACAGGCACGGCATACAATTGTAGAGATTTGCTACGAAAATGTCCATTAGCCTCCATCCAGTAAACATTGCCTAAATCGTTAAGCGCCATGAACATGTGAAGATCTTCGCGTTCACTCGATAAATCCTTAATCAGACCGCTTATGTCCGTTATCAGACTATCTGAGTTGAAATCGTCTAGTTCTTTAATGTCGTTCAACATTCTCTCCGATTTACGAATGACCTCTCCAAGCGTTACGTATATTTGATTCTCAATTGCAGACAAGAGTTCCCAATCCTTTGGTTTCTTTGTAGGTTGCAATCGAAGCACGAATTGTCCAGTCTCACCAGGTGCTGCATCACTTCGCTCGGGAAGAAGAGCAAACAACATATCATTCAGTCGGTCCCAGTGCTCCTTCACTTCAATTAATTCGCCACTCAATATATCGATTGAAGTTATCCAATCCGAAGCCTTTTCATCATGTGAAGAACGAAGTTGTTGAATTAACGCTGGAAATTGTCCATTACGATTATCTTTATACAGTCTTGTAAGTGTATGGACGACGGTGAAATATTTCATATGAAGACCTAAATGCTTACCTGCCACGTCTTCTAAATGATGTGCTTCATCAATAACTAAGTGCTCATAAGCAGGTAATAATTGATGTCCAGCTTTAACATCCGTAAATAACTTAGAGTGGTTCGTAATAACCACATCAGCAATTCCCGCTTCATGCTTAGCACGATGATAATAACATTTACGGAACCAAGGGCAGGCACGGCCAAGACATGAATCAGAGTCACTAGAGACGGTTTCCCAGAAATCTCCGCCACGCCCTCCAAGATTCAGTTCTTCATCATCACCGTTCTCCGTCTGTGCTAACCATACAATCATCTGTGCGGCTAAGATTACATCTTCTTTAGGATTAGCGAAGTCTCTCTTGTTTATTTTATGTTCAAATTTTCTCAAACACAAATAATGCTGTCTCCCTTTGAAAATAGCCGCTTTAAATGGAAAGGGAACGACCTGAGTCAGTAATGGAATATCTCGTTCCCTTAATTGTTCCTGAAGGTTAATGGTGTGTGTACTTACCATGACTTTCTGCTCATTTTTCACACTCTGATAAATGGCAGGAATTAAGTATCCTAACGATTTCCCAGTGCCCGTCCCTGCTTCAATTAGAAGATGCTTATCATTCGCAAGTGCATTCATCACTTCACCAAACATCATGCTCTGTGATTCACGCGGCTCATATTGTGGCATAATTTCTCGAAGCCGTTCTTCAATATTCTCAAGGAATCGCGGGAAATCCATGGATTTCAGAGGATTATCATCTGCATCATTACGCGGTGTTGAGATATCGATCCAATCTTCTACGGCTAGAGCCAATTGTCGGTAAAAGGTATGACTCTCAAGGTCCTGTGCGGGTTCACTTTCCTTCTCACGACATAGACCATCGAAATACCAAGCTAAATCACTATCCTCATCACCAAATAACTCACTCAACCTTTGAAGTGTAATCAATGGTAAACTAATCAATTCATCCAGACATTTCAATAATACATGCGCTGTTGCTAATGCATCACTGTCGGCCTGATGGGGTCGATCGTGCTGAATACCAAATTGTGTAGATACCAGACCTAATTGGTAAGTGGTTAACGATGGGAAACAGATTTTCAGGAAATCTATCGTGTCCAGTATACGACCGTTGTATGGTAAATAACCACATCGATCAAGTGCATTTTGCAAAAAATTAAAATCAAACGAAACATTATGCCCGACTAATACCACATCATCAAGCATGGGAACTAACTCCATCATCATCTCTTCTAAAGAAGGAGCGTTCTCAACATCACTATTGGTTATACCTGTTAAATTAGAAATAAATGGCGGGATTGGAATCCCTGGATTAACATAAGACCCGTAAACACGGGATATCGATTGATCTTCTTCGATTATGGCAAGTCCAACTTGAATAATTTCATCGGCGGACTGGTTGCCTGTTGTTTCAAAGTCCAGTACGGCAAATTTCATGTTTAAATATTCCCTTCAATCCAGTCTCTCTAACAGCATAACAGAAGATCAGAATTTATTCATCAAGTAGACCCAGCTAAGCCATCATTTTTAAAGGACGGAAGAAAAGGCGATACTCCGTCGCTTTCGCAAGTACGGGCATCGCCTTAATTTGAGTCAATACTAAATTAATGAAATGAGCTGACTTCCATACTGGAGTTGACCGCGATTTTGATTGCAAACTTGCAGATTAATAAGTGGATCAGGTAAGCTCGGATCATTTTGTAAGGCTAATGTGAAATATTCCTGGGCTTTCCCCGTATCCGCAAGTTTAGCTTGAATACAGCCTAATGCATTGTAGATCATAGCTTTCAACTTCTTATGCTCCGCCAGTGGAAGAATCCATTGGAAATGTTCTAAAGCTTCTGTCGTTTCCTCCAAATGAAGGTGAGCCATCGCAATATACATCCGAGCAAGTAAACTGTCTGGATAATCGTAGACGATCTGAGAAAATTGCTGTATAGATTGACGATACATCAGTAACTTATAATAACCCTGTCCTCTAACAAAAGAATCCATTCCCATCTCAGGGGTGTCCCCTAAAGGAAATACAGGTGGAAGCACCGTATGTTCTCGGAACGTACTCATTTTGTCTTCAAAGGCTAACCACTCCTCAATTATCCCATCGCTCATGGCCTTAAGCATATTCCATCTTTGAATCAATAGCTGCTTTTGGGACTCTTGCGCGGTTGGGTAATGCTTGACAATTTCCCCTAACATGTGGTTCATTTCAGCGAATACATGTTGAAACATGGCCTGCATCCCACCCTTAACCATAATGAAATCAGTGCGTCTTCCTGCTTTCATTTTTTGTTGAAGTGGTCCTTTTCATGCGCCATCCCATACATTACATAATATGTTGAGAACTCTTACCTAATTATTAGCGAATCGTTGCATGTACTTCTTTATCCATTAACTCAATCGGTTGATTCTTCTCATCTACAAATACTACCGTAGGTTTGTGAGAAGCAAGTTCCTCTTGAGAAATCATCGCATATGAAATAATAATAACTGAATCTCCAGGTTGAACTAATCGAGCTGCTGCGCCGTTAAGACAAATAACGCCAGTTCCACGTGGACCAGGAATCACATACGTTTCTAGACGAGCTCCGTTGTTATTATTTACAATCTGTACTTTCTCATTCTCAAATAAATCTGCTGACTCCATTAAATCTTCATCTATGGTAATACTACCTACATAATTTAAATTAGCTTCCGTGACCGTTGCACGGTGGATCTTGGACTTCATGATATGTCTATACAAGAGATAATACCTCCTTTGGAGTGAATAACATATTGTCTATAAGTCGCGTCTTTCCAAACTTCACAGCCACAGCCATGATAATTTGCCCTGTGATATCAGTCAGCAGAATATCTTCGTTCACACGATTTAATTCTGGAAAGGTTAGCACCTCAACATAATCAATAACAGCCATCGGTGAAGCACCAATTAAATTCACGAGCTTCTCACGAACCACAGAGGTCTTAACAGCCATTTCATCATTCAATGCATCCATAACAACATGTAAAGAGCGAGAGAGCACCAAAGCCTGTTTACGTTCTTCTGAGCTTAGATAAACATTTCTTGAACTGAGTGCCAATCCATCTGCTTCACGAACGATAGGACAAGGAACAATGTCAATATTCATATTTAAATCATGAACCATCTGTTGAAGTACAGCGACTTGTTGTGCATCTTTTAAACCGAAGTAGGCTTGATCCGGTTGTACAATGTGAAACAACTTACTCACAACGGTAGTCACACCATCGAAGTGCCCTGGACGAGATGCTCCGCACAATAACTGTGTTACTTCACTCACTCTAATGGTTGTCTTGGTCGGCGTGGGATACATTTCTTCCACAGTGGGAATAAATACGATATCCACTCCTTTACTTTCAGCTAAGGTTACATCTTTCTCTTCATTACGAGGATAAGTCTCATAATCTTCACCAGGTCCAAATTGAATGGGATTCACAAAAATACTTAGAACAACCAAGTTGTTTACATCACGAGCACGACTTATTAAGCTAGCATGACCTTCATGAAGAAAACCCATGGTAGGAACTAATCCAACCGTGCCATTCCAATTACTTTGTGCTCTAAATTGGTTCAACTCTTGACGGAGTTCTGTTATATTTCGAATGGTCTTCATCATTTCTCCACCTTTGCGGCACTGTTCCCATAAAGAGACTCCAGCACGTGATCCTCAGCTATAAACACATGTTCTTCGGACGGAAAAGAGCGTTCTCTCACATCTTTCACATAGTTGACTAACCCTTCACGGATGACGGATCCTATATCGCCATATGTTTTGACAAAACGTTTATTTATATAAGGAGATGCATATTGAAAAACATCATGGAATACAAGCACTTGTCCATCACAGTATCGCCCTGCACCAATACCGATGGTCGGAATGGATAATTCTTTGGAGATAGCTTCAGCAACCTGTTCCGTTACCAATTCAAGAACAATCCCAAATGCACCCGCAGCTTCTAATGCTTTGGCTTCATTCATCAATCTTTGAGCATCTACAGGATCTTTCCCTTGAATTCGATATCCACCAATCTGGTTCACAGATTGTGGGGTTAAACCAATATGCCCAAGCACAGGAACACCCGATTTAACGACAGCTTCTACGGTAGCACAAATTTCGATGCCACCTTCCATCTTGACGGCTTGTGCATAACCTTCTTGCATCAGTCTTCTGACACCTCGTAACGTCTCATCCAGACTTCCGTGATACGTCATAAAAGGCATGTCTGCTACGATAAACGTATGCTCAGCCCCTCTTGCTACCGCTCGTGTGTGATAGACTATGTCGTCCAATGTCACAGGTATTGTACTGTTATACCCTAGGACCACATTACCTAGCGAGTCTCCAACAAGAATGAGATCTACTTCCGCTTCTTCAGTTAATTTCGCAGAAGGATAATCGTATGCCGTAACCATGGTTAAAGGCGTACCTTCTACTTTCATTTTTTTCATTTTCACAATGTTTAATGCGGATTTCCTTGGCATATAAATGTGCCCCTTTCTCTTCTTAAAAACGGCCTGTTGTGTTAGAAAACCCTTTGGTATTTAACACAACAAAAAAACCTTTTAGCATGTGCACTAAAAAGGTCCGATAGTCAAAAAAGAGTCACTTTCGATCGTCCCTTCTGTCTCGGTCCTTTCGGCTCAGAGCAGAATCCAACGTCACCCACTACATATTATTCATGTAACAGATGTAGTTCTATTCAATCTAATCTTCTAGCTTAAGTGCAGTTCGATTCGTGATCGGTACCGCCTCAAAACCAGTATAACAAATAAGGTATCAACTTTCACTATTTAAGTTTGACATCTCCAGAGACTACGGGGACGATGTTCCCCATCCCTATATCTACAAGTAGTGCTCCACTCGGATCTAATCCCATAGCAACACCTTCTCTTAGCCCATGTACCGTATTAATAATAACCTCTTGGTTGATTGTCACGGACAGTGCTTCCCATAAAGATGCAATTGGAACGAAGCCTTCCTCATCATATAACTTGTACAACATTTCAAATTCTTCTAGAACAGCAGCAATCAACATCGTACGATCCACTGAAGCTCCATTTGCAATTTTTAACGATGTTGCTGTATCTCTTAATTCTTCCGGATAATCTTCCGAATCTACATTCACACTAATTCCTATTCCAACAATACAATACCGAACAACTTTGTCTTCTATGATAGATTCCAGCAAAATACCACTGATCTTACGATGGTTCAGCAAAATATCATTGGGCCATTTAATGCCAACTTGTAGCGTTGTCGTCTTCCTAATAGCTCTACAAACAGCAACACCCGTAAGAAGCGTGAGCTGAGAAGTATATTCTATCGCCTGCTGTGGTCGAAGAATTAGGCTCATCCAAATCCCTTTACCACTTGGAGAGAACCACTTTCGGCCCATTCTTCCCTTACCACCTGTTTGTTCTTCAGCAATAATAAGCGTACCCTCAGGTGCATCTAATTCAGCTCTTTGTCGAGCTTCTTCTTGTGTAGATCCAGTACTCATTATGATTTCTAGATTCGAACCCATTACCTTCGTGTTCAGTGCATTTGTCAAAGTTACCTTATCAAGGAAATCTGGTTTCGCAAGAATACGGTATCCTTTATTCGAAACTGCTTCAAATTCATATCCAAGAATTCGGAGCTTATTAATTTGCTTCCACACGGCTGTGCGGCTAATCGATAATCTGCGACTCATTTCTTCACCAGATATGAAATCATTGGAATTCTCAAGTAAAATACTCAATAAGGTTTCTTCAGCCACGTTTGTTGTTCACCCGCTTTATTTCCTCTATTAAAGAATCTTTATCATTCTGTATAGAACCCGCTGCTACCGTTAGTAATAATTGTTGTAAAAGCTCTCCGAGCCAAGGGCCTGCAGGAAGATGGCTAACCTGTATTACTTCTCTACCTGTTATGCCCAATTCTTTAAGGTGATGTACTTTCATCTGCTCTTTCCATGTAGCGAAGAGGTTCAACCACTCTACAGGTATGATTCTTTGTTGCTCTGGAAGAACGCCTTGAAGTTGAAGCCAGTTCTTAGCTGTAGACTTACCATAACGAAGAACTAAACGAATCCAAGATATTCGTAATTCTTCACCGATTGTTCCAATGTTCTGATTGTCAGCAAGAAGTTTCACTTGTTCATCCAATTGAAGCACATTACAAATTTCATCCTTCTCTTGATTGCTGAACGTCCATTTACGCAAGACTTCCCCTGCTTCAATCGATGTAAAGCCACCGGCATAGAGAAGTAATGCCCACTTCACACCGGATGGTTCAAGTGATAATGCATGAAGACCCATAACGATATCACGATTAAATCGCTGACTTAATACAGGAACTTTGGCGTATTCCAACAGACGACTACGACGAAGGAGTTCGAGCCCTCTAAGAGGATTCTTCCCACTCATCATTTTCTCCATCTCAACCCGTATACGTTCCATCGCAACATATTCAAGCTTACTACGATGAGATAATAATCCTCTCCAAGTTTCCTTAGCGATGGAGTATTCGAATACGGACGCGAATCGTACACAACGAACCATACGTAACGCATCCTCGTCAAATCGTTCAAGAGGTTCACCTACGCATCGAATGATGCGCTTCTTCATATCTTCTTGACCCCCGAAAGGATCAATATATGACCCATCCACAGCTCTCGCTATGGCGTTCATCGTGAAATCACGCCGCTTAAGATCCTCCGATAGTTCTTTCACAAAAGTAACTTCGTCGGGTCGGCGATGATTCTCATATGTACTTTCTGTTCGATAGGTTGTAACTTCAAAAGCATACCCTTGTAACATAACCGTTATTGTCCCATGCTGCATTCCTGTGGGAATGGTATGAGCGAATAAAGCGATCACTTCTTCTGGGAGAGCTGAGGTTGTCATATCCATATCATGAACAGGACGGCCAATCAATTCATCTCGAACACAACCTCCAACCCAATAGGCTTCAAATCCATGTTCCAACAGAACCCTTAGAAGGTGTTCACTCTGCTCCGCCATACCCACTTCTGCATGATCCCACTTTATCACTTATAACGCCCCCACAATTTTGACAACCAACCATACATAATCATCTATTTCACGACTTACTTATTACCTGAACACCTTATTCATCTCATCTGCAAAAGGAACTTCTTGCCCTAATACACGGTAATAAATCTCTTCATATTGTCTCGTAATCAATTCATCGCAGAAACTTTCACGTGCACGTTTTAAAGACGCCTTTATAAATCTTTCAGACAATGCTGGATCTGTTAATAGCTGAATCGTATAATCTGCCATTTGATCCGTGTCACCTATAGGAGCTAAGAACCCTGTTTCGCCATGAATAACAAGTTCAGGGATTCCACCCGCTTCAGACCCTACTGTTGGTACACCACAAGCCATTGCTTCTAATGCTACCAGTCCAAAGCTTTCTTTGGCTGATGGGAGAAGTAGGACATCTGCTAAGGATATGACATGTGCAATTTCGTCTTGCTTACCTAGAAAATGAACCTTATCACCGAGTCCTAGTTCATTAATTTTACATTGAATTTTGGGCAGATCTGGTCCTTCTCCGACAAATAGCAATTTGGAAGGAACTACTTTATTTACCTTATCAAAAATGTCCACCACATCTGATACCCGTTTAACGGGACGGAAGTTCGATATATGCATAAGGATTTTCTCATCTGGATTTGCAAAATCTTCACGTAATGAAGTCGTATCGCGAGGATAGTACACTCGTTTATCCACAAAATTATATGTCAAATCAATGTCACGGCTAATATCCAAGACATCTCTAGTCTCCTTAATAAGATCGTTCGATACGGCAGTTACAGCATCACTCTCATTAATAGCTAATCGAATAAGATCCTTAAGCGATTCATCCTGTGCTAATACCGTGATATCCGTTCCATGGAGCGTTGTTACAACTTTCAATCGTTCCCCTACCATTTGTTTTGCAAGAAATGCACATACGGCATGTGGTACTGCGTAATGTACATGGAGAATATCAAGTTGCTGCATCTTAGCCACTTGTGCCATCTTAGTTGCTAAAGATAAATCATAAGGAGGATAACGAAATACATAATAGTCGCTAACTTCCACTTCATGATAATATATATTTTTCTGAAAAGTCGTACCTAGTCGGAATGGAATACTGTGAGAAATAAAATGCACCTGATGGCCCTTCTCAGCTAATATTTTACCGAGTTCTGTCGCAACTACCCCTGATCCACCAAGAGATGGATAGCAGGTTATTCCAATTTTTAATGGTTTAAACATAACGACCGCCCCCTTTCCTTCTTACACTCACTTACCTATATTATGCATGGTAGGAGACGAATATAAAATTGATATCCTTAACGGATATGTTCATCATTGATTTATGTTAGAAATGTTCAACCAGAAATGGGCTCTTGACTGCAAATCCTTCAGCAAAAGGTACAAGTCTACGTTGACCTACCAATCGATCTCGTGATTTCACCCGTTCAATATAACCTTGATTAAGCGGTGTAGACACAGCTTCCGTGGCCGATTTCTCAAACTGAGACCGATAACAAGACAGTGCCTTCTCCTTCATGTCATATTGCTCTGAAACATCCACAATAAGATCAGCTTTTCCTAGATCATTAATGAAATAGAAATACAATTGATCTACGTTTACATAAGGACTGTCTGGCATATACCGCCGAAGTTTTGCATTAAACACAGCTTCTTCTACTAATTTACTACACGCAACATGATCCGGATGTCTATCTTCCCAATAAGGGGCAAATATCATTCGAGGCGCATGCCGACGTATTTCTTCTGTAACGGCCTTCACATTCTCAGGGGTCATGTACAACCCACGGTCAGGAAGCCCAAGGTTACTCCGTGTAGCCAACTTCAATACCTTACCCGCTTCTTCCGCTTCCTGTTTGCGAATCTCCACTGTTCCATTTGAAGACATTTCTGCAAAAGTCAGATCACAAATCCCTACACGGTAACCTGCTTCCACATGTTTATAAATCGTACCTGCCATTCCAATCTCTGCATCATCTGCATGTGCACCAAATACAAGGATGTCTAGTTGTTGTGTCATAGGTCATCACTAGTTGGTTTGTACTTATGTACGAGTTCCCGCCATGCAAAATCACCGCGGTTTAATGCCTTAACCAAAATTTCAGCAGTTGCAATATTCGTTGCAAGAGGAATCCCTTGAACATCACACAGACGTAATAGAGCATTAATATCTGGCTCATGTGGTTGTGCCATAAGCGGATCTCTCAAGAATATAATAAGATCCATCTCATTTTCAGCGACGAGTGCTCCAATCTGTTGATCGCCACCTAGTGGACCTGACATGAAACGATGAATTTTCAAATTCGTATTTTCCATAATTCGCTGCCCAGTAGTTCCTGTTGAGAACAACTCCTGGCCTTCAAACACATGTTCATAGGCGATTACAAAGTTAACCATCTCGTCTTTTTTACGATCATGAGCAATAAATGCAATTTTCATGGTTTATATCTCTCCTAGTTAATCAATGAATTGGTCGAATCCGTATACTAGTCCGGTGTACTCCATTACTTTTTGAATCCCTACTTTTACACCTGGCATATAGCCAGCTCGCTCATATGAATCATGACGAATCTTGAGACTTTGACCAAATCCTCCGAATATCACTTCTTGCTGAGCAAATACGCCGGGTAACCGTACGCTATGAATTCTGAATCCATTATAATAGCCACCACGTGCTCCTTCAATCGTTTCTTCTTCACTAGGATTACCTTGGCGAAGCTCCTTACGATTCTCAACAATCATTTCTGCCGTTTTAATAGCTGTTCCTGAGGGTGCATCTAACTTTTGATCCCCATGATACTCGATAATCTCCAGATGCGGGAAGTATTTACTTGCTTGGGCTGCAAACTTCATCATTAGTATAGCCCCAATTGAGAAATTAGGAGCTATGAGACCACCAATTTCTTTCTCTTGGCATAGCTTGTCCAGTTCCTTAATCTGTTCTGGTGTAAATCCCGTCGTTCCAATCACAGGACGAACCCCATGTTTAATCGCCAATAGCGTATTCGTATATGCAGATTGTGGCGTTGTGAAATCAACCATGACATCAGGCTTATGTTCTACAAAAGCAAGCTCAATATCCGAAGTAATCGTAACCCCACATGCCGGTAGTCCAACAAGGCTACCAGCATCCACTTCACCTGCAGAACGATCTACTGCTGTAACTAACTCAAGTTCCTGATCCTCCAAAACTAACTTGACTACTTCTCTACCCATGCGGCCTCCAGCACCTACGACCGCTACTCTTATCGGATCTGCCATTCTTTTAAACCCCTCACTTTCTCACTCTGTTAATGAATCGTTTATATACTTTCTAAATCTTTTCTTCAGTTGATCTAACAGTTTATCCAGTCCTTGATCCGCTGGCATTAGAAATAGACCTTCTTTTAGTGTTGAAATGGCTGCCGCGTGTTCATTTAGCTCACTGTATGTTAAAGCTAACCATACATACGCTTCACCATTTAACGGGTCTAATTCGATGGCTTCCTTTAATAAGAAAACCACTTGATACAGATTTACAACAGAAGTGCTATTCATCTGATCCATTTGTTTCTTTGACTCACGTACCAGATTCATCGCTTTAAGATGTTGTAAATAATACTTATATATGACCTTATCCGGCTCGAGTGCAAGAGCTCTTTCTGCATGTTCTATTCCTTTATCAATACGGTTATTACGTGCATAGGTAATCGAACATTTATAATGAATCTCAGCATCGTCCGGATTTAAAACAATAGCTTCTTCAAAAAGACGGATAGCTTCCATAAAGTCGTTCTGCAAAATACAATGATACGCTTGTTGAACAAAGTCCTCCGATTTCATATGCTATTCACACCTTTAAATAGGTTTTGTATAGCATATGTATAGAAAAACTAATCGGTGTTCTTTAATGTCCAACGATTAGCATCACGAGTATTAAATTTATGCATGACAGAATCATGAGCTTTGCTCAGATCAATATCAAGCGAATTGGCAAAGCACATCGTTATGAAAAGGATATCTCCGAGCTCTAACTCAATTGAATTATCTTCTTCACTGGGCTTCTTAGGTTTCTCACCAAATTGATGGTTTACCTCACGCGCTAATTCGCCAACTTCTTCCGACATTCGCGCTAACATGGATAATGGACTGAAATATCCCTCTTTAAATTGTGATATATAACGGTCCACTTCACGCTGCATTTCAGCTAAAGATTTCTCCATATTTGAACTAATCCCCTTTAGTAAATACTTCTAGCCATATTGGATTTTTCTCGATATTCATTTTACTCTAAATGTCATATTAAAGCTATTTTGAAACAAATATTTTTAAATCATTATGAAACAGGTATACTATAAATGACAAAAAAATCTAAGTTTTTCCTACTTCTGAATAGGTGAGGGATCTATGAAATCAACAAATATCATTTCACGTCTTAAAATGATCATCCCGATTATTGTGGGTACGGCCATTTATGCCTTTGGTCTTCTGTACTTCATTATACCTAACCAGTTAATGGAGGGTGGAATCACAGGGGTTACTATCTTGCTTAAATATGCTTTCGATATCCCTCCTTCATTATCAACACTTATCCTTAATATTCCTTTATTTATAATAGGATGGCTGGCATTAGGTAAGAAGCAGATGGTTTATACTGGGCTTGGCATCTTTTCTTTAACATTTTTTCTATGGTTCTTCGAAAAGTTAATTCATATGGGATTGATCTCTCCATTTGTAACACAATACGATTACATTCTGGCATCTCTTTATGCAGGAGTTACATTGGGGGCAGGTCTTGGTATTGTATTCCGTTTCGGGGGTACTACTGGAGGATCTGACATCGTGGCAAGGATATGTAACAAAAAATTTGGTTGGAGTATGGGACAGGTTATTTTAGCTTTAGATGTGATCATCATTGGTGCATCTTTACTCTTCATTCCTAAAGAGAAAATCTTGTATACTCTAGTTGCCGTATTTATAGCGTCTAAAGTCATAGATTTCATTCAAGAAGGTGCTTACGCTGCAAAAGCCTTCACGATTATAAGTGATCATGCACCTGAGATGGCAGACTTAATTACGAAAGAGATGGATCGCGGTGTAACGTTAATTCCGGCTATAGGTGCGTACTCTAAACAAGCCAAATATATGGTCTATTGCATCGTCTCCAGGCAAGAAATACGACGTTTAACCATGATTGTTAAATCGGTAGATCCTAGAGCATTTATTATTATCAATGATGTCCGCGATGTACATGGCGAAGGATTTAGAGAAGAATAAATAATCCACAAGAGAGTCGCTTCAAAGGCACGAGTAACAGCCTTGAAGCGACTCTCTTTAGGTTTTGGATGGAGGAAAGGGTTTCATGTTATGTTGTGCCCCGCGATATTTACGATAACCCACATACGTTAGAATGGACAAGATGAATAATGCACCCATCCATACGCCTTTCTGTGCAGAATTAAATTCAATTTGCGGCGCGAAAGCGGGTTCGTCCTTCTTTTTACCAAACAGCACATTAAAATGCTCTTCACCTTGGGTAATCATATTCCGTATGGCTTCCGACTTGGAAGTGTTTGATGTAATTAACCCTCCAGCATAAGATATCCATGAATCAATCATATGTACCTCAAAAGGTTTCTTCTGAATAACAACAGCAGGACGGATCAATTCATAATGCGCTTGAAGACTATCATAAGCATCTTTCAACCCTTGTTTATGATTCGAGTTCAATTGGTCCTGCATGATCCTTAGATCCTCACGAACAACTTTATAATATTGATGCCATAAAGGTTGTTGTTTATTACTTAGACTATTTGCAGCTAAGCGCAGTTTGGCTGTCGCTTGTAACCATAACTCTGGCTGTAGTGAAGCTTGAGCTGTCGCTACTTTAACTTCTACAATACATTCCGCCAGGGCATGAATACCTTCAACCCCAGTTAATCCTTGAAATGATGATGATGTGAACAATTTCTCAATTTGTTCTGTTTCCGTTCGAACTTTGATGATATTTCCATCTACAACATCACGATATAGGGTCTCCACAGCCATACTTAGCTGTTCAGCTTGCTTAGAGGGCAGTGAAGACGATCCATCAGCCCATATCACACCATAATCTGCGATAAAGACGATAATCATGACCAAGAGTATCGATAGTAGCCGATGAAATAGCGTTGCGCGAGACATAGGACATCCCTCCTACCGTATATGTATGGCAAGAGGGATGCTTATAGAACAATCGATATTATTAATATCTCTGTACATCATGTCTAACAAATTTTAATGTAGCCCAGGCTACAGCAACGCTAAAGAATGTAAGTAAAAGGGTGAAATATTGAACGATAATGACATCATCGTATAACACTCTTGGAAGCCAAGGGTATATTCCATAAGAATAATCAATTATATCATTTAGGAACGTCCAAGCAGCAGCTACCATTAACGCACCAGACTTAAACCCGAAGAAGCGTACATATAACAAAGCCTCTATGACCATGGCTGTATGCGATACTACTAACATCCAATCTGTCCATTGAAGAAGGTCTCCTTGATATTGACCAGCAAATATCATACTGCTTGCCCATAGACCATACTTCACCGAAGTGACTACGGCAAGTGCCTCAATAATATGACGGATGTGAGTCCCCCATATGGAGCGAGGAGTGTATAATATACATCCGATCCCTATAGTGAAAAACAAACTTGCAGTCGGACTATCTGGAACAAACACAATCAGCCAAGGAGCATAATTGTCTAGCGTATATTCCATTTGACTTCCATACCATATGTATCCATATACCGTTCCAACCAAATTACACAAAAATAAGAGCCATAAAAATTTACGATGACCTAGAAATGACCGGCTCCATAAATAAGAAATCGACACCCATTGTTCCTCCTTAATAGTAACGCACTACCAACAAATTAAGCGCATTCAAGTTCGAATTAACCTTCTTCAAATTTCCCAAAAAAACCTGATCGTTTAATACGATCAGGTTTCATCTTATTACATCCTACTATTCTGCTTTTTGTTTCGCAAGCCACTCTGCAAGATGATCTACGTCTGAATCGGTAAGTCCCGCAGCAATAGCGTTATCGTATTGCGGTTGCATCTTACCATTATAACCTTCTTTAATAATGGTTAAGATCGCATCTTTATCATGCACATCACCGATTCCACGTAATGACGGACCACCTGCACCCTTCATATCCGCAGCATGACAAGTAATACACCCTGCCTTTTTGTATGATTCCATTGCTGGATCTTCTTTCTCAACGATTGCCACTTCTTTTGTGACAATGGCATTAGAAGTAGGAAGACCTTTAGCACGTTTCTCTTCTGCTTCTTCTTCACGCTGGATATGCTCTGGAACCTGACCTGTTTCTGCTAGTTCATGTGTATAGTGAGTCCAAGCAGTGTTGGTCAAGTATACGATAGCTACAATCGCAAGTAACATGAGTGATGATGCAATCGGTCTGCGATAGAAACGACGTTCCTTCCCTGTATCAAGGAATGGAGCGAGCAGTAAAGCACCGAAGGCTACACCGGTTACACCAATGACTCCTAACGCTACGTAATCTCCTGAGGCATAGGGTAATTTCAAATATTCATACAAGAATAAGAAATACCAGTCTGGCATCGGAATTATAGTTGCACTTGGATTTGCTGGATAACCCAGAGGAGCAGGTTCAGCAATCGTTAATACTAAGAATCCTACTAGAACAACAACCCCAACCATCCATTCTTTTAATAAGAAGTTAGGGATGAAAGCTTCTGATTTACCTGGATAAGCAGTGTAATCTGGGGGCACAATAAAACCATTAGCCTTCTTAACACGCGAATCACCAACAAATACAACTTTCTCTTTCGAATCTTTGCTGTGTGCCATCCATAACCCTCCCTTCTATTTATAGTGGACCGGAGATCCCCTGTCTGCGGATCATGATGAAATGTCCAACCAACAGAGTTAACAGTACAGCCGGGAGGAAGAATACATGTAGTGCAAAGAATCGTGTTAACGTCTGAGCGCCAACAATCGTTCCGCCTTGCATTAACTCCTTCAACACAGGACCTAAATAAGGAACTGAATTTGCAATTTCCATCGTAACCTTTGTGGCGAAATAGGCCTTATTATCCCATGGTAATAAATATCCTGTTAAACCTAATCCCAACATTACGAAGAAGATAAGCATCCCTACAACCCAGTTCATTTCACGTGGGGCTTTGTATGAACCCGTGAAGAAAACACGCATCGTATGTAGAAACATCATTACAATTACTAAACTTGCACCCCAATGGTGCATGCCACGAACAATTTGACCAAACGCTACTTGTGTCTGTAAATACTCTACGCTGTTATAAGCATTCATAATGTCTGGTACATAATACATGGTTAGAAACATACCTGATAAAATTTGAATGACGGTAATGAAAAATGTCAGTCCACCGAAGCAATAAACAAATGCAGAGAAATGATGCGCCGGATTTACATGTTCCGGAACCTCATGATCCGCGACGTCTCTCCATATCGGCGTGATATCGAGGCGTTCGTCAATCCAGTTATAGACATTCTTAAACATCCGAAATATCGCCTCCTATTTCACTTCCGTATTTGGTTCTGTACTTCCTAAGTAGACCCAACCATTATCGATCTTAAGCTTGTAAGTATCGAGTGGTTTAGGAGAAACCGCTAAGTTCTTACCAACATTCGTATACCTAGCCCCATGGCAAGGACAATGATACTCATCTGGGAAACTTTTATTGTTATTCCATCCAACAGTACATCCCAAATGCTTACAGATGGGAGACAACGCATACATATTGCCTGTTTCGTCCTTCCGTATCCATGCAATTAAGTTAGCTGTACTTGGATACCATCCATCTTGTTGCTTAAGTTCGAACTTAAATTCTTGGGGTTCATTGGTAATCTTACTCACTTCTACTACCTTTACGTAATCGCCATCCGTTTTCTTATGCAAAATAGGGTCGACTGCAAATCGCACCATTGGTAAGACTGCACCAGCGGCCATATAAGCAGTTGCTCCTCCCAACGTATACGTTAGAAATTGTCGACGGGACATTTCTTTACGACTATTGGGTAGGTGTTCTTCTTCATGTTGCTCATTTTGGTTGTTTTCCATGTGATTCAACCCCCTCTTCAAACCCATTTCTTCACATTTTCAATGATATTAATCACACAATTTTCCAGGACATATTAATAATATATTAGCCTCTTAAGACCGTCAAGAATTCATGTTCATTTTCATGTCAACAAGAAAGATTTGTATAATTAAATTGTCGGAAATTTGTCACATTTGATGTATGGCATTAAATCCCCAAAGACTCTCAATCTCTTCTTGTATGATAGATGATAGCATGTTCTCAGCGCCCTTACGTGACTTCTCCATGTGCTGTTGCGATAAAATTAAATCACAATGTTCACATGATGATTCAAATGAAACCGTTGTCATTATGATAACATACTTAAACCCACTTTTTTTAACATTGTGACATATTTCATTTAAAAACTTATAATCTTCTTGTTTCCCATAATGAAAAGCAGGGTAAGTTACAATCCTCCCTTGATAACGTGTTTCAACAATATCTAAAAAATCTCGCAGTTTCTCCAACGATTCCGTAACTTCAACCGGGGATTCTAAGCCAGAGAGGCCTGTGAAAGGAATAATACAAGTATCTAAATAGGGTTGTAGTTCTGGCCATGATGCTCTAGATATTTCGCTGAACTTCATCATTGTCATCCTTTCTATTTCTTCTTAACATTAAATTTAAACTAAAAAAGAAGAAATGCAAAGATGCATTTCTTCATTCTAAGGATTTAAGTTCATCTGTAAGCTCCGTAAACGCCATTTTATCACCTGTTGCTAATGCCTTATCAATTTCTCTATAAAGCTCTTCACAGCGGTGTTTACGTATGCATTCGTCCCAGACCATTTCAGCAGCTAATCCCAACATGACTTCATAAGTAACTTTCACATTATCCAAATTGGATGCACCTCCAAACGAATGGTTAAGAGATCCTATACTCCTTTGCTTTGGTTACATAATTAGTCATTGTGAGCGCCATTCGTTGTAAATCTGTCTCCGTTAGTTCGCGCACCACTTTAGCAGGTGTTCCCAAGGAAAGGGTATAGGGTGGAATGATTGTGTTCTCAGTCACGACTGAACCCGCACCTATTAAAGCATATTCACCAATGTCTGCTCCGTTGAGAACTATAGCCCCCATTCCAATTAATGTGCCTTTACCTATATTGCACCCGTGGATAATAGCGGCATGTCCAACAGAAACATCATTAGCTAGAATAAGGGGTTGTGAAGTATTTACATGTCCTACAGTACCGTCTTGGATGTTACAGCGACTTCCAATAATAATGGGAGCCATATCCCCACGAAGTACAGCGTTAAACCATATACTAGAATCTTCACCTATTTCAACTTCACCAATAATCTTAGCACCTTCACCTACAAAGACGGACGTATGTAACTTAGGTAACTTACCACCATAGGGGATCAACATCTCTCATCACTCCTTAACTTGGGAGTGATTGTACCAAGTGGATTACACCTTGTCAATCCATAGATCCACTTCGTCATCTTTCGCATGAAGAGTACAATTTTCTACCATTTTATTACCCCATAAGGTCATCTTGATAACAGGTCCCTCTTCTTCAGTGCCCCCTATGCGAACAAGTCCAAGGTGCATCATCATTTGAAGAACTCGCTGCTCCATAATGGTTTGTGAGGTATCGTAATAATAAGGTTTGATTAGCCACCCTAGAGCCTCATGCAATGAAGAAAGAGTTATCCACTCACGAGCACAATGTCCAATCCAAAAGACAAGAGACGATATGTTCGGTATGGGTTGTTTATACATCCTTAACCAATAACGAAATATCTGCACCAGACCTTCGTGTTTCCCTTGCCCCAATCTTTCCATACCCATGGGGGTTACCTTAAGTCTATGACCCATCTCTTCAATATAATTCATATGAAATGCATAATCATAAATTAAAGCTAGTCTGCTCGGATACGTATGAAAAGTTCTACCATAACCGAACCGCCATCCCCCCTTCGAAAGCAGTGGTTCTGTAATATGAAACATGTCCATTATCTGTTGCTGATTTCTTCGATACATCGTACCTTCTTGATTCAATTCTATCTCTTGCTGGTGAATATATCGGAGAAATATTAACAGATCTTCAACCAGTAATCCTTGCTCTTCTCGGTAGATTGTAGGCTCTTCTGTGTAGATTACCGTACTCTTCAAATAACTACCCAGCTCCTTGCGGAACCTTTCCTTTAAATCCTGGGGGATCTGAAACAAGTATCTCGTATGCTGTGTCATCCCATTAAATAGCCAACCACTTTTTTTGAAACGCGCAATCACTTCACGAGAACTCTGAGTTTTGGGTTGATCTTTGATTCTTTCTTCCTCAACGTTTTGAAATGACGTCTGCCTGATAATGGCGATTAATTCTTCAACATTGAAGTAGCTTCGACTGTCAAATAAGATGGCGTTAAGAAACCGCAAATCATCCACGGATAGACAACGAATTTGTTGACCAATAAACTCACTACGATTCAAAGTCACCAAAATGCTCTGAATTAACTCGTGTTTAGAATTACGCTTGCACTCGCATTGATAGTGGCTTGCAATTGTAGTCAACTGACCAATGTCAGCAAACGTGAGCATATCCGCTAGATTCATCGTTGATCGCCTCGCCGTTTTAGTAACATTATGGGTCTGTTTTAGCAATTTGATACATTCTAGTATTCTAGGTGTACTAAAGAAACATCATTTTTTATTACATAGTTGACGTTTTATTCTAATTCTAAACCTCCTATATTCTAATTTCTAAGTTCTTAGATGGTATTGTTACATTACTTATGCCCATAAAAAAAGCCCTACTCATTAGGACTTCTGTTGTTTCTCAAGTAAATGACGTGTGCAGTTGTATAATAGAGGTGTCCACTCCGTTTCCTTTTTCTCAAGGATCGTTAGTGACAAATTCCCAATCCGTTCTGTACAGCGGTCATCAAACATGGCAGAATATAACTCAGCTAGAAACGCACCATGACTTACTACAAGAATGTTCTTATCCGGATATTTAATCCCTACATCCTCCATAAATGCAAGACCTCGTGTTTGAATTGCTTCCTTCTTCTCTTGCCCTACATCTAACAGATCCCATTCTTTGCCCCAGTTCTTCTCTCGTTCTTCAGCAGATAGTCCCTCCACTTGCCCGAAGGAACGTTCTAAAAGCCGAGCATCCGGTTCCAATAACGGAATAGATACTATCGAGGCAATAATAGATGCTGTCTCCTCCGCGCGTGAGAGACCACTACTGATTACATAATTCCATATCAAGGGTTCATCTCGTAATCGTTCACCTAACGCTCTGGCTTGCCCTCGACCATTATCATTTAATGGAATATCACTTTGTCCTTGAATTCTGCCAATCATATTCCAATCTGTAACACCATGACGAATCAGACCTATCTTCATCTTCTTTATCCTCCATTCCAGTAAGTAAAGGTAGTCATAACCTCATCAACGACGAATGCGGCTTAACCTTTTCAGTGAAAATAGTGCTAGAGCTACACTCAGTATAGAGAATACCATCCAATACAGAGGATGTGTCGGTCCCATACTAACAACAAGTGGCTCAATAATACCGCTATTTAACTCAGGAATGATATACGTTCCGTTTTGTGGCAATATAGAAGGTTTCCCTGCAATACCTGTTGGTAAAATGCCATTCGAAGGTACAGGCTCTGTCTTAGATGCCGATCGATCCATCATAATAAAAAAGAAAAAACTAATACAGAACACCATTAGGCATGCAGTAATCCACAGCGATATTTTCCGCCTTGTCGTTCCCGATACTGCAAATGGTTTGCTTTTATCCTGTATTAACCATGGTGACTCATTATAAATTCTATCCATCACTTGACGATTTATAGATTCTGCCTGCATCTCAGTGAATTCATCATCTAGTTCCTGAATAAACCATTGACTCTCTTCCCAAAACTGAAATTCAGCTGAACATTCGCTACAGGTTGCTATATGTTGCTCTAACACTAGCCTCTTCGGGTCATCAATGGGGAGACCCCACATTAACCCGAATAACTCCTGAGCCTCACAGCACTTCATCTGCTAGTCATCCCTTCATATTCATCATTAATGTGATCGTAGTAGTAAGGCTCAAGTTGTAATTTCACACTAGAACGCGCACGAAATAAAAGTGATTTCACAGAACTCACACTTTGCCCTAATATATTCGCTATTTCCTGATAATCAAGCTGATCATATTCCCGTAAGATCAGTGCAGATCGCTGTTTCTCCGGCAAATTATTGATAGCTACCCTTACCATATTGACCTTCTCATTGCGCAGAATCGTTTGCTCTGGCGCTACTTCGAGAGGTGCAACAGGGATGATACCACTTTCTTCTAGAGGTATATTACCACTACGATGTTTCCGAAGTTCACTAAGAACCGTATTTCTGGCGATCGTGTAAAGCCATGTAGAGAAAGAAGCATCTACTTCCCTGAATGTATTCAGGCTGCGATATGCTTTGTAAAAAGTCTCTGAACATAAATCTTCCGCCATAAGCTCCATATTAGAGCTCTTAAGCATATGATATACAAATGCTAGTATTTTACGCTGATATCGACGCATTAATTCAGAATAAAGTTCGACATCGCCCTCTTTTATCTGTCGAACCATCTGGGAGTCCGTCATATTAAGTGCGACCTCCTCGCAAACCATTTGTTCCTCGCTCTCCATTCAACTGAATTAGGAGCGGGATTCGTATGATAACAATTATTATTTCACGATTATGAAATATACTTTTTCGCATAACACTCTATGTACTGGCAAATTCCCCAACAATTCAACAAAGTTACCTGTTCATTGTAACATAAACTCGAATGATAGTCAGGTAGATTGCTAGATTCTATCTTATGTCATTTTATATATTGGTGGTTCTCTTCTCTACTCGTAGGTCTTCATACGCTACCAGCTCTTTAAATATTCTATAACTATCAAAGATATCAGTAAAAATAAGATCGAGCCAATAATCTCAATAATTCCGACTTTCATTGGACGCAATTGCTTACCGCCATAGATGAATGTTCTAGCGGCTGCAAAAATATATGATAACGTCATCCATGGATATCCTAAGATCCCCGGTAAAATTAACAGAAGCACATGGTAAATATAAGCTGCTGTCAGCCAACGTTTATTTCCTCTTTTACGAAATACTGTTTTCACAAAAAATACCGTACCCATAAAATACATAAAGTTAAAGATTACAACCATTGCCATCGTTCGGTCCCAGTCTCCGTTCCCGATTAAATAAGCGGCTGCACCTCCAAGTGAAAAGATAAGAATGGCACACAAATCATTTATAAATTCTCTTTCTGATTTACGTTTAGCATGCCATATGTTAACAATCAAGAGTAGAATAAGGGGAATCGCAAAATAAAATAAAGAAGGATTCTGATACAGTGGCATAATGACACAACCAAGAGCAATACACCCATACAGGGTACCCCATTGGATGAAGTGTTTACGATCTTTACTCCGTTTTACAGCTTTAAGAAATGGATAAGATGCCAAATACAAAAAAAACCACGCCAGAAAAAGAAGCAAGTGCATCCATTGTGGTGTTCCTGCAACGATTCCGAATAGGAATGGAATACTAACCATAGCCCATCCACCATGTTCATGAGGAATTACGATATTCTTCTTCATAATAAGCTAACTCCCTCCAATTTTATCCTCCTATTTGCGACATTCTACGGGCTGTTGGGGTATGTGTAGTGTGTTCTCCTAGCAAATGTTTGGACATTTCATGACTTTCTGGTTTAGTGCCTAGTGCCTCAAGAAACATTTGACGAACAGCCTCATCATTACCGATCACTCCACGAACCTGAAATTGTTCAGACCAAGCAAGACAAGGTTTAATATAGCCATCTGCTGTTAGTCGAAGACGGTTACAGGACTCACAGAAATGATTACTAATTGGGTGTATAAGTCCAAAACTCCCTTTAGCACCTTCAAGTTGATAATTTGCCGAAGGTCCATTACCTTCTAAGGTTGACATAGGTGCGAAAGACAAGCCTTTCTCAGCACACACATCAAATACATGTTGTAACGGTAAATATAAGCTTTTCCACTGCGAATCATGATGTCCAATTGGCATATATTCGATAAAACGAACATTTATATTACGCTCATATGAAAGAGCAAGGAAATCAGCAATTTCATCATCATTGATCCCCTTCATGAGGACAACATTCAATTTAATGGGGGACAGTCCGGCCTTCATACAGGCGTCAATACCCGCCAGTACTTTCGTGACATCTCCCCCACGGGTAATCATTTTATAACGATCTGGTTTTAGAGAATCCAAACTTATATTAACGCGGGTTAACCCCGCTTTCTTCAAGCGTTCTGCCCGCGAAGCAAGAAATAAACCATTGGTGGTAAGTGCAATATCTTCAATCCCTGGAATTTGAGAGATCATAGAGATTAGAACATCAAGCCCTTTGCGAACGAGAGGTTCACCACCGGTTAATCGGATCTTACTCACTCCCATATCGGCCAATACTCTGACCACGTTAGTAATTTCCTCATCACTTAATAGGTGTTCCGTAGGCTCGAATTCCATACCTTCTTCCGGCATACAGTATATACAACGTAAATTACAATGGTCTGTAACCGATATACGCAGATAGTTGTGTTGTCGCCCGAATTTATCGCTTAAAATATTATGTGTCATGATGTCATTCTCCCTTTCGAAACGTTCCTATATCGGTGTAATCACTCTCGTTCGAGCTTTCAATGCATTTGTCTGACATTCACCTTTTTATTTACGCTTACGATATAATACATAACTTCTTTTTATATATTTGATTGGCATACTTAGCATGTGTACAAGTCTAGTGAACGGAAAAACTGCAAACAGAGCAAGACCCAACATCACATGGATTTTAAAGATAAACGGAACATCATTCATTAACGAGCCGTCTGGTGTGAAAGTTAATACGCCTCGAATCCATGGTGAAATCGTCTCGCGGTAATCAAAGTCAGTACTACCTGTCGCATTAAATAAGGTTGCTGACATGCCGATCACGACGATGAGTGTAAGTAGTATGATGGATAACATATCCCCGAAACTACTCGTTTTACGGATACGCGGATTCATTATTCGACGATATACAAGAATCAAACACCCTATCAAAGTTAGAATGCCCGCCACACTACCCATTGAAATTGCCGCAAGATGGTAGAGGTGATCAGTAACTCCAACGGCTTCAAGCCAAGACTTAGGTACTAGAAGCCCTCCAATATGACCAAACAATACAAACATAATGCCGATATGAAATGAAATGCTGCCCCAGCGCAGCATTTTTTTCTCTAGAATCTCACTAGATTTGGCCGTCCAACCAAATTGATCCGTTTGATAACGATAATATAATCCAAGAAGGAAAATGATAACAATGAGGTAAGGATATATCACCCATAGAAACTGGCTACCCGATGTCATTCCAACGGCCCCCTCTTCACTTGATTACTCATTTGATTCGCACAAGGTGAACCTCCACCGTAACCTGCAGCTGCCCACATTGGACCGCAGCCTCCTGAACCACCATCTTGACCTACGTATCCAAAAGAAGTTTCGAAATGAAAGGATCCTTCCTTGACAGGTGATTGCTCTAACAATGTCAGGATAGCAACCAGTACATGTCTATACGGACTTTCCGAATCGATAAGTGCATCTCTTACCTTTTCCAATGCACTTTGGAAGGAAAGGAGGAGAGACTCTCCTCGGTTCTCCTCAGCAACAGCTACATATTCAAGCACTAGTGGCAAATAATCAGGCAATTCTTCACTAGCAAGTAGCATATCTTCTTCTTCGTAGATTTGTTTCAGTTTGAGCAAAGCAGGCCCGCGTTCACGTTCTTCACCCAATTGCCCATAGGTCAAATATAAATTTGACTTTTTACTGAAATCGAAGGTTCTCACATAATTCTGCGTGATCGATTCAGAGTCCATTCCCACGAATTCAGCAATACAATCGCTAGCGAGTTTTTTAAGTTGTTCTACTTCTTCTTCCTTCTCGTCCTCAATGAGTTGACACCAATTGACGAACATCTCATCCGCTACTTCTTGCCATTCAGAATCTGGATACTGCAATAGAAATGAGAATAACATCCAACTCGAACGGAGCGTCATTTCTTGCATTTGTTATCACTCCTAAAAGTTTTGTAGTTAAAACTTCTTGTATTACTTCGTACAAAACTAGCTTTGGAAGCATATACCTAAAGTTAATTTTTTTCCTGGATTAACCTCCACAAGGTCCTGGACCACCCATCATATTCGAGAATCCGCATGCTCCTTGTTCGGTATACAAATCGGCGAATTCCTCACGATGTGCAGATGGAATAACAAAACGATCATCATATTTAGCAATCGCTAACAAGCGATACATTTCTTCAACTTCCTTCTCCGTCATGCCGAACTGTTCTAGTAATTCAAGATTAGGTTCTTTATTCAAATTACGTGAGCGCATATGCGAGCGCATAACCGCCATCTTCTTAAGAACAGTCTTGATAACCTCGGTATCTCCCGCCGACAACAGATTTGCAAGATACTGTACAGGAATACGCATGTCGTCGATCGCTGGGAATATATCGTCAGGTGTAGCCATCGCGCCTTTCCCTTCAACGATATTCGTAATTGGGCTTAGTGGTGGAACATACCATACCATCGGCATCGTCCGATATTCTGGGTGAAGCGGAAGTGCTATTTTCCAGTCTACCGCCATCTTATAGATAGGTGAACGTTGTGCCGAATCGATCCAATCTTCAGGAATGCCTGCTTCACGTGCTGCAGCGATAACTTCTGGATCATTTGGATCTAGGAAAATATCAAGCTGTGCTTCATAGAGCTTCTGTTCATCTTCCACAGAAGCAGCTTCTTCGACACGATCCGCATCATAGAACATCACGCCAAGGTAACGAATACGCCCAACACATGTTTCAGAACAAATGGTTGGTAGACCTTGTTCAATTCGTGGGAAACAAAGGGTACATTTCTCCGCTTTATTTGTTTGCCAGTTGAAATACACCTTTTTGTACGGACAGCTGGAAACACAGAATCTCCATGAACGACAAGCATTCTGATCTACAAGAACAATCCCGTCTTCTTCACGTTTATACATCGCACCAGAAGGGCAACTGGACACGCAAGATGGATTAATGCAGTGTTCACAGATACGAGGAAGATACATCATGAATACTTGTTCGAACTCCATTCGAACGGATTCTTCAATACCTGCCATGTCTGGATCAAGCAATCCAGTTTCATGGACGCCTGCCAGATCATCCTCCCAGTTCGGACCCCATTTAATTTCCATATGTTCACCCGTAATTTGCGATTTCGGGCGCGCTACAGGTTGATGCTTCGTTTCTTTCGTTGGGTTTAATTTTTCATATTCATAGTCCCACGGCTCGTAATAATCATCGATGGTCGGTTGATCTGGATTATGAAAAATATTAGTCAAGCGATTCGCACGAGATCCTGAACGGAGCTCAAGCTTACCTTTCTTGAGCACCCATCCGCCTTTATATTTCTCTTGGTTCTCCCACTGTTTCGGATATCCGATCCCTGGCTTGGTCTCTACGTTATTGAACCACATGTATTCGGCACCTTTACGGTTTGTCCAAGTGTTCTTACACGTAACAGAACACGTATGGCACCCGATACATTTATCTAGGTTCATTACCATTCCAATCTGTGCTTTAATCTTCAAGCCAATTCACCTCCGAAAGTTTACGTATAACAACATTCAAATCACGTTGGTTCCCTGTCGGACCATAATAGTTGAAGCCATAGCTTAATTGTGCATATCCACCAATCATATGTGTTGGCTTCACATGGATTTTCGTCGGACTATTATGAGTTCCACCACGAGTAGTAGTTACATCTGTTGCAGGAACGTTGATCGTGCGATCTTGTGCATGGTACATATAGCACATTCCACGCGGCATCTTATGTGTGACAACGGCACGAGCGACAACCGCACCATTCTGATTGAAACATTCAATCCAGTCGTTATCTTTAATATCTGTTTCCGCTGCATCGTCTTTATTCATCCAGATGGTTGGTCCTCCACGGAACAATGTGAGCATTGGTAAAGAATCATAATACATACTGTGAATGGACCATTTACTATGTGGCGTCATGAAATTCAATACAATTTCTTTCCCTTTAACATCTGGACGGTCATTATTTGTATGGAAAGGTGAATGTTTCAACGTTGGTTTGAATATCGCCATATTCTCACCGAATTCTGTTAACATTTCATGATCGACGAAGAAATGTTGTCGTCCCGTCAATGTTCTAAACGGAATCATTCGTTCAATATTCGTAGTAAATGGTGAATATCTGCGTCCATGCTGTTCCGTTCCACTGAAAGCAGGTGAAGTAATAACCGTCTTCGGTTGTGCTGTAATTTGTTCAAAAGTAAATCGTTCATCTTCACGATCTTGTGCCAAATCCTTGAGCTTCAAATCTGTCTTCTTCTCAAGAGATTCCCAGGCTTTGACCGCCATTTTTCCGTTACTTGTTGAAGATAAGGTCATGATCGTTTCTGCCATATGAATATCCGTGTCTAGCTTAGGACAACCTTCGCCTACACCTGGCTCATCAACTACGCCATTCACTTTCTTCAGTAGTTCATATTCATCATCAGCTGACCAATTCATCCCTTTAATACCATAAGGTTTTTCTTTCACCAGTGGTCCAAGTGAAGTCATCTTCTTATAGACTTGAGCATAATCACGCTCTACGATAATAAATTTCGGCATTGTCTTACCAGGTATAGCTTCGATCTCTCCCTTACTCCAATCGCGCACTTTACCAAATGGTTGTGCTAACTCTTCCGGAGTATCATGCATTAAAGGTACGGATACGAGATCTTGTACAGGTCCATCAAATTGCCCTTCCGCCATTTTCGAGAAAGTCTTGGCAATCGACTTGAACGTTTCCCAGTCTGAACGTGATTCCCAGAGTGGCGGAACCGCTGGATTAAATGGATGGATAAATGGATGCATGTCTGTTGATGAGAGATCACTCTTCTCATACCAAGTAGCCGCTGGAAGAACGATATCGGAATATACTGCCGTACCTGACATACGGAAGTCTATGTTGACCATCAAGTCAAGCTTGCCCTCTGCCGCTTCATCTCTCCAAGTTATTTCCTCCGGACGGATGGTATTTGTATCATCATTTAGCAAGCCGTTGTGCGCTCCTAGTAAATACTTCAAGAAATACTCATGTCCTTTACCAGAACTTGAGATCAGATTCGCACGCCATACAAACATCACCTTCGGATGATTGACTGCTGCATCTGGATCTTCCATAGCAAACTTCATTTTACGATCCTTCAATTGTTGAGCCACATATTGTGACACAGCTTCTGGTGTACTAGCACCATTAGCATTGGCTTGACTCACTAGATCGATTGAATTCTCATCGAACTGTGGATAGGATGGTAACCAACCAAGTCTGGATGCCAATACGTTATAGTCCGCAGGATGTGCATAACGTGTCTTATCCACAAGCGCTGATGTATGGTCCTCTACCGGATTCGATTCGAACCGCCATTGATTTGTCGCGAAATAGAAGAACGAAGTTCCGTTCATTTGTCGAGCAGGCATCGTCCAATCTCTTGCAAAGGCTACTGTAGCCCATCCTTCAGCTGGACGTAGTTTCTCTTGTCCTACGTAATGCGCCCAACCACCACCATTAACACCTTGACATCCTGTCATAAGAACCAAGTTCAGAATGCTACGGTAAATCGTGTCCGAATTGTACCAGTGATTAATTCCTGCACCGACAATAATCATCGAACGTCCTTTGCTATCTACAGCATTTGTAGCAAATTCACGAGCAATTTGAATAATTGAAGCTCGATCAACACCCGTAATGGCTTCTTGCCAAGCTGGTGTATATGCAGTGTCTGCATCGTCATAGCTACCAGCACCTGTAGGATCAACCCCATACTGTGCAAGCATCAAATCAAATACAGAAGTAACACGATAAGTTGTGCCATCAGCAGCCTCAACTGTTTTATAAGGAATGCTGCGAGATATAACCGTTTTACCGTCATCGTCAAAATACGGCAAGCTGATGTCTAAATTACCATTTGCATATTGACCTAGGCCAAGCTGTGGACTAATGTCGTCACCCGTAATCGTATCCACCGGATTCAGATTCCATTTACCATCTTCACCCCAACGTGATCCAATCGTGCCATTAGGGATATGAAGTTCCCCTGTATGTTCATCAATAAGAACTGTCTTCCATTCAGGATTATTTGTTTCAATCCCTAGATCTTTCGCTGTTAGGAAACGATCTGCTGTGCAGACTCCATCCTTCTCTTCCAATAGAAGAAGAAATGGAAAGTCAGTATATTTCTTAGAGTAATTCTCGAAATACTCCGTGCGATTCTGAACATAAAATTCATTTAAAATAACATGGCCCATCGCCATGGCAAGCGCTCCATCTGTGCCTTGCTTCGATTGTAGCCATTTATCAGCAAATTTCACGAACTCAGCATAATCTGGGCTAATGGATACGACTTTCGTTCCGCGATATCGAGCTTCTGTCATGAAATGTGCATCTGGCGTTCTTGTCATAGGAAGGTTAGATCCCCATACAAGCAAGTAGCTTGAGTTGTACCAGTCACTACTTTCAGGAACATCCGTCTGATCTCCCCAAATTTGAGGTGAAGCTGGCGGAAGGTCAGCGTACCAGTCATAGAAACTAAGTAGTGGCGAGCCGAGTAACGAAAGAAATCTCGATCCAGCAGCATAGCTAATCATGGACATTGCCGGAATTGGTGAGAATCCAAACACACGGTCTGGACCATATTTTTTTATCGTATATAGTAATGATGCACAAATAATTTCATTGACCTGATCCCAGGATGCACGGACCATACCACCCTTGCCTCGGGCAGATTTATATATTAATTTCTTCTCATCATCTTCAACAATAGAGGCCCATGCTTGGACTGGATCAGCATATTGTTGACAAGCTTCCTGCCACAACTGAAGCAGTTTCCCACGAATATATGGATATTTCACCCGAAGTGGACTATAGAGATACCAAGAGAAGCTTGCTCCACGAGGACATCCACGTGGTTCAAACTCTGGCATATCCGGTCCAGTTGTCGGATAGTCTGTTTGTTGCGTTTCCCAAGTAACGATGCCATTTTTAACAAAAATTTTCCAACTACATGATCCTGTACAGTTAACTCCATGCGTTGAGCGAACAACCTTATCATGCTGCCACCGGTTACGGTACATATCTTCCCAAGAACGATCAGCAGTTGATACTTCGCTCCATCCTTCCGCATTTTTTTCTTTTTTGCGGAAAAATGTTAGTTTTTGCAATAGAGGATTATTCTTCTTCATGCGTTCATCTCCTTGCGCCTTTTTCTACTTTTAATTGTAGACTATACTGCTGGCACAAAAGAGTGGGGAAAACCCTCATTCGTTCAAGGGCTTTCCCTAGTTTTGAATCATCTTTCACCTAAATCGACAGGTTTTTTATGAATTTTGTGTTTGAGGGGAATAAAGATAGGACGAGGGATTGGATTCTGTTCATTACAACTTCCTCGTCATGTATAGAAATGATGGGGACAGCAATAAGCTGCTGGGTATAAGCTTTATTTGTCGAGAGTTTCTCAGGATTCAACCAACTTATCCATAGACGAACATCAGAGGTCTCTTGAATTAAGGCCTCCATTTGGTCTGATTCACGAATAAGTGCAATTTTGGGATATGACGCATTTTTAAAACCTTCTGCAATGATGATGTCTACTCTTCCGTTCAACATGCTAGAAATTTCGCAAAGTGTGGTTGGATTTTGGCGCATCCAGCGTGTAGCTGTATTGGATGTCAGAACGGTTTCCACAGACCCGTGAGTCAGGTGCTTACTACTATCCGTACCCGGTTCGTCTAACTGAAATCGGTGTGCATCATGTTTCGCTGATCCGACTCTTAAGCCACGAGCCGACAACTCAGCGATAGCTTTACAAGCTAGCGTGGTTTTACCACTATTTTTAAAACCAACGATTTGTAAAACAGGTAAGTGTGAGTAGGTACCACTTTCATTGGAATTCACGGGCATTAGGATATCCCTCCTTTATAACAAAATGACTTCTACAAGGCTGCCCGCTTGATATCCATTCGGCGAACCTGGAAGACAGATTAGACAATTCGCATCACGAAGGGAAACCGTAATACTAGACATATCACGACCCACAGGCGCTGCTTCAAGCCGCCCTTCCTTACTGGATACAATACCACGAACGAAACGCGTAGAACGATCAGATTTCAGATAATCGACAGTTAATGTTGCTGACATACGCCGTTCTGGAACAAGCTCAGCTCCCATCATGCCACGGATGGCTGGACGAAGAAACAACCTACATCCCACATAACATGCTGCTGGATTACCGGAAAGTGCAAAGAGAGCTTTACCATGCCACAAGCCATAAGTTGTTGGACTACCAGGACGCATCAATACTTTGTTAAACAACAGATCGCCATCCCATACTTGAGTCACATCATAAATAATGTCATGATCCCCCACGGATACGCCGCCAGTAGTCACAACAGCATCGTATGTCGATAAAGCATCGATTACAGTATTTTTAGCTAATTCAGCGTCATCCTGTATTCGCCCTATCATAAAGGGAATACCCCCATAATCCATAATCGCAGCAGCAACCATGTAACCATTGCTATTGCGAATCCTTCCTGGCTCAAGCGGTGCATCAACATCTAATAACTCAGATCCTGTAGTTAGAACAGCAATTCTAGGCTGTCGATATACCTGAACAGAAGCTACACCCATCATCGCAAGCAGTGCAATCTCGCCTTGGCCAATACGAACACCCGAATGAAGTACCATTTCACCTTCGCCAATTTCAATACCGATAGGAGAAACATTCTCTCCGGGAGTTACAGCGCCCTTGACTAGGCATGTCTCTATATGATTGAAGTCTCTATCTATACTATCTTCTTCAGTCATCTCGTATTTAATGACAGCGTCTGCCCCATCCGGGACAGCTCCACCAGTCATAATTCTCATACATTCTCCGCTTCGAAGTATCTTTGCTGATACTGTCCCAGCTGGAATGTTATCCACCACTTTTAATGTAATAGGTCCTTTAATCGTGGCACTCGAAGTATCGGCACTTACAACCGCATATCCGTCCATGCCTGCACGGCGGAAATGTGGGAATGGCTGTGGAGCAACAACCTCCGCAGCCAAATATCTGCCAACACTTTGCATGATCGTAACTTCTTCTTTATCCATAAGGCGAACGGTGTCTAGCACCGTTTGTGTCGCTTCCTGAACACTGATCGCTTTTCTCATGAAATTGTGTTGGTCTTTTCTTCCATTCATTTTGATATTCATCCTTTTGTCCAATTCTTGAGCATCTCAAGGGACATCTTATTTAGGAAATCTCTGAGAGGATGGTTCAACTTCAGTGAAGACCCCTACATAATAACTCGTTTCTCCAACATCACTTTGTACGGCATTAATGCTGATATGTTGTAAGAAGATCTCTCCGTTTTTCTTTTTATTCCAGATTTCCCCGCTCCAAGCATTATTTTCTTTCAACTGCTTCCACATCGACTCATAGAAAGCTTTGTCATGACGGCCTGATTTAAGGAACCCAGACTTCTGTCCAATCGCCATTTCTGCTGTATAGCCAGTAACTGCAGTATACGCAGGGTTCACATTAATAATTATTCCCTTTTTATTCGTTACTAGAATCGCCTGAGAAGTACTCTGAATAATTTGTTCTGCTAATTTCACTTTATCCTGCCAGTATAAATAAAGTACAAGAAGCAAGCTACATAATGCGACCATCGCCAATGCCATGAACCCAATCGCATAATGACCTGTGATTCCAAACAATAATGTCAACATTAGAGGTGGGAAGAACCCTCCCAGACCCCCAAGAGCAGAGATAAGCCCATTCGCAATACCTGCTTGCTTCGAGAAATAGAGCGGAACTAATTTAAATATGGTACCATTCCCTATTCCTGCACACAATCCAATAAGTAAACAGCCAACAGTATACAACATAATGGATGGTGAGAATGCGAGCAGAATACCACCGATGGTTAATCCAGAGAATACATAAATCAATATTTTAAATGGATTGAACTTATCGCCAAGTATACCCCCAACTGGACGCATAATTGTTGCCAATACGACGAATACCGCTGTACGTAGTCCAGCATCTACTTTGCTAATCCCAAAGTGTTGAACAAGGAAGTTCGGTAGAAATATCGTGAATGCTACGAACGAACCAAATGTTATAAAATAAAAGAGGCATATGAGCCACAACTTCTCGTTTCGATATATTGCCTTAAATTGCTCCATCAGAGGAACTGTCGATTTTTTTTCTTTCTTATCTCCCACAAAAAAGTTAGCTAGTGCAAAAAAGATCAATAAAATCAGGTAAAATTGTACCGTTGTCCGCCATCCAAACTGATTTGCCATTACAGGGGCGAAAAAGGTGCTTACTGCCGATCCGATATTTCCTAATCCATAAATCCCATTAACAAATCCGTGTTTCTCTTGTGGATAATATTTCGGAAGAGAGGTTACACCCACAGAGAATGTTGCACCTGCAACTCCAAGAAATAGTCCACCGATAATGAGATCCGCAAAACTCGTTGCTTTACTAATATAGAAGACTGGAGCTAACAACACTATAAAACTGATCAAAAACATCCATCGTGCACCGAACCTATTCGTCCAGTAACCAAATGGAACACGTAAAATGGATCCAAGCACAATCGGCACTGCCGTAACTAAAGATAGTTGGCTTGGTGTTAATAGAATGCCGTCCTTAATAAATACAATTAACGATGATAAGATTCCCCAAACAGCAAAACCAAGTACAAGGCTCAATGTTTGAAGAGGTAGTATTGCTTTAGATGGTTTCATAGATACGCCTCCGAAATATAATGAACTTAATTACTTTTCATTATCCTAGGAGTCTGTTACGAAACAAAGAGGGAATTCCCTCATTTCATCCAAGGAAATTCCCCAATTCATGCTTTCTAGTGATTCCAGTTCATTTCATCAAGTAGCAAACGAGTTGGCATAGTTAAACGTACAGATTGTTTCTCCTTTTCAATCACGATTTCTAGATCACATTTAAGCGATTTAAGCTCGGTCATTACAGGTAGAAATAGCTCTTGTGACGAAGGGTACAGAAGGTAACCCTCACATTCGATTAATGTATGCCCTAATTCGTCTTGACCAATAACCAACTGAGCACCCTCTTTAGATGTTGTATATTCTTTCACCAAAAGAGTTAGAATTGCCGTAATCTCTTCCTGCCGTTCATCGCTCAATCGTGTTATTCTCTGATCTAATAGTTCACAAGAAATGCCAACCGCTTGAGCTTCATGTAGTAGCTTAACAATGGGTCCAGCTTCCTTCTCCGTTATAGATACGATGTCCTGGGAGACACTCGGAGTATATTTCTGCGTCCAATGTGACATCTCTAAGTCCTCCGAATCCGTTAACTCTAAAGGATATAGATCATATAATTCAGCAAGTACACTTGCACATAATTGCACACGATCAATATCGTTCTCCTGAAACTCCCGTTTACTACGTTGCCCAACGAGAAGCACTCCATTGGATTGCATATCCGTAGGTAAGGGGCTTTTGATCGTTACACCCATCCCCGATTTCAAAGATTCCACAAGAAATATAGGATATTCTAATACATCTTCCTGCACATCCTCTGGGAATTCAGTAACAACATAAGGAGTGAAACCTTGAAGTACCTTTCCAGCCATTCCTTTTCCCATCCGAACCGCAATTTTTTTGTATCGTTCTGAATTTGCTCCGAGAGCAAACCGCCAGTAAATATCGCGATATTGGCCATCCGCCAACGCTACAGCTACGAAATCGAGTCCTAGTTCTTCCTTAAGTTGCTCCAGCTCGATTTGCATCTTTTTCCGCCTTGTCACACTTTCAGTCAAAATCTAGCAACCCCCTTCTATACGCTAACTTCATTAGCTCTCGGCGGTTATTTAATTGTAATTTATCCATCATATTTGCTTTGTGGTTCTCCACTGTTTTGACGCTAATTAATAATAATTCAGCCACTTCCTTATTGGTATAACCTTTGGCTACTAAGCTAAGGATTTCTCTTTCACGTTCTGTGAGAGTCTCAAATACATCCTTCGTTTCTTTGGTCTGTCCATGTAAATAGCCTTGAATGACCTTTTTAGTCGCTGATGGATGCAAATAAACAAGCCCTTGATGAACCTGCTCAATGGCCAGAACAAGCTCAGACATGGGTGCCGATTTCAATATATAGCCTGATGCTCCAGCTTTAAGTGCACGAAATAGATACTGCTCATCATCATGCATCGTTAGGATAATAACCTTAACCTCCGGCATAGATTGTAAGAGCTCTTTCGTCGTATACAACCCATCTCGACCGTTCGGAAAACTCAGATCCATTAGCACAAGATCCGGTTTCAGCTCCAACGCCTGCTTAATACAAGATGCTCCATCTGCCGCTTCACCAATGACAGTGATGTTCGTTTGCGCATCAAGTACGGCACGTAGACCACTACGCACAACGGCATGATCATCTACAATAAAAACCTTCACTTTCACGTTAAGTCCTCCTCTACTGTCGAACCATGTCCATCATCAATAAATATTTGCACTTGAATCGTTGTACCTTTATCCGGCACGGATTGAATGTCAAATGAACCTCCTAATATTTTGACTCTCTCTTCCATACTGTATAATCCAACCCCTTGTCTCAGCTCAGAAGTGATGACAAAACCTCGACCGTAATCCTTTACTTGTAGCTCTGCGGAAGTTGTAGAATGCTTCAATTGAACATCAATGACATCTGTTTGTGAATACTTAGCCGCATTCGTTAGCGCTTCTTGAACAATCCGGTAAAGAGCTGTTTCTATAGCGGCAGGCATTCGCCCACCTTCTTCTTCCACTTTAAAATGAACTTGAATACCAAACTTCTGACCATAACTTCGAAAGTATTTTCGTAGCGCTGCAATCAATCCGATATCATCCAGTGCTGACGGCCGCAATTCTGCGGATAAATCACGAATATCCTCTATCGTGTTCCGTATGGCTTCTTGCAAAGTATCTAGTTTATCTTCCTGCATACTTTGCAGAGCATCATCCATCTTCAGTAACTCCGAATGAATTAATATGCTATAAAGCGATTGGCCGATCCCATCGTGTAACTCTCGTGATATAAGCTTCCGCTCATTCTCTTGTGCTTGCAGAATGGAGTGCGTAATCATCTTCGCAATTTGATGTTGCTCTTCCAGACGTGTCCCGTCAACTTCATGAATGCGTAATATACTTAAAGGTCCATGCATCGAGTCTACATAATGCGATACGCTCGCATTGATCGATTTAGCACCACCCTTTGGCGTGATAATCTGCAGTTCTATTGGCTGTTGTGTGGAATCACCAATAAAACAGTTTTGGTAGGAACATAACTTATTCAGTCCTGGATAATTGGAACACATGTTACAGAAACTGATGGACACTTCATCCTCATCCAGTTTCAACATTTGTCTTGCAGCAGGATTAATACGTTTAATATTCATAGCGTTATCAAGCACAAGAACCCCATCTGAAATGTGCTGAAATACATTGGCAAGTTGTTCTTGCTCTGATCTGAGTCTACGCCCTTGCGAATAAATGATAAAGAAAAAGACAGTCGTGATCACAAGAACAAAGAAAAACGTTGTGATAAAATATTGCCAATTGCTTTCACTATCCCCAAGCATTATTCGAAGTGAGAATACAATTAAAAAGGTCGTGATAATCGTTAACATTCCATTCCTAAGCATAAATTTTGCTATTCCGAGTGACCTCCGAGTCGATAACATGTAATTACTCCCTTCCTTTTCTTCCGAGAACGTACGCGGTTCAATACACCTGTATATTATTAGCCTACCACTAGACCACATACAATGTGAAATTTTATTACAATCCCGAGCCTAAAACAACCCTTAATGTAAGAAGTATAAATATAAGCTATCTTGACTCGTATTCACCAGAGCGTGGAGGACTTCTCAAATTGATTATCAAAAAATAGACAAAAAAAAGACCACTTTTTTCAAAGTGGTCTCTGCTCAAGACAGAGCAGAAGATATTGGATAGGAGTGGAGAGAAACCATACTGTAAGTTCATTGTAATGTATACGTTTACATTTGTCAATAATTGTTTTAAAAGTTAATGTAATCACTTTAATATCACATGAAGACGGTATAATTCAACTCATGGAGTAATGCTCTTGCACGCTCCATATCCTCTTCTTGACGGAATGAAAGCCGCATCACACCTGGGACATCTTCTCTGCTCTCAATAATTTGAATATTGCTAAGATTAATCTGTTCTGAGCCTAACTCTGTTGCTATTTTACCAATAATCCCGGGATGATCCGGTACATTCAAATACAGATCAAATAAAGGAACAATCATTCCTTTGCGCCCTTCAGGCAGTTCGTTACGGAAAGCATTAGCTTTCTGAAAGGCCTCTTCAATCCCTTGCCCATCATGATTACTTAGCATGTCTATGAAAGAGGAAATACCCATGTTCCAATCTTGAAGTAAGCGCAACATGACATCGTTGTTGTTCAATAGTATGTCTCTCCATATGACGGGATCACTAGAAGCAATTCTAGTGATGTCTCTAAAGCCTCCTGCAGCTAATCTTCGGTATAACGTATTGGATTCATTATATCCACAGATCTGGTTAACCAATGCTACAGCGATAACATGAGGTAAATGACTAATAGCACCTACAATCTCGTCGTGAAGCCTTGGTTCCACTTTCACAACTTGAGCACGAGTATAGGATAATAGACGTTCTAAAGAGTCGCACGCGTCCTTTGGAACATGTGAAGAAGGGCATAACACATAGTAAGCATTCTCGAATAGGAGTACAGAAGCCGCTTCGACACCTGAACGTTCAGATCCAGCCATAGGATGTCCACCAATGAAGTATACATCTTGCAGTTCCAATGACTCCGCTGCTTCAGATATACTTGCCTTGGTACTTCCCACATCTGTAATGATACAACCCTTCTTCAAAGGTAGAACACTCAATTTCTCTAAATATTCTTCTAATTTACCTACAGGTACGCAAAGAAAAATAAAATCAGCATCACATGATGCTTCTTCGATTGAAAGTGTAGCATGATCCACTACTTCTCTGGTCATGTATGTGTCTATTAAGTCAGGGCGGTGAGCATGGCCCACCACCGTAATCCCTGGCTTATCTTTAAAACAAAGTGCTAGCGAACCTCCAATTAAACCTACTCCAAAGATAGCTATTTTTGTTGTGTTCATGATATCTCATTTCTATTCTTAGATTTATTATTTACACTTGAGTTGGGATGTCTTGGAGCACTTCCTCTAATGCATGAATGAAAATGTTATTTTGTTCTTGGGTCCCTACTGTCACTCTGATATAGCTTGGGTACCGCTGATGTCCAGCACGAATGATAACCCCTTTTCGTAGTAACGCTTGAAATATTTCACTAGATGGCTTACGTACATCGACCATAATGAAATTGCCATGTGCAGGTAAATAGGACAGTCCTAAGCGATCAAATTCGCCTTGCAAATACATAATTCCTTGAGCATTTAAGCTACGACATTGATCAACAAACCCCTGATCTTCTAATGCAGCTATGGCAGCAACTTGAGCAATTCGTGACGTATTAAAGGGCTCCCGAACTTGATTGATTAATTTGATCACTTCAGCACTTCCTACGCCATAACCGATACGCATAGAAGCTAAACCATATATTTTGGAGAACGTTCGAAGAACGATGACATTAGGGTATTTATTCAGAAATTTTATACCGTCTGAGTAAGATAAATCCGTAACGAATTCACAATATGCCTCATCAAGTACAACTAACACTTCTGATGGAACTTCATCCAAAAAGGTTGTTAATGCACGGTCCGAAACGATGGTTCCCGTCGGATTATTCGGATTACATACCCACATAATCTTGGTACGCTCATTTACAGCGGCCAACATGGCCTCTAGATCATGTACGCCATCCTTAAGTGGAACTTCAATACTAGTTGCTCCTTCAATGTCTGCATTACTCTTATATACAGAGAAGGTCTGGTCAGCCATGATCGTCTCATCACCTTGCACAAAAAAGGCTCGAGTAATCAATGCAATAATCTCATCTGATCCACACCCAAAAATGATCTGATCCGCATTTACACCCAGATGATTACTTAATGCTGTCGTTAAATTTGCTGCACTACCATCTGGATAAATACTAATATTCTCAAGTTCAGATAAAACTGCATCTTTAATACGAGGTGATGAACCGTATGGATTCTCATTCGAAGCCAGCTTAATGACTTCCGTTAATCCAAATTCCTTCTTCACTTCTTCTGTTGGTTTACCCGGTTGATATACTGGAAGGTTAACAATATGGGATTTAGGTTTCATAATCATATCCACTCACTTTCTATTACATTATCCTTTTAATTGTGTTACAAACTCACGTATTTGTAGTAGTCCCTCTTGTCTAGTATTAACGTCGTTCAATAAAGGAATCACAGATTCAATCTCACGTACGATCGCACTTCCCACGACAACTCCATCACATATTTGAGAGAAGTGAGCTACCTGTTCATGCGTAGAGATCCCAAACCCAACGGCAACCGGAAGATTTGTATACTTCTTAACAGTTTGAATAAATTGTTCTACCCCCTGGTGGAACGAGGAACGTTCCCCTGTCACGCCTAAGGAAGACACGCAGTATACAAAGCCACTAGCATTACTAACTATTTTCTCAATTCGTTCATTTGAAGTAGGTGCTACCAATGGAATTAGACTTACTCCAGCTTCATCCGCACGACGACATATATCACCCGATTCTTCCACTGGAAGGTCCGGGATAATCAATCCGCTGATTTCATGATTTTTTACTTCGTTGAAGAAAAGGTCTAGACCCATCTGCAACACAGGATTGAAATAAGTAAAAAGGATAAATGGCATCTTCACACCTGATTCACGAGCTTTTACAGCCGTCTCCATACATGTACGAATGGTCACACCATGTTTCAATGACCGTTGAGATGCCCGTTGAATAACAGGTCCATCCGCTAGAGGATCGGAATACGGTACTCCTAGTTCTAGAATATCAGCACCCGCTGCCTCTAATTGTAGTATGATCTCTACGGTTGTCGCAACATCAGGATCTCCTACGGTCAAAAAAGGAATCAGTGCCGTGCGATTCTGGCTTCTCAACACTTCAAATGTCTGATCCATCAAATTCATGACTGATTCCCCCCTGTATATGCCATGATAGATTCGACATCTTTGTCTCCTCGTCCAGATAAACAAATAACCACAATATCATCCTTCGTTAACCTAGGAGCTATCTTAATAACTTCTGCAACAGCATGAGCGGATTCAAGCGCTGGGATGATTCCTTCAGTCTGACAGAGCAACTGTAGTGCATCAAGCGCCTCCTGATCTGTAATTGGAACATACTTAACACGTTCAATATCTTTCAGATAAGAGTGTTCTGGCCCAACCCCTGGGTAATCCAGTCCAGCTGATATAGAGTGTGCTTCCTGTACTTGACCGTGCTGATCCTGCAAAAGATAACTCATTGACCCCTGGAACACTCCATGTGTTCCCTTAGTCATCGTAGCTGCATGGAATTGTGTGTCCACACCTTTTCCTGCCGCTTCGACTCCAACCATTGCAACTTCTTTATCTTCTATGAAAGGATAGAACATCCCAATCGCATTACTCCCCCCACCAACGGGTGCAACAAGAATATTCGGAAGGCGACCTTCACTCTCAAGAATCTGACGTCTCGTCTCGTCTCCGATCACTCTCTGGAAATTCCGAACCATCATCGGATACGGATGTGGTCCAACTGCAGAACCTAAGATATAGAATGTATCATCTACATTACTAACCCAATAACGGAGTGCTTCATTTCCTGCATCCTTCAGTGTACGAGACCCCGAAGTAACCGGAATGACTTCCGCACCGAGTAACTTCATTCGGAAGACATTCAGAGCTTGACGTTTCGTATCATCTTCCCCCATGAACACCTTACATTCCATTCCAAGAAGTGCAGCTACCGTAGCTGTTGCGACACCATGTTGGCCCGCACCAGTCTCAGCAATTACTTTCTTCTTTCCCATTCGTTTAGCAAGAATACCTTGCGCGATCGCATTATTAATTTTGTGAGCACCCGTATGATTTAGATCCTCACGCTTTAAGTAAATTTTAGCTTCACCCAAATGTTTGCTTAAACGTTCCGCATAATAAAGGGGTGTCTCACGTCCAGAATATTGCTTCAACAAATAGTCTATTTCCGCTTGGAAACTTGGATCTGCTGCATGTTGTTTATAGGAATGTTCTAATTCTATGAGTGCATTCATTAATGTTTCGGGTACGAAGCGTCCACCGAATGGACCGAAGCGACCGTTCTGATCTGGCATTTGTGTTTGTGTCATATCTGTTTCACCCTTTCAACAAAAGCTATTACTTTATCTATATCTTTCAAACCATTACTTTCTACGCCACTAGAAACATCTACCCCATATGGATGATATTTCGTAATTAACTCACTAACATTTGAAGGTTCAAGACCACCAGCTATAAAAAGAGGGATATTTAGTTTACGACTCTCTTCCTGATAATACGGAATGTGATCCCATGCAAAGGTACGCCCTGAACCACCCCCATAAACAGGGTCGAACGTATCCAGTAACATTGCATCAATAACACCGACATAATCTTTTGGAAGCAATGGATGCTTCGTAGAGTCCGAACCATGATCGGCTACATGACCATTTGAGTTTATTGAAAGAGCTTTAAACACTTTAACACCAAATTGACGTTTGACGTCATGACAGAACTTAGCATCTTCTTGTCCGTGCAATTGAATCACATCTAAGGGTGAACGTTCCATCACTTTAGAGAGATACGCCATCTCAGGATTCACGAAGACACCTACACTCTCAGGATGTGTCACATTCTCCCAATGCTGAAGCTGTTGCAAGAGTACCGATGCATCTTCCATCGTAACTTGTCGGCGACTAGTAGCAAATACGAATCCGATATAATCTACCGGTAAGTGTAACATAGATTTTAGCACTTCAACGTCCTGAAGTCCACATATTTTTACGAATGTTTTATCCATTTTATAACCTTCCTTCCCCTTCAGGAAGAGATCCCATTAGTTCTGTAACAGCTACACCAACATCTTGTTGTCTCATGAAATATTCACCTATGAGGACGCCATCCGCTCCTGAACGCTTGAGGAAATCCATATCATCGGATCCCGCAATACCACTCTCGCTGATGATCGTTATTTCACTAGGAATCATTTGAATCAGTTTAGCAGTCGTTTCTAGAGATGTTTCAAACGTATGTAAATTACGATTGTTAATCCCTATCAATGATGCCTGATCTAAATGTAATACATTCTCTAACTCTTCTGCGTTATGGACTTCAATTAAAGCATCTAGTCCGATCGAAGAAGCTGTCTTGATGAATGAAGATATTTGGGAAGGCTCTAATATGCTAGCGATAAGTAGAACTGCATCTGCCCCCAACAGGCGTGCTTCATAGATTTGACGTTCATCAATAATGAAATCTTTGCGCAGTAGAGGTATCCTTACCGCAGCTTGGACAGCTCTTAGATATTCACCGCTTCCTTGAAAATATTCCACGTCTGTAAGCACAGATAAACAATCTGCACCAGCCCGTTCATAGGCTAAAGCAATCTCCACAGGATCGAAATCCGGTCGAATTAATCCTTTCGATGGAGAAGCCTTCTTGACCTCTGCAATGAGACCCATATCTCGATGGCGATCTGTTGATACAGCTCTTAGAAATCCTCTAGTTGGTGGCAGGTTAGCAATGACTCGTTCCGTTCGTGAGAAATCAAAGTTCTTCGCAAGTTCTTCCACCTCTTTGACTTTGGTGGCTACTATTTTATCAAGATACATAGGACTCTTCTCCTGTCATTTGAATCAATTGATTTAATTTAGCATAGGCACTTCCATTATCTATAGCCTTTGAAGCAAGCTGTACACCTTCATAGATACTCTCGGACAGTCCAGATACATATATACATGCTCCAGCATTAGCTAATACAACATCTCGATACGGACTCTTCTCCCCTTGAAGAACGGAGTGAATAATTCGAGCATTCTCAGCTGCATCGCCACCCAACACCTTTTCTAGAGGATGAACATCAAGACCTAAATCATGAGGGTTAATATCATAAGTAGTTACTTTACCTCCACGTAATTCAGACACTTGTGTGGGCGCTGAGATACTAATCTCATCCAATCCATCTAAGCTTGAGACAACCAAGGCACGCTTCAGTCCCAGTTCGTTCAGAACTTGTGCAATGGTTTCCGTCATGCTGCGATCATAGATGCCCAGTAGCTGACGGTCAGCACCAGCAGGATTGGTCAGTGGGCCTAACATATTGAATACCGTTCGTACACCCAGCTCTTTACGAGGAGCGGCCGCATGTCGCATAGAAGGATGATAGATTTGTGCGAATAAGAAGCAAATCCCAATCTCATCCAAACACCGTCTTGCTTGTTCCGCCGATATATTGATGTTAACACCTAGTGCTTCCAATACATCCGCACTTCCTGCACGTCCAGATGCTGAACGATTGCCATGTTTCGCTACCCGCACAGAAACGGATGACGAAATAATGGCGGAGGTTGTTGATATATTGAATTTGTGAATTCCTGATCCACCCGTCCCACACGTGTCGAGTAAATGGGCACTTTCCGTCAACATTCGGTTCCCCGAACCCCGCATCGCTTCAGCAAACCCTGTGATTTCTTCAACCGTCTCGCCTTTCATACGTAATGCAGTCAATAAGCCGCCTATCTGTGCCTGTGTCGCTTCTCCATCCATGATACTCTGCATAACTTGACGTGCTTCTATACGTGCAAGATCATTACCCATGATCAATTTAGTTAGACTTGATTGAATCATATCTGTATGATCCACATGAACGGATGGATTACCAACCACACTCAACTGTTCTATACTATTCTCCACTATGCTCATCTCCATTATATTCATTTGACAGGTTCAGCTCCCTGAACCCCTATCGTATACTCGAACACTTCTAGAGGTTGTTCAAAAAATCATATTTAGATCACGAAGTATACCAAGAAGCTTATTCGACATCAAATATTGAATTCAGCCGGTCCTTCCGGTGCTCACGTAGGTACTGCCTACGCTCCGCTCCTCACTCCCTATCTTCATCCAATCTTCTAAAGCGTTTTGAAAAAACGCAGCATCGTAAGCATACTCTTGGTGCTGAAAATCTGACTTTTTGAACACTATCTTATGGTGTATATTCATATAAATAATCTTGATTTATCGTATCGATATCCTTCTTCGTAGGGGGGAACATTAACTCCGCTGTCCGAATGGCTTTTAATAACGCTTTTGCTTTATTAACCGTCTCTTCATATTCCTTCTCTGGCACGGAGTCCCATACAATGCCTGCACCTGCTTGGATGTATGCTTTCCCTTTACGAAAGATCAATGTGCGTATTGTAATACAGGAATCCATATTGCCAGTAAATCCTAAGTATCCTATAGCTCCCGCATAGGCACCTCGTGCTTCTTTCTCAAGCTCCGCTATGATCTCCATGGCTCTCAGCTTAGGCGCTCCTGATACCGTCCCTGCAGGTAAACAGGATAGGAACGCATCAAAGAAATCTTTATCTTCATGCAACTGCCCCGAAACATTGGAGACCATATGCATCACATGGGAGTACTTCTCAATTTCCATAAATGTATCGCATGTAACAGTACCGAATTTAGATACTCTGCCTAGATCATTACGGCCAAGATCAACTAGCATTAGATGCTCCGCACGTTCCTTCTCATCGTGCATTAACTCCTCCGTTAAGGCACGATCTTCGCTTTCACTATTCCCACGAGGTCTTGTGCCGGCAATAGGCCGAGTCTCTACACGGTCTCCATCCACCTTCACTAGTGCTTCAGGTGACGTTCCAACGATGATCTCTTCATCCATTTTCAGATAATACATATAAGGTGAAGGATTTAGTGTTCTTAGAACACGATATACATGTAGTGGGGATACTTCGGTTTCTATATGAAAACGCTGGGATAGTACGACTTGAAAAATGTCACCAGCTCGAATATATTCCTTAGCTTGCTCTACGTTCGAAATGTATTGTTCTTTGGTCATGTTGGACTTAATGTCCCCTAGTTCCACATCTTGAGGGATACTATGGCGATTCACATTTTCTCGTGGACCTTGTTCTTGTAATTGTTCCGCGATGTCTTCTAACTTACGACTCACAGCTTCGTATGTTTGTGCAATATCTGAATCTGTATCTCCATCCTTAACATGCACATTGCCTACTAACAGAATTTGTTGCTTTACGTGATCGAACACAATAATGGAGTCGCAGAACATAAATCGAATATCATCCATATGAAGATCATCTACAGCATGTGCAGGTAAATTCTCATAATATTGAAGCAGATCATACCCAAAGAACCCAATAGCTCCACCTGTAAAAGGAGGCATATCTTCTAACTTGGGGCTACGGTAAGTACGTAACAATGCTTTCAGTTCCTCTACCGGCTTACCCTTCATTATTTCTTCCACACCATTTTTTTTAAGAACAATTCGTCCTTGTTTACCTGATATCATTAGAAATGGATCTGTACCAATAAATGAATATCTAGCCCATTGAATCCCACCCTCAACACTTTCCAGAAGAAAAGCATGATCTTGCTTCGCATATCTCTGAAAAACACGGATAGGAGTCTCCATATCTGACAAGAGACGTTTTACTACGGGTATCAGATTATATTGACTTGAAAGTTTAATGATTTGTTCAACATTAGGGGTCATCATGACCATCCCTCCCAGATTAAAATACACAAAAGACCTCTACAAAAGTAGAGGTCTATCGGTCATGAAGTATATGAAAGAGTCCGGTAATTAACCACTTCAATCCAAGAACCTCTCCCCAGAAATAGCTAACGCTAAGGAATAGGTTCAAGAATCAATATGATTCTCTTACCGAATATAAATGCTTATGGACTCTGCTCAACTATACTCATCTCAACTCAACTAGGCTCTACTCAACTGAATTAACTATACATGATGATGCTTGCTTTTGACAACCCATGGAATAAATGAATGAGTTCAACTATACATAAGGTTAAGATTAAGTTTCACTTGAATCGTCCATTTCATAATCGCCGATGCATCTAAATTAGCGTAATTATGACCTACTTGGATGGAGCAGAAAGATCAGGTCTTAACTTACGTGCATCATTCAAGTATACATGTTTCATTTCACGTTGGCTCTTCTCCGTATTCACCTGAATCATGAATCGAATACATTGAGGTAAACTACCCTGAACGGGTATTTCTACCGAGCACATAAGAGGAACTAAGTCCCAACCTTCTAATTGACGAATGGCTCTAGCAGGAAAAGTGGCGTCTAGATCCGATGTCATCGTGATCCATACGCTACAAATATCTTCGGGTTCAATCTCATTACGAATGATTATTTCTTTGAGTAATGTGATCGTCTCTTGTAATATTTCCTGTTCGTCATTCTTGGTAACACTAGTAGCACCACGAATTCCGCGATTATACATGAGATCCTCCTCCTTCTCTAAGTTGATCGATCGTTTCACGCACAAGTTGTTCAGGTATATCCTTCACAATACTTACAGATCCAATCGACTCCGGTATGATAAAGAGCATATGACCCTCTCTAAATTTCTTGTCGTGTTTCATGGCATTCATAATATCATCGGTTGATAAATGGGATGACATCGTAATGGGCAGCCCTAAGGATAGCAGCATGCTCACAGTTTCATCATAAATATGTGGATCCCGTCCTAGTCGAACAGCCAAGCGTGCGGATCCTGCCATTCCGATTGCAATAGCTTCACCATGTAAGTATTCACCATAGCCTGCCACAGCTTCAATCGCATGCCCGATCGTATGACCCAGATTAAGGATAGCTCGTAAGTCATTTTCTCGTTCATCACGGGATACGACATCCGCTTTAATCGAGCAACCACGTTCTAATCCATAACCCAAAGCTTCAGGGTCAAGTGCTAACAATTCAGAAGCATGGTCTCGGCACCATCTTGCGAAATCACCATCACGGATTAGACCATGTTTTACCATTTCAGATAAACCTGCGGATACATCTCGTGGTGGTAACGTCTGTAATGTATCAAGATCATAGAGAACCATCTCAGGTTGATGAAATGCTCCTATCATATTCTTTGCGAGTGGATGATTCACAGCAACCTTACCGCCCACACTACTATCATGTGCTAGAATCGTTGTTGGAATCTGAACGAACTTGACTCCTCTCATATATGTAGCTGCAACAAACCCTGCTAAATCGCCAACTACGCCACCACCAAGGGCAATCACTGTTGAATTACGATCGAGGCCACCTTCAATGGCAGTCGTCATAACTTCTTCAAGAACAGATAACGACTTGGATGTTTCTCCGGCTTTGACTATTTTGGAGACAACTTTATAATCAGAATCTAATAAAAGCTTCTCTACCCTATTTAAATAGTTAGGAGCTATATTCTCATCCGTCACAATCATTAATGGGCTATTGGAAGATATTCCATGATTCTTGAAATATTGACCAATATGACTTAGTAGACCAGATCCGATATAGATAGGATACGAACGTTCACCTAGATCCACATTCACGGTTCTTATCATTAATATCTCTCCAATTGAGCAAGATAATTGTTATAGTTGGCCTTAATCTCGTCCATGGAATCTCCACCGAATTTCTCCAAGAAGGCATTTGCAATTTCCCATGCAACAACATGTTCCATTACGACACTAGCTGCCGGTACAGCACATGCATCCGAACGCTCAACTTGAGCAGTAAAGGCTTCCTTCGTGTCAATATCAACACTTTGTAATGGTTTATACAGTGTTGGAATAGGCTTCATTACGCCGCGAACCACGACAGGCATACCATTGGTCATGCCACCTTCAAATCCGCCTAATCGATTACTTGCGCGGTAATATCCTTGTTCCTCGTTGTACATAATCTCGTCATGTACTTGTGAACCTCTCAGAATCCCTGCTTCGAATCCAATTCCGATCTCCACACCTTTAAATGCATTGATAGACATAACACCCTGTGCAATACGTGCATCTAGCTTACGATCGTATTGTACATAACTACCAAGACCTATTGGCACACCTTCAACAATACATTCGACAATCCCACCGATGGAATCTCCATCTTCTTTAATCTGATCAATGTAGGCTTCCATCTTTTTCTCTGTTTCGGCATCCACTACCCGGACAGAAGAAGCTTCCGTCTTTTCAATTAGTTCATCTATCGATAAGTTATGTGGAGGGGCTTCTATTTCACCAATACGAATCACTTGTCCAGCAACTTTAATGCCGAATTCCGCAAGAAATTGGCGAGCTATCGCACCACATGCCACACGCACCGTTGTCTCTCTTGCGCTAGATCGTTCGAGTACGTTACGTAAATCTTTATGATTATACTTTAGTCCACCATTGAGATCTGCATGTCCAGGACGAGGGCGATGTACACGGCGCTTCTCTTCGTCTGTTCCTTCAATAGGCTCAATATTCATAATATTCCGCCAATGTGTCCAATCATTGTTAGCTACAACCAATGCGACAGGAGCCCCTGTCGTATATCCATGTCGAACGCCACCTACGATTTGAGCTGTATCCTTCTCAATTTGCATACGACGTCCGCGACCATACCCTTTTTGACGACGATGTAGTTGAAAGTTAAGTTCTTCGAAATCTAAAGTTAATTGACTAGGTAAACCTTCAATAATTGCTGTGAGCTGGGGACCGTGAGTCTCCCCTGCAGTTAAATAGCGTAAACTCATGTTGCTTTCCCCCTTATACTTTCGTACTGTGAATGGCTAAAATCCGATAATATCTTTGCTTATTATAGTATAGGTCATGCACTTTGACAAGAAAGGTTATCCCCATATACCTATCACTTAAAAAAAGCGCAGATCCTCATATACACAGGATTCGGCGCTTACGAGACGAAGATTATTTAACTATTAATCGGTTGAATCTTTGGTTCAATACCTGAACGATCTATCAAAAAATCACCCATCAATCGATTGAGTTGTACCTGCTCCAACCCAAGAATCTGCCCACATTCTTGAATGGTAATGAACCCACGTTGATAGGCTGTAATCACTTTTCGTTTATCCATACTATCCTATTCCCTCCACTTATTTCATCCTGTTCTATGAATAGTAGTATCGCAAAGAGGAGAGCATAATATACATTTTTCGAAATAATAAGCCTATATCTTTTTTCGATAGAAAAATGTTTCCGTTGGTTCAAGCCCATACTGCCCAGGTGTAAAGATCTGTTCCGTACTCCCAACAAATAAATATCCACCCGGACGAAGACTATTTGCAAATTTGTGATATAAGTTCGACTTAGCCTCTTCTGTAAAGTAAATCATAACGTTGCGACATACAATAAGATCAAAGGATCCATCGAAGGAATCCAATAATAGATTCTGCTTTTTGAATTGCACAGCCTTCTTCAGAGAGTCATTGATCTTATACAATAGACCATCAGAATTGAAGTGTCTTGCAGCTACGTCTTTCGGGACGTCCTTCAATGAACGTTCTAAATAGTGACCCTGCTGAGCCTCTTCCAATGCACCGCTATCAATATCTGTAGCTATAAGTGATGTATTCGATAATATTCCCTTATCTGCAAGAATCATGGCTAATGTGTAGGGTTCTTCACCCGTTGAGCAAGCAGCACTCCACACTTTGAGACGCCCCTTATTACTAGAAAGAAGCTCCGATATCACGTTATCTCTTAATACTTCCCAACGGTTCGGGTTCCGCCAGAACTCCGACACATTGATCGTCATACGATCTAAGAATTCGTAGAATAAGTTCTTATTCTGCATCATGGCTTTGAAGAATAAGTCAAAGGTATCGTAACCATTCTTCACCCGGAGCGTCGTCAAACGACGCTTCATCTGTCCCTCTTTATATTGGGAGAGATCAATTCCGGTCTCTTTTTTGATGGATTCAATAAATTGAATATAATCAGTATCAATAATGACACTTTCTTCCTTCACATTCACGGGAATCCCCATCGTTTTTATATCCATGACGAAATGCTTTTATCATAATTCACAAGCTCATGCTCTGTAAAAAAGTTAGAAATCTCTCTCTTACTGCTCTCTGGTGAATCCGATCCATGAATCAAATTATTAGGTGTATGTGCAGCGAAATCTCCTCGAATCGTACCTGGTTGTGCTTCTTTCACATTCGTCTTACCGATAACTATGCGAGATAACGATATAATATCGTCACCTTCCCATACCATCGCCACAACCGGTCCTGAAGTGATGAAGTTCACTAGGTTTGAATAGAAATCCTTACCCTCATGTTCTGCATAGTGAAATTCAGCTTGTTTCTCAGTCACTTGTACTAATTTACAACCTACCAATTTAAAACCTTTTTCTTCTAGACGAGAAATAATACGACCAATTAATCCGCGTTGCACACCATCAGGTTTAACCATCAAAAAAGTGCGTTCCATGTGCTCACTCTCCATTTCTAATGAATCAATCATATGCAAGTATTTCCTTACCAATATTTGTAGTGTAACAGAAAACTACGAATAGGGTTAATACTTAATATGACCGTCTCGTTACAAAGTGAGCAATATCCTTCAAATGACGTTTTGTTTTGTAATCTGGAAGTTCATTCAAAGCATCTAATGCCTTGTTAATATAACAGGTTGCTAGTTTCTCTGATCTACTTATCCCCGAACTTTTCTTTACCAAAGAAATAGCTCGTGATACATCACACTGTCCATTCATTTGATGGATTAGATTGAGTTCCTCAAGCAAAGGCTCACGAATAGCCTCATCCTGAAGAGCATAAATAACGGGTAATGTGATATTCCCTTGACGGATATCGCTTCCTGGTGGTTTGCCAATCTGCTTCTCTGTACCACAAAGGTCAAGTAAATCATCCTGTATTTGAAAAGCCATCCCCACGTTATAACCATAACGATATAATTGGCGACTAAATGTAGGATCCGCATCTACCGCAACAGCTCCAAGCTGGCAGCTTACAGCGATCAACAACGCAGTCTTACGACGAATGCGAAGCATGTACCGTCTAACACTCTGCCCCGTATTAAAGAAATCACGGATTTGTTCCATTTCTCCAATCGACATCTCAACCATCGCTTTAGAGAGGATCTGATGAATCTCTGGATTGGGAAGTTGCGTCACAATTTCCAATGCCTTCGCATAGATGAAGTCACCGGTATACATTGCAATTTTGTTATCCCATTTCGATTTAACCGTGAGTTGACCACGACGAGTATCCGCATCATCAATGACATCATCATGAACAAGAGAAGCCATATGAATAAGTTCAAGTGGAACGGCCACACGCATAAGCTTCTCTAGATCATACTCGCCGAATTTACCTCCCATTAACACGAAGACCGGGCGAAGCCTCTTGCCCCCCGCCTTAAGGAGATGTAGTGATGTCTCGTTAAGTAGATCATCCCCACTAATACTTCGAGATAGCTCCTGTTCTATGTAATCCATATCCTTTTTTAACAATCCGAACATGTCTAATCTCTTCATTCTTTCACCCGTATTCGCGTATTCTCTTCCCACATGTCCATGTGCACTTCGTGTTGAATAAGTCCAAGTTCATATGCATAACAGAAATATAGTTCTAATCCTTGGCTTTGTCTTTCACCATAGTCATAACATAGGTTCTGAAAGTATTGGTACCAATACTCCTGCGTTCCACCAAAAGCCGTCATCGCGTCATCCACGATGGGAGCTAAATCAGATAAGCTACGACTTTTACTTGCTTGCCATGCTTGAACGATTTCCTGAATGATCTCAGGTTTATTCTCTGCAGCATCTTGATGCACTGCCCACACCGCAAAAGTCATGCTATATCCTGTCCACTGTTTCCACCACTCACTTAAATCAGTCACATATAACCCGTGATCTTCCCATGAAGCCTTAATAGCATTGTCCCCAATTAATAGAGCCGCATCCGCGACTTCCAACATCGTTGTAAGATCTGGTTCTAACGTAAGATACGTCGGATTGCCATGCAACGCTTTTTTCATCAATATTTTCAATAAATTAACCGATGTTGCAGATGTATTTGTTACCGCAATGGTGCTATTGATCAGTTCTTCAATAGGCTTGCGAGAGAATAGTAGAATGGATTGAACCGGTCCATCTGCACTAACAGATAGATTAGGTAGCAGAAGTAGCTTGTTAGATAACAACCCATATGCAAACGAAGATAATGCTCCCACCTCAATGCTACCATCGTTCATACCTTGATTTAGAAACGAAGGGACCTCGGTAATCATATCAACAGGCTCACTCAATGAATCTGGGTCAAAATAATAAAAAATAGGCCATGCATTCGTATATTTTATTTTTCCAATTATCGTATTATTGTTGCCTTTCACGCGCATTATCATCCCTCCCATCTCTTAAATAATTGATGGTCGATTCGAACCGAGTCGAGTACTTTACCCACAACGAAGTTTATGAGATCATCCATACTTTGGGGTTGGAAATAAAAAGCCGGCATAGCCGGAATTATTTTCACACCAAGTCTAGAAAGCTTCAACATATTCTCCAAATGAATAGCGTGTAATGGTGTTTCACGAGGTACCAATACTAAAGGACGTCCTTCTTTTAGCATAACGTCTGCTGCACGAGTCATTAAATTGTTGGAGGCTCCGTTGGCAACGGATGATAAGGTCCCCATTGAACAAGGAACAATCACCATTCCTTCCATCTGAAAGGAACCACTGGCAATCGAGGCTCCTATATCACCAACAGGGTGATATATCCACGATCCCGGTCGCCCGTCAAATTTCTCCTTCAGAATAGCCTCCCGATCGGTACTATTCCAACCTAGTTCCTCATGGAGCACACGCCAACCCGCATTCGAAATAACAATATGTACATCAATATTAGCCATCAATAACGTTTCAATGAGTCTAGTGCCATATATGGAACCACTAGCTCCCGTAATGCCGACTACCCAACTGTGTTTCTTGTCTAATCTATTCAAGCGGTTTGCACCACCAAGTCAACGAGAGTAAAGACGAATACAATAATACTTAGGACACTATTCATCGTAAAGAAAGCCACTTGTAACTTACTCATATCATTAGGAGAAAGAATGAAATGTTCATAGAACAAAATACCGTATGAAATGATCATTCCTGCGAAATACCACCAGCTTAGTGTAGTAGTAAAATAAAGAGCGATAAATCCAATCGCTGTAATGATGTGAAAGACACGGGCAATCATTAAGGATGTATGAATTCCGAAACGTGCTGGGATCGAATAAAGTCCCTCTTTTTTATCAAATTCCATATCTTGAATCGCATAAATAATATCAAAACCTGCTGTCCAAAATGAAAGTGTGATATAAAATATCATTGCACTTAAATCAACGCTGTTCGTTACTGCCACCCAGCCTCCAAGAGCTGCTAGTGATGTAGTCATACCAAGAATTAAATGACAAAGCCATGTAAATCGTTTGGTATAAGAATAAATGACAAGCATAAAGACTGCGATTGGTAACAATTTTACTGCGAGCGGCGTTAACTCAAAGGCGGCCCAGAATAAAAGGATGAACGAGATGATCGTAAACGCGATGACCTCAAGATTCTTCAACAATCCAGCTGGAATGGCCCGATTCGCAGTACGAGGGTTCTTCTTATCAATCACTTGATCAATCATGCGGTTTAATCCGAACGCTGCACTTCGAGCCCCAAATAGTGCCATTACAATCCAACCGATTTGCGCCCACGAGGGAAGTACACCATTAACCGAAACTGACCCAAGTAATGCCCCCATAAATGCAAAAGGAAGTGTAAACAAGGTGTGTTCAATTTTTATCATTTCTAAAAAAATACCAATTTTCTTAAACATCTATGTTCTCCTTAATCCCAATATGTAATGCTGCAATCCCTCCCGTTAAGGGATAGGCTTCAACCTGTTGCAGCCCAATCTGCCGAAATATCCCCGCTAGCTCATCTCTTCCTGGGAATATTGCAAGTGAATCCGGTAACCATTTGTACTGTTCATACCGTGAAGCAAACAATTTACCAAGACTAGGTAATATCTTTTGAAAATAAAAATAATAGATCCCTTTAAATGGTTGCCAAGTTGGCTTAGACAACTCTAGACATACAACCATGCCACCAGGCTTCACGACTCGTTCCATTTCATGAAGCACCTGTACAAGATCTGGAACATTACGTAGCCCGAATCCTATGGTCACATAATCAAAAGAATGATCATCAAATGGAAGGCTCATGGCGTTGCCCTCAATTAGCGTAATGAGATCCTCCTTTTGATGACTCTTAATCTTCTTCCGTCCAACCTCAAGCATTCCCGGACTGAAATCAAGACCAACAATCTTTCCCGTTCCACTAGCATCAGCCATACTGAGAGTCCAGTCACAAGTACCACAACATAAATCCAGAGCATTTTCTCCTGGACTCATGTTCATTTTGGCCATCGTAAATTTACGCCATGCTTTATGCCTACGAAAGCTAAGAATATCATTCATAAGGTCATATTTCGTAGCAATACTCTCAAAGACAGATTGTACGAACTGTTCCTTAGGCTTTTCTTTACCCATGGTATTCATCTTGTCATTGTTGTATGGCTCTGAGGTGTTCTTTTCCATGCCTATCACCCTATCCCTCTCTTAACACAGTTCCAGAAGAATTTAATAAACGTACAAATGGTTCTATGACTTGTCCTATTTCTTCAAAGAATCGCATATCGCCTTCCAAGTTATGAAGTTTATGTTGAACATGATCAACGGATTCACGAAGACTATTCATCATGTATTCGGTAGAATGAAGAGGACTAGTTCCTTGGTTATGACTTAGTTCTTGCACAATCGTCTCACAAAGCGAAATTTCATGAAGGAAAAAATTCCATAGACCCCTTACAGAGTCTTCTAATAAGGGGGTAAAAGAAAGAAACAGCTGCATACTCAGCTGCACCTTTTGCACCAAATATTGTTCTGATGACAGCATTGAACTTTGCATAGAAATGTAAAGGTTCATCTTCATCATATTTAAATCACATATCGCTTTACTCAATAATGTGATAACCTCAATCTGTCCTACATCGGACAACAATTGATAGAATATACTACTGTAATAATCACCAGCTAGTACTTTTAGTTGGCGCGAACGCATAAGATTCTCTGCCTGATTCCCTTGTTCGGTATCAATCGTCTCATGTGTATCAAGCCCAATCTGTATTAAAGAAGTGACAAGAGCGTAGAGCTCAGCCTGATCAAACGATATACGGCTACCCTTATTTAAGAATATATATAATAAATGGACACGGGCATTCGGAAACGTTGGCAATTCCGTGTATTGTTCAATCATGTCATACTCGATATAGCCACTTGCAAGTTGGGGTATGCGGTAAGATTTCATCGTTAGCCTCCGAGCTGATAACTTTGACACGTTATTATTGTTCACAATCTTGACTATTATATCACATGTTAATTCACCACGCACTGTGGTTGTACTAACTTTTTCACACAAACTTCACTTATCAAACTGATTCAGCCAAAGTTTTGTTTCAGTTACATGGAAAGTTTGCTTCAATGGGTCTGGAAGAGGCGCAGCCCCATTATTTCGTAGTTCGTTGGTCCACAACTTACTCCACTGTTCTCGGCTAACATCAACAGCTAACAATAAATGATGCGTATTTACCCAACGATCTTCTGCAACAAGTCTCAGCATCAATCGATTCACATTCGGAGTACCTTCGAAACTGAAATCAATAGCTTCAGCTATGTTCTCATAAATATCTGAAATGGAAGTATCTGAATTCACGACTTTTAAATCCAAAGATAACGTCGTTTCTTTCCATTCCACTTGGCTGATCGGAAGTGTTAAGGGTAGTGTGCTCAAGACATCTACCAGATTATCATCACCGAGCATGATCGTTCCATGAGGATTAAATACGGTTACGTTACCCTTTAATTGCGCATATGAGGTCTGAAGTGAGAATAATTTCGGCAGAAACAATATGATAGCTATACATAGTATCGTAGTGCATCCCATAAGAACCCATCGATTCATACTGTAAGCCTCCTTCACCTTTTTGACTTTACATGTGTTCAACACAAATAGAGTCCATACCTCATTGTACAATTAAAAAAAGCAGGCTATGCCTGCATTTTAACTCTCGCTCTCTACTTTTCCATGTTTTGTTAGCACTTCTGCTTTCCCACGGATCTTTACAGCAGAGGTATGACTTGTGAATTGGGCAATAAGCACTTCACCTTTGTCTAACTTCTCCGTGTGGTGAAACTTCGTATCCTGCCCACGAGTAAGACCAATCACCTGCACACCATTCTCTTTTGCTTTGATGACGATATAGTCTTCATCTCTAGTTGTTTCCATGAGGTGTATCCTCCTAATCTATCTCATTATAGAAAAGAAAAGGCCGTGAACAAACGTCACGACCTCTCTTTTATAAATGTAATCTTGTTCTATGGATTTTGTGAAAGTCTTATTTAATTCCGTCTTTAAGCGCTTTACCTGGTTTGAATGCAGGTATTTTGCTTGCAGCGATTTCGATTTCTTCACCCGTTTGTGGATTGCGTCCTTTACGAGCAGAACGTTCACGAACTTCAAAGTTACCAAATCCTACAAGTTGCACTTTATCACCACTTTGTAGTGCACCAGAAATTGCTTCAAATACAGCGTCTACAGCTTTTGTAGCGTCCTTCTTGGACAATTCCGATGTTTCAGCTACTTGGGAAATCAGTTCCGATTTATTCATTTCATTTCACCTCCCCAGCCAGAAATGAGATCGATTGTTATTCTTTGTTTCCGTTTTGTCGCAAAATATACTTAATAATAGCTTTTTACAGACAGTTTCGCCCTTTTCAACCTAGAAAAACGAGCGCGGAACAAATTTATACTAATACAGCACACTCAGAATATCAAGCGTTTTAGGTCTTTGATCGGTTTAAAACGTAAAATGTGACCGCCAAAGCTAGAACTAAAACGATACCTTTTACAATATCATGTGTAAAATATTGCAAATTCATCATCGTTAATCCATTGACAAGTACACCAATGAGAACGGATCCGATAAACGTCCCAATGACATTAGGTTTACCCGCTCCCAGCACGGAGAATCCTACAAAAACAGCGGCAACAGCTTCCATTAACAAAGGTGAACCGGCATCAATCTGACCAGATCCGACCCGAGAAGCATAAAGAATACCACCGATCGATGCAAATAATCCTGAAGCTACGTAAGCTAATGTTCTAACTTTCTTCACTCTAATACCAGATAAGCGAGCTGCTTCTGCATTTCCACCCGTCACATACATTTGTCTACCATATTTTGTTCTAGTTAAAAATATATGAACTAGAACGACAGTGACCAACAACAAAATAGCCGAAAAGGGTATTCCTAATACTTTTCCCTGTCCTATCCATAGAAAAGCGGAACTCATTTCTCCTGGCGCTTTTGAACCATCTGGAAATTCCATATGATTATATATGGTGTAACCTTCGGTGTAGGTCTTGTGAACCCCACTGACTATGTACATCACTGCTAATGTTGCCAGTAGATCTGGGATTCTTAGCTTAACAATGAGTAGCGCATTTAGCAAGCCTATGATTGCGCCTACCAGTAATGATACAACAATAACGACAACTAGCGGTTGCTCATACCAAATCATAAGAGATGCTGATACAACCGTTGTAATCGATACCGTTGACCCTACCGATAGATCGAACCCGTCGACTATAAGCGAAAGGGTCACTCCTACGGCGACAAACGTCACGATCGTTATAGAACCTAATATGTCAGCCAGATTTCCGTATGTGAAGAAGTAAGGCAGTCTGACAGAGAAAAATACAATCACGCCGATAATTACCACAACCGCACCATAACGAAACAGTAAATTCATTAATTTATCTTTCATGTTCTTCCTCCCGGCCACCACTGGCATAATATAAAAGCTTCTCAGGCGTAGCTTCACCACGCTTGAATTCTTTAATGATTTCGCCATCACACATTACGGAAATCCGGTCACCAATCCCTATTCCCTCTGCTAACTCACATGTGAAGTATAGAATTCCTTTTCCCTGAGCAGCTAAATTTCCAATGATTCGAAAAATATCGCTTTTAGCTCCGATGTCTACCCCTTTGGTCGGTTCATCGAATATAAATAAGCTGGCATCACTTTCTAACCATTTTCCAATGGCTATCTTCTGTTGGTTTCCTCCGCTTAAATATTGTACAAGTTGTTTTCCAGAAGAAGTTTTGATTCCAAGCTTATCGATGACACGACCTGCAACACTTTTTTCTGATTTTCTTGATATAAAACCCAAGTTACTGAGCTTATTTAAGATGGGTAAGCTTAGATTGTGATCAACGGATTCATGTATAAATATACCTTCTTTTCGCCGTTCCTCTGGGATTGAGACGATGCCTGAATGGATCGCATCTGCAGGTTCCTTCATTGTTATTGACTTCCCACGAATACGAATATCTCCTGCTTCCAAAGTGTCTGCACCCGTTAATAGACGAGACGTTTCCGTCTTGCCTGCTCCTACTAATCCAACGACAACGACAATTTCTCCACTCCGAACATTTAAGTTAACTGAACGTACTTTGGTACCTTTACGAAGGCCTGTGGCCTCTAGCATAATGTCTCCAATAGGAGCCTCCACTTTTGGAAATTCCTCGGTAAATGTTCTGCCGAGCATATGCTGAATTATGGCAACTGTATCCGTCTTCGATGTTGGACCTGTAAACACGTTACAACCATCTCGCATGACGGTTACAACATCACAATGGGAGAATACTTCTGGTAACCGATGTGTAATGAAAACACATGCAACACCACTCTCTTTTAGAGCATGTAAAATACGAAAAAAGGCTTCGCTTTCACTATTACTAAGCGGTGCAGTTGGCTCATCGAAGATGATCAGTTTAGCATCTTGAGCCAAGATGCGTGCTAATAGAACCATTTGCTTCTCAGCTAGACTTAGATCGCTTACTTTCTGCTGTACGTTAATCTCCACACCAAGCCGCAGTAGTACTTCTTCTGACTTAGCCGCCATTTGGTTCGGTCTGAGCCAAACATTTGATTCTCGTGAGGATAAAGTATCTAGCATAACATTCTCAGCGACACTAAGCTGTGGAACAAGTGCTGCATCTACCTCTTGGTATACACAATGAATACCACTCGCTTTGGCTTCAGCTGGAGATCCCCACTGAAAGGCTACACCATTCCCCATAATCTTCCCATGGTCAGGAAGTAACGCCCCAGATAGTATTTTCATTAGTGTGCTTTTCCCAGCCCCATTCGCCCCTAGGAGTCCATGGATTTGTCCACCGCTTACTATAAAATCAACGGATTGCAGCGCCGGTACACCTGTGAAGTTCTTGTTGATACCCTTCATTTCGAGAAGAAACGGTGATGCTGCCATAGTGTCACTCCTAACCTATCTTATGTTATTTGCTATATTCATTCATCCAGTCTTGAACGCCTTGTTGACTATTTCCCCATTCCTTAACGTACTTGGATAGCTCCGTCGTTGAGATTTGCTCTTTAGGTAATAGTTCCTTCGATACATACACAGGACTTAGTACAACGTCATCCTCCGTCTTGTCACCATGTAGTTTCTGATAAGCATATCTCACTTGGATTCGCCCAATATCCTTCGGATCTACTGCAGCAGATGCAATCCAAGGATTATTAGGATCCTGTATCATTTGAAGGTCTTCGTCACTCATATCAATCCCGTATACCTTAATTTCCGTACGCCCAGCTTGTTGTATCGCACGAGAAGCACCTTTGGCGAACTCGTCCCATGCAGTCCACACGGCAGATATCTCGCCTTTGGGATATTGCTTCAAGATGGCTTCCATCTGTGTCTGAGTATCAAGTGCAGGGTTCTGTGCATTTCCGAAGGCAGTAATTTCTTTAATATCCGGATTGTCTGTGAGGAATTTAGCATATGAGATTTGGCGACGTTCCATAGGAGCGAACCCAGCAACCCATACCTTAACGATATTGCCTTTGCCTCCTATATCCTTTTTCAATTGATCTAATGTGAGTTGTGCCATTTGTTGATCGTCCTGTGAAAGTACTGTTACACCTGGCTCTTCAACATCAGCATCAAATACAATAACAGGTATATTCTGTGCAACGGCCTTCTTAATACCTGCTTGAAGAATATCCGAGTCTCCATGATCCGTTAAGATTGCATCGAATCTTTGAGTAACAGCGGAGTCAAGTAAAGAAGCCATTTTGGCTTTGTCATTATTGGCTACAAACTTGGTTAATTTTCCGCCAAACTTCTCAACTTCTTCTGTTACGCCCTGTACATATTGCTGAGAGAAAGTTCCCGTATTAAATTCCATAATAAGTGCAATCCGTTTACCATTTAAAGGCTTATCTGACGTGTTCCCATTTGTATCACCTGAGGATGCTGAGTTAGTGCTGCATGCACTTGTAAACATTGCAATAACGATGAGTAATGTGAGTAGTAATAGTTGTTTCTTTCTCCATTTGAATACCATGATTGGTTTCTCCCTTCAGATCTGTGTGATATTTGATATAGATTTTATTTATCTAATATAAATCTTAATCCCTAGTATGTAAATTGGTTTTATATAATTAATCTAAAAATATACATAAAAATGAATTTTTATAAGTATTTCAAGACAAAAAAACCATAAACAGGGAGTTCATCCCTGCTTATGGTTCTTATTAGCTAGTGATTGTTTTAATTAGAGTATGATGGCAATTAATCCACCAGATCCCTCATTAATAATTCTGCCCAACGTTTCTTGGAGTTTATATCGTGCATTATCTGGCATCATAGCAATCTTACCTTGGATACCCTCGCGGACAATGGAGTGGAGCGAGCGTCCGAAGATGTCTGAATCCCAGATCTTTATCGGGTCATTCTCGAAATCTTGAATGAGGTAGCGGACAAGTTCTTCACTTTGCTTCTCCGTCCCTATGATTGGCGAGAATTCCGATTCAACATCCACACGGATCATATGGATCGAAGGTGCAGTCGCTTTCAATCGAACACCAAACCTAGATCCTTGACGAATCAATTCCGGTTCATCAAGCGTCATTTCGGCAAGCGAAGGCGCTGCGATTCCGTACCCCGTCGTCTTGACCATTTCCAAGGCTTCTGCAAATCGATCATATTCACGCTTCGCATGAGAGAATTCTTGCATCAGTTGCAGTAAATGATCCTTACCTCGGATCTCCACACCTACAACTTCCATTAGAATCTGATCATACATCTCATCTGGTGCGAATAAGTCAATCTCAGCAACACCTTGACCCATGTTCATTCCACTAAGGGCAGCTCTGTCAATGAATTCATAATCCATAAACTGAGATACCACGCGATCCACATCTCGTAATCTACGAATATCCTTCACGGTATCGCGAACTGAATTCTCGTAATTATTACGCAACCAATGCTTCTCGTTCAATACCATAACCCAGCTTGGAAGATTCACATTCACTTCATGAACTGGGAATTCATACAGAACTTCACGTAGAACGCCTGTTACATCATCTTCAGTCATCGTAGCAGCACTTAATGACATGACTGGAATGTCATATTTCACTGCAAGTTCACTACGTAATTGAAGTACTTCTTCACTGCGAGGGCGAGTTGAGTTAATGACAAGTACGAAAGGTTTACCTACCTCTTTCAGTTCTGCAATGACCCGTTCCTCAGCCTCAACATATGAACTTCTTGAAATCTCCGCAATGGAACCATCTGTTGTTACGACGACACCCAATGTGGAGTGCTCCTGAATTACTTTTCTTGTTCCGATCTCAGCCGCTTCCTGAAATGGAATCGGTTCTTCGAACCACGGTGTGGAGATCATCCGTGGACCATTCTCATCTTCGTAACCTTTGGCACCCTCTACAGCATATCCTACACAATCCACAAGACGTACATTCACTTCCAACCCTTCGGCCACATTAATTTGGACCGCGTTGTTTGGCACAAACTTGGGTTCTGTTGTCATAATTGTTTTTCCTGCAGCACTCTGTGGAAGTTCATCTACTGCCCGAACTCGATCTGCTTCACTAGAGATGTTCGGGAGAACAATTGTTTCCATAAATCGTTTGATGAATGTTGATTTTCCTGTGCGAACCGCACCGACGACACCCAGGTATATATCACCACCTGTTCGCTCGGCAATATCCTTAAAAATATCCACCTTTTCCAAGAGAGATCCCCTCCTCATATTACTCCGAAGGAAAAATGCTTTTAAGAGCATCCGCTTCGTGTTCCATCTGAGGCCTCAACCATTGCAACGGATGAGCAGCCTTTTCATGTCGTTAGTAGTCCGCCGCCGAAAGTGTTACGAATTGAGTCAGAACGGCAAAGCGGCGTTACTCGTTCGGGCATTTGGACTAGTATCATAATATGTACCTTAACAAAACAATATGACCGGTATTTAATAAATATGGACAACAATATTTAGACTCACTTCTCTATCCAAATCAGTTATATGCGTTGAACCTTTAGGTTATGCCCCTTTTGTGTAGATAAACTTATCTTTCTATAACACAAATAGCCGATCAAGGTAGTATCCTTGACCGGCTAGTGATTTCAAATTCTAAGGCTGTACTACCACAGGCGCGCCATTCACCCATGTATAAGGCAGAGATTTAACTGGGACATAATACGAATTAGTCAGAAGATAAGCTCTCAAATCTTCATGGTCTTGCGGCTTCTGATCCCCTTGATCAATAGCTTGCATGATATCATAAGCATAGTCGACATAGACCTGTCCCTTGGGATCCATAATAAAACTTACTTCCTCATCAGAATATACACTTGAAAGTTTGATAGAGGGTACTCCAGCTTTTTTTAAATCAACCGTAAACATGTTAGGGTATAATTCAACACCCATAGGTTGTTCATTAGCATGTGCACGCTTGTACTTATCCACAGCTTGTTGTACATCGTTCGCTTTTTGGACGGTCACCAGGTCCATTACCTTAACCGTTGGATCGGTTTCTTCATTCTGAATAAGAAAGTAACCGCTCCCTCCCATTTCAAAGGCGGTGCTCGGGATCTCATCCATATACCCTAAATTCTTCAACTTCTCTAAATCCACTCTAAATTTCTCATATTGGGGTGTAGCTTGATCGGCATTTAGAATGGGTAAGATTCCATTTTCCTTTTGGTAATCATCCACCGCCATTTGAATTCGATTGACACTCTCCCGATAAGAAACTCTGCTAGCTTTGTTCTCTTCAGGGTACAAACAACCTGTCGTTACCAACATGAGTAGCATCATCATGAACAATAAGAAACCTATTCTGAAACGATTGTTACGTATATATTGTACTTCCGGCTTTATCACCAACATCATCCTTTACCATAACTCATCATCGAGATCTTTATTTTTTGCAGCCTCAAGCTGTTTGCGAATGGCAGCTTTCAACCGATCTTCCGGGATGTTAACCTCTACATCACCCTGTATGGTCGCTTGACATGATAGACGAACGCCCTTGTCGACTAATGATCCTAACTTGCGTCTCTCTATATCTCCAATGGGTGATAGAGCTTGTACATGTTCGCTACTCACGTCAATTTTACACATCAAACAACCCGCTTTGCCTCCACACCGAGTTGGAATATGTTCCGAAGCGCTCCGTGCAGCCTGAAGTACGCTAGTTCCCTGTCTAACCTTAATATGTTTACCTGATGGCTTAAATGTTATCGTATAATCCATAGCAGTCGTCTCCTATGCTCAATTACGATGGTTAGCCATATACTGGCTTAAGCTTGGTGCATCCAATAGCGAAGATATTTGTTGGATATGGTTATCTTCAAACTTATTATTCTTCAATAACTGTTCTAATAATGGTAAATGAGCTTCCGGATTCTGTCTTATCACTAAAGCGATGGCTTCATACCGATCTACACGTTCTCTGAGCAGATTGAACAACAATTCATGACTAAGAGGCGTCAGAGTCATAGGTACACCCTCAATTTCGATCTTAGGTGCCACTAGGTGGAGCCTTTCATCCACTTCAACCCTATATTGTGATCCTTTCGCGCTGACTCTGAAATCGCCTACTAACTCGATCTGTGCTCCATTCAACTCATAATGACTCAGAATCGATGAATATAGACCACTTTTATTTAGTTCTTGTTTATCTGTAGACCATTGCTCTAAGGCTGTATGTAATATCATTACCGAGTTCATATCAGCATACAAATCAATATCCCGCGGACTAAGGACTTCCACGCCCTGCAGTAACAAGCTACAACTTCCCCCGACTAACCAGTGTTGATCGGTTGAATTCAAGCATTTTGCAGCTGTTTGTAGCGCATTTTGCATTCCGATGATGAGTTGATGCATTGATGTCACTTCCCTTGTTCATATAAGACCTTCATTTGTTGAACACGCACTTTTAGAAATAGGTTTTATTTCGAGCTATAATGTTGCCATCGCTTTTCACAACAGCTTGACAACCTAGACGAAACCCTTCTTCCATTTCCTCTGGATCCAGACGATCATGTTCTGCTTGAGTCGGCTCCTCCAAGTGCTCCATTCCTTCTTCAATAAAACAACGACAACGTGCACAAGTACCACGAGTACATAAATGCTGCCAATCAATATCATGATGAAGAGCATGTTGCAGAAGAGATACTCCTAATTTCGGTTCAACACTTTTAGTAACTGTTCTACCCATAAGTTGTACAGATGATCCCATCGTAAATCTCCCCAATCCAGTGTAAAAGTTCACTATATTATTTACATTACATCAAGGAGACTACCCCACCCAGAAAGCCAACCAACATAAATACAAAAGCGATAAGAGATAGTAATCCTTTTAACAAACCCTTTGTTTTACTACGGGCAAGCGTAATTAGAAAAACAGAACATCCCATAATTAACATGGCGATCAGGGATACCCACATTTTAGTCATCGGATCCATTGAATATAACGCTCCATTCTCTCTAAGGTCATATTCCGTTATTATAACATGAAACTTCTCCTTATTCGCAAAAATAGGGCAAAACATTGTTGTAGCCCAAGGCTCCAACAATGTTCTGTCCCTATAATAAAATACTCATATCATTTCATTACTAACTATTATTTCTTGATCATCATTTGCATTAAGGTTTCCATACTTTGGGAATTCATGCCACTTTTTTTAACAGCACTTACGATATCCCTTATAGTACTTTCACTAACAGGTACATTCGCCATCGCTGAGACTTGCTTGATCAATTGACGGAGCTGATCCTCATTCTGCATAGTCGTTGGTTTGACAGTACTTGCAAGTTTCTTAACTGCACTTTCAGTAATGTTTTTACCCGTCTTTTTGTTGATTGCATTTAGTGCATCCTTGGGTATATTCTTGCTCAAATGTTATCCCTCCTCCGGCAATATCCTCACATCATCATATGAGGATAGGCCGTAAAAGGTGATTGTTACTTAAGTATGCCACTGCTCCCAAGTCTCCAACCGCATGTTCTCCATTTCCGTCTTTGGATCACGACCCATAAGGTTTTCCACCGCAGTACGTGTGTCTCCTTCTTTGAAAAGCACCTGATAGATCTGGTCTGTTATAGGCATTTGCACACCATGCTTAATAGAAAGTTTATGAGCAGCCTGGGTAGTGCGAATCCCTTCCACAACCATCCCCATCGACTCTAGAACTTCATTCAGCTTGTTACCCTTACCTATTAATGACCCTGCACGCCAATTACGACTGTGCTGACTTGTTGCGGTTACAACAAGATCACCTATCCCTGCAAGTCCGGAGAACGTAAGAGGATTAGCTCCTAGTTCCACACCAATTCGAGAAATTTCGGCAAGACCTCTCGTTAAGAGAGCAGCTTTCGCATTATCCCCAAATCCTAATCCATCTGACATACCAGCACCAAGAGCAATAATATTCTTAAGCGCACCTGCAAGCTCCACACCAATCATGTCCCGATTCGTATATACACGAAAGTAGGAATTCCGAAATAATTCCTGTGCAGCTTCAGCCTTTTCTTTATTCAATGAGGCCACTACAACCGTAGTTGGACAGAGACGAATAACTTCTTCAGCATGACTAGGACCAGATAAGACAACAATGTCACCTTCATCACAGTTAAGCTCTTCGGCAATGACTGTCGACATCCGATGTAACGTGTCTGTCTCAAACCCCTTAGTAGCATGAATACACAACATATCTTTCTTCCAATACTTCTTAAGTTCTCGAGTGACTTCTCTCATAGCAGATGAAGGAGCAACAACGACTACTGCATTAGAATCTTCTACTGCTTCTTTCATACTAGAAGTCGCTCGAATATTGGATGCAAGGGTTACACCGGGTAAGTATCGACTGTTCGTATGAAATTCGTTAATTTCATTGACCTGTTCAGCGTTATGACTCCATATCGAAACATCTAGGTCATTTGCAGCCAACACGCTAGCTAGTGCGGTCCCCCAGCTTCCTGCGACAAGTACGGAAACTTTGTTAGACAACGCGTTTTCCTCCTTTGCTGGATCCCCCTGAGCCAATTTTATTCTCTCGATGTTGAACGATCTTCACGATATTACTTCTGTGTCTCCAGAAAACGAATAAAGCTATGACGATACTACTCCAGAAAACAGGCCATGAATAACCACCCAACACTAATAGGAAAACAGGAGTAAGTGCCACAAAAATCAAAGAACCTAACGAAACATATCTAGTAATCACAATAGATAATATTGCGATTATTCCAGCATATAGAGCAGGTAGGAAGCTTAAAGTGACCATAACTCCGATCGTCGTTGCCACACCCTTACCTCCACGAAAGTGAAAATAAATGGGCCAGTTATGACCGATGATTGCAGCAATCCCGCACAATGCTGGAATCCATGCCCCGTCTCCTCCGAGCCATTTTCCAATCCATATTGCGATGATTCCTTTTAGTACATCGAGAATAAGAACCAGTATTGCCGGTCCTTTTCCCAATATACGTAAAGTATTGGTTGCCCCTGCATTTCCACTACCATATTGACGAATATCAATTCCTTTAAGCATTTTAGCCAAGAGCATACTAAAGCTAATGGAGCCTATTAGATAACTAATGATGAGTGAAACAATTTGCAATAACAAACCTTCTTCACCTAACTTTCATCGGACTTACGTCGCGTGAATATCCGGATTGGTGTTCCTTCAAAATTAAATGCTCCACGTATTTTGTTCTCTAGATAACGTTCATAAGAGAAATGCATTAACTCAGGATCATTCGCAAAAATAACGAATGTTGGCGGTTTGGTTGCCACTTGAGTTGCATAGTTAATACGTAGTCTGCGTCCTTTATCTGTCGGAGGCGCATTTGAAGCTACTGCATCCGATACTACGTCATTTAATACGTGTGTTTGAACACGTAACGCGTGTTGATGTGCCACATGTTGTACGACAGGTAGTAATTTTTGAAGGCGCTGTTTTGTCTTCGCTGATAAGAAGACAATTGGAGCGTATGTCATAAACAAGAAGTGATCTCTGATCTTCGTTTCGAAGTTCTTCATAGTCTTATCGTCTTTTTCAACGACATCCCATTTATTCACGACAAAGACCGATGCTTTACCGGCTTCATATGCATAACCAGCAATATGCTTGTCCTGATCAATGATACCCTCTTCTATATTAACAACCACAAGCACAACGTCAGCTCGTTCAATAGCTCTCATGGCTCTCATTACGCTGTATTTCTCTGTATTTTCATACACTTTTCCACGTTTACGCATACCAGCGGTATCGATAATAACATAACGTTGTCCATCACGTTCAAATGGCGTATCAATCGCATCGCGAGTCGTACCTGGCACATCACTTACAATGACACGTTCTTCTCCTAAAATAGCATTAACTAATGATGACTTCCCAACGTTCGGTCGGCCAATTAATGCTACCTTAATGACATCAGCATCATATTCTTCTTCTACAAGTTCAGGTAAATTATTGACGATCGCATCAAGTAAATCACCAATACCCGTACCATGACTTCCAGAAATCCCAATAGGATCACCGAAACCAAGGCTGTAGAATTCGTAAGTGTCTTCTATTTTTTTGATATTATCTACTTTGTTAACGGCTACAACAATGGGTTTACCCGAACGGAATAACATTTGAGCAACTTCCTCATCTGCCAACGTCACACCTGTCTTAGCATCGCACATAAATACGATAACATCTGCTTCTTCTATTGCAAGTTCAGCTTGCATACGGATTGATTTCAACATCATATCATCACCGTTTATTTCTATACCTCCAGTGTCAATAACACTGAAACTTTTACCATTCCAATCTGAGATACCATATATCCGGTCACGCGTAATCCCAGGCTTGTCTTCTACAATAGCCATACGATCACCAATTAACCGGTTAAATATCGTTGATTTACCTACATTAGGTCTGCCCACGATCGCAACTACGGGTCTTGCCATATACATTCCTCCTGTCAACTCTTACGATTATCATCATAGCAAAAAACATCAAACTTGGCTAACGTTTCAGGAACCCTTCATTTCTTTAGAAGGATTACACCAGACTACCTAGTTTATCCATTGATAAAAAAATATCGGCGAACCCACGGGAGGGTTCGCCGATTTCCTAAAACATCAGATCCCGATCATTTAAATTTATCAAGCTTATCGCCGAATAAATCGCCAAGTGTAAAACTTAATCCCTCATTTGAAAGTGATACGTTAGGGTTATTAAATTCAACTTTAGGCTCTCTTGAAGATCTAGGCGCTCTTGGTTTGTCAGATCTTTGTTCTTGAGCAGGAGCTTCTTCCGTTTCTTTAATACTTAGGCTAACACGTCTTTCATCTGGGTTTAGGTCCAGAATCTTCACTTGCACTTGTTGACCTTCTTGTAGTACTTCTTGTGGTGTAGCGATATGATTGTGTGAAATTTGGGAAATATGAACCAAACCTTCAACACCAGGAGCAAGCTCCACAAATGCACCAAATGCTACAAGACGTTTAACTTCTCCAGTCACAACATCACCAATGTTGAATTGGCTTGCTGCACTTTCCCAAGGTCCTGGTTGAGTAGCTTTAATACTAAGGCTGATTTTACCTTTTTCAGAATCAACCTTTAGTACCTTAACTTTAACTTGTTCGCCTTCAGATACAACATCAGAAGGTTTCTCAACGCGGCTCCATGCGATTTCAGATACGTGAACTAGACCATCCACGCCACCGATATCTACAAATGCACCAAATTGAGTAAGACGTTGAACTGTACCTTCAATCACTTGACCTTCTTTAAGGTTACCCATGATTTCAAGTTTCTTAGCTTCAAATTCTTCTTCAAGAACATCTTTCGCAGACAAGATTACTTTATTGTTCTCACGATCAAGTTCTTTCACTTTCACGCGCAATGTACGACCTTTATATTCGCTGAAATCTTCAACGAAGTGGCGTTCAACCATAGAAGCAGGGATAAATCCACGTACGCCTACGTCTGCTACTAAACCACCCTTAACCACATCAGAAACGATAACTTCAATGATTTCTTGGCTTTCAAGATTCTTCTCCAAGTTATCCCATGCTTTCTTGATATCGTCTGCACCACTTTTCAATATGGCTTGTTCCAATTCATCTTGGTTTGATACTTCTACCACTTCTTCATTCTTAATTTCTTCCGACATATCAATACCCTCCTCAATTCAAAACCCCATTTATTTAAACCTGCTAAAGCAGTGTTCAAAACACATTATGCTGTAGTATCTTTCCATAAAAGATCAACCTTCATGCATAGATTAACTCATAGATGACTTTCCTGTCTTTTGCATTTCATAAATACGAGACATAATGACTTCTGTTGCAGCTTCAAGCTGATCGCCTGAACCCTCTCCCATAAACTCAGTTAAGTCTACAGGTGCACCATATATGACCTTCATTTTTCGAAAAAGTTTGTACTCCCCAATAATAGCGGCAGGAATAACCGTAGCTTGAGAGCGAAGTGCAAAACTTGCTGCTCCTTTTTTAGCAACTCCTGTTGTAGAGTTACGAGTCCCTTCTGGGAAAATACCCATCAGTTCCCCACCACGTAAAATGTTGATAGACATACGAATCGACTCTTTACTGACCCCACCACGTTTAACCGGGAAAGCCCCTAATTGTCGAAGCAACCAACCAAACCCTGGAATATCAAACAATTCCGCCTTGGCCATATATTTCACTTGTCTTTTCAACTTAATTCCTATCGTTATAGGATCCATCACACTAATGTGATTTGCGCAAAGTAATACTCCGCCTTCACTAGGAACATGTTCCTTACCCACGGACTCTAACCGATAAAGAATAGAAAATATGAATCGTAGTAGTCCTCTGCAAAAAACATAAATCATCGTATTTTCTCTCCATCCCTCTGACTTCTGCAAAAAGAAACAATCGTGTTCACTACTTGATGGATATTCATATTCGTAGAGTCGAGAACAGTAGCATCCTCAGCACAACGAAGAGGTGAAATTTCTCTTTGTTCATCCAAAGCATCTCGCTTTGCAATGTCCTTCTCAAGTTGTTCTAGTGAAATATTGTCTGCATCACTCAGTTCACTAAATCGACGAAGAGCTCGTTCCTTCACGCTAGCCGTCAAGAAAACCTTAACTTCAGCATCAGGAAGCACCGTTGTTCCGATATCTCGTCCATCCATTACGACGCCTTTACGCAAAGCCATTTGCCGCTGTAAATGTACTAAATGAGTACGCAGCCCCTCGATTTGCGCATATCGGGACACCATACTATTCACTTGTGTTGAACGAATGTACGGTGTAACATCTTCACCATTAACATAGACTTTCTGTCCTTCGGTTCCTGGAATTAACTCAAGAACCATGTTACATGTGTGTTGGAGTACTCCATCTGGAAGTTCTGGTCCTACCTCATGTTTCATCATATACCATGTGACGGCTCTATACATAGCACCCGTATCAACATAGACGTATGACAATTCATTTGCTACCAAACGTGCAACTGTACTCTTTCCTGCCCCAGCAGGACCATCAATTGCAATGTTAATTCTGTCATTCGATTCTGCCTCTTGCCTAACCAATGGGGTATTCCTCCCATAACATCAACTCAAGAAAAAAGCAGGCATTGCCTGCGACGTAAGAATTATACCACATATAAGAAATTCATGCAAAAGGAACAGCATAAATTTTATTACCAATCTTTCACATCCTGTTCTACCATAGGAACACCGTCATGATTATACACAAATGATACGTGTGTTCGTAACTGTGGAATATGAACGCAGATTTGAAAACAGATCAACATACAGAGTAGAATCCAGAAAATATATTTGATCACTTTTGTACTCGATTGAAACAAATTCTCGAAAAGTAAAACGTAGTAATGACTATGCTTTTGATCTTCTTCCATTTTCAAATCTCCCTAAATTTTTCCGTTAGTGTTCCTATTATGGAGATAAAACATTCATATATGTTCAAACAATTATCGATTACGAAAATCCAATTGACGTTCAAAACAAAACTTAATTATTTTCTGCCGTTCTGTTGCTGTAATGTCAACAAATTGCAACATCGCAATATTACGATTAATTTCTTGTTCTTTGATTCTCACGACTTCTGCAATGACTGGAACATGTTCTACTGAACCATTCTTGTAATTAACTAATACCCAGCAAGATAATACATCACCTTCTTTAAGATTAAACTTAGACTCTGAAAAAAATGACAACCCACCGCCACTTATATCTTCTGTACGAGTAATAAATCGTGACGAATCATTCTTTTTAACTGCTACTTCTAAATCTGCAAAAACACGTAGAAATGTTCTTCTTTGAATTTTAGTAACCGTCACTTGCTCAGGTCTTCTAACCTTAACCATGCGAATAACATCTTCCTTAAATCCCATGACATATGTATTGAAATATTTAACACCACTCTTGTCCACATAATGCACATATAATTCATCGCCTAAATGTAATTTCTTCAATCGACCTGATTGTTCTTCCATTGGAACCTCAATGAGTATGGATACTTCATCCATGTCTGTCATTCTAGACTTATAAAGAATACTTGCTTCTTCTTCGTCAGCTGAGTCTACGTTCATAAATAAAACATCATTTACATTAGGGTACAAGACTTTTCACCGCCGTCGTTAGATTATCATTCGTTTGTAATTATAGCATGCTAACATTGATATTAAAGTCATTTTTTTCAAAAAAAATAAAAACAAAATGACATTTGAAGGATAGAACCCCCCAAATGCCATTCTATTTACTGTAAGCCGTTTATTTGGACTTAATCGGTGTCTTTATCTCTTCTACAGTTACTTCTGAACCATCTTCAGCACTAATATAGATTCGGTAATTGCCACCATTGATCTTCCCACCAAACTCATAGCACAACACTTCATTGGAAAGGTCGTCTTCAATCAGCGCCTTCCGGTTATAATCCTCTTCGAACGTTTTATTTAATTTTTTTCTAGCTTCGTTTAGACTAAGCTTGGCTTTGGGAATAGGTCTTTGATCCTGATGCTCATATACGTAATCACTAGATTGAAAACCTGTTACCTCACCATTGTCTAAACCTACACGTACAGTCATTTTCTCAGGATATACGAGAACTTCATCCTGTTTGTAGACATAAGTGAGTGTACCCATGTTGCCATACTCATCAGCCATAACCGCAGTCATGTTGCTATAACCTTTATTTTCGAGGAACTGGTCTGCTTTTTGTCTGGCCTGATCCATATTCACTTTTTTATCCCCAATGGTTCGTTCGTCCGTGTAGGAGATTAGAATTCCACCTTTTTGCGTGAAATCCATAGCTATGGCAGCAGCGCTTTTATTTTTCTTCACTTTAGCTGTATAGGATGCCCACTCTGTTCCTTTACCGTTCTCGGTAATTTGAACTTGTGCGTTGGACCCAAGATCAGCAAATTTAATGGCTTTGCGATGAATATCCTCTTTCGTTACAGGTACACCATCTAGCTTTTTAACGGATCGTTTGTCGTTAATGGATGCCACTGAAGGACCCCAATCAATTTCAGGATACTCTCCAACAATTTTGTCCACCGTCTTAAATCCATCAATAATGCTATTCTCAGTCATTGTTGATTGATTTGCTAATGCAGTCTCTACGTCCATCCAACGTAAGCGGCTATTAATAACTTTATCCTGCACTCCCTGCAAATCCTTTGAAATCTGTCCTGAATCTTTATAGAGTACCTGTAGTGTTTTAAATTCCTTATCACTCAAGGGTTCTTTATCTAGATCGCGTATCGATGTTTGATATGCTAATTTAGATATTTTAGATAAAAATTCTTCTGTTTTGTTAAAGGGAAGCATCGTTAGCGGCAGTTGGTTTATTTCATTCTGTGCTTCACTTGTCATCCGCCACACATTAACTAGACCTTTACGATGCATGGAGCGTGAATCAGAGTTTACAGCTAATGTATTTCCTATTTCACCATGTAGTTTATCCATATGAAAAGACAAATCATGAAACGCTCGTTGATATTGATTTTCTGCCTTGATGAGGATCGCATTCTTTTCCATGTTCTCTTGATACCCCCACACAATAGCCCCAATCAACAATAGCGTCATGACTGGAAATAACACTGCACTTAATCGCTTATACATATGTCTCCAAGTCTCCTTTCTTGTAATCCTTGCCGTTAGTGTGACAAGAAGGAAGACGTCTTATGCATGATGGTTACTCTTTCTTTTATGAACTACTTATCCATTCGAAGACAATTGGACTTCATTTCGCTTCATACCTAATATAATTGTTCTTCTATTTCAAAGTTTTGATCGTTGTCACATATACAACGCTTAAAACCAGTCTCAATTTTCCCCGATTCCTTCCGGCCAGCCAATACAAAATGTTCACCACATTGTTGGCATACGATTTTTACTTTTACACGCAAAAAAGGACACCTCCATCTTAGAATGACGTAAAATCTCTTCCATCATTTCATTAGATAAAGTGTGTCCAACAAATTTAGGTATTAATCTTTTCTTCTCTTTTAAGAAAACGAAAAGGTGAGCGACTATTCGCTCGAGTTACTTTTCCCATTCCCCCATACCATAAAATAACCATCAGTGGAATAATGAGCCATACCCAGTAATCCGTAACCATTGTTAATATAAGATCATACGTACCATGAAAGAGCCAAGGAATCACAAATGATAATAAAAGGTAGCTCTTGGTATGCATCCCGTTCGAGAAACGAGCACGTCCAAAATAATAGCCCATAATGACCCCAAACAAAGCATGACCTGAAACAGGGAGCAAAGCTCTAATAAACATGGTTCCAATTGAAGCCTGACTATACCAAGCGTACATGAGATTCTCTACGGTTGCAAAGCCCAAAGAGACAGTTACCGCATATACAATACCATCATATGGCTCATCAAATTCTACATGATTATAAATAATGTAATAAAGAACAATCCATTTCAACAATTCCTCAACACCAGATGAAATAAAAAATGACTGAACAAAAGGTGAATCACCCAGTCCCAATGTCATCCCCCGCTGTATGAAGATAACTGGAATGACAATCAGAAGTCCGAGCAGGAATATTCGAATGACCATATGGATGGGTTCTGCATCATATTTATCTTTTAGATAAAAAAACGTTAGCAGAGCAATTCCTGGCGCCACTGCAGACGCAATTACTGAAAACAATAGCACCATTACTCCCCCGTCTCAAATCTAAAATATGTGTAGTTACACCTGACGAGCGAAATGATGACATATAACTTGGACTGCATCTACTGGGATTATGACCTTCCCATATTCCTCAAGAACTGCCTCAGTTGTCGAAATAGACTCTCCAAACTCCGCTAGAACAGCTATTAGAGAAGGATGCTTAACCTCGTCTAAATCTTCTGGATCCAGATATAGAACCCACTTGTCTTTATAGTTATACAGCTTTCCAGCCTCTGTAATATTTCCTCGAAGTACGTGAGCCGCTTCAATTAGCACCTCAAAATCGTTGAAAGCATATACAATGGAATCACTTTGTTCAAGCGTAACTTCCATTTCATAAACTTCCTCTGGAATTTCATCTTCACCCATACTGGCGTATTGATGTGAATCGTATTTCCCTCTAGTTACGATGACGACCATACCCTGAGCAGGTAAGGCAAAAACTTCGACAGCCAAAGGACCTGTTGCATCGAAACCAACTTCATTATAGGCTTGATCCATCATATCAGTAAACAGGTCATGCACTTTCGGTATTTCTTGCCACATGTCTTCCTTTTGGATGCCACGCTCGCTTAAATCATCAAACGTAAGGAAAATCCGTATCTTATCTGGACTTAAACGTTCTATTTTCATGACAGGGATCCTCCTTTGCAAGCAATGAGATATTACAACTTATGATGTCTCATTTTAAATGTGCTAAAAATGGTTCTTATGTAAGTATCGTATCATTTTCTATCCATAAATGCACGAAATAATAAAGACAAAAAAAGAATCATTTAAATCAGACAAACTTGCCTGATAAATGATTCTAATGTAGGCATTTAAGTTTAAAAACCAGGTATTACCGTATTTGTTTCTTTTAGAATCATATCCACTTCATGTTTAACATCTGGATTCTGCTTGATAAAATCCTTTAACATGCTCATACTGGATTCCTTCGAATGGGTCTGCGTTTGACTTCCTGATGATCCGTTTGATTCATGAGATGAATGTTGTGTGGAGCCCATCGTGGGACTTTCACTATCAAGATCCCCATTCATATTCATACCGAATCCTGCAAAATCCATCATCTTATCTTTAGCTTTGTCTGCAACCTGACTCATAGAACCATTCCGACTGTTTTTGGACATCATATTGGTAGCTGCTGCACCAATCACAATTCCGGTTAAAAGTGACGAAATATTCACACGTATAACCTCCTTTTATGATAGAATCATCGCTAGTATTTGCAATTATTTAAGTACTCATACGGTAAATTACAGGAAAGTGAGATGGAATTATGACAAAACAAACAACAACACTATTCCTGATTTGTGCTTTGTTACTGAGCGCCTGCGGAAATTCGACGACAAAGAACTCCGATTCAAATTCAGACACAAATCAAGTTCAACAGCAATCCCAAGAAGGAGGTATAACTTCATCTAATCCAGCGGCGAACCAACCAAAAGTTGAATCGTCGAATGAACCTGCGGCAATAGAAGAAGAAAACAACCAACCCACATCAGATGCATCTCCACAAGAAACACCCATCGAATTGAAGTACCACATGAACAAAAATTATGACATCATTCCAAACGATGAAGGTACACCTAAGAAGGTCGTTCTACTTACCTTTGATGACGGCCCAAAAGAAGCAGATATGATTAATAGTTTAATTGATACTCTGGACAAGCATCATGCGAAGGCTATTTTCTTCGTGAATGGGTATAAAGTAAAAGAAAATCCAGATCTACTCAAACTTATTCATGACCGTGAACAAATAATCGGCAATCATAGCTGGGATCATATCGTACTCAAATCCGAGTCCGAAACTGAAGTGAAGAAACAAATTGAAGATGTTCAAAAAGCGGTAAAAGATATCACTGGTGAAGTTCCTGTATTCTTCCGTCCACCCCATGGTGCTGGTGGGGATGTTGGCAAGAAAGTTGCCAAAGAGAATGGCCTGTTGTACATGACTTGGTCAAACGGATCTTTGGACTGGGAAATGAAGGAATCAGACGCTAATAAAACAACCAAGATCATCAAGAACGTAACCGACCAACTCCATTCAGGAAGCAACATTCTAATGCACGAATTACCTTGGACGGTTGAAGCTCTAGAAACATTATTAGTCGAACTTGAAGGAAGAGGATACACTTTCGTAGATCCGAGAAGTATTGAATTGGAAATGCGTTAGAAACGCGATACTCATTCGACATGAAAAAAAGGAATTATTCTTCGAAGTTTCATTCATTAATGAACTTCATTGAATAATTCCTTTTTATGTTACTTATCACCTTTAACAACCAGCATTACTTGAGCGTAATGTAATAAGATGCATCTCTGCCGGACAACGCAATCTCAAAGGTAAATGGCGATATCCGAAGCCACGACTCACAAACATAGTTGCTTTTTTAATAAGAGCATTCGACTGTTTCCATTGGAACAATCCACTCGCCATATTCCGATACTCCTTATCTAAATAGACGGGTCCCACGAGAGGTAGAATGATCTGACCCCCATGTGTATGCCCTGCTAAGATAAGGTCTGCCGGTTTAACGGAGTATCGATTAATCCACGCAGGATCATGAACTAAGACCATTCGGCAAGTCTCCATTTCATGTGCAGGCAGTTTCGGTAAAGATGGATAAGACCTTTTGCGGAGGGGTGGGTAATCCATACCCGTTAACCATACATGAGCTCCATTTTTATATAACTTAACATTACTGTTCATCAGCAATCTTACGTCGCATTGTTCAAGTATATGATCAAGTGAGGCCGTATTTGCCTTGTAATCGTGGTTACCATGCACAGCAAATACAGGAGCTACTAACCTTAAAAGACTCATGTTACTTTTCACTCGTTTGATGGGAACGTTCTTCTCCATGATATCTCCTGCAAGAAACACCCAGTCGACTTTATCTACTTGTGACATGATGAGACGTTTAGGTAGTCTTCTTCTGTGAATATCAGTAATCAATAGAATCTTACTACCATCAAATGAGCTCGGAAGACGATCCAGCACCAATTCAATAGGCAATATCCTTCTACATAGCCCTTCATTCATCATCCTCAGAATAACAGTTAACCCTACCACACTCACGAATAACGAGGCCCATATTAGTGCATCCATCGCCAGATCTCCTTCCAAGGAGGAGCCCCTTCTATTCCCCACCATACTAAAGCTCCAGTTAGTATAATGAATAACCTAATTAATGTATTTAAAAAGATTTTGCTAAATTTAACATTTAAGGATGAGTATGTATTAGATCTTAGAGGTACTTGATCGCTTTCAATGTCCCTCTCTTTATCCTCTTTATCTTTTACCACGCTTCTTCTCAAGGGATCCATCTTTTGGGAAGACACAGGATGTTCTGAGCCATTGATATCTTTTTCTTCACTTAAATCTTTGCGCAATAGTGGTGGCTTCTTTTTCTCCTCTAACCGACGTCTTTTATGCGATTCTACTCTACTTAATCCGCTACTCATGTTTCCCTCCGAAACGAATCATTAATCCTGATACCAAATCTATAACAAAATGGCACAAGATTGGAGCCCATAGGCTTCCTGTGTGGAGATAGATAAACCCTAGACCGTAACTACTGAGAAAAACCCAACCCGTAGGAATCCAATGTTTTAAATAGCGAATATGAATAACGGCAAATATAATACTCGTCCAATAAGGTCCTACAGCGTATTGAATAGCTCCTCGAAATAATAATTCTTCACACACGGCGACCATAGCAGCTATACAGACAATGTGCCATACCGGGCGATCACTGAACAACATGTGATTTATACCACCGTCGTCCATTGCATCCTCTGGCATAATTCTAGTTACTATGAAATCAACAATAAGCATTGTTCCCGCTAAACCAAGACCCCAAGCCACAAAATTGTCGGTATTATCTAAAGAAAAGAGTTCGAATGGATTTCTCTTCTGAAATAAAACCCATATAATGCCGATAACCAATGTAAGGGCTTGTGTGAAATATAGATTGAGAAGTAGTAGACGGCTATTTAATTGATCTGCAGACACCTGTTTAATTTTTATCTTTGGAATTTTCAATTTAATTTTTTTCATCGTGTCCAACCTGTTCTAGTTTAGTTTTATATGAATTTTGAAGGAGATAATAATAATGAAGAAAAAAGGTTCCTCTCGCATTGAATTGTATTTCAGTTTAACCTTAATTTTCGTCATCATCATATCAACAGCCGCATTCTTCTCAGGTGTAAAAGTCGGTGCAGATAAGATGGAAGATAAATATGATTACTTAAAAACTAAACCTTCCGATCCTGAGTTCATTGATTCGTATCAACAACAAGATTTAGTTAACTTCTATCATACCGTATTTTTACCTTACAGAGAATTTAAATCAGAATGGGTCGCTAAGACCGATACGATCAATCAAACTGAAAATGCTGCTCAGACAAGTAAATTACTGAAGCAATTAAGTCAACTTGCAGAAGACAAATATAGTGCAATATCTAACACTACCATGTATTCTACATCTCCACTACTACAGGAATCACAGACAGAACTTCTTAGTAGCATACGCCTTCTTGGTGATGCAGCAGATAAGATCTCTTCGTCCTCGAATTTAAATAGTGGTGAACAATTAATGAAAGAGTTCAGAAATAATAAATTATACAAGAATGGTATCAATTATGGACTTACAGCTCAAAAAAAATATTATTGTTCCATGGTAAACTGGAGTTCTAAGGTTAATCCTTCGATATCTCTTACGTATGACTTCACTAAGGATATTTCCTTCGCTTCATGGAGAAGTTATTCTTTAATTATCAAGAATGCCGCAGTGTCAACCATTTTGACAAAGGACTCAATCTTCAGAGCATATGATCCTCAGGATATGACTGCCAGAATCGATAATTTAATTAAATCTGGAAATGTGAAATCTATGAATCTTCATTCTGTAAATGATGTCATTCATCTACTGAGCACAACAGATGCAGTTAAAGAAAATGATTTCAAGAAATGGAAAAATAAATATTACAGTGAGGAACTTCTTCCTCAGTTACCGTTCTTTTATGAGTGAGCAGTCCTCAAGCCCTTATCAGTATAAAGAATCATAGCGAATTATAAGACGAAATTCAAGTTCACATGGCTACACGATTATAATTTGTATTTAATGCTATTGACATCTCTTACGTGACCATGATACATTATGAAAAATTAAGTACGAATAAGTCGATGACGGAAAACAGACAGATCTATAGTCTACAGAGAGTCGGTGGCTGGTGTAAACCGATGTCTAATATTTGTCTAAGCATTCCTGAGGTATTGCATTGAACGTAAGTAGGTGCAATCGGATAATCTCCGTTAACAGATATGATCATAATGATGATCATTTGAGGCTGCTGATATGATGGCAGTGAATTAGGGTGGTACCACGATAACTTTCGTCCCTTACTACGCAAGTAGTATGCGGATTGGAAGTTTTTTTGTTACTCTTTCACCATCATACCTTTAAAGTGGCTACTTTTTTACAATTTCAGTCTTTGTTGCGACAACGCGTTGCATTGACGAATACTGGTTTTACGGTCATATGTCGACCTATAGACATATGACTAAATATAATAGCTATTGATTATTAAGGGGGAAAGAAACCATGTTTAAAGTGTTGGTATCGGATCCAATCAGTGATTTAGGAATTCAGCAATTAATGGACGCAGAAGACGTAACCGTTGTGAAACAAACAGGTCTTAGTGAAGATGAATTAGTAGCAATCATCGGAGAATACGACGGTTTGTTAGTTCGTAGCCAGACTCGCGTAACCGAGCGGATCTTGACTGCGGGCAAGAATCTGAAAGCTGTAGGACGTGCAGGCGTTGGTGTAGATAATATCGATTTAGAAGCTGCGACGAAACGCGGTGTGGTCGTTATTAATGCACCTGATGGAAACACAATCACAACTTGTGAGCATACCTTTGCAATGATGATGGCATTAGCTCGTCATATTCCACAAGCGTATGCCAAGACAATCGGTGGAACATGGGATCGTAAAACCTTTATCGGTGTAGAGCTTCGCAACAAAACATTAGGTGTACTCGGTATGGGCCGTATTGGTAGTGAAGTAGCTAAGCGTGCAAAAGCTTTTGGTATGAATATTCTTGCGTACGATCCATTCTTGACAGCAGAACGTGCAGAGAAAATGGAAGTGACACTAGCTTCTGTTAACGATATTATTCTTAATGCGGATTTCATGACTGTACACACACCTTTAACACCTGAAACACGCAATATGATTTCACGTCCACAGTTCGAAGTTATGAAAAAAGGAATGCGGATCATCAACTGTGCCCGTGGTGGTGTTATTGATGAAATGGCATTAGTGGAAGCTATTGATCAAGGTATTGTAGCAGGTGCAGCCTTCGACGTCTTTGAACATGAACCACCACAAAGTGATCATCCATTCTTAAGCCATCCTCAAATTATCGTTACACCTCACTTAGGTGCATCTACAATTGAGGCTCAAGAGAATGTTGCTATTGATGTATCGGAAGAAATATTGCATATATTACGTAATGAGCCTTTCAAGAACGCTGTTAATATTCCACCGGTATCCGCTAGTGTTATGAAGAAACTTCAACCTTACTTCTCTCTCGGCGAGAACCTAGGTAGTTTCGCAGCACAAATTACGACACAAGCTGTAAGCGAAATTCATATTGACTATGCAGGAGATCTGTCTGATGTTGATACGTTACCACTTACACGTTATATCATAAAAGGTGTGTTATCTTATCACTTAGGAAATGATGTAAATATCGTGAACTGTTCTCATCTTGCTAAATCCCGTGATATCAACGTTGTGGTATCTAAGGCTGCAAGAACAAAAGGGTTCACGAACCTCATTTCTGTTACGCTCAAAACACAAACTGATCAAGATCGCCTTGTAGCTGGTACACTACTTCAGGGATATGGTGAACGTATCGTATTACTTGATAAGTTCCCAGTTGATATTGCTCCAGAAGGACATCAAATCTTGATCTCTCACAACGATAAACCAGGTATCATTGGACTTGTAGGTACTTTACTTGGTAAGAATGAAGTCAATATTGCATCGATGCAAGTTGGACGTACACTTGTTGGTGGCTCTGCCCTTATGATATTAACCGTAGATAAAGCAGTACCTAAAGATGTCTTAATTCAGCTTGTAGCTCTACAAGAAATTAATACAGCTCAAGAAATTATTCTAAATTAATAAAATCTCTAATCTATCAAATAAAGGCGTTGATCCATGGATCGACGCCTTTATTAATATATTAATCGAAATGGTGTTGTTCCCAACCCATGGTTCGTTTAACTGCATCCTGCCAAATGTGATATAATTTTTCCTTTTTTTCATCAGCCATTAACGGTTGAAATGTTCTCTCTGCGGAATTAAACTGTTTCAATTCCTCCTTACTCCATAACCCACTAACTAATCCTGCTAAGAGCGCCGCTCCAAGTGATGTTGTTTCTCCATTCTCTGTTCGTGTCACCTCTACTCCAAGAATGTCTGCTTGGAATTGCATCAACAAATTATTAGAGACTGCACCACCATCTACACGAAGCTCTCGTAGAGGCATCCCGGCGTCCTTCTCCATCGCATTAATGACATCACGAGACTGATAAGCCAATGACTCTATGGTAGCTCGTACAATATGATTAGATGTTGTTCCTCGTGTCAGCCCAAATATAGCCCCACGAGCATACATATCCCAATAAGGTGCCCCTAATCCAGTAAAAGCTGGAACCACGACAACGCCATCGCTTGAGGATACCTCAGTAGCCATTAATTCTGATTGAGCTGGTTCACTAATCCATCCTAGGCCTTCTTCAAGCCATTGTACGGCAGCTCCTGCCACGAAGACACTACCTTCCAGAGCATAATACATCTCATCTTCTATACCCCATGCAACGGTTGTCAGCAATCCATGGGAGGACGTTACCCGCTCACTACCGGTGTTCATTAGAATGAAACAACCTGTTCCATAAGTATTCTTGGCACTTCCCGCCTCTAAACAGGTATGTCCGAATAAAGCTGCTTGCTGATCACCTAGGACCGAATGTATTGGAATCGAAACACCATTTAACCATTTAGGGTCTGTCATACCATAAAAGTGACCCGACATACATATCGTCGGAAGAATGGATCTGGGAATACGTAATTCAGATAATAAATCGTCGTCCCAAGTTCTGGTATCTAGATTAAATAACATCGTTCTAGATGCATTCGTTACATCAGTAGCATGCACCTGACCACTTGTAAGCTTCCATATCATCCAAGTATCCATCGTTCCGGTAATCAACTGACCTTTTTCTGCCTTCTCTCTAGCACCCTCCACATGATCCAGAATCCAAGAAATTTTGGTAGCGGAGAAATAAGCATCAATGACAAGTCCCGTTTTCGTTGTTATTAATTCTGTAAGCCCACGTTCTTTCAAATCCTCACAAAGAGATGCTGTTCGTCGATCCTGCCAGACTATGGCTGGATGGATCGGTTTACCGCTGATTCGATCCCAGACTAACACAGTTTCCCTTTGATTAGTAATACCTATAGAACGGATATGTTCCGCATTAATTTGGCCTTGGGTCAAGGCTTCATGGACTGCCTCAAGTTGTGACATCCAAATTTCTTCCCCATCATGTTCCACCCAGCCAGGCTCTGGATAACTTTGTTTGATTGCCCTCTGAGCTCGCGCTACTGGACGAGCTTGATCATCATATACGATAGCCCTTGAACTTGTTGTCCCTTGATCAAGGGCTAATATATAGTCATTGCTCATGAAATATCAAGCCTCCTATTACTTCCATTCACATTTATATATCTTCTTCATTTGTTCCACGACGAACAAGATTAATCTTTCTTCTTCTACAAAAAAAACCTCCAATAGAGGTGTTTTTTGATTCTATATCATTATTTCTGATTTTCGACAGGAAGTCGTATCGTGAAAGTGGTACCCTCCCCCACTTCACTTGTAACTTTGACAGTCCCATGATGCGCCTCAACAATACTCATAACGATAGCGAGCCCAAGCCCAGTACCCGCAGATTCACCTCGAACACGAGCCTTGTCTGCCTTATAGAATCGTTCAAAGATAAAAGGTACATCTTCCTTTGGAACTCCGACACCTTCATCTTTCACTTCGATTTGAATAAATGAATTATGTTGATCCCCCTGAACAAATTCAGCTATAATATATATATTTTTGCCTGTTGGCGTATGGCGGAAAGCATTGTCGAGTAAATTCGTCATCACTTGTTCTAACTGGTCTTCATCCCCAGACTGAATGATCAAATCATCTGAACGTTTCTCATAATGGAGCTGTAGATCACAATCCTTAGAACGGACGAAAAATTTACGATAGATCCGTTCAAGTAACTCATGAATATTAACGTACCCCATGACCATGTCCGAATGTCCTGCTTCCATACGAGCTAGAACTAACAAGTCTTTCACAAGCCTACCCATTCGGAGAGATTCGTCATGAATAACTTGAATCAATTCTTTACTTTCTTCAGGTGAAGTAGCCATGCCATCTAACAAAGCTTCGCTATAACCCTGCATCATCGAGAGTGGCGTTCTAATCTCATGTGACACATTGGCAACGAAATCCGTACGCATCTTCTCTAAGCGCACTTCCTCCGTCACGTCGCGCATAACCGCTACAGCTCCACGAATATCATTCTCCGAATATAGAGGTGTCATAATCACAGACCATACATCTTGCTTCACATGCACTGAGGTACTAGAATCTCCACTTCCATTGATAGTCATATTAAATAGATCATCTAAAGGTTCTGGTACTTCTGATATACGTTTTCCCCGAGTTTCCGTCGATTCGAAATTCCAATCAATACTCTGCCATAATTCAAGAACACGATGACCCGGTGGATTGGTAAGAATGACTTTACCCTCATTATCAAAGGTGATTACCGCATCACTCATACTTCGAAGTACACTTGCTAAATGTTCTTTCTCCTGATTCAAATTACGAATGTTATCTTCGAGTTCTGCAGCCATATGATTGAAAGTGTTTGCTAACGCGCCAATTTCATCACTAGTCACAACCGATAACCGGGTTCCGTATTCCCCTTTGCGAATCGCATCTGCCGCATGAATTAACTTCTGCATCGGTTGCGTGATCCTAGATAGGAGGAATAATCCGAAGAAAGTTGTCATTGAGAATCCAATAATGGATGTGTAAGTAAATAGACGTTTGATGGCGCCAGAATTCGCGAAATTCGTGTCAATATAAGGCAACAAGAATAATCCCAGAGTAATCAATACAACAGCGACCAGACAAATAATAGTTAGCCATATTTTACCGACAAGTGTTTTCCAGAAATTCACGTTATTTCGAGACCTCTAACTTGTAACCCACGCCCCATACGGTAGTAATCATCGTCGCTGACTCTGGTGATACTTTATTTAATTTCTCACGCAAACGTTTCACATGGGTATCCACGGTACGTAAATCTCCGAAAAACTCATAATTCCAAACATCCTTTAAGAGTTCCTCTCTCGAGAAAACCTTATCTGGCGATACTGCCAAATAATGTAATAACTCATATTCCTTCGGTGTTAGTCCAACTTCCTCACCACTAGCGGTCACACGGTGTGCATCATGTTCAATAACCAAATGAGGGAACACAATATCATTACTAGAATTACCATCCTTAGATAAGTACGCAGTCGTCGAAGATCTCCGTAAAATCGCCTTCACCCGATAAATAACTTCTCGCGGACTAAAAGGTTTAACGACATAATCATCTGCTCCAACTTCAAAACCTTGCACTCGGTTAATTTCTTCCCCTTTAGCTGTAAGCATGAGGACAGGAGTCGATTTCACTTGTCTCAGACGCGTGCAGACTTCAACACCATCTATACCAGGAAGCATAAGGTCCAGAATCACTAGACCATAATCATTTGATATCGCTTTCTGAAGAGCTGTTTCTCCATCTTCAGCTTCATCAATTTGGTATCCTTCTTTTTCCAAATACATTTTTAATAATCGTCGAATGCGTTCCTCATCATCCACGACCAATATCCGATTTAATTCCTCTGACATCGTCAACAACCCCTTAATTATCCTACGTAGGACCCATGGTGAAAGTCCGATTCTCGGATAGATAGTCTATGTATTACCCAAGATTCTCTCCTAAATATCAATTATAGCGAAAATCCGTTTCAACATTCAACATCAAATGTGAAACGGATAGCCAAATACCTAAAAAAACGAATTCAAACTTATTCAGTTCCCGCATAGGAATGTAGACCAGCTATGATTAAATTAACCCCAACAAGCGTAAACATAACAATAACAAAGCCTAGTACCGCAAGCCATGCCGATTTCTTCCCTTGCCATCCACGCGACAATCTTAAATGCAAATAGGCACTATAGAATAACCACGTAATAAGAGCCCAGACTTCTTTAGGATCCCAACCCCAGAAACGCCCCCAAGCGATCTGAGCCCACATCATGGCAAAAATAAGTGCGCCTAAAGTGAATATTGGGAATCCAATTGCAATGGATCGATACGTAATCTCATCAAGATCATCAGCATCTAACCCTTTTAATAAAGGATGTACAGCCTTACCAATAGGTTTGCGTATAATAAGACGAATAATAGCATAAAGAATGAGTCCCGCTAATAGCGACCAAATAATAGTATTCAGTTTTCTTCCTGCATTAATACCTGTCATCCACGATGGAGCCTCGAATAAAGGTTCTTTCATCCCAAGGAAAGGTTGAAAGCTTTCTACCTCACTTTGATACGGTGCTACAATAGGTGGCAAATTATACTCCACTTTAGAAGTTTTCATCGTTGTATCCGTATCACTAACCATCTGTTCCTGTGTGAATACGGATTGATATCCATCTATACGGAAGGCAAAGACAGAGATAATAAATCCAAGGAGCACAACGATTGTTATGAATACGAACTCTACTCCTCGCTGTTGACGACGTTCTCTCTTGTCTTTACTGCTGAAATCAACAGATCGAAGGAGATACATAAATCCTGCTGCAAAACCAATAGCAAAGAATGATTCACCTAATGCTGCCATAGTCACATGAACTTGTAACCACCATGATTGAAGTGATGGTATCAAGGGTTGTGCTTCTTGAGGAAACACTGCCGCATAAGCCATAATAATAATTACGATAGGAACTGCGAATAGTCCTAATAGTGTCTTTTTATAAATGAGATATACCACTGTGAATGCGATCATAATCATCATGGACAAACTACTCATGAACTCAAACATATTACTAACGGGAATATGTCCAGAACTAATCCAACGCGTGAAGAAATAGATTAAATGAGAGATCAAGCCTAGAGAGGATAGGAAGAATGATATACTTCCCCATCGCTTCATATGTTGATCGGGATCACGATTTCTCCAAATACGTCCCATAATAGCTACTCCATACAAGATGAAGGCTACACAGTAGACCAAGAAGGCGATCGTAAAAAACATACTACTGAAATCCATTAAATTCATACTTGATTTCCTCCGTTATCTAGGGACTTTTCATCCACTTCCATATTCACTTTTTGTAATATTACTACGATTTCCTTTCGGATCCCGAACCAATTTTTGTTGGTGTGAGCAGCTAGAGTTAAACTTCCATCATCAATACGTATCCATATCCGGCGATGTTGCCAATAGAATCCTAGAATAAGACCGAGCATAACAATGGCCGCCCCAACCCATATGAATGGCATGACTTTATCGATTCGAATATTTAGATAACTCGTAGACATAGAGAAGTCAACACGTTCCATCCCCTGAACATCCAACTCAAACCAATCATTATCGCCAGCTAGTTTCTCATTAATCACGTCCTGCTGAAAACGCTCTTTATCCACTTGTTTAGGGAAATAAAAGTATTGTACACCCGCTTCAGGTAGATTTGGGCCCTTTAATAAAAATAAAAAGGAAGGTGCGTTTGGATTCGGTGATATAGAAACAGGCTCACCTTGATCATTCAATCCAAAATCCATATATTTCTCTACTAGATTCAGGGTGTAATTTCCTACTTTATACGTTCGCTCAGGATTACGAATATCCAGCTTGAATTGGCCATAATCTTTACCCGTATTCTTGTCTACTAGTGAAGGTGTAACTGATCTCAATATAGGCGTTGTATCGAAATCGAATTGATATGCTTTAAGTCCTTTATAATTTAATGGCTTATTTACCTCGATCGGATGACGGTATACTTCAGTAAGCTTAGGTTCCTTTGAAGGATCATCACAATTCTCAGTACATTCATAAAGTGTTGCTTCCGTACGGAAAAGCTTGGGGAGTATTTTCCCTTTTCCCTTGAATTCCTCTGGCATATCATCTTCTGTATAGTACTCTACGGTAAACTTATCATTCTTTAGATAATAAGAAGTATCAGGAATAGGCTTAGCTTCCCCTTCAGGAAAGGACAAATGTTGATCCATATTTAAACCTGGCAACCCCCGTGCAAGTACTGCAAGTAAGAAAATGATTAATCCAATATGAATAACATATGGACCCCAGCGACTAAAACGATATTTTTCTGCAAGTAATGCACTTCCATCCGTATGTACACGGTACCCCTTTTTCTTAAGCGGAGCCACTATTGTCTTGATCCATTCTTCTTCATCATCGACTAGTTGTGTCTGATATACGACTTTCTGACGAGTCAGGAACTGCATATGTTTGCGAATCTTTCTTTTCGAGAGTGCTTTATATAAAGGCAATACCCGATCTAGACTACAAATAATAAGCGAAGCTCCAATCATCACGAGTAATAAGACAAACCACCAAGATTCATAGGTATGTGACAATCCTAGCTTGTAATAAATTGAACCTGCTGTCCCATAAGTCTCAGGATAATAGCTTGCAGCATCAATATTTAAGAATGTACTTTCTTGAGGAAAGATCGTCCCCAACATTGAACCCAGCAAGGTAAGAATAATCATGTACACAGCAATCTTTACTGAACTAAAAAAGTTCCATATACGGTCAATTACATTTGGGGTACTTCGTTGTGAACGACGGGCCATCCCGTCATATCTCATTTCTAATAATTCTTTAGATTCTTGATCTTCTTTACTTAATGGGTTACCACAAGCTTCACATAGCACCGTTCCCACAGGGTTCTGATGACCACATTCACATTTCGTATTTTGAAAAGCTAATAAATCTTGGATCATTTGGTTGTCACCAACTGTTCAATTTCGTAATCCAACGTCCCTAGATCAAGTTCTCCCAAATGAATCTCTTTGATCTTCCCATTGGGTGCTACGAACAAGGTCGTCGGCAACGGTGATATACCATATTGTTGTACAGCTTCTTTGTTGGGATCTAGCAGGATTTGAAAGTTAATATTGGCCTGTTTCGCGAAATTCTCGACAGACATGACATCTTCACCCGCATTAATACCGATCACAACCACACCTTTGTCCTTCCACTTCTCCGATTGTTGTTGAAGTGCCGGCATTTCTTTGACACAAGGTTTACACCAAGTACCCCAGAAATTAATAACCATAGCTTTGCCCTTATATTCGCTAAGGTTATGAACCTCCCCATCCAATCCTAAAAGATTAAAGGAGGGCGTCTTATCTCCAACCACAGGCTTTCCTCCTGATCCATACACGTTAGAGATAATGGCATACCCTCCTAATAAGACAATGAGCAACAAAATAACAATCTGGACTTTTTTTCTGGATTTACCCAATTTCAAAGCCTCCCTCTATGACATATGTCATAATGAATTCACATTTAATTCACACAGTGTGAACATCCTATGAACAATTATAACTAATATTGCCATAAATATTGCGGTAGTTTTTGAAATTTATGTGACCTTTACAGTTACTTTTTGGGTAATTTGGGAGATTTAGCTAATTTAATCAAATCTTCAATCTCATCTTTCGTTAAATGACGGAATAATCCACGTTTTAGGTTCTGCAATAAAAGATCACCGAAAGAGATTCTCTTCAACTTAATAACAGGATGAGAAATCGCTTCAAACATTCTACGAACCTGACGATTACGTCCCTCATGTATGGTAATGGAGATTGTAGCTTCATTTTTGGCTGTATCGATATCTTTATACTCCACTTCTGCTGGAGAGGTCATTCCGTCATCAAGCATGATTCCTGCCTTCAGCTTGTCTAAGTCGGAACCGTGAGGCACCCCTTTCACTGTTGCCATATATGTTTTTGGCACATGGTGTTTGGGATGCGTAAGAAGATTAGCGAACTCTCCGTCATTGGTGAGAAGAAGTAAACCTTCCGTGTCGTAATCAAGTCTACCCACGGGATATACTCTTTCTTTAATACCTCTTAAATAATCGGATACAATCTTACGACCTTCAGGGTCTGAAGCACTTGTAATTACCCCTTTAGGTTTGTTCATTACGAGATATACCTTCTTTTCGTTACTAATAGGTCTACCACTTACCGTAATGATATCTTGGTCGGGGTCCGCCTTTGTTCCTAGGGTAGTTACGACCTCCCCGTTAACTTCCACTTTACCTGCTACGATCAAATCCTCGCATTTGCGTCTGGATGCAATCCCAGCTTGAGCTAATATTTTCTGTAATCTTTCCATTATCGTTAATTCACCTCAGACTAATGATACCCATCAGCAGGATAAATCACAAGCTCATTCCACGGAAAATGTGAACCTGGACAAACCTGGGAATGTGGGTAGAGGTATAAAGGAGAGATATCGTACCTTCTGGAGAGCTCCATAATTAACTTACTAGCGGTAAAAAGTTGTTGTTTCGACCGGAGTGACATTAGATCATATGCGCGATTAAAATGGCCTTCGAGACAAATATGAATATATTCAGGATCAGTTAGTACGGGGGCGGAAATAATGGAGGAATCTAAACTAATCCAGAAATCATATCCTTTTCCATTAATCGAGGAGCACGCAGAGTGATGAATTATAAACCCTTCATATAACATATACTCACCTCATCCTTGGGCAGCTTGGCTTGTATAGAATATGAAAGATACATACGGTTGGTATAGGCAATCTTCTTAGTCAGCCAAAGAAAATTAAACAAACCGCAATTGCGGCAACAAAACCAACCACATCTGAGAATAAGCCCACCTTCAGGGCATAACGCCCATTTCGGATCCCAACAGCGCCCATATAGACGGTAAGAACATAGAGCGTAGTGTCTGTACTACCTTGTATCGTAGAAGCCATTCTTCCAATCATGGAATCAGGTCCATAGACTCGAATAAGATCTGTCGCAAAAGCCAGAGACCCTGTTCCAGTTAACGGCCGCAGTAGCCCTAACGGGAGAATCTCACTGGGAACACCTAACGATTGAAGGAAAGAACCTGTCCAACCGACAAAGAAATCAAGAGCACCTGATGCTCTAAATACACTAATGGCAACCATCATCCCCACGAGATGTGGAATAATCTGAACGGCTGTCGAGAAGCCATCTTTAGCACCATCAATGAAAGATTCGTAGACAGGTACTTTTTTAGTAAAGGCAAATAAGGGAATAAAGACAATGATAATGGGTATTGCCCAAGTAGAAATGAGATTAATGAGTGCATACACAGAGAATCATCCTTTCATGCTAGGCTTTGATGAGATGCTTTTAGCAGGTGGCTTATGATCTCTATGAAGATTCCATCTTCTACACCAACGATCTGCCAAGATTGCAGCTACTGTTGCAATGAATGTGGCAACCAATGTAGTACCTACGATTTCCGTCGGACTCGCAGAATTGTAATTGATCCGAATTGCGATCAGCGTCGTTGGAATTAAAGTAATGCTTGCTGTATTTAGAGCAAGGAGCGTACACATCGCTGGACTTGCAACCTCTTTATCGGGATTAAGGGTTTGCAACTCCTGCATCGCTTTGATTCCCATGGGTGTCGCCGCATTTCCTAAACCAAGGAGGTTAGCACTCATATTGGATAGAATATAACCGATAGCAGGATGATCACGAGGTACATCAGGGAATAAGAACCTAACAACTGGGCTTAATACCTTAGCAATTTTTCTCAAGAGACCTGAGTCTTCTGCAATGCGCATCATTCCCATCCAGAAAACAAGTACGCTGATGAGTCCAAAACAAACAGTCACTCCTGTCTTAGCACCATCAAATGCTGCTGTTGTCACTGACTCAATATTTCCTGAAATAGCTGCAAATACAAACCCAATTACAAGTAACGCAAGCCAAATTACATTGATCATCCCCATGACCTCCCACACCGTTGTTTCATAATCAATTTCAATCAATTCAAAATCATGTCTATCATTCCTTGTATTCCTTGTTCCTTAACCATTCCGGTTACAGCATTAGCAATTCCGTTTACACCATTAGCAATTTATTTATTAGTCGTTCAATAATAGTCATCTTAGAATTCGGTTGTGTATAGTCATCTTGCTCTATAGTTTCCTTGTTCGGTATGGCGTGCTCAGGAAGAAGACTTCCTGGAGAATACACAGGAACTTTACCGACGAGTTTACCCTCATGTAGAATCTCGATCCTACCTTTTAATCCAAAAGAAGTATCCGGGCTTTTATCTTGATTTACATTTCTTGGTGTCATTAGAATTAGCCGGTTGGTAATTGCACTTTGTTCTCCTTCGGCTAAAGGATAAGCAAATGCCTGACTAGTAACTAGGTCATGTCCTTCAACCTTTTGTCCACGTTCAATCAGGGAAACAAGCGGATAATACGCAAATCCATAGTCCAACATTTTGCCATGATCATTCCAGTCATCCCCATCATTAATCGTAACACTTACAAGTTGTTGTCCATTTCTTGTTGCTGAACTCACTAGACATCGAAAGGCCTTTTTCGTATACCCAGTCTTCACACCGTCTGCTCCATCATAGAAACGCAGCATTTTATTTTTGTTATCCCATTTGTAATCCCAGGCTTCATTAGGATTGGGGACTTTCTTCGTAGGTGTCTTGACAATTTCCTTAAAAGTCGGATTATGCATTGCATAGACAGTCATCGTAGCTAAGTCGTTTGCAGAAGAATAATGTCCCTCCGCATCCAACCCATGAGGATTCATAAAATGAGTATGTTTGAGCCCTAATTCATTTGCTTTAGCATTCATTAAATAGACGAATCCTTCTTCAGAGCCTCCAACATGCTCTGCAATAGCTGTTGCTGCATCATTCCCAGAGCGTAACATAAGCCCATACAGCATATTCTCTAGACTCATTTGTTCTCCGAGCTTTAAGTAAATCGATGAACCTTCTTTGGCATAAGCATTTTTACTTACCTTAACCGGTTTGTTCATCGGTCCATATTCAATGGCCACGATCGCGGTCATAATTTTGGTCAGACTAGCAATTCGAAGCTCATCATCACCATGGTTAGAGTAGAGTATACGGCCCGACGTAACATCCATTAATGAAGCAGCTTGAGCATGTGTAGCTACACCATGGTGAGTGGATCTTGCATGAGTTGGTATGGCAGAACTAATGGATAGACATAAACATATCCATAGAACGATCTTCAATTTATTCTTCATGTTCATGTTTATCTTTCCTCCGGCGAAATTCTTGGGGTCTAGTACAAGTATATGCTTGGCTATAAACAGGTATGTCCTTTCATTGGCAAAGAACATATCGGAAACACGGCTAGTCCGAGATAGGGATGGAACTGCTGGCAGTTACTAATTTCAGTTAGCAGGACAAACTACTGTTAAATAGTTGATATATCCCCGTAATACATGTATAGCAGGAAATTATCCTGTTACATTAACCTGTTATGAGCAAATCGTTTTCTAAAGATCAAATTAGATGGAGAAATTCCAGTTGGTGGAAATCTCATCATCAGGTGCAGAACGTATAGAAATGAAAAACCCCTTCCGTTATCCAGCGGAAGGGGCGTAATCATCTTTAAAACACAATGTTATCTGATTTTTCCCCAGTGGGTGAAGTTGTAGAAGAATAATTCGCTTTATTTTGTTGGTTAGGATTTTTCTTCTGGAACATCTCTTGTATCTTCTCCATCACATACGGTACCGTATCAATCATTTTCTCATAAATATGTGTCTGACAGTCGAGTGGTAAGATGTATACGCCATCTTTACCTACAACAAGAAATGCAATTGGACGGATGGATACCCCTCCACCTGTACCTCCTCCAAATGGAGGATTCTTCTTTTCTTGTTGATCATTCGTCCCCGATGTCTTCGTAGAGCCTTCCACACGAAAATCACTTCCACCAGCAGCAAATCCAAAAGCCACTTTACTTATAGGCAGAATCACACTACCATCAGGTGTCTGAACAGGATCACCAACGATCGTGTTCACATCCACCATTCCTTTAATGTTCTCCATTGCCGTCTGCATCAACCCTTGAATGGGATGGTCTGACATTGTTATTTCCTCCTTCATGCGATATTGATAAGGACTTCCCTTCGCTTTTTGTATTATGCGCACTAAGAAGGAGGAGTATGTACTGATCGAATTAAAGGGCAAAATTAAAAGGACTCTCCAAAGGAGAATCCTTTTTAAGCTCATGAATAATATTGGCACTTCTAATTGTTGAAGAGCTTATTTGGGGTAAAATATTAATCAATTATTTCCGTTTATCACAAGTTAAATTTTGGATTTCATAAAAATAAACCATCGTTTTACACAAATCAATTGTGAAAAGGATGGCTTTGCCTCATTTAAAAATATTGATTTTCATATGACACTTCAGAAAATTAAAGCATGCATGTTCTCCATTACTTTTTAGACATAATCTTCTTCCAACTCTTCAAGCCACCTTTTATTTTAAGCACCCGCACCATCAGAACCATTCCTGCATAGATGGCATATCCGCAAGAGATATGTGCTGTACAAGACATCTCCGTTGAGAATTGAGGACGATCATCAAACACAGGAACGACAAGTAATTGGGGATAATTCTTCATCTGTACCTGATATGATAACCATCCAACAATGAATGTCTTAGTACTCCATATCAGTCCCGTAACTACACCTGTACTAGCAGCATCCCCTACGCAAAAGGCCGTAGACCATGTAAGATTTACAATAGACAGTCGAGATAACGTACGTTTCAGCCATATTTTAAATGATTCCGTCGCTTCAAGAATTTCCTGAATCTCTCGCATCCAGATGTCGATTTTACGTTTATTCACATGTGTTTCAGTATCTTCCACTTTTTTCGTCGATCCCACGTTTTTTCGTTTTTCAACTTTAATCATTATTCCTTTCTTCATATTCTCAAATTTCATCATAGGTAACTCATAATGGAAACGGATCAAACCATATAACATTCTAATTTTGAATACCACTTCGTCGTTCTTCCCTTGCTTACTCAGCCATATATCCATATGAATCTTTGAGAGAAGAACCGCAGTAACAAGCAACACGAGTACAAAGACAATGATTATAAAAATCCACACATGTAAACCCCCATGCTTGTTTAAAATGAACCTCTATAACTAGTATGGCAATTCTACTTGGAAAAAATTCGGCAAATCAGATAAAGACAATAAAAAACCGTCATTTCTTATTGAAATGACGGTTTTTGAATGAATGATAGCCATTATGAATCTTTCACATCATCAAATGTTAGCTGACGTCCATCAAGGCGATCAAATAGCATTTGAGTCTCTTCCTCTAGGTTGTCCTTATTTTCAAAAAGAGAAGGTTCAGGTAAATCTTTGATACCTGCCAGACCAAAATAATCTAAGAATGGCTTCGTTGTACCATACAGGATCGGTCGGCCAATCGCTTCTGCACGACCTTTCTCTTCAATAAGATCTTTATTTACCAGGGTATGAATGGCGCGTTCCGACTTCACTCCGCGTATTTCTTCAATCTCTACACGGGTGATAGGTTGGCGATATGCCACAATGGCAAGTGTCTCAAGCGCAGCCTGTGATAATGATGCCCGAGATGGAGAGTATGCCAATCGTTCGAAATAAATAGCATGGTCTTGGTGCGTAGCCAACTGGTAGCTACCTGCAATTTGTATAATCTGAAGTCCACGTTGTTCTTTCACGAAGTCTTCCTTCATTTCTTCCAGTGCGTCACTAACTAACTCGTTACGTTGTTCCACAATCTCAGCAATCTGCTTCACACTTAATCCTTCATCACCTGCTAGAAACAGCAGTCCTTCAATAATCGATTTCAACATCGGGTATTCCATGTAATTCTTCTTCTCCTCTCCATTCCATGACGATGTCATCGAATAGTCTTTCCTGATAACACAATATTTGCTTCATCTTCATGAGCTCGAGAATAGCTAGAAAGGTCACCACAATCTCATGGCGAACCATATCCTCATGTAGTAACTTTGAGAATAGCAATTTCCCGCCTTTACCTCCACGTTGTAGAGCTTCCACAACATCCCTAATACGATCTTTAACAGATATTTCATCCCTCTGAATTCGTGCATATGCATTACGTTTGACTACTTTGCGTAATGCTTTCTGGAAAGCTGCAACCAGATCTGCTGCATGTAGACCTTGAACAGGGTTCTCCGAAATGGTAGGCATCCATGAAGCTAAATCCTCTGGCTCTTTTGAGAAAATAAGACTTCGTTCCCACTCACGTTCATGGAGATGCTGAGCAATCCCTTTGTACTTACGATATTCTATGAGCTTCTGCACCAATTCCGCCCGTGGATCATAATCATCATCTTCATAGAAATCGAAATCTTCCATTTCAATGATCGGTGGTTTGGGAAGCAACAGCTTGCTCTTAATAGATAATAAAGTAGCTGCCATCACAAGAAATTCGCTCGTAACTTCCAGTTCGAGTTCCTGCATATTCTGCAAATAAACCATATACTGTTCTGTAATCTCAGTGACGGGGATATCCTGGATGTTAATTTCCGCTTTATCAATGAGATGTAGAAGTAGATCCAGCGGTCCTTCAAATGTTTCCAGCTTATATTGTACAGGTTCAGACACGGTAAATCCTCCCGCCAGCAAAAATAAAAAATGTAGTACCCGATTAAAGGGTACTACATTAAATAAGCACTATTTAAACAGTTTCGTCAAGTTTGCCATCTCAATTGCTGAAATAGCTGAATCGTATCCTTTATTACCTGCCTTCGTTCCAGCACGTTCTATGGCCTGCTCAATATTCTCCGTCGTAACGATTCCAAATATCGTAGGGATTCCACTTTTTAGGTTAATTGCTGCTACCCCTTTAGCAACTTCATTACATACATAATCATAATGGGACGTTGATCCTCGGATAACCGTGCCTAATGTGATTACTGCATCGTACTTACCACTTTCGGCCATTTTTTGAGCAATCAGAGGGATTTCAAACGCTCCAGGAACCCAAGCTACATCGACCTCATCCTCTTGTACACCATGACGTTTCAGCGCATCCAGTGCACCACCAAGTAGTTTACTCGTAATAAATTCATTGAACCGTCCAACTACTATCCCGTATTTCAAACCTTCGGATACTAAATTACCTTCAAAATAGTGTGTCATATTAAATCATCTTCCTCTCATTTTCCATTATTTATTAGGATCTTCGTTCTGTTCAATATCGTCAAACTCCATTAAATGGCCCAGTTTCACTTGTTTGGTATGCAAATAACGCGTATTATCCTCATTCTCTTTCATTTGAATAGGTACCCGCTCAACAACTTCTAATCCATAACCTTCCAGACCTTTAATCTTGCGCGGGTTATTTGTAAGAAGCCTGATTTGCCCTACACCTAGATCTTTTAGAATTTGTGCCCCTATACCATAGTCTCGTAAATCTGCTGCAAACCCCAGTTTTAAATTCGCATCTACGGTATCTAGACCTTCTTCTTGTAACTTATAAGCTTTCAATTTATTAATAAGACCAATACCGCGTCCTTCTTGCCGCATATACAGTAGAATGCCACTTCCTGCTGCATCAATCTGACGAAGTGCGGCAGCAAATTGTGGACCGCAATCACAACGGTGAGAGTGAAATACATCTCCTGTCAGACACTCAGAGTGTACGCGTACAAGCAATGGTTTGTCAGGGTCAATCTCTCCTTTTACTAAGGCAAGATGCTCTTTATCATCCACTTCATTCGTATAAGCGATCGCTTGAAACTCGCCAAAGTCTGTTGGCATACGAACGGAGACTTCCCGTTTAATTAATCTTTCTTTTTCATTACGGTAATGAATTAAATCTTTAATACTAATTAATTTCAATTCCTGCTTCCGAGAAATTTCGAATAGATCGGGTAAGCGAGCCATCGTTCCGTCTTCCTTAATGATCTCACAGATAACCGCTGCTGGATAAGAACCACACATCCGCGCCAAATCTACCGCTGCCTCTGTATGACCTGCCCTACGAAGGATACCACCTTTCTTAGCAATCAGCGGGAACATATGTCCCGGTCTACGAAAGTCACTAGCAGTTGCCTTCGGGTCCATGATGGCCTTGATTGTTAAGGAACGTTCATAAGCAGAAATACCCGTTGTTGTGTCTTTATGATCAATCGATACTGTAAAAGCGGTCCCGTGGTTATCTGTATTATGTGCAACCATCGGTCTCAGATCTAGTTCATCTGCACGCTCTTGAGTGATAGGTAGACATACCAATCCACGCCCTTGACTAATCATAAGGTTAATAACTTCTGGACTTGCCTTTTCTGCCAAAGCTATGAAATCCCCTTCATTCTCACGATCCTCGTCATCAACGACGATAATTACCTTACCACGCATCAGATCATATATGGCTTCTTCAATAGGATCAAAAATGATTTCGTTCTCCATGATCGTTTCCTCCTAAAAGTTTTGGAGCATTACTTGCAGTCATCACTTCATCAAACTTACTTCGGAAGCATATGCTTAGTTTTGGAGCTGTACTTCGTAGATTTACTTCGTCAATACGTACTTCCGAAGCATTAGCTACAGCTATCGAATATCACGCAAATCCGTTCTTTGCTAGATACTCCATATTAATTCCTGAGGATTTCTCCTCATTTGGCTGTCTAGATGAGCCATAGTTAAGTAAGTGCTCCACGTATTTACCAAGTACATCACATTCAATGTTCACGGTATCTCCAGCTTTTTTTGAATAAAGGACGGTTTGGGCTAATGTATGTGGTATGACGGATACTTGAAATTTACTCTCTTGTACATTAACTACTGTCAGGCTTATGCCATCGAGTGTAATTGAGCCTTTGGGGATAATATATTTAAACACGTTCTGATTCTCAGGTGTTATCTCATACACAACCGCATTTTGATTTCTCGTAACATGGTTGATCTTACCCACTCCATCTACATGTCCTTGCACCATGTGTCCGCCAAAACGTCCGTTAGCAATCATTGCGCGCTCTAGGTTTACCTTACTTCCCATTTGAAGATCCTTCAGATTCGACTTCCGAAAAGTTTCTGGCATAACATCTGCCGCAAAGGAGTGAGCATCTAATAAGGTGGCTGTCAGACACACGCCATTTACAGAGATACTATCTCCAATCTTCAAGTCACTCATAATAGTTGATGCAGCAATGTGAAGAACCATGGCTTCTCCATTTCGAGTTAGCGCTCGCAATGTACCTATCTCCTCGACTAACCCTGTAAACATAAATATCACCGCCCTTCTCGTGAATTAAGACCATACAGGAATGCCACTAATACACAGATTATCTCCCAACTTTTCAACTTCTAATGAATCTAATCTAACAGCATCATCCATCTTTTCGCTTCCATCAAAAGAGAAACTACTCGGAGCTCCGGTTCCCCCAACAATCTTCGGTGCTAGGTAGATCACGATTCGATCAATGAGTCTCGCCTCTACCATTGCACCATTTAAATTCCCACCGCCCTCAAGAAGAATGGAACCTATTTGCATCGCACCTAATTTCTCCATAGCTAGGGTGAGATTCACACGTGGGCCATCTCCACACACAATTACGTTCACACCAGCTTGTTTTAGTTGTTCTGCTTTTTGAACATCCATCTGTTCAGTCGTTAATATAATAGATTGGGCTAATCCGTCTTGAACTACGTTGGATTCTAAGGTGATACGCAGTTTGGAATCCACAATAATACGAATTGGATGAAGTCCGTCTACCGATAATCTAGTGGTTAGGTGTGGATTATCCATCAGAACTGTCTCTATTCCGACCATGATCCCTTGATGACGATGACGTAATGTATGCACCTGCTCACGGGCCATCTCATTCGAAATCCATTTACTATCTCCTGTTTTAGTAGCGATTCTGCCATCCAATGTACTGGCAGTCTTTAAGGTGACGAATGGAATACCGGTCGTAATATACTTAATGAATTTCTCATTTAATTTCAGAGCTCTTTCTTGAAGTAATCCGACTTCTACCTCAATTCCATGTTCACGCAACATCGTAACGCCTTTACCCGCTACTTGGGCATTAGGATCTGTGCATGCTACTACAACTCGTTTAACCCGCTCTTTGATGAGACGTTCACTACAAGGTGGTGTGGTTCCATAATGACTGCAAGGTTCCAAGGTAACATAGACAGTGCTTCCTGCTGCCTTATCACCAGCCATATTTAAAGCATGAACTTCAGCATGCGGTGTCCCTCGCTCTAAATGAGTTCCCAATCCAACCAAGTTGCCATCCTTAACAACCACACAACCAACGACTGGATTAATATGTGTCTGCCCTTGCGCACGTTCTGCCATATCGATCGCTAGCGACATATAGAACGCATCATTCATCACTTCCACTTTCTAATTCACCTCAACTTTCCTTGAAAATATACATAACAGAAAACCCCTTACCGGATGATATAGATTCATCTGATAAGGGGTTGGAATTGTGAGAGTCAAATAGAATACACAAATACAAAGTCTATGAACAATTACCCAAATAGACCCCAGCAAATGCACAGAAAATTTGCTTGTGGAACTATTGTGAATATTGTCACAACCTGCTGTATTTTATCTTTGAACTGTCACGTAACCACTTGAAGTGATATACGTAAGCTGCTCTCCTTCTCCCATCCAGACTTTACTGTCGGTCCCGGAATTACACCAGGTCAGCCATACGCACCATTCACAAGCGTACAGGTCACGGACTAAGTCTAACCGAGTATATAAATATACTCTAACGATCAGACATCACCGTCGGTAGGGAATTTCACCCAACCCCGAAGGATAAATCAATATGAAATTGTATTTATGTAGGAATATTACCATCAAAATAGTAATAAAACAAGAGATAAACTATATTTTTTATTGTTGCTTACAAAAAGAAGTGGCTAATCTCCTAAGAGATTTAGCCACTTCTTTGAAATTAATTTTTACGCTTCGTCCCAAACTTTTACTTCTTTCATCTTGTCGTTAGGTTTGATGCTATCAACAAGTTCCATACCACTTGTAACTGTACCAAATACAGTATGAACGCCATCTAAGTGTGGTTGTGGAGCGTACACGATGAAGAATTGGCTTCCACCCGTATCTTTACCTGCGTGAGCCATAGATAATACGCCTCTTGCATGTTTAGTTGTATTATTTGCAGCTTCACATTTGATTGTATATCCAGGACCGCCAGTACCGTTTCCAGTTGGGCAGCCACCCTGTGCTACAAAGTTAGGGATAACACGGTGAAAACTTAACCCGTTATAAAATCCACTGTTAGCCAATTTTTCAAAGTTAGCTACTGTGTTTGGAGCTTCTTCTGTTAGAAAATCAATTGCTACTACGCCACCGTTTTCTAATTCAATTGTTCCTTTTTTCATTACATTTCCATCTCCTTAAAAATATTTTGTGGTTCAAGTTAAACGCTAGACTAATTAATTCATTGCTTGAAGGTACTCTGTCCTATTACAGACATCCTATAGTTTACTATGAATCTATACCTTAAAGCAAAATATAAAACAGAATTCAACAAGTAGACACGGCAAAGCCGTCCTTTTTCAAAGACGGCACCGTTCAGCGGAAATATAAGGAATAGCGTATCAAGAATAAGTTTTATCTCAAGACGGCTTGCTTACGAATTCGTTCAGGAACAAGATCATTCCCAATTAAGTCTTGGAAACTTTCACGTTTCACTACGAGGTCACTTTGACCCTCTTTTACGAACACAACACCTGGACGACGAATCCGATTATAGTTACTTGCCATAGAGTAATTGTATGCTCCTGTACAAGCTACCGCTAATAAATCTCCACTCTTCACCTCAGGAAGTTTGACATCCCAGATCAGCATGTCGCCACTTTCGCAACATTTACCTGCAATCGATACAAGCTCTTCCTCTTCGTCATTTGCCCGATTAGCAAGTACCGCATCATATTGGGATTGATACAATGCTGGACGAGGATTATCTGTCATCCCTCCATCGACTGCAACATATTTACGTACCCCTGGAATATTCTTCTGAGTACCAATCGTATACAGCGTTGTTCCAGCGTCCCCTACAATGCTACGTCCCGGTTCTACCCATATCTCAGGTAACTGACTGTAGATCCCTGTGAAATACTCTTTAACCGAATCTGTAATGGCTTTGATGTATTGAGATACTTGTAGAGGTGTATCTCCATTGACGTAACGGATTCCAAATCCCCCACCAAGATTAACTACTTTAAATTCAACGCTCAATTGTTTCTTCACTTCATTGGCAAATTCAGCTATTTTCTGAACAGCCATTTGAAAGCCTTCCACTTCAAAAATTTGTGATCCAATATGGGAATGAACACCAAGTAATTCGATGTTTGTTTGTTTGGAAGCCACCTCTACACCTTCAAATGCTGAACCATTTCCTATGTCAAAACCAAATTTAGAGTCGGTCTGTCCGGTAGAAATATATTCATGGGTGTGAGCTTCGACACCTGGAGTAACACGAAGTAGAACTTTAACACGCTCATTCTTCTCAGAGGCAATGGCCTGCAACAAGTACAACTCAACCAGATTATCTACTACAAAACAACCAATCCCTGCATCAATCGCCATTTCGATCTCTTCTGGTGTTTTGTTGTTTCCATGGAAATGAATGCGTTCCGCAGGAAAATCTGCTTGCAGTGCTGTGTACAATTCACCCTCGGAAACGACGTCTAAAGACATCCCTTCTTGCTCTACAACCGCACACATAGCCATCACACAAAATGCTTTACTAGCATAAGCCACCTGAAATTGAAGACCTGAAGATTTAAATGCTTCAATATACTCCTTACAACGATCTCGAACCAACTGTTCATCGACGATATAGAGTGGTGTGCCGTATTCTTTTTTCAAATTAACGACATCACAGCCCCCAATTTCTAAGTGTCCACTCGCATTTATTTTACTGGTACCATGTAAGAACATTTCAGCAGTCCTCCACTTATTATGGAATTAAACATTCCATCTGAATTTTCATCAGTATATCAAACTCCTGAAATAATAGTAATGGATTAATATGCAGATCATTTGTGTTAATCTGCGCTGATCATTCGTCTCCTTGGTCTGCTGGTATTCGTGTATTATCCCGCGGTTTATTGAAGGAAGGGCGTTTTTTATTAGCTAACACCGGCATACGGAACAATACTTCAGCCATAGCCTTTGCATTAAAAGGTATAAATGGCCACAAGTATGATGAGTTATACGATCGATGAAGCGTCAACAACAGAATCAGTAATGTTGTGCCAATTACAAGTCCTGGAACATGGAAAATGGCCACTGCAACAAGTAAAACAATCCGCACGATCCGATTCGCGAGACCCAATTCATAGCTTGGTGTAGCAAACATTCCAATCGCAGCTATAGCCATATATAACACAACTTCATTCACGAATAAACCTGTCTTGACTGCAATATCTCCTACTAGAATAGCTGCAATCAAGCCCATGGCTGACGCGATTGAAGTTGGGGTATGAACGGCTGCAAGTCGGAGCAAGTCTACACCAAATTCCACCATAAGAAACTGGGCAATTAGAGGTATTTTTGCTGTCTCGTGTGGCCCGATAAAACTCAAAGCTGCCGGTTTCAGTTCAGGATTCAGCACAAGAAGCATCCATAGAGGTAATAGGAACATCGAGAAAATGATCCCCAGAAACCTCACCCACCGCAAATACGTACCAATAAACGGAGTCTGTCGATTCTCTTCTGCATGCTGGCATAAATCAAAAAAGGTGGTTGGCATAATCATTACACTTGGTGACGTATCTACAAATACAACGACTCTACCTTCCAGTAAATGTGATGCCACGACATCTGGACGTTCTGAGTATCTCACTAACGGATAAGGGTTCCACCCTTTATTAATAATGGCTTCCTCCAGTTGTTTATCACCAAGGGGTATTCCATCAATCTTAACGGCTTTAATCTTCTCCCGTATGGAATCGACTTGAACTTTATCCACGATATCATCAATATAAGCTATGCACACATCCGTCCTTGTTCTCCTACCCACCTGCACAACTTCGTATTTCAACCCAGGGTCTCTGATACGACGTCGTACCAATGATACGTTCGTCAGCATCGACTCTGTGAATCCATCTCTTGCTCCCCTAACCACACGTTCGATGGATGGTTCATCAGTGTTACGCGAGGGATACGTGCGTGTATCTACCAAGATTACAGTGCTATCCCCATCAATGAAAAATGCACTCATCCCTGTAAGCACCTTATTAATAACTTGACTTAACTTCTCTATTTTTTCCACTTGAACGTGAGGTATGTATTTATCAAAGAAAGACTTCATGGCATCTGCACGAACTTCACCTTGTTCAATAAAAGTCAATCTCATGAGAATCTCTGTCATAATATCACTGTCTGTAAAACCATTTATAAATAGTATTCCTGATTCAATCCCACCAAAGGTCATTTCACGAAATACAACGTCAAATGAAGAGCCTAACCCCATGACCTCATTTAACACCTTTTGAACTTGTTTTAGTTCACCCGAGAATACATCATCATCCTGCCAATAGATAATGGATTCTTCAATTGAATCCGATTCCTCTTGCTCTCGTTTGTGCTGAAGTTGTTTTTCCTCCGGATTCCCCTTCTTCTCGTTCTCCTTATTATTGTTTTCCGATTCTTCTTTGGGCATATGAACTCACTCCTTCTACGATATCTATCTCCTGAACACATACCAATCAAAAAGTGAACCTGCTACTTTCCCAACAATCATCGCCATTAACAAACCTAACAAGTAGTTCTTCATGTGGAGACGTTTAGCTAGTATAGGGAGCACATTTAATACTTCTGTTAATGCCGCTGCAAGAAGACCTATAAATACGCCAAAGAACAATCCTATAATCAGACCCACTAACGGATTAAATGACCCTTTCCAGTTCCAGAAATCACTTACTGTTCCAACTAAAGAACCTGCGATTAAAGCACCTTCATACCAATGAACTCTGTTATAGGACAACGTTAATTGCGCAAGTCTAGGAACAATATCTAGAACCAGAATAAACGCAATAACCCCACTACCAACAGCTATACCACCTGCGATCCCTAACAATATTTCTATAAACCAAGTCATGATAATCATGATGGGCTTTCATCCTGCTTCTGCTCTATCGTTCTAACCTTCTTATACTCTTCAGCCACGACAAATTGATCAATGTTCTCCTGATAAAGAAACATTTCAACTTCTAGTGGTGTAGGTTCCTCATTCCATTTTTTCTTAAACAAATGATTGAAAAATACCGTCATCCCGAACCCTATCCCTAGTGAATAAGCGGTTTGAAAAAGATACGGATGTTCATCGCGTTCACCCGTTACCATCTCAACAACCCTAATCTGCACTTCCATCATGTTCACGTCCGCATGAAAATTCATAATCGTCAGTGCGGAGCCAAAAAATAATAATAGCCACACAAGAATGAACAGCGGAATCGATGGCTTTTTAGGCTTCTGTACAATTTCTACAATGACATGTTGTAATCCGATAGATTCAATAAACACATTTGGGATAACTTTCTTAATTTGAGGTATAATTCGCATTAAATCCATCACAAGCATGTTTCCATCCTTTGAAAGGGGAAGAACTAATTCTAATGTAGATAGTACCTTTTCCCATTCTGGCTCACACAGAATATGAGCAATATCTCCAAGTCTTATCATCTTCCCCCGTGAGATCTGGACACGCTTTTTCAGCTGAAGATAGACCGTGGGAGCGGAATTCTGCGTCATCACAAATCACTCCTATATCTGCTAAATTATCGTTAGTATGGTAAATAACTGCGATTTTTAGTCAAGATGAATTGGGAATATACGTTTTTCTTCCATCATCTCTTGTTTTTGAATAGCTGAATCATAAAAACACAAAAAAGATAGCGTTATCAGAAGAAATCTGATGACGCTATCCTTTTCATTCTTATCTACAGTTAATTCAGATTTATTTCCATTTCCAGTCCTGGATCACTGTATCTATAAAATAAAGGGGTAAGCTCTATCTTTCCATCCAGCGCTATACTCTTATACCTTTCCACTTTTTTACCGATAGGTTCTGGTCCGCTCGGAGATGATTCAGCTAAAACCCTTTTACCTTCAACGCGTATCATGGTTTGGCCGATCCCTTTGAATTCAGATGAATCGGATTCAGTTTCAACGATCAAGTCTTTATCCTCCATGTAGTAAGTTAATCGGATATCGTAGCCTTCCAACTTTAAAACGGAATACTGCTTCTTCTCAACCGGTTTGCTTAGAGTAATCCAATCACTAGATTTACCCCGTTTCGAGACAATAGGATCTTTCAAGATAAGCTTCATCGGAACAAGAGACCAATCTTTATACCATTGCGTTGATTCGAATTTGTACACACTTTTATTCATACTTGGATCGTCTCCAATTCTGTTGACGTATCCATTGATCTCTTTGTCCCCAACAACCATGCGTACCGTGTCATACCACACAACTCCACTGCCATCTTTAAATCGTTTCAACGACTCATCTTCTTGGAAATGAACTAGAATTCCCAGTGGTGTAATGACGAGTTTTTCCAACTTGATTCCCGTCTTTGATTGCAAATCGGTATTCGATAGCAATTCTCGTGTATTAATCGCAGTACTCGCCTTTTTACCGTCCGCTTCAAAAGCAAAATTCCATGTACCAGCAACCCGCTTTATTTCCTCCATGTAACCAAAATGAAGTTCCGCAGCATCCCATTCTTTTTTGGATAAGTTGAACACCTGCTCTATGAGTAAATCTGAACCATCATGTGGTAGGTAGGTTGAACTGCCCTGAATTTTTTCTGCGTTCTTTGTCTTAATGAATAGGTACGGACCGCCCTTTCCCTGATCTGACGAGGAAGCTGAAACATTATAACGTACTGCGAGCTTATTTTTGAACTCTGTAATCGATTGGATGTGAATATTAGTATATTGATTTGATCCCGTAGAAATTAGATCACCAACTTGATGACCTGATTTCAAAGGAATGTCTTTATTTTGATAAAAAACAAGATTTTCAGCCTCCAACGTATATTTCTTCTTATTATGTTGTAAGTTGTCCTTAGTTTCATAAATACCGAGGAATTTTCCACTCGCTTTATCATAGTTTAAATATCCACTCACTTTTTCCTTTATACCAGACTCGTCAGCAATGTAAGTATTCTCTAGTTCGACTACATCAAATGCAGTAGGATCATCTTTCAGGTCGAGCGTAACGAGAGCTTTCATCTTCTCCCCATCCGTTACGACACCATTAAGACTCATTGAGACACCCGCGCTAGTCACACTTAGGTCATAGCGTTGTCCAACACCATTATCTAACGCATTGTTTACACTCTTTCCCCCTATGAGGCTATCCCAATTCAACGCTACACCTGCGAAGGCAGGAACGGCAATAACCATAAAACAAAGGATAACGATGGTTGCAGGCACGAACTTTCTTCTGCGATATGTAGAGTTCTGCTCCATCACTGATTTCCGCTTGGACACTTCCTGTTCAATTGCGGTCCACATCGTATCATAATTCGGTTGTGAGTTTACATCTACTTCGCATTCATGTCTTCGATCCATTTCCAATCATCTCCTTTACTTGGGCAGCAGTTATGCTTTGTAAAAGCTTCAGACCCCGATTCAATCTAGACTTCACTGTACCTTCAGGAACGTTAATTACGGCAGAAATCTCCGGTACCGTCAATTCGTTCACATAACGTAGCGTAAATACCATCCGTACCTTATTAGGGAGCATGCTGTATAACTTATAGAACTCCACTTTGGTTTCTCGTTGATCATAACTCTCTTCTACTGGATTGGATAAGAAGGGACGTGAGCGTAAATACGCACTCAATTCTTTAGCCCAGCCATTCTTGCGTCTTCTGAGTACACTACTACACTCATTAGAGGCGATCCTCAACAGCCACGGTTTGATCTCTCTTACTTGCGATCTGTCCGTTAGTATCGCTTTGACAAATACCTCCTGACACATGTCCTCAGCATCTGAACGGTTATGCATCATGTAATAACAGAGACTGTATACCTGTTCCTTGTATGTCTCGAATAGTTCGCGGTCGTTCATTTCCGAAATACACATCCCTCATAATCTTCTCGACTATATGACGTTTAACAACCAATAATCGTTCATTATACATTACAACTCGTTATAGGCTGTCTATGAGCAACTTCTTGTCCTCATTTTTGTGCAGCCAATATATTAGTAGATATGCAAAAAGGAGGTGCCCCTAGCTAGGTCAATAGCCAATGGGACAACCTCCTGTAAATGAATCTATTTATTTAAATGATACGGGACCGTTGTAATCACAATATCCTTCTGATTAACCAAAAAAGTACGAATCAGCAAACTTGATTGATTGTGTAATATATTTTGCCACCAATGCTTGGTAATAAACTGCGGAATCACAATTGTAATATGATCGGTTGCCGCTGTTTTCCATTCAACTGTTTCTATAAACCGAAGAAGGGGTTTAATCACACTTCTATACCGTGAACGCAGAACAATTAACCGTACACCTGGATTCCATTCGGCCCATTTCTGTTCCATCTTGTGAATCTCTTCTTCATCGAAGCCAATATATACTGCAACGACATTGTCCGATAAAGAACGCGCATAACTGATAGAATTAAGTACGACACGCGTAACGCCAGAGACGGGAACCAAAAATGTGCTACCTTTGATAACCGGTTTATCCACATCAAGCCGAATACGTAGTTGATCTGCTATATTCATATAATGCCGATGGATTCGTTTGAAGAGAAGCATAACTAACGGTAGGAATATGAACACCATCCATATATGCGAGAATTTGGTGAAAATAAAAATAAGCGTGATCGATAACGTTGTAATCATACCCACCGTATTTACAATAAAGCGATGTATCCATCCAGAGGGCTTCTTTTTAAGCCAATGAATCATCATCCCCAGTTGAGAAAGTGTAAACGGAATAAATACGCCAACCGCATATAACGGAATCAAACTTCCTGTATCACCATGGAAAGCCGCTACAAGTACAGAAGCCATAACGCCAAGAATAATAATCCCATTTGAGAACCCCAGACGATCCCCACGAACCATAAACATATGAGGCATGAACTTATCCTTAGCTAACATAAATGAGAGTAGTGGAAACGCAGAATATGCCGTATTCGCAGCAAGGAAGAGAATAACTGCTGTAATCCCTTGTATTCCGTAATACAGAACACCACGACCAAATACGGATTGTGAAATCTGCGATACAACTGTCGCTTTAAGATCAGGGGTTATACCATACCAGTACGCCAACAGACTTATTCCGGTAAACATCGCTGCCAGAATAACGCCCATCATTACCAACGTCTTAGCTGCATTCTTCTCAGCGGGTTGTTTGAAATTCGGAATGGCATTGGATACCGCTTCGACCCCGGTTAGTGCCGAACACCCTGAACTGAAGGCTTTTAAAAGTATAAATAAACTTATATTAGATACCGCCGAACCTAGTTCCGGAATCGCAGCATGAACATTGCCTGTTGCATACTTAATCACACCAGAAATTATTAGAACAAATATCGAAATGACAAACAAGTATACGGGAAAAGCTATAAATGAAGCTGCCTCTGTAACACCTCGTAAATTTATAAGCGTTAGAATTAATATGACCGAAATAGCAATAACGACGCTATAATCATGAAGATATGGAAACGCTGATGTAAGGGCATCCGTTCCAGCCGATGCACTTACTGCTACGGTAAGAATATAGTCGACAAGTAATGATCCACCTGCCATGAGTCCCATAGGAACACCCAAGTTTTCTTTTGCGACAATATATGCTCCTCCACCCATAGGGTAAGCAAATATGGTCTGTCTGTAAGAAAAAATAAGAATAGCTAAAAGTCCTAGTACAGCTAATGAAATTGGAATGGAGTACCATGCAGCGGAGAAACCAGCCACCATTAGTACGATTAGAATCTGTTCCGTACCATAAGCAACGGATGACAAAGCATCTGATGACAGAACAGCTAGTGCTTTAAATTTACTTAATTTCTCATGATCAAGTTCATTTGATTTCATGGGACGTCCGATCAGGACACGTTTAACCTTGCTAACCATCTTAAAGACCCCTTCATAAGCAACTTGTAACATCTATGTTGTACGCTACTTTAGGGAAGGTTAGCTTTGCGGTTTTTGTACACACATAATACCCTTACAGAAGAATTCCGTAAAGTTAAAAGTATGATCAAACCCACCAAAGCTTACGAGGTTAGCTGTCGGATTCGGACTGTGGAATAGCCCTACATATCAAACTTATTTTAGTCTGATTACGATTCACCCCATTGGTATATTTCCAATGTTTTGGTTCCCCCGCTTTTCCTTTTCAGAAAATTCAGCGCTCGAACAAATCCTATTACGAGAGCTAATTATAATCCGCTCGAACCAAACTGTATATATGAAATCATATGAAAATTAATGAAATTTTTGTGAATTATTTCGAAATATTTCTTTTCTTATTTTTTTCAATAAAATCAAAAAAACCTGAGACAACTATCTCAGGTTTCTTGATCATTACATGGTTGGCTATTGAGCAATCTGGTCACGGATGAGCTGAAGGATCTTCTTCTCCAATCGAGATACCTGCACTTGGGAGATTCCCAGTCTACCAGCGACCTCAGACTGTGTCTGATCTCGATAATAACGTAGGTAGACGATGAGCTTCTCTCGTTCAGATAGTCCCTCTATTGCCTCATTAAGTGCCAGTTTATCAAACCATTTATCTTGAGATTCATCTGCAATCTGATCCATTAAGGTAATGGGATCTCCATCATTCTCGTAGACAGTCTCATGAATTGAAGTTGGAGGCTTGTTAGCTTCCTGTGCAAATACAACTTCTTCTGGTGTAACTCCAAGATCGTCTGCTACTTCTTTAATCGTCGGCAGTCGATTTAATACCTTTGAGAGCTCGTCCTTCTTTTTACGAACCTTATTCGCCATTTCTTTCAGAGAACGGCTCACTTTAATAGTTCCGTCATCACGTAAGAAACGTTGGATTTCTCCAATAATCATAGGAACGGCATAGGTAGAGAATTTAACGTCATAACTCAGATCAAATTTATCAACGGATTTCAAAAGTCCGATACACCCAATTTGAAATAAGTCCTCCGGCTCATATCCGCGGTTCATAAACCGCTGTACTACCGACCAGACGAGACGAATGTTACAGTTCACCAGTGTATCCCGGGCAACATTATCCCCCGATTGACTAAGTGCAATAAGGCGTTTGACTTCCGAATCTTCCAAGTAGGTTTGCGAAGCTTTCTTAACATCAGCATCCATACGTCCAACCCCTAATTATATAAAGCTTTCTTGGATTCAATCCTCTTCTTCATCCTAATCGACGTGCCAAATCCGGATTCACTAGAGACTTCAAATTCATCCATGAAATTCTCCATAATGGTAAATCCCATTCCTGATCTTTCTAACTCAGGCTTAGAAGTATATAGTGGTTGCTTAGCAAGATCTAGATCTTCTATGCCTTGTCCACGATCTTCCACCGTTATTGTCACTGTGTCCCCTTTGATCTCAGCTGTAATGGTCACGATTCCTGTAGTATCAGAATCATATCCATGAATGATACAGTTGGTTACTGCTTCCGATACGACTGTCTTCAAATCACTAAGCTCGTCCATTGTAGGATCAAGTTGTGATATAAATGCGGCGACGGTAACTCGAGCAAATGATTCATTCTCCGACTTGGCAGCAAACTGCAACGTCATGAAATTATGAGCTAGAGTCTGTTCTTCACTCATGACACAACCTCCAGACTTGAGAGCGCATGGCTCTCGCTTTCATAGATAGGCATAATCTTGAACATTCCCGACATCTCCAGCAAACGATACACGGGTGGAGTGACATCACATACAGCCATCTTGCCACCCTTGCTCTTAATCAACTTATACCTTCCAAGAATAACGCCTATACCTGAACTATCCATAAACTGCAGATCTTTCAGACTTAGAACAATATGATCGGTCTGCTTACTATGAATCGCTTCATCTAGCTTCATACGAACATGATCTGCAGTATGATGATCAAGTTCTCCTGTGAAACGGACGATGAGTACTTGACGGTGATGTTCCATTTCCATTTGAAGATTCATATTTTCCTCACTCTCCTCCCTGTCATAAACAAAGAGTTCTAGAAGTGAAAATCATATTCCTGCATCACGACAAAACTAGAAGAAAACTGCTATCAATCTACAAAAAATAATTTTGCTGTCGTACGCTTGAACATCGTCCACCAACCAGCTTTATCAACTTTCGTTGGAGCCTTTAATTCAAACTTCTTAATGACCTGATCTCCTTGATATACCACGAGATTTCCAAGTACCTGACCTTGCTCAATCGGAGCTCTTAATTCAGGTTCAATCTGTAGTTCATGTTTAATATTCGAGGTGTTTCCGACTTTCTTCATCAGAACACTATATTGTTGACCTGCAACAAGTTGCAGCTCTTTACTCTTTCCTTTGTTAATCTCCACTTTTCCAATGACATCACCCTGTTTATAGATGGTATGTTTCGTATATTGAGAGAACATGTAATCGAACATCTTAGATACTTCGCTATTCCGCGTCTTCGTATTAGGTTCACCCAACACAACAGATATAGCTCTTAGATCTCCACGTACAGCGGTGGCGGCTAAGCAGAACTTAGCTTCTGACGTATAACCCGTCTTCAATCCATCTGCTCCCGTATAGAATCTCACTAGTTTATTCGTATTTACTAACCAGAATGGACTCTTTGAATCTTTACGTAAGTAGTCCTGGTAAGCACCCGTATATTTAGTGACACTTTTATGTTTCAGTAGCTCACGGCTAATGACCGCAATATCATAAGCTGATGAATAGTGGTTCTCTGCTGGAAGCCCATTACAATTGGCGAAATGAGTATCTTTTAGACCAAGCTCTGCAGCGCGATTATTCATCATACCTACAAAGGCTTCTTCTGAGCCTGCAATATGTTCCGCCATGGCTACGGATGCATCGTTACCAGATGCCATAGCTATGCCCTTAAGCATCTCATCTACAGACATCTCCTCACCAGGTTCAAGAAATATTTGCGACCCGCCCATGGAAGCGGCATACTCGCTAGTACGAACTTTGTCTGTTAGTTTAAGCTTTCCTGAATCCAACGCCTCTAGTGTTAGTAACATCGTCATGATTTTCGTGATACTAGCAGGTGGAAGCTTGTCATGACTATTCTTTTCATAAATAATCGTACCGGTGTCCGCATCCATAAGTACAGCTGACATAGCGCTCGCAGCAAGATCTGGTTCAATCGCCTTCTTTTCTTCAGCTGCATACCCATACGCTGGAAAACTAAGTGATACGAGACATAACACGGTTGTAACGATCAGTAACATTTTTTTCAAATTAGTCCCCTCCTGACGTGAGATTAGTAATTACAAGACTTATATATCGTTGTAATAACGTACCTTCCATTCAGTGTCGTCAGGTTAAGAGTAAAATATTCCATTCACATCCTATTTTGATATGAAATATTTTAAAGACAGCAGAAATCCACAGGAAATATTCCTGTGGATTGATATTTTAACCATTTAGTTTCGCAAAAAACTCTCATAGGAGGGCCCTATGAATTACATTTGTGGAATAATGTCCAATACTAATCCTAGAAACTTCTCACGTACACGTTCGGTAGTCTCCATGACTTCATCATGAGATAACGGTTGATCAAGAATACCTGCTGCCATGTTGCTAATGCAAGAGATTCCTAGTACTTCCATTCCAGAATGACGTGCAACGATAACCTCAGACACGGTAGACATCCCTACTGCATCAGCACCTAGTACACGTAACATAACAATTTCTGCGGGTGTCTCATAAGTAGGACCTAGAAGTCCAGCATAGACACCTTTCTTCACTTTGAAACCTCTTGCCTTCGCTGTTTTCTTAGCTATTGTGCGTAGACGAAGACTATAAGCTTCAGACATATCCGGGAAACGTACGCCAAGTGCCGCATCATTTGGTCCAATTAGTGGATTCGTACCCTGCATATTCAAATGATCAGATATAATCATCAAATCCCCAGGTTCGAACTCTGTGTTCACTCCACCAGCTGCATTCGTTACGAGTAGACTCTTCACACCTAACTCTTTCATCACTCGTACAGGAAAAGCAGTAACTTCTGGTCCATAACCTTCATACATATGGAACCGACCCTTCATCATGACAACCGGACGACCTTTAATCGTTCCTAATAACAGCTCCCCTTCATGTCCCTCTACAGTAGACACTGGAAAGTGTGGGATATCCTGATAAGGAATTGATACGCCATCCTCAATCAGATTTGCCAACACGCCAAGCCCAGAACCAAGAATAAGTCCAATCTCAGGTTTAATACTACTTTTACTAGAAATATATTGTGCAGCCTCTTGAATCATTGCTTGATTAATATTACTCATTCATCAACACTCCCTATTTTATATTAATTCATGTAAAAAGCTTGTACCATACTTAGGAGCTTGTGCTCCATAATTATCTGCTATTGTTGCACCTACATCGGAGAAGGTTCCGCGAATACCTAGACTTGATGTGTCCTTCAGACGAGGACTATAGACTAACAAAGGTACGTACTCCCGAGTGTGATCTGTTCCACTATGAATAGGGTCATTCCCGTGGTCTGCAGAAATAATCAATAGATCATCCTCCGTTAATTGTGAGATCAATTCTGGTAGTGCTTGATCAAATACTTCAAGGGCATGTCCATACCCCTCAGGGTCACGACGATGTCCATACAAGGAATCGAAATCAACTAGATTAACAAATAAGAAGCCATTGAAATCGTTAGATAATTGGTCAATGGTCACTTGAATCCCATGTTCATTACTTTTGGTTGGATAGGATTCCGTTATACCTTCACCTGTAAAAATATCATGTATCTTCCCTACGGAAATAACGTCCTTACCTGTAGCTTGTACAGCATTCATCACCGTTGCTTCTGGAGGCTTCACAGCATAATCATGGCGATTCGGCGTACGAACAAATTTTCCAGGTTCCCCCACATAAGGACGAGCAATAACTCTACCTACTGAGAACTCTGGTGCCATCGTTAATTTCCGGGCAATTTTACAAGCTTCATATAGTTCGTCTAAAGGTATGATATCTTCATGCGCAGCAATCTGAAATACACTGTCTGCAGATGTATAGACAATCCAAGCCCCTGTCTTCATCTGCTCTTCCCCATACTCCACAAGAATATCTGTACCAGAAGCAGGTTTGTTCCCAATTACCTTACGACCTGTCTCTTCTTCAAATTTGTTAATTAATTCCTCTGGAAATCCATCGGGATATGTATTAAAAGGGACGTTAATCTTTAGACCCATAAGCTCCCAATGACCTGTCATGGTATCCTTACCAACCGAGACTTCCTGCATTTTTCCATAATAGGCCGTTGGTTTCTCAACAGGATTCAAAGGCGGAATAGAGGCTATATTTCCTAGACCCATCTGTTGTAAATGGGGTAGCTTGATATCCACTCTATCTAAAATATGTCCTAACGTATGCGAACCAAGATCCCCGAATTCCGCAGCATCTGGTGCCTCACCAATACCTACACTGTCTAATACGATGAAACAGACTCTTTTAAAAGGCTTCATGTTAGCGTTATTCATGTCATTGTCACTCCTTCTTCTTGTATCCCTTGTCTCTCCGAAACACCTTTTTATTGATTTCACATATCATTCTAACATCCCTGGATGTCTCATAGAGCGAGGATGATGATCATCATATTGTTCTTTCAGATTCTTCTTAATCAAAGAACTATATACTTGCGTCGTTGAAATATCAGAATGCCCTAGCATTTCCTGTACGGATCTAAGATCTGCACCATTATCCAGCAAATGAGTAGCAAAAGAATGGCGTAATGTATATGGCGTAATATCCATGTGTATTCCTGTTTCTTTGGCGTGTTTCTTCAACATCTTCCAGAACCCTTGTCGTGTCAGACGGCTTCCTAGACTGTTCAGAAACAGCGCAGTCTCTTCCTTATTTCCCTTAGCAAGCTTGTCCCGACTTTCTTTCAAATACATATCCAAGCAGTCCGCAGACACTCTATTCATAGGAAGAATTCTTTCCTTACGTGAAGTACCCATACAATGTAAGTATCTAAGATCTGTATGAACATGTTCTGTATCCAGGGATACGATTTCAGAGACCTTCATTCCTGTCGCATACAGTAGCTCTAACATCGCCTTGTCTCTCATTCCTTGATCGGTCGTAGTATCTGGCGCTGATAGTAATAACTCTACCTCTTCAACAGTGAGTACGTTGGGTGGTGTCTTCACAATCTTAGGAGTTTCCATTTGTAGGGAAGGGTCTTGTCCCACTAAAGATTCTCTTACTAAATATTGAAAAAAAGAGCGAATAGAGACCGTCTTACGTGTGACCGTCGCAGCAGCACGACCTTGTTGTTTCACAGCTCCCAAAAAAAGAAGGATGTGGCTTCGATTGATCTCTTGTAGAGAAGTAATTCCACGACTATCGACAAATTCCAGAAACTGTGTCAAATCTCGTTCATAGCTCTCTAACGTATTCAGAGACAGTCCTTTTTCTTCATCCATATAGCGAATAAAGGGTGCCAGATAGTTCTTCATCGATCATTGCACTCCTTTGTAGGCATATAGGAAGCTTCATTTCACTATGCCTTAAATAAATTATATCTGTTAATTCGACAAAATCATATAAAATCCTTCTTTGCGATTTAGCATCTTTATTCACCGTACCAGTAATAAAAACGGAGGCGTTCACCCATACTGGTATCCACACTCGTCTGTCCATCAACATCCCCAAAAGCTTTAACAGCATACCCTTTGGGAATTTTGTAATGATCCACAGGCGTGATCCATTCTCCAAAAATACCTAAAAGATTGTACAATAAATAAGTTAATGCTATAAAAACAATGACAGATCTTAAAAATGCAAGGCATTTACGCAACGAAATAACCATAGAATCCCTCCTCTTACCTTGAAGATATGAGAGAGCCGTAGGTATTATGACAAGCACTTAAATTCATGAAACTTCAGTATACAGCAAAAAGCTCCCTCCAAACAAATCTTATGCTGGCGAGAGCTTGGTTACACTATTCATATATTCATTACGAATGTATACGTTAAGATTCCTTGTTGTTACCCGTGTTTTTCTCGTTGCAGCGACTACAAATACCATGGAAATCAAGTCTATGATCCGACACAGTGAAATTATATTCCCTGTCTAAACGTTCCTCCAACGGACCAAGCCAATCTTCACGAATTTCATCCATACGTCCACACTGGACACAAATAAGATGGTGATGATGATGTTTCGCCGTGTCTGTCCGCAAGTCATATCGAGCTACACCGTCACCAAAATTGATCTTCTCCACAACATGAAGTTCACTCAATAGTTCAAGTGTACGATACACTGTAGCTAATCCAATCTCAGGTGCTATTTCTTTCACTAGCATAAAGACATCTTCTGCACTGAGGTGGTCTTCTTCATTCTCTAATAGAATTCTGACGGTGGCTTCCCGCTGGGGTGTCAGCTTATAGCCCTGGGATTGTAATTGTTGTTTGATTTTATCGATCCGAGCCTGCATACTCTCCCCCCTAGGAAATACTGCCTAATTAATCACTTCCTTCATTATAGGGTGAGATTATTCATAAAGTCAAACGCATTTCTAATATAAAAAGGAGAGTGTCGTTGGATTAACTAGCATAGGTGTCACCCAGCGCATCATCGCTGGCGTTACCCATGTTTCAAACGATGAAATCCCCAACATAAGTGCACCCATCACCACAGTCAACATAACATAATTAACAAAAGGACGTGTTATATTCCCATGACGATGCATCATAACTCTATTTTTAATAATATGAAGGGAAAAGCTAATGGCAGCCACGCTACAAAGTACTAATACAGGAATAACAAATAAATTATGAGGGGCAACGGATACTAACGCAAATAGAAGCCCTTTCCATGAGAACTGTCCTACTAAATAACCAACAGTGAATCCTATGAGAACTCCCTTTAAGAAATCAAGAATTAATATACCTGGTAGACCAATAACCGATAGCCCACAGATCCAGATTAATCCTACCCACTTCAAATGCAACATAGCAATATTCCAATAAGTAGCCTGTTCAGTTCCAGTACTACCTTGGTCCAAAGTTACAAAATAATTACCCAAATATCTTGCCAGATCCTGTTGTTGCTCTAAAGAAAGTGCATTAACCATCAGAGCCCCAAATATGACTCCAACGAGGAATAATACAGCTACAAAAATAAAAAGCATAGTCTGGTCTTTAAAGGAATGACGTATTGATTGCATTTTTAAAAGAGTCTCCCTTCCTATCACATACTTATAGGTTATGAGAGACTCATCCAAACTATGACTTGTCCTTAGATCGGATTCACTTTACCGTAGGTTCCTCCGCCACCAGATGTAAGATTCAGCTCACCATTCCGTGCCATAATGATGTGCTTCGCCATGTCCATTCCTACTACTTCAGCAATCGATTGTTCATTTGCTTGGTGAAGGATGTTCATTTCCGTTCCAAAAACTCGAAGTAACGAAGCCATCTTAGCTTTGCCGAGGCCAGGTATGAATTCTAATGGAATTTGAAAATGATAGGGTGGACGATGTTCTGGGATATGAGCTGTATCCCGATCCGAAATGGTATGGATACGTTCCATCACGCCTTGTACAATTTTGGCCACTCCACAATAGGGACATAAATGGTTATTCGTAGTGGGTACATCCTCTTCAATGATGCTGTGACAAGCATTACAGAACGTCCGATGATACTTACCTAGACGGGGATTCAATCCATAATTAGCGATCACTTGTCGGCCATCTTCTCTCTTCAAAGCTTTCCGAAACTCATCAAATGAAGGAGTTTCCATACGAATCCGATTATATTCTCGTCCTATTTTGCCAAAGGAATGCGCGTCTGAATTACTTAGAAAAGTAACGTTATCCAACTCACTGAGCAAACCTGCCATCGTGGAATCTGCACTTAATCCAAGCTCAATACCACTTATTAAATCCAGATCCAATACGTCAGCCATTCTGTCGGTTACATTCCCGTAAATCCCCTTATGCGGTGTAAATACATGTGCTGGGATAACAATCCCACCACGTTGAACTACCTCTTCTTGTAGTTCACGTACAGGTACATAAATCCGTTGTGTACTCAGGTTAATATTCGTCATATGATGGCTCATCCACGCACTAAATTGCTGCATTACAGACAAATTAGGGAAATACGTTAATAGATGTGCCGCTCCCTTACCAGGTTCATTGAATTCAATCTCACAACCGAGCAAGATGGTCGTTCCTTGATATTCAATCCCACCACCGTCAATCTCATTCATTTCTCCAGAATACAGACAAGATAGAATATCGCTCTGTACGGATGGGGAATGACAATCAATGATCCCTATAAGTTCTATTCCTTTACGCTCTGCTGCCTCTTTAGCGATATTAGCAAACGTGAGATTCCTACTTCCTGTAATCTTGACAGCTTGCCCATTGGTCGCCCTACCAATATGAATATGTAAATCAGCATAATAATCTTGGAGGGAGTCTTGGGTTATTAACGACTTCACAGTCATGACCCAAATTCCCCTGTGAGCATAAATAGATGCCAAGCATAGACGGCCATGATGGTCTTGGCATCACTAATCCGTCCTTCTTTGATATAAAGGTACGCTTCTTCAAGCGTGATTTCGGATAACTCAAGAAATTCATCCTCATCTGGAGACATCTCACCTATCTCCAAATCTTGCGTCACATACAAATGGATAATCTCATCAGCAAATCCAGGGGATGTGTAGAACGATTGTAACAGCTTAATATCCCCACAACGATACCCCGTTTCTTCCTCTAATTCACGAGTTGCAGCTTCCATCGGATCTTCACCAGGTTCAAGTTTCCCTGCTGGAATCTCCACTTCACACCGGCCCATAGGTTGACGGAATTGGTCAACAACCAACATCTTCCCATCATGTAATGCAAGGACTGCAACAGCTCCAGGGTGTCGAACCACTTCCCGTGTTGCTGTTTTCCCGTCTGGCAAACGCACGGTATCCACTTGTAAAGTTATTATTTCGCCTTCAAATATTGGCTTCGTTGATATCGTTACTTCATCCAATGCAGATGATCGGTTCAGACTATTATCTTTCAAAATAAAACCTCCTAATTATATAAATAAGCATGAAAGGACAAGCTGATACATATGGTGTTTATTATACCAAACTTCATTTGAAAGAAGGAAAACCTATGAAAAGCTATCGATCAACGAATTCATTTCACATGGTGGGAAAAGCTTGGCAGATCAGAATCATGCTCCAACAATGGCAGAAGCAATGGGGTTCACACATTACGGTTAAAGAACTGCTGGAAAAGACAAAATAACTTCAATTCATTGCTATTATGTTCAATATTCATACTTTTATATTAAATTATTTAGTCCTCCTCCAAACAAATAGTATATTATAGCGTTATAGAAATAAGTGGAGGTGTTTGTAATGACTATAAATGAATTGAATGAATATCTATTAAGTGACCCTTTTCCCCCATCACTTCAATTCAAGATAGGTATGTGGTATAAATCACGAGGTCTACATACTGAAGCTTTAGACAGCTTAAAAAAGGCATTACAAAGCACCCATGAGTTCAAAGGGGTATTTTCTACCGATGGTTTCGACAAGTCCTTAGTATGGCTAGAATATGGCAAGATTAACAAAGTAGTAGGAAATAAAACCGAAGCCGTTCTCGCATTTCAGCAATGTCTAAAATCTGGTAAATTTAAGTTGGAAGGGTTAGTTGAATGGGGTGAACTGCTTCATTCGATGGGCAAACAAGACCATGAAATAGCTTCCATTCTATATAAGAAGTGCTCCAAGAACAAGCTTAATTCTAAGTTACTAGCCGATGCTTTATTCCTTTTAGGATGCTATAAGGAAGCTTCTAATCTTTACTCTTCCATCCGCAACTCATTACATAAGATCGAATACATTCAATATATTCAATGCTGTCTTCATACAGGTGAATTCTTAGAAGCTTTTCGTTTGTTGGAGAGACTGGAAGAACTCCACCATATTGAAATAGATATCGGACCGTTCACCTCTTCTGTTGAGACCCTTTGTAATCTCTGCCGGTGGTTAGCTCACGATGGCTCATCCTTTAATTTCACACGCTCAGAACGCTTAGATATGGCTAAGTTAGCTATTTGCCACAGTCAGCCCGATGTATGTTCGACTATTCTGGTTGATCCCTCTGAAGATGAGTTGAAGCAGTTGATCCACGTATTATATACCGAGGGCTATCGTCGTAAAGCTCTGGATCTTCTCTCTACTTTACCCCAACTTCCTATGGATCCGAAGGGAACTAGCAATCATCATATATGCTTTATGATTGGTGAAATGATGTATGATGAAGGTCAATTTCAATCGGCTGCTGAATATTTCGAACAACTGTATATGAATGATCCTAGCTATACTAATGCACAATTCGCAACAGCATCATGCTATTTAACTAAATCACTAAAATCGTTATTAGATAGAAATGATCATCTTGTAGAAGAAGGGGACTCTGCTAAGCTTTTAGACCAATATATACATAATGTTCACCAATCCCTGCATCTTATTCAGGATACCCATTGGCATACCGTGTGGAACCATGCACAAGAGCGACGTATTGCAGCAGATGCATTGGGTGGGCCGATCTACTTCCCTCAATTCAAGTTCAAGTCATACTAAAGAGTAGACTTAGAAACTAAAAGACACACTAAAAAATCCTGACCATCAGATCGCAGTCTGATGGTCAGGATTTTATCAATTCATATCATAAAGAAAAGTATTACCCCTTCTTAGCTATCTCTTTACCAGATTCTTGAATGATCGCTACGACCATTTCGGAAGCTTTTAGCATATCTGCTGCTTTAATCCGTTCTTTCGTTGTATGAATGTTCTCATATCCAAGAGCCAGGTTAACGGTAGGAATGCCGAACCCATTAAATATATTAGCATCGCTTCCTCCACCGGAATGGAATGTTCTACTCGATAACCCCAGATTAGCGATTGCACGCTGAGCGAGCTTAACGACAGCATCGTTCTCATTGAAATTAAACGCAGGATATACAATTTCACTACGGAATTCGCACTCTGCATTATATTCACGAACTGTAGTCTCAAGCGCTTCTCTCATCTGTGCAATCTGTTTATCTACTTTGTCTTGAACAATACTACGGGCTTCAGCATCTAATTGAACGCGATCACATACGACATTTGTTGGTCCACCGCCAAAGAATTTACCAATATTAGCAGTTGTCTCATGGTCAATGCGACCCAGATTCATACGTGAAATGGCTTTCGAAGCCACTTGAATGGCGCTAATTCCATCTTCGGGATTGACACCAGCATGTGCTGATTTACCAATGATTGTCATCGTAATTTTAGCTTGTGTAGGTGCCGCAACAGCAATTGCACCGATCTCACCATTAGAATCTATGGCATAACCGTATTCTGCATCCATAAGCGTAGGATCAAATGCTCTTGCTCCACGAAGTCCTGATTCCTCACCAGCAGTAATGATAAATTGAATCTGTCCGTGAGGTATCTTCTGTTCCTGAATGACACGAATAGCCTCTAGAATAGCTGCAATCCCAGCCTTGTCATCTGCACCTAGAATTGTCGTTCCGTCACTTGTGATCCATCCATCTTCACCAAGTGACGGTTTAATGCCAACACCAGGTGTAACAGTATCCATATGGCATGTGAAAAAGATATGCGGAGCATCAATAAGTTGATCTGCTTCCCAAGTAATAATTAGGTTCCCCGCTCCATGACCCGTCCGCTCTTTACTATCATCTTCCACAACATTCAATCCAAGTTCAGTGAACTTTTTCTTGAGTACAACACATATTTCCTCTTCATGCATAGTTTCGCTGTCTACCTGTACCAATTCTATAAATTCCTGCACAATACGCTCTTGTGATGTCATTGGACTTCCCTCTCTCTCGTAGATACGTTACAATAAGTGAATAGTAATAGACCTAGTCTATGACTTCTAAATCAACCTAAATTAAAGGAGTTTCATCATGCAACGAAAAAAAGTATTTCGTGTTTTCATTTATCTTATGCTCATCGCCATGCTTGGCTCTACTTTACTCATGGTCGTTGAACCTTTCCTTGCCCGCTAGAAATCAGCGGGCTTCTCTTAATGTATCCGATACGTACCCTTCATAATCAAATATGGAAGTAAATATTGGAGCGATCTCATTAGCAACTTGCATGATATCAAATGATTCCCCGGTGCAATCCTCAAGTGATGTCACACCGAATTCATTAATCCCACATGGAACAATTCCTAGAAATCCTTCATTCTGAATACCAGAAGTTATATTAAAAGCGAATCCATGACTTGTTACAAAACCTCGATGGTGGCGACACTTATTAAACTTCACACCGATCGCACAAATCTTGTCTTCACCTACCCACACACCTGTATATTTCGGTTTCCGGCTTCCAACAACACCATAAAGATGCAGATAATCAATAATGACTTGTTCTAGATTGCGTAAATATCCATGTAAGTCTAACCCCTGTCCATTTAATAAAAGTAGGGGATATCCTACCAGTTGCCCTGGACCATGATAAGTAATATCTCCACCTCTATCAATTTGAAACAAAGCAATTCCACGTTCCTTTAACTGATCTTCACTGAGAAGAAGATGTTCTGGATGTTTTTGTGATCCCATGGTATACGTAGGTGGGTGTTGCAGAAGCAAGAGACTTTCCTCTTGCTCTCCAAGATCTATACGACGAACGATTTCCTTTTGTAGATCCCAAGCTTCACCATAGTCCATAAATGGGGTATACGAAATATCAAGCGTTTTGCGCAAATCCATCCTCACCCTTCCGTAAAAGAAACGAAGTTAACCTATTTGTTTCACATTGTGGTTCTAATACAACTTCGTATCCAAGGTGTAGCCTTCCAAGTTTTCTTTTACACGTTGGAGAAAGCGACCACAGATCACACCATCCAGAATTCGATGATCTAACGATAAGCATAAATTAGCCATTGAACGAACGGCGATCATATCGTTAATAACAACCGGTCTTTTAACAATCGATTCGAATGTGAGAATAGCCGCTTGTGGATAATTTATAATCGGATACGATAACACGGAACCAAAGGACCCTGTATTGTTTACTGTAAACGTACCACCCTGCATATCATCCAACTTTAATTTCCCTTGTCTAGTCTTAGTTGCAAGCTCTTCAATTTCTCTAGCAAGACCCGCAATATTCTTCTGATCTGCTCTTTGAATAACAGGCGTCATTACCGTATCTTCCGTTCCTACAGCCAAAGAGATGTTAATGTCACGTTTGACAATAATTTTGTCTACTGCCCATACGGAGTTCATGATTGGGTAATCTTTTATTGCATTAACAACAGCTTTCAAAAGAAAGGCTAAATACGTTAAATTAAAACCTTCATTACGCTTAAACTCGTCCTTGAGCTTATTTCGTAACAAGACTAAATTCGTTACATCCACTTCAATCATTGTCCAAGCATGAGGGATTTCAGATACACTTTGTCGCATACGTGTGGCAATAGTATTGCGAACCGGCGTGATATCAATAAGTGACTCCGTTCTTCCTGATTGTCCTTCAATCACATTGTTTGGAATGGGTGGAGTTGCATTCAAATGGAGTCCTGAATTCCGAGAAGCTGGCGCAGTATTCTCCACATACTGAGAAGGAGTCACAGCAGGGTTAATATGATTTAATCCATCGAAGGGTGATGCTCCTCCCGTATCCTGCGAGGAGATAACGGATGATGAATTACCTTGTCCTGAAGATCCTTGCTCTACATGTGCTAGAACATCTTTTCGAGTGATTCTTCCACCCATACCTGTTCCTTTAATATCATTAAGATTCAAGTGGTGCTCCGCTGCTAAAGTTTGAACAGCTGGTGAATATCGACTACGCATAGATTGATCAGTAGATGCAGTTGCTGAAGCTTCATGTGTAGTTGTATTCGCTACTACATTTACGGGCGCCGAATTATTCGTAGAAGCAACAGCGATTCTACAAATAACCTCCCCAACAGCAATAACTTGACCCTCTTCAGCTATAAGTTCTCCCATTACACCATCCAATGTGGATGGAATTTCAGCATTCACCTTATCTGTAATCACTTCACAGATCGGTTCATACTGTTCAATTCTATCTCCAGGTTGTTTAAGCCATTTGCCAATCGTTGCAGAGACAAGCGATTCGGCGAGCTGTGGCATAAACACATCGGTTAATTGTTCAGACATATTCTTCACTCCTAAGCTTCCTAGTAGTTCGCCAATTGGATCATGGCTTCTTTCACTTTATCCTTGCTAAGCATGTAGAATTTCTCCATAGGCGGGCTAATTGGCATCGCTGGTACATCTGGGCTACACAATCTCATAATCGGTGCATCAAGATCATACAAACACTCTTCTGAGATAATGGCAGATACTTCGGCACCAATACCGCCTGTCTTGTTATCTTCATGAACAATAAGGACTTTACCTGTTTTACGGACTGCAGCAATGATAGCGTCTCTATCTAGTGGCTGTAATGTACGCAAATCTAGGACATGTGCAGTAATCCCTGATTCTTTCTCCAGCTCTTCAGCAGCCTGCATGCAGAAATGAAGTGGCATACTGTACCCGATAACCGTGATATCTTCGCCCTCGCGCAACAGATTAGCTTCGCCGAGCGGTACAATATAATCATCTAATGGAACGTCTTCTTTAATGAGTTTATAACATTTCTTGTTCTCGAAAAAGAGTACCGGATCTGGGTCACGTATAGCTGCCTTTAATAAACCTTTGGCATCATATGCAGAATAAGGTGCAACAATTTTTAGACCCGGTGTGCCGAAGAATATCGATTCTGGACACTGAGAGTGGTACAACCCTCCGAAGATTCCTCCGCCAATAGGTGCGCGAACGACAATCGGACAATTCCAGTCATTATTTGAACGATAACGGATTTTGGCCGCTTCACTAATAATTTGATTCGTTGCGGGTAGCATGAAATCTGAGTATTGCATCTCAGCAATAGGCTTCATCCCATACATTGCAGCTCCAATAGCTACACCCGCGATAGCTGATTCAGCCAACGGCGTATCCATCACGCGCTCTTCCCCGAACTGATCCAACAATCCTTTGGTCGTCGTAAATACGCCGCCCTTAACTCCCACGTCTTCCCCAAGTACAAATACGTTCTCATCGCGTTCCATCTCTTCCTTAATGGCAAGACGAATCGCATCAATATATTCCATTACTGGCATGACTTATCCTCCTCAGACATGGCATAGACATGCAGAAGCGTGTCCTCTGGTTTCGGGAACGGTGCCCGATCAGCATATTCCGTAGCTTCTTTAATCTCCATATTTAACTGATCCACTAGATCTGCATCTTTAGCATCATCCCAAATACCAAGATTTATTAAATAGGATTTCATCCGAGCTACGCCATCTTTCTTCCAGTTCTCATCGATTTCTTCCTGTGTACGATACGCAAGATCATTATCCGATGTAGAATGTGGTGAGAGTCGATACATCATCGCTTCTATAAGCGTTGGACCTTCCCCACGAATTGCGCGTTCTCTTGCTTCTTTAACTACACGGTACACTTCTAACGCGTCGTTACCATCCACACGAATTCCAGGGAATCCATATCCCAGCGCACGATCACTAATTTTCCCACTAATTTGCTTGTGGATAGGAACAGAAATCGCATACTGATTGTTCTCACACATAATGATCACTGGCAACTTATGTACCCCAGCAAAGTTACAACCTTCGTGGAAGTCTCCTTGATTGCTTGATCCCTCGCCAAAAGTAACAAAAGAAACAAAGTCTTTTTTCTTCATTTTTGCAGCAAGTGCAAAACCAACGGCATGAGGAACTTGAGTCGTCACCGGACTAGATCCCGTAACAATTCGTAATTTTTTGCTACCAAAGTGACCTGGCATTTGACGCCCACCACTATTAGGATCTTCTGCTTTTGCGAAGGCAGATAACATCAATTCTCTAGGAGTCATTCCTACAGCTAGTACAAAACCGTAGTCTCTATAATACGGAAGGAAATAATCCTTCTCGCGATCTAGAGCAAACGCTGCTGCAACCTGAGCTGTTTCTTGCCCTACACCTGAAACGTGGAAATTAATTTTCCCTGCTCGTTGTAACAATAAATTACGTTCATCAAATTTGCGTGCTAGTAGCATATATCTGTACATGTCAATCACTTGACCATCACTCAGTCCAAGTTGCTCATGCTGATTATTCCCTTTAACATTTTCTTTATCATTCATGGTAGGTACCTCCTTGTTCATAGAGCTAAATCCTCATATCTGATCTGATCTTAAAACCAGGTACTAAGACTAGGCTAAACCTATTATAATCCTTTTACCCCTAAAAAGAAAAGGCGGTTTGATTACATTTCACATAAGAATTTTAAACTTATAGATCACAAATCCCATTCAACCTTACATTCCGATTGCATTTCCATCGACTGCAAGCATAGCTTCTCCAAGCACTTCAGACAAAGTAGGATGTGGATGGATAGTCTGGCTCACTTCCCAAGGTGTTGCATTCAGTACTTGTGCCAATGCAGCTTCGCTAATTAAATCCGTTACATGAACGCCAATCATCTGTACCCCTAGAATATCATTTGTCTTGCGGTCAGCTATCACTTTGACGAAACCTTCTTTGTTTCCATGCACTAATGCTTTTCCAATCGCTTGGAAAGGGAACTTCCCAACTTTAACTTCCAATCCTAATGCCTTGGATTCCTTCTCCGTATAGCCAACACTCGCTACCTCAGGACGCGTATATACACAACGCGGTATAAGTTGTGATTCATACGGATGTACTGTTTCTCCAGTCATGTGATTCACAGCTGCAATTCCTTCATGGCTTGCTGCATGGGCCAATTGAACGCCACCGATCACATCTCCTATAGCATAGATGTGTGCTTCACCAGTCTGTAAGTACTTATTAACCGCAATGCATCCTTTTTCAGTACGCACGTCCGTATTTTCAATACCAATGTTCTCTACATTGGCTTGCCGTCCAATCGATACAAGCAACTTCTCAGCGGTTAGACTATGGGTGCTACCCCCTTGTTCTACATTGATTGTAACTACTCCACCACTCACCTGGTATGTATCCGCTAGCACTTTACTACCTGTCATTACCGTAATGCCACGACGATTAAAGATTCGTGTTAGCTCTTTGGAGACTTCCTCATCTTCTTGTGGAAGTAGTTGATTGGCCGTTTCTACGATCGTAACCTCGACTCCAAAATCATTCAGCATAGAGGCCCATTCCACTCCAATGGCTCCACCACCGATAATAACTATAGATTTAGGTAGCTGCTCCATTAATAGTGCCTCATCGCTACTCAGAATATGAACACCATCTGGTTCAAGACCTGCCAGTATCCGAGGACGGGAACCTGTTGCAATAATTAAATGTGTTGGTACTATAGTCTCCATTTCACCGTTTGCTAATTCCACAGCTACTGCCCCACTCTTAGGTGAGAATATAGAAGGTCCAGTCACACGCCCTTTGCCGTGTAGCACTTTAATTTTATTTTTACGCATTAAATATTGAACGCCTTGATGCAATTGTTCTACAATATCCGTCTTTCTCTGTTGCACTTTAGGGAAGACCACTTTGGCTCCACTTGTTTCAATACCATAGCTATCGCTTTCTTTAATCTCCGCAAATACCTCCGCACTACGTAATAAAGATTTGCTTGGAATACAGCCTCGATGGAGACATGTCCCACCAAGCTTGTCCTCTTCAATAATCACGACATCTTTACCTAACTGCGCGGCACGAATTGCAGCCACATAACCACCGGTACCTCCGCCGAGTATTGCAATATCACATGTAATAGTCATATATATCCTCCACCTATTTGGTTTTCACCTAATGGAATGTCACAATCATCTTGCTTAGATTGACATTCCGTCACTCTCTTATATTCTACTCTTTTTCATTCATATTACAAAGTTTAGCCTTTTATTCAAATAGACATCCTTCCATGAAAACGGTATTATACAAGGAGATAAATATTCCAAGAAATAGGAAGGATTTAACCATGAAATTACTCATTACCCGCTTCATCGCCATTCTAATATTGGTTATTCCAGGTTTGATGGCTATGACAGGATTTCTAATGATGAAAGATAGCCTATTCGATTATCTCTCCATACATGGTGATGCGTCTGTAGCGGATCCATCCTTCCAATGGCTTCATTTTGGAGGAGGACTTGTCCTCTTTGTTGCTGGTATGGCTTTTCTGGGAGGTTGGATTCTCACTCGAGATCGGAAACGTAATTATGTCGGTCCTCGCTTCAAAGAAAAAAGGAAACCGACTCCACCCAAAGCTCCTACTCAATCGAAAATGTGAGGGTGGAATGAATCAACCCAAAGAGACCCCGTTTGTTTAACGCTAACGGAGTCTTTTTTTCTATTTCCAGATTTCAAAAGGTTCCTTGATCACTCGCAATGATATTAATCGTATCCTGAATATCTGCTTGCGACTTATTAGCATTCGTTGGTGGACCCAATATAGGTAACTCCGTTAGCTTATCTGTTGTCAGTAATACTTGTAATATATTATCACGAGTGTAGATCACAGAATCTATATTAAAGAAGCCAGCCAGAAGGGCACCAATAAGAGAAATTTGTTGTGGAGTTAAATTTGGGGTAGAGCCATTCGTACTTTGCCCCTTGTTAGAAATTTGAACTCTTTTTCTCCGTCGTCGCTTTTTATTGGAAGAAAGACTCACCATCACCCCACCCTTCAACAGAAGCTATCCAACTCTCCTTCCTATAACATATATCAAGAAGTCTGAATTGGTGTGATGGTTAGGCCCATTTATGCATACATAAAGATATAAACTTTTACTCGTATAAAGCGTCACGAAGCTTTGTCGACATCCTTGATTCCTTAGAATTGGATTTCAAAATGGTCTTTCTTAGTGAGAGATTCAACTGAATACACTTATCTAAATCCTCCACAAGATCATTCACAAGTTTGTGGGTTTCTGAATCAACTGACCCTGTTCTTTCTAAATCTGCAATTCGTTGTTTGTATTGTTCAATCGATTCCATATTTTTTCTCCTTTAAAAGTACTGTTTATGTGTTTCTAGTTTTGTTAATATAAATAAATGTACAGGAAATCAAAAATTCCTCACATCATACTTAGAGGCAAGTTGAAAGGAAGAGGTAAGGTTGGCACAGTTATTTTTTAAATATGGGGCTATGAATAGTGGTAAATCCATTGAAATTCTTAAAGTCGCCCATAACTATGAAGAACAGAACAAACACGTATTAATCTTCACATCAGCGATCGATGACAGGGACGAAGTAGGTTACGTTTCCTCAAGAATTGGTTTACGTAAAGAAGCAATCCCTATCTATGAGGATACTAATCTTTTTCGAATCGTACAAGAGCATCAACCGAAACCATCATGTGTACTCATCGATGAATGTCAGTTCATGACTGAAAAAGGGATCCTTCAACTAGTCCAAATTGTGGACGAACTTCATGTTCCCGTCATGGCATTTGGTCTTAAAAATGACTTTCAAAACAACCTGTTCGAGGGAAGTAAATACATGCTGATTTACGCGGACAAAATTGAAGAGTTGAAAACCATCTGTTGGTTCTGTGAACGTAAGGCTACCATGACATTGCGTGTAGAAAACGGCAAACCTATCTATACAGGACAACAAATCCAGATTGGTGGTAATGAAACCTATTATCCCGTATGCCGTAAGTGCCATGCCAACCCACCGTTATAGATCACAAAACAAACCGCTTCTGTATCCATTATTTGAATATAACGGATTGTACAACTAACAGCGAGATAACTTAACAATCCATCATATATAAGGAGTGTTCTTATGGAAGCAGCTATTATTGGAAGTTTTATTTCGGCAATGGCTACCGTTTTGGGAGCCGTTCCTTTATTCTTTGTCAAGAACCTATCTGAAAAGTGGAAGGATATCCTAATCGCCTTTACCGCAGGCATCATGGTATCCGCTTCCACCTTTGGATTGATGCCACAAGCTGTCAATGAATCTGGCATTGTAGCTCTAACCATTGGATTGTTGTTAGGTATTGTTGTTCTTGACTTAATTGAGAAGAATATACCTCATATTGATGTTGAGAATGACTCTGGTATTAGTACGTTTGATTCCAAATCGCTACTCGTCATTATCGCTCTATTCATACATAACATTCCAGAAGGTCTTAGTACCGGGTTTAGCTTTGCAAGTGACAACGAGAGTTTGGGTCCCATGGTTGCCATCTCAATTGGTGCTCAGAATATGCCCGAAGGATTGATCTTGGCAGTATTCTTAATGAATTCTAACCTTACAAAACTCAATGCCTTTCTACTCGTTGCACTCACTGGTTTTATGGAAGTCATTGCGGCGATTGTAGGTTACTTCACCGCAAGTTACATCGAATCTTTAATAGGCTACGGTCTGGCTTTCGCTGCTGGTGCGATGATGTTTATTGTGTATAAGGAACTCATTCCTGAGAGTCATGGTCACGGTTATGAGAGACCCTCCACATACTCATTCATCATAGGTTTACTTGCAATGGTCTATATCAGTTACATGTTCAGTTAAATTATCCTTCAGTCATAAGGCTATTCTTCGTCTTGAGAGAAGATAGCCTCCCCTGCTATATAGACTCCATTCTTAACCCTATATTCAATCTCTAACTCCCCAATGAAATCACCTGGAGAAACTTGTACAGCCGCAGAAGCCTTTATGATATTGTCTTCAACATAATAATGAATAATATTACCGATTACAGGCTCTTTGAACCAGTGCTCCCTCTCTGTGCTCAACTTATCATTCGTAATCAAGGTCTGATGACCATTTACAACCAATTCAATGCCTTTACTTGTCACATTTCCTGTGAACTGTTTTTTTATAGCAATGATCGCATCCTCGACAGGAATGTTCGAGCCTGAATCACCATTAATTAAGTGAAGTTCGCTTATGTAGACTCCTGTTCCATATCCTTTAGTTAAAATAATCGCAATTTCCTTATTTCCATCTCCGTTCAAATCAACCGTATGAATCTCTGGAACATAGTTTGGGTTCGTTACAGTGTACCCTTCTAAGGCTCTACTGAATTGATCAGTAGTGATTTCTAATTCTTCATAATCCCCACTCTCCCCTTCCTTGCCAGTGATTACAATATGATCTAATTCAGAAATGACCTTTTTTTCGTAATCCTTGATTTCAACTTCTTTTGAATTCGCGTTATAAGAACCTATTTTATTGAACGCTTCTGTAATGGTCGTTAAAGGTACCATAACTCGTCCATTTATAATTTGTGGTGGTGTTTCTGTTACTTGTTCATTTCCATTTATAATTAATTTAATTGGATTCGATGCGAAAGCTATGACAGAAGTTCCAAGTAATACACAAGCAGCCGTGGTCACAATGACCCACTTCTTAGATTTCAATGTCAATCCACCTTTCATGGTGTAGGGATTTAATATATCTTATCGTATGCTCATTTTAGCAAAGTTTCCAGAAAAAAGATTGTAACTTTTTTATTTTGTCTCTATTCAAGAAAAAAACACCCTTAGCGAGGTGCTTATCCATACTTTACATATAAAATATGCTAATCTCTTGTTGGTGTAGCACTTAGCCCTTCAATATCTGAAGAACCAAAAACAAATAACACAACCAATATAATAACAACTACACTCTCGGCGAAAAAAGTACCATCAAAATTCTGATCACTCATTGACTTTACCTCTTTCCTTGTGGTCATCAAGTATTTCCACCCATGGCCTGAACAAGCTCAGCTACAGTTAAGTTGGCATTATTGTTAATGAAATCAATTAAATTATTCATATTGGCGTTATTCGTGTTATTCATTTTTTTCAACGTATTATATTGACCTACTAAACTCACAATCATGGTTGCTTCTCTAAATATTTGAACTGCATCGACTCTTAATTTCCCTGTTACAAGTAACGCAGCCACAATAAATTCTAAGTTATGTCCCTGCAATGAGTCCAAGACCGTCGAGTTCGATGTTTTATTTTTTTTGGATGAATTATTTTGCTGTTTTTTATTTTTCCCCACGGGAGTCATTCATTCTTCCTCCCACCCTATATTGTATTTTCAAAGTATGCACAACACTGACAATATTCCTTATTTAATAATCTATTCACTAACAATGTTCCCCGTTACTATAAAGCTCCTTAAACATCGCCCTATTTAAGATTACAATATTCGATTTCATTCATATCTTCACTACGCCACAGGTAACTTAGCCGACACAAGCTAGTCATATAACTCATAAAATGACCTATGACATGAAAGGAGGCTGACAACAGTGGAGGCATATTATAACTGTTTGAGTTGTATGAATCGTAGAGTGCGTATTCTTACGACAAATGGATACACGCATGAAGGAGTAGTAACCGGCGTAGATAGCCAAAATGTTTATTTGAGAACGGACTCTCCTAGAAATAAAGTACACACATCTGCCTTTTATTACCCAGGCAATCAAATATTGACCTTAAGTTTATTCACTTTATTAGCCATTGCATTAATATAACAAGCAATTACTGTCCACAATGGCTTCTGATATTTGTCAGCAGTCATTTTTTCCATGAAATTAGGTATACCAAATACCACTTCTTTTGGGGGTTACGAATAATCCAAAAAGAAGTGGTATTTATAGGTTATGCTTAAAATCAAACTTAATGTCGCTCTTAAATTCCTTTGGTTCCTAGTCTTATGGAAAGCTCTGTCAAATCCTGCCCCTTCAATGCTCCCTCTACTAGCTGAGGAAGAAGTGCTGGGGTACAAGCAAAGGTTGGAGTACCGTCACGGGAGAAAGCCTTCGCAACCTGTTCATCATAAAATGGTTTTCCTTCATCCGACAAGGCTAGCAAACAAAGCGTTTTGACACCGGACTCCTTCATCTCCCGCATACGCCGAATGAGCTTCGACTGGTTGCCACCTTCATAGAGATCCGAAATAAGGATAAACAGTGTTTTTTTCGGTTCCTCTATAAATTGCTCACAATAGGCTACTGATTTATGAATATCAGTTCCACCACCAAGCTGAATGCCGAAAAGCATATCCACGGGATCATTGGCACATTGCTCAGTCAAATCAACGACTTCTGTATCAAATACAACGACACGGGTCTCCAGTGCCGGAATACTTGCAAAAATGGACCCAATGATCGATGCCCAAATCACTGATTCTGCCATAGAACCACTCTGATCGATATCGATGATGACAGTCCACTCTTTGTTCTTCCTTGCTCGGTCATAGAAATAAAATCTCTCAGGAATGATCCTCTGCAAGCTGACATCATAGTTTTTCAGGTTGCGTTGAATCGTCCGCTTCCAATCAATGCCGCTTAATGAAGAGAGTGGTGTATGTTGTCTTCGGTTTAGTGCTCCAGTCACTGCCCTTTGAATATTTTGTTCCATTCGCTTGATCAGCTCATCTACGACAGACTTTACAAGCATACGGGCCGTTTCTTTGGTTTGTTCAGGTATTTGCCCCTTCAATGACAATAAGGTGCCTACAAGCTGAATATCTGGTTTAATACTAGCTAACACTTCAGGTTCTAACAATAGTTGTTTCCAACCCTTACGCTCCATCGCATCGTTCTGGATCACAGACACTACATCCTCGGGGAAAAGGCTACGTACATCTCCGAGCCACTGCGCTAACCGTGGTGCAGATTGCCCCTTCCCCGCTCCTCTAGAGCTCGAAAATGGAGCACCACCTATATCGCTAACTTGATTGGTCTGATCATAGATAGCTGCCAGGGCACGATCCATGATTAGTTCTTCATCCGATAATACCATCTGCTCAACTTGACCAAATTCAGACAGTTGATCTTCCGCATCCTGACCTAGAATAAGTCTCCAACGGGACAACATACGACGATCTACAGAACTTACCATCGTCAAAAGTCCTCAAAATCAAATTCGTTCAAATCATCTAGCATTTTAATTTCTTCCTCCTTCAAGTCATCCATCAGTATCTCCGCAGTTTGCTCGCTGTTAACGCCCCATAATTCTCCGAGAAGCTCAGCAATCATACTCTTCTCTTTGGGACTAAAGAAACTGAAGGCTCGTCGTAAAAACACGAGAGCACGCACAAACTCTTCATCCTTAAGTGAGGTGATATATACGTTTAATTGTTCCCAGAGACTCATTCGAGACAAGAGAGCATAACGGTTGCGCATAGCTAAGCCTTCAAACCATCCGGCACCCAAGTCAGCTGGTATACCAGGAGATAGCCGACGCGATACTTCTTGCGCACATTGTTGAGCAGATATAGCATTTCTCTCTAACAAAATCGCACAAGCGAGGCCAGACAGGCGTGGATGACAATCATCCCGATCGGACAGACGAGTAAGTTCCTGAATCCACAATGATTCATCTACTTCTTCACTATGTTCGCCCGAAATATTATTCATTTCATTCATCGCCATAATCATAGCATCCGACACTTCATCGTTGCATTGACTGGCGTCGTATAAGAAAAGACAACCACGCATAAACAGTTGTTGCAAAAGTGGTACCAAAGGGGCCGTATCTATCAGGCGAACACCCCCATAACGGATCAACCCGGATAACTCTCTACCTGCAGCTGCAATTCGAACAACATCCTGACTCTCTACCGAAAGACGCTGAAGCGCTTTCCTTCCTGCTTCCATCTGATGGATCAGCCCACACTCATAGGCGGTACGGATCAGTACAGAGGCTTCATCCATAGTATTACAGCTTTCCAAACGTTGGTGTAGCACATAACCTGTAGCTACCTCTACTGTTTCGCCAAGTAACGTCGATTCAACCACTTGAATCTCCACCTCGGGTGACCACTGTACTACCCAATGTTCCGCCCATATTGCCTGTTCTAAGGACTTCGATTTTTCCTTCACAAAGTGAATACCGAGTAACTTCAAGCGATGAAACAAAAACGAACGATTCAAATCTAGATATGCGGCTTCTTCTGATGAAACTCTTCGATTCTCACGCAAGTCTAGTACTAGATCATTCGCGATCGTAGACTTATATTTGTCCAGCTTCAGTCTTTTCAACTGCCGGTTCATGTCATCCTGAATGGGAGTCTGACTTACGCCTTCCGCCAGTTCCCCCATAGCGGTTCCGATATCCGTGCGTGCAAGTGACTCCGCCACAGGTGACAATTCTCCTCGCCCGAGCAACGTCTTCGCTGCATCACGCAGATCTTGAAGTGTTGGTGCGCTACCTCCATGCAATGCTGTCAAAGACTCAGCCAGACGAACCGCTTCGATGATCTCAGCTGTAGAGCGGTATGTTCCGCTGTTTCTCATATCGCTTGCAATAATTGATAAATAGTGATGTGGAAGGTCACTTAGCGTACCATTAACCATCCGATTCCACATCATTTCAAAATAATGGGGGGCGATGTTGCCAGCCCCATACCCCGAAAGAGAGGACAACTTATAGTACGAATAGGGCATAAGCGTCAGTTTAGTTTTGCGCGATGGTAAACATCGTATTTCTTCATCATTCATCCATCTGGAAAGATCAGTTAATGCAGATGCATGATACGCACCGCAGATCACGACAATGTTACCAGGTTCATGTCCTGCTGCAATGGTGTCCACAATTTGCCGACGCATATAGGACTCCCGTACAGTATTGTACGCGTATTCCAGTCTTTCCTCACTTCGCTCTTTCTCTTCAGTCAACTCACGCATATGATTGGAAAAAGCGAGGATTGCTTCGCGGTAGGCATCTACATTCAAATTATGTTCAAAGTTTCGTTCCCAGTAAGCATCATAATCAGACTCTCCAGAAAGTGCTACAATACGATCATATACGGATTCTCTAGTGTAATCGACCTCTTTTACATCTTCAACATCTACAGATTCCTTTTCACGTTTTTCTTCACTGTCCTCAACTTTCTCATCCACATCCAATGTTGCGCCACGTACATCCTGCAAACAGACGGTGGAAGAAGAAGGTAGGTCGATAAAAGCACAATGAGCTCCCTGCTTGCGCGCCCACAGCATTGCTTGATACTCTGGTGAGTACACCGCAAATGGCCAAAGCACCGTTCGCACGGGCAGTTCCTCTGTAAAAGCGAGAATGGCAACGGGTGGCTTCGTTGTACCACTGGTTAAATGGATTATTTCCGGCGTTGCGTCAGAAGGACCCTCGATAAGTACTGCCGTAGGTTGGATATGCGATAGATAGTCTATGACATGCTTGGCCCCGGCCGGGGACAGGTGCCGCACACCAAATATATGTACGCCATCTCCGCTTACGCCATTCACGAATTAATCTCCTTACAGGCTGTGTACAGCCCTCGCCAACTAGCCCCACGTTTTTTCATAATATTGTCTAGGTATTCTTTCCATACGAGCCGATCCTTGTCGTCATCTTTTACAATCGCCCCTTGCAATCCTGCTGCCAAATCTTCATCTGTCATTTCTCCATTACCGAAGCTCGCAGCAAGTGCCATACTATTCGTTAGTAGTGAAATAGCTTCTGCCGTCGAAATTACACCGGCTGGTGATTTGATCTTCTCTTTCTTGTCGAGCGTCATGCCACTTCGCAACTCCCTAAAGATCGTAACGACCTTCTGAAGTGCCTCATCTGCGGGTACGGCTGCCTGTAAATCGTAGGATGATGCGATTTCTGCAACACGTTTTTTCACAATTTCAATTTCCGTTTCCAGATCTGCTGGTGCTGGCAAGACGATAATGTTGAATCGTCGTTTCAGTGCTGTGGACATCTCATTAACCCCACGGTCCCTTGTATTGGCTGTAGCAATGATTGAAAATCCCTTGCGCGCATTCATTTCCTTACCAAGCTCAGGTACCGATATCGTCTTTTCCGATAAAATAGATATTAAAGCATCCTGCACTTCTGAAGCACAGCGCGAGATTTCCTCAAATCGGGCAATACCTCCGGCTTCCATCGCACGCATAATCGGACTTTGCACAATTGCTTCCGGTGTAGGCCCTTGAGCCAACAACATAGCATAGTTCCAAGAATAACGGACTTGTTCTTCCGTTGTGCCTGCAGTTCCCTGCACGACCAGACCGGAATTACCGTAAATGGCTGCAGTAAGGTTCTCAGAAAGCCAAGATTTTGCTGTCCCAGGCTCCCCGATCAGTAACAAAGCCCGATCCGTGACAAGCGTTGCAATTGCCATCTCGATAAGTCGTTGATTACCGATATATTTCGGAGAGATAACTTGTTTACCCGCTATTCCACCTACGATAAATTTCAGAACGGATTGAGGTGACATCTGCCATCCTGCTGGAACCTTACCTTTATCTTCACGAATTAACGCTTTCAGTTCTTCATGATAAAGTAGCTCCGATGGTTGACGCATTACATCCTGCATAGCTTGTTCAGTGCTCACTTGTACCACTCCTTTATGAATGAATAGACTGCATGTTGTTCAGGATATAATGAAGCTGTTCTTCGGCTCTGTGTAGAAATTTAGGAAGTACGGCTTGAATGCGTTCAGCGAAACTTACAGGAAGTTGACACAGCTGTTCGAAAAGGAAAGGCTCTATTTCGTGGCAATCGATATTACGTTCGTCTTCCATGGCTTGCATGAGAGCTTCATGAAGTACGTAGTCTCTCGTCTCTGCACGCACAAGTCCCATAACCGTCAGATTAGCATACCGATTGCGAAACTCTGGAGAGGTCTGAAGCTTGCCAAGCAAGTAATTCACCACTTGTTCATCCCCTGGTCGAGCAAAGGCGCATACCAACGCAAGTACATCCTGCTCAACAAAGTGTTGCAACCATCGGACATCCCAGGCATTCGACATCGAGATTTGTGGCAACATTTCGACATGATAGGTATACGAATTCTCTTCGTTGTAAGCCCATATTTGTTCATAGACCCTATATTTACGGAAAATGACGAGATCTTCGATCGTTTCCAGAAGCCGTTTTCGCCGTTTCGCAACTCGGCTAACTGGAGTAGCTTCGAATCCTTCAAGTAGTAAACTCACATACTCTTCATACACTCGATTTGGTGCCAATATAGATTGTGCTTTACTGAACACTTCATTAGCATAAGAACTGCTGTTTACCGTTCGTTTTAAATCTTGCTCTACATTATCTATCAGAAGCTGACGGGCTTCTTCGGAGTCTACTTTTTTCATATACAACGTTGCTTCATTGACGAGGAATGTCCAGCCTAAAGTATACATATACAGTTCATACTGCTCTAAGACCCCACGGTATAACACTTCAAGCGCTGGGATTTCTTTATGGTGGAGTGCCCATAAATATCGTTTTACCTTCGTCCAAATGTCCTCAGTCCTATTTTTATCATTACTTACTTCATGAAGCGATTGAAGCTCCCTAGCGAAATCGTGGACCAGATGCTCGGTGAGTACAACCGAATGGCTTCGAGCCAAGGCTGGATTGACGAGCTCACAGTCTTTCCCAGTGGATGCTTCATAAAGACGATCGATTGCGCTCTCCCAATCACTAGCAGCCAGGGCATCATAAGCTGCCTCTCGTATCCCCTTTTTCTTGTCACGGCTCCAATCAAGCACGGCCTTCTCGTACGTATCATGACCAGCTAACAGACGTATCGCTGTCGTACGTACTTCATCTGAACCCGAAGACGCCGATTCGAAGATCACTTCAAGTACTTCCACACCGCCATTCTTCGCGATCACCTTCAGCTTCCGCGACTCTACCTTGCCCCCTGCCGGATCAAAGGCTTGTTGCAAATAAGGTACAATCTCTGCACCATAGGAAGGCAAAATATCCGTCATCGCAAACTCTGCGATCTCTACATAAGGATCATTCAACGCCTCTATAGCAAGCGGAAGTAGCCGGAGATCCAGAAACACTCCTTCTTGATAAGCTTCTTTTATAATCTCATAGCGTCCACCGCCTCTTGTCGTTAAGGCGGCTCTAACAGCCGATAACTTCCGATAAGACAAGCGGGCATGTAAGTGGATTGGTTGGTTTCTTATTGCCATCAGCTCTCCATTCAATGACGTCGTGCCTTGAGTGTGCAGCACAGAGAGAAGTAATACGTTCAAATCCTGAAGTTGTCTGGCAGATTCCGCCGTGCACTTCGAATCAGGTTCGATCAGCGCCTGAATCCCTTCACCCAATTTTTTAAAAACCGGTGCGCGCTCCCCTAACTGTTGAAATTGGGGGAGAATTCGTTTCAAACGAAAATCACCCGTAGCCAGCTCGCTTCCTGCTATATAAATACGTCTGAGTTCCTCGTTTAGCTCTTGCAGAAGTGCGGTACTCATGTCCTTTCCTCCTCTGAATCAAAACATCTAGTATAGTAATCGAATGATTTCCTGATTGGTAATGATGCTGAGCGGCTGTGCGAGTAAGCGTCCGCTGTCTAGTTGATGTTCAAACATCACAAGCATAGCTACATTATGCAGTACCTCATCTGACATATATCTTAAGAGCGACACCGTTGGCTCCGTATAGTGATCATGTAATCCAAGCATTTGTCCGGACTCATCGCGAATGGCATATTGCCCTTCTTCGTTTTGACATACTTCACGCACGTATAATAACATCACCGGATTCGGATCGCTGAGTGGATTTTTAATCTGATTTTTCACTTTTTTAATGGCCTCAGCATAGGAAGGTGCTACAAATTCACGAATACGTGACATATCATACTCTGATACCGGTCTTGCTCTCATCTCTTCAAAACGCACACGACAGTTCATTTCTCCGGGATAGCGATACAATATTGGGATTTCTGCAACATCGAAAAAGCTGTCCTCCTCGCGCATCAGCTTCGCGGCTTTATAAGGACGGTAGTGGACGGTGCGGTGGATCTCACCACTATCCATCTGGATCCAATAACCACTGTCTACATATTCTTGGCGAGCCTGCTCATCATAGCTGAGGAAGGAGAGCTGGATTAACTCCGTTTGCCCGCTTACAAGCCCTGCTTCCTTCAAGTCCGTCAGCTGCCAGGCATGCCCAAGCCATTCCTCAATTGTTGTCTCATGATCAAGCGTATGATCAGGATCTTCCAACTTATTATTCAAATGAATCCGGCCCTTCTTGATAAAAGCATGAATAATGGCTAATTGTTCAGAGGCATACGTGTATGTATCTTCGATATTTTCTTTCGCAGCCAATAGCAGATATAGCCTGCGTAATTGTGTCTGCGCACCTGCTAAATAATAGCTTCCCATCTGCTTGATGTGATCCTGAATCACTTTCAAATCTTTCGCATCCATCGTTCCTAGACCACGGCGGATTAGCGTATCTGTCAGCTTTTCGAGTACATCCAATCCTTCTAACTGTGATATAATTTTCTTCTTCAATGCAGATTTATTCACTTTCTTCGGCTTAGAAGAGGTCCCTTCCACTGCTTCCTTTGCCTTTTTCTCTTCTCTTTTCTCTGCTTTATCACGCTTAGCAGCAAGGTCCTCCGGCACGTCCGCTACTGTAAAGACTGTTCCTTCAACATGAGCATACAACAGGCCCAGCACATGCTTACAGGGAATCTGTCGGCTCGGACAGGTACATCGCATGACAGGTTTGTCAGGTATGGCGAAGTCAGCAGAAGGTAAATAAGGCGTTTTCCCGCTACCCGCACATGTCCCAAACAGCACCTCCTTGTTCTGTGATTGATGTAGTTGCAGGAATTTTCCCTTTCTTACCAGATCATGCCCATTCTTAATGGCTGCGCTATTAGGCGCAAGCGAATCTATCCCAGACTCCGTTATTTCTATCATGTCATTCCTCCTACTTCCAAGCTAAACATACTGATTGTCATAAAGCCTACCGCCATTCTATAATAACACCTAGGATTTGGCATGGTAAATACCTTCTAAATTCCTAATTAGGAACAAACATTCTCGTTTTAAGGTAGATCCTAATACACTATCACGAGACGAGCTTTAATCCTATGGCGGAAATGAGAACTATACCTATCAAAACAATTCTTCTCCAATCTTTTGATTCACCATATAGCAGCATTCCTAATATTGCTCCACCAGACGCTCCAATTCCTGTCCAAATGGCATACGTTGTCCCCATCGGTAGGGTTTGCATGGCATATGCTAGAAATAGAAAACTTGCGCCGAATCCGAGTAGTAACCCACTGAATGATCGCCAGTTACGCTCCTTATGAAATTTGCTAATCATAGCAACACCAGACATTTCAAATAACCCCGCTAAGATTAAAGATATCCACGCCATTATGACCCATCCCCTTCTTGGTCTTGATCTTTTGTAACTAATTTCAAACCAATGACCCCTGATAATAAGAGTACAATCCAAAATGCTTTGACCACCTGAAAAGATTCACCAAAGAATATGACTTCGGAAATGACTGTTCCGGCAGTACCCATCCCAACAAAAACGGCATATACCGTCCCAACAGGAAGTTTTCGTCCAGCTATGATCATAAAATAAAAGCTAATGATGATTGACATAACCGTCCCTGTCCAAGTCCAAAAGTCATATGCATGTTTCAAGCCAATCACCCAAAAGACTTCGAAAAAAGCGGCAACAAATACTTTAATCCAGGTTGTATTCATTACTAAAACACCTCCAGTTTTATTTACTTCCTTGAATAACAAAAAAAAGCCTAGGAGATAACTGTTAAACAGTTTCTCCCAGGCTTTTATCCTTCCGTGACACAGCTCTCGCTGTGAGTCTTCTCTCGGTCCAGACCAACCACATGGATGCGGAACCCTAGAAAACATTTTAAATATATAATTCCTTTGAATTATACACACTTATAAATTTTATTCAAGATTAAAATATTTACATAAAATACCAGAATTAATGATTGCCACTTTTAATATTAAAATTGCGTACTTTCATCCATTTACCAGATATAAATTCATCAATAGTTCCCGTTTTGGGTCTAACACAAAATCGATGCTCAGTCCCTCGATCAAAACCCAACGCTTCATAAATTAAACTTTCACCGATCTGTTCCTTAAAAAACACCTTCTTTAATCCCAATCTATTCATGATCTCAATCTTCACATTCTCAATATACGTACGTGAATAAGTCTTAGACATATTTGTTCCTCCTAGTAGTCGTAATAAAATTATAGAATCAAAAAACTAGAAGTCAAGAAAAGTCTCTATAACTTACATGATTATACTCATAAGTGTCATCGCCTTTCTTTTCCCCACGCCATAAGGTATCCTATTGTCTACAGTCAACGATATCTTAAAGGGGTTATAACATGTCTAAGCAATCTAATAAAAAGCAAAATAATCAAAAAAAATCTAATCCACTCCAATCACGTACTAAACGTGAAGGTATCATTCGCATCCTCCTATTCATTGTCTTATCCTCTCTCACATTTATTGTCCAAGATTATGCATGGGCTGTTACACTCATCACATTATTCGCCATATATTTACTCATCACAGGAGTACAGAAGCTCTTTCTTAAAAAATGAGTGGGTAGCGTCAAGAAGAATACCGCTAATTATTGGTTTTTTCATCTCAAACCCAATAATTAGCGGTATTTGTTTAATTGTCCTATAGAAATCACTTTAATTAACAGGATTAAGTGAATATTTCAATATTACGAAAAATGGGTACGATGTCATATAGAATGAATTTTGGTTATAATAATTTTATATGGCAACATTTACCTAATTCTGATAAACTAAAGCCAAATCTATTTATGGAGGGGTTATTCTTGACTAAGATCCTCAATGCTCTTGGTATCATATCTATTCTTGGTGGGATAATTTTAGGGATTATGTATGGAATGCAAGGCAATCCAGTAGCTAATTTGATTAAGGGTAATGAAGAATTCCACTTTATACTCGCTTTGACATGGTGGATCAGTGGAACTATCTCAGGGTTATTGTTTTTTGCCTTCGCATCAATGCTCAAATATTTAAAATTCAACAATGCTATGTTAGTGGAACTTATACATAAAACACGTGTGGACGCACCACTAACTCCACGTAAAACATTAGTTAGTAAAACTTCGCTGGATTCAGCACCTGACTATAAAATGAAATGGAAGAACTAAGAAGGATTTACATAAAGGATGAATGCATAGAAGAGCTAATGCATGATCTTAAAATCCCGTCATGATGATGTAATCTGACTCAGCTGGAATGGATTGAAGCGATGTTTGAAATGACTTATGAAGGAAAAAGTGAGGGCAAGGATGAGGCATACGAAAAAGCTAAAAGTGCAGAAGAGAATAAAAAGCCCTGCCAACCAATTAAGGTGAGGGGTATTTTTGCACGTTCAGTGGATGCTAATTGTAGTATTTACTCAGATACATTTGTTAAATGAATAAGACGCTCATCCGCTATTCAACGGACAAACGTCCCACTTATCTTTACTAACCCTGATGGGGGTTTTGCATAAATTCATCCTTCCGTCTTATGATTAAATACACCACTAAGTCAAACGTAATATACTCTTAAGACACCTTGTGCTCAATTCTAAGCTTATCCGCTACCATCGCGATGAATTCTGAGTTCGTTGGCTTAGACTTGCTAATATTGATCGTGTAGCCGAACAGGTGACTGATGGAGTCGATGTTGCCGCGTGTCCAAGCTACTTCAATGGCATGACGAATGGCACGTTCTACGCGTGATGGTGTTGTTTTGAACTTCTCAGCAATAGCCGGGTAAAGAGTTTTTGTAATGGCTCCCAAAATTTCTATGTTGTTATACACCATGGTGATGGCTTCCCGTAAATATTGATATCCTTTAATATGTGCAGGAACGCCGATTTCATGAATGATGGATGTAATGTTCGCATCTAAATTTTTTCCTTTTCCTAAAGGAAGTACATTAGATTTGTTGTTAGACATCGACATGCTTGGCGAATTCACATTCTGTTGACCCACCAATTGGCGAACACGGTTCGCAAGAACTTCCATATCGAATGGTTTCAAAATGTAATACGATGCTCCTAGCTGTACAGCTCTTTGAGTGATGTTCTCTTGGCCGAATGCTGTCAGCATAACTATCTTTGGTTGTGGAGAGATATTCATCTCACGCAGGCGTTCAAGTACCCCAAGGCCATCCAGATGCGGCATGATGATATCCAAGATGAGAACGTCTGGTGCTTTTCGAGATTCATTGATCATATTAAGCACTTCCTCACCATTATAGGCGATTCCGGTAACAACCATGTCCTCTTGCTCCGATATGTATTCGGCAAGCAAATTTGTAAATTCTCTGTTATCATCCGCTAACATTATTTCAATTTTCTGCACTGTTGGTTCCTCCTTAGTTTCTGTTGGATAATTGGCAAGCTGTGATCTTTATCCTCTCTTAACATAACTTTCGACATCCAAATTCCAATTCCTCCTGTCGAATATTATTTTTGTTTATTTTTTTATTGACTTGATTTATAATTAAATATTTATTACACATATAGACCTCATTCGCTCATTTATGACAAAAAAACCCTAAGGCTAACTCGCCTTAAGATCTGTTTGTTGATTTTTATTTTTTTGCATAACACCCGAATCTTGAAGCATCCATTCGATGAAACAGCCATAACCTGATTTAGGATCATTCACAAAGACATGGGTAACAGCACCAATAAGCTTGCCATTCTGGACGATAGGACTTCCACTCATACCTTGAACAATACCACCAGTTTTACTAATCAGCTTCGGATCCGTGATCTTTAATACGAGACCTTTTGTAGCAGGTGCATCTTGACGTGCAACATGAACAATATCTACTTTGAAACGTTCTACTTGCTGGCCATCAACTACCGTCAATATTTCTGCAGGACCCTCTTTTACTTCTTCAGCAAATGCAACAGGAATGGGTTCTTTATATAGACTATGCTCGGGGTTCTGCGTCATTTTACCAAAAATGCCGAAATGCGTATTGCTTACAATACTACCTAAAATGTGGCTTTCTTTCAGGAAATGAGCTCTTTTCTCACCAGGTTCCCCATCTTGGCTTTTGGAAATGGAGGTTACATTAGATTGTACAATTTCGCCACTTCCAACGACGATAGGGGTCTGTGTATTCATATCTGTAATAACATGTCCAAGTGCACCATACACGCCCTGATCGGGAGCATAGAAGGTTAGCGTTCCTACACCCGCAGCAGAATCACGAATATATAGACCAAGGCGCCAAGCTTTATCTTCCTCGTCGTAGGCAGGTGTTAACTTCGTTGTTAACGTTTTATCTCCTCTTTTAAAGGAAATTTCAAGATTTTTCTTTTTCAACCCAGCTTCATCAACCATGTTAGCCACTTTACTAATATCCGTTAGGGGAACACCATCCATATGTGTCATTAAATCACCCAACTGAATACCAGCATTCTCACCAGGGGATACTCGATTGTCTTTACTGACATTAACTAAATGATGCCCTACTACCAAAATACCGGCTGATTTCACCTTGACACCAATGGTCTGACCACCAGGTATTACTTTTAATCCTGGAACAACCTGAATTCGTACCGTTTTAATAGGAATCGTTCCGAATAATTTCAGGGTAAGACGTGCATTGCCAATTTGTTTTGAGCTAAGCTGTAAAGGATGGCCCGGAGACACTTGTAACGTTGGACGTACCGATCCGTTCAATTGCAGAACATCGGGTCGGTCCACGGATACCTGAGCGTTAACGGGAACTGCCAGTTGAAGCATGGATGAATCACCGGTAAAAAGTCTTACGTCATTGGGTAATGCTGCATAACTCTGAACGGTTTCACTTGTACCAAGGAAACACAGAAAGAAGGCAGTTAATACGCCTAGTAATTTCTTCCTGAGATTGGAGTTCAATGGCTGTCACACTCCCTTTTGCTTCTTTCGCTTGACGAAAGGTGGTCGCCAATTGCGTACCTTTAAGATAACCCCGCCCTCAGGCTTTTATTACTGTCAATCATTACTCCGTCCCCTCATCTGACAGCTTTTCTCGCTTCAGCCAAGTTCAGCATCTCTTGGGCATGATGTCGGGTTTTTTCCGTAATTTCAACTCCACCCAACATGCGGGCAAGTTCTTCAATCCGTCCATGATCAGACAGATTCTCTACTTGTGTCATTGTTCTTCCATCCGAAATATTCTTTTCGATCAAATATTGATGATCTGCCATACAAGCAACTTGCGGCAAATGAGTGATGGAGAACACTTGGCACGTCCCAGATAATTTAAATAATTTTTCTGCTATGGATTGAGCAGCTCTACCGCTGACACCTGTATCAACTTCATCAAATATAAGGACTGGAATGCGATCATGACGAGCAAATATACTCTTCATCGCAAGCATAATTCTTGAAAGTTCTCCACCTGAAGCAATTTTGCCAAGGGGTCTTAATGGTTCTCCCGGATTTGGAGAGATCATAAATTCCACATTATCCATTCCCTGCTTCGTTAATCGCACCTTGTGGCCTTCTACTTCATATCCACGTGGATCCTCAAGCAGATCCAGTTTAACTTCGAGGGATGTTCGTTCCATTTGAAGATCTTTAAGCTCACTTTCAACTTGGGTTGCCAATTCAACAGAACATTGTCGTCTAGCCTGACTTAATTCATAGGCTGTGCGGAGTACACTCTCAAGCATGCCATCGCGCATCTGAATAAGACTTTCTATACGTTCATCTTTATGTTCCAACAAATCCGTTTCTTGCTTAATATTCTCGTAATAATCAAGAATTTGTTCTACACTATCGCCATATTTACGACGAAGCGTAATAATTGAATCCAGACGTTGTTCAACCTCTTCTAACCGTTCAGGATTAAATTCAATGTTCTCACGATAATCCCTTAATTGAAAGGCTGAATCTTCAAGTTGAAAAAATGCTGACTGTAACTGCTCAAGTAAAGGCTTAAGACCATCTTCATCATAATTTATGACATCTTTTAACTGCGATATGGCGTTGCTAATAGAAGCTACACCATTGTGTCCATTAAGGATCTCATAAGCTCCTGTGACAGCATCCATCATTTTCTCACTATGGGATAGCTTGACCCTTTCATTGGATAACCATTCATCTTCTCCCGGTTTTAATTGCGCAGTCGCAATTTCCTCCAATTGAAAGCGATACAAATCCAACATTTGATACGCTTTTTGGCTAGAATTCTGTAGTTCCCGAAGTTCCTTCTCGACTTTAATGAAATCTGAATATTTACTTTGATAACTTTGCTTCAAAGGGCCAATCACGTGTTCACCATATGTATCTAGAAGATATAAATGTTTTTCTGGACGTAGCAAATTCTGATGCTCATGTTGGCCATGAATATTTACCAGTTGCTCACCTACTTCACGTAGCATCGTAAGATTCACAAGTTGGCCATTGATTCGAGAAGTACTTTTCCCTTGAGTCGTGATTTCACGACGAATGACTAAATGCTCATCATGTTCGCCTGCTATACCGTTCTTACTTAGGATGTCCCACACTGGATGGCCCTCTTGTAGCTCAAATAAAGCCTCAATTTCCGCTTTATCACATCCATACCGAATAAGGTCAGCAGAGCCTCTAGCACCTGACAACAAACCTAGTGCATCAATAATAATGGACTTACCTGCTCCTGTCTCCCCAGTAAGTACATGAAATCCCGGATAAAAATGAACGTCAATTGCTTCAATTACGGCTAAATTTCGAATGGATAACGTAACCAACATGAATAATCCCACCTTTGGCTCTTTACTGAGATTAAGAAATGAACCCTAGAATTTGCTTAATAACATACTGACTATCTTCTTCTGTTCGACAGATCATTAGAATGGTATCGTCACCACAAATCGTACCCAGAATCTGATTCCATTCCATATTGTCCAGCAGGACGGCCACAGAATTCGCTGTTCCTGGAAGACACTTCATAACCACAAGGTTACCCGTATGATCAATTTGAACATAGTTGTCAACAAGTGCTCGTTTTAATTTTTGAATTGGATTGTATCGTTGATCCGTCGGAATTGAATATTTATATCTTCCATCATCCGTCGGTACTTTAATCAGAAATAATTCTTTAATGTCTCGAGATACGGTTGCTTGTGTAACTTGAAATCCCGATTCCCTTAAAGCTTCCACCAATTCATCCTGTGTTTCAATATCACGATGCGTGATAATATCACGAATCCTAATGTGTCGCTGTCCTTTCATAAAAGCCTCCTATGACTGTTAATAATTATCCATCATGTCCATTCCATTCTTCTTCATCCCATTCGAAGTAAATATGTCTTATTTCTCGTTCACTCACATCAACATACAATACTCCTGCACAATCAGGATAAAGTAAGAAATAGGGTAATAGACGATCTCGAAGTGAACTACCTGTCCATTCTTGTGGCATCCGCTTCCGTGCAGTCTTGACCAGATATATCGCACCTTCATCATCTGTCGCTACATAATCAATAAATAACCTACTATAATAATCTTCTCGATCGACTTCGAAATAAAGGGGGATCTTAATTCGTCCACCCACTACTTCAAACCCATTACTTTGCAACAAATCTACGGCTGGATGATCAGGTATGTAATCACTAAATGGAATATTCAAGCTGCGACCGATCACTGGGTTCTGTAACCACTTCTTTATAAGAAAAAAAATACCTATAACAAGAAGAATGCCCATTATAGCCATTATGAATAAATCACCGCGTCCCGCCATCCGAATCACCTCGTAGATGTATTCGTGAACCCTTTAAAAAAACCCTTTTTCAAGTAAAATGGCTACACCAAAGAAACCCATCTACTTAGATGAGTTCCCTTTAAACGTATGGGTTGCTTCTTTGATCACGTCATCGATGAGATTGTTCATCCTTAAGTTATCCAATAGAAGTCCCTCACGATCAGAAGACTCTAGCTTCCAATGAGCTAGAAATTCAATATTACCTTCTCCACCCGTAATAGGAGAAAAAGTTAATCCTTGAAGACGATAGCCTAATTCTTCAGCAAACGTAAGAACCGTCTCTAGCACTTCACGATGCACTGCAGAATCACGAATTACACCTGACTTACCTACTTTATCTCGACCTGCTTCGAACTGCGGCTTAATCAAAGCCACAATATTTGCGGGCTGACTTAATAATGCCATTAGAGGTGGTAATATGATTCGTAGTGATATGAATGAGACATCTATGCTTGCGAAATTCGGAATGTCCCCTTTTAAATCATCGGGTGTCATATATCGAAAGTTAGTCTTTTCCATAACGCATACCCGATCATCGCTTCGAAGAGACCAATCTAATTGATTGGTTCCCACATCAATGGCATATACGTATTTAGCTCCATGCTTTAATGCGCAGTCTGTAAACCCGCCTGTTGAAGAACCAATATCCAGCATTACCGCATCTTGAAGATCAATTCCAAAACTGTCGAGGGCCTTCTTTAACTTCAGCCCCCCGCGGCTTACATAAGGATGAACGGCACCTTTAACTCTAATCTCAGCATCTCTTGGAACTTTCATTCCTGGTTTCTCAATTCGTTCTTCTGCAGCAAAAACAAGTCCAGCCATAATCGCTGCCTTCGCCTTTTCACGACTATCATATAACCCTTGCTCTACAAGAAGAACATCGATACGCTCTTTTTCCATATATTCACCTGATTCTGTCTTTTACGTCTTAAGACGTAAAGCCTCTTTTACCATATTCGAAAGGTTGAAGAGCCATGAGTTTATGAATCTCCTCACATACTGCATTAACCGTTAAGTTTGTTTCTTCGCGTTGTTCCTTGATACTTCCATGTTCAATAAATCGATCGGGAACACCCATAATAGATACCTTCGTATCAAATATGTGTTCACTTGCATAGAACTCAAGAACAGCGCTGCCTAAGCTACCCGCTTCACTTGCTTCTTCTAATACGATCATATTCTTTTTTGAAAGCGCAAGAGACCGTAGCATATCTCCATCCACAGGCTTAAGGAAGCGTGCATTTACAACTTGCAGTTGTATACCTTCACGTTTCAGCTGTTCTGCAGCTTCAAGAGCAATTTGAACCATAGGTCCAACAGCAAGGACTGCATAACCCTCGCCTTCACGAACCGTTTCCCATGTCCCAATTGGAATAGGTACTAACGTTTCATCCAGATCCACACCAAGACCGTTTATACGCGGATAACGATAAGCAATAGGACCCTCATTATATTCTAACGCCGTCAACATCATATGACGGAGCTCATTTTCATCTTTAGGCATCATTAATACCATATTTGGAATATGGCGCATAAAGGCAATGTCGTATACCCCTTGATGTGTTTCTCCATCTGCTCCCACATATCCAGCACGATCAATCGCAAACATGACGTTGGCGTTATGACGGCAAATATCGTGAACAATCTGATCATATGCCCGTTGCATAAAGGTAGAGTACACTGCAAATACAGGCTTCATACCTTCCATCGCTAATGCAGCACACATTGTTGCAGCATGTTGTTCAGCAATCCCCACATCAATCATACGATCTGGAAATCTCTTACCAAATGGAATTAGTCCGGATCCTCCTGGCATTGCTGGTGTGACAGCTACAACTCTTGAATCACGTTCTCCAAGCTCAATTAATGTTTGTGCAAACACATCTGTATACATTGGATTTCCTACTGATTTCAACACTTGACCTGATTCAATCTTATATGGACTAATACCATGCCATTTATAGGAATCCGCTTCCGCTGGTGTGTAGCCTTTACCCTTTGTTGTAAGGATATGAACAAACACAGGGCCGTCTACATTATCCGCTTGATGAAATGCATCGATTAGTTTCTCCAAGTCATGTCCATCTACTGGACCAAGATAAGTAAAGCCTAATTCCTCAAAAAGAATGCCTGGTACAACCATATATTTAAGGCTATCCTTTAATTTCTCAACTGTCTTGGCGAGCTTACCACCAATAGCTGGGATTTTTTTGAGCATACCTTCAACTTCATCTTTTGCTCGTAAATAGTGACGATCTGAACGTAACTTAAGTAAGTAATTGTGCATAGCACCTACATTGGGAGCGATGGACATCTCATTGTCATTAAGAACGACCATCAACTTCTTCTGTTCATGACCAATATGATTCAGTGCTTCAAATGCCATACCACCCGTTAAGGCACCATCTCCAATGACAGCAACAACCTTGTTATCTTCGCCTTTAAGATCTCTGGCAAGAGCCATTCCCATCGCCGCAGATAAAGAGGTGCTACTATGTCCAGCTTCCCAGACATCATGTTCACTTTCTGCTCTCTTAACGAATCCACACAAACCATTATATTTACGTAAAGTATCGAATCGATCCATACGACCTGTCAGGATTTTATGAACATAAGCTTGATGACCTACATCAAATATAAATTTATCTGTTGGGCTATTGTAACAGTAGTGTAGGGCAAGTGTAAGTTCAACCACTCCCAAATTCGATGCTAAATGCCCTCCCGTTACAGACAATTTCTCAATCAGAAACTGACGAATTTCAGTCGCTAGAGAAGCCAGTTCGTCAACGGATAGTTTTTTCAATTGTTGAGGCTCATTCATTTGTGGAAGCTTCACTTAAATCTCCCCACTTTTCTTCTATAGGATTTGTTAATGTTACGTACTTGGGAATCTTTCCGCTCATTATATCACAAATGAACCTTACTAATAAAACTCACTATTTTTAATGATCTCGGTTAACCAAATAATCGGCAATCTCTAAAAGACGTTCAGGATAAGGAAATCCTGCCTCGATAATCGTATTCTTAGCTTTCTCAGTCAGTCTTGCCACTTCCATCTTTGATTCTTCAAGGCCAATAAAATAGGGATACGTTACTTTATCTTGTTTGACGTCACTTTGCGTCTTCTTGCCAAGTTTAGCCTCATCTCCAATGAGATCAAGGATGTCATCTTGAATCTGGAAAGCAAGTCCAAGATGATGACCAAATGTACGAAGTGCTGTAATCTTAGCTTCGTCCGCGCCAGCAATTCGTCCACCTGCAATAAGAGAGAATATAATGAGATCGCTGGTCTTGTGGGTATGTATATATTCCAGTTGGGCAAGACCCGTAAGTCCCTGCTCGCCTTCCATATCCGCAACTTGTCCGCCAACCATTCCTCTAGGTCCCGCCATTTCAGCCAGATCTTCCACGATAGCGAGCACACGATCGGTAGGTATACCATGTTTACGTGAAATCTGCGCTAAATTAAAAAAAGCATGTGTAAGTAGCCCATCCCCTGCAAGAATGGCCATAGCTTCACCGTATACCTTATGATTCGTCAACTTACCACGGCGATAATCATCATTGTCCATTGCTGGAAGATCGTCATGGATCAGTGAATACGTATGAACCATTTCGACCGAACAAGCTGCTTCTATCGCAGCTTCACGTTGCCCTCCGAGTGCTTCACAAGCTGTAATGACCAAGAGTGGCCGTAAACGTTTACCACCTGCAAGAAGGGAATATGTCATGGATTCCTTTAAATTTGAAGGCACATCCCAGGTGGAAGGGAAAATATCCAACAAGGATGTTGTCATCAAATCTGCTATATCATCAATGTAATCTTTTAATGGAGGTTGATTATTCAAGAGATTCACCACTTTCTGAATCGAGTGAAGAACCAAATGGTTTTTTACGAAGCTCGCCATCTTCCTCCACAATCATTTCAATTTTACGCTCTACCTGTTCCAACTTCTGACTACATAACTGGGAGAGACCCATTCCTTTTTGAAATAATTCTATCGCCTTCTCCAAAGGAACATCCCCATGCTCAAGCTCGTCAACAATCTCTTCCAATTGGCTCATTGCTTGTTCAAAATTAAGCTCAGTGACCTTCGCCATGACTTTGCTCATCCTCCTTCATTGCCCATACCTGACAATCGAATTGACCATCATTAACTCTTATTTTCACCAAATCACCAAGCTGAACATCACTTATTGATTTAATTAAGCGTTTCTCCTGTTCGTCATAAACGAGACTATAACCCCTAGACATGACTTTCAATGGACTAAGAGCATCCAACTGCCTGACTGCAGAACCTAGCTGTGTCTGGTGCCCCTTTAAAATAGAGATCATCGCTTGGTTAAGCTGGCGCTGACTTTTCTCTCTGTTCTTTTTAGCAGAGGATACTTGCTCTGTTGGATTAAATCGTAACAGGCTATGGTGTATGCGAGATTTTTGTTCTTTGTTAAGTTTGATACCAGAACGAATCGATCGTGTAAGTTGTTGCTGAAGCCGATCAAGACGCTCTGTGTGTTCTTGTAATGTTCTACGTGGATGAACCAAAACAGGTGAACGTTGTAACGCGGCAAGACGCTCACGTCCCTGTTGCACTCGTTGCTTCAATGCATGGCGTAACTGACGCTCTCTAAGCTGAAGAGTCGCCTTAATTTCCTCTATTTGGGGCACGGCTAGCTCCGCTGCTGCCGTAGGGGTTGCTGCTCTAAGATCTGCTACGAAATCTGCAATCGTGAAATCAGTTTCATGGCCAACAGCTGAGATAATAGGAATCGAGGATTTGAAAATAGCCCTTGCAACCATTTCCTCATTGAAAGCCCATAGTTCTTCTAATGAGCCCCCGCCTCTGCCAACAATGATTACATCAGCTTCTCCCATGCTATTCAACGCTTCAATTGCTTTTACAATAGAAGGTGCAGCACCTTTACCCTGCACCAGCACTGGATATAGGACAATATTCGCTTGTGGATAACGCCGCTTCAACGTAATAATAATATCTCTAACTGCTGCGCCCGTAGGAGATGTAATAACACCGATGGTCTTAGGATAAGTAGGTGTTATCCTTTTTCGATCAGATGCAAATAACCCTTCTGTCTCCAACTTTTTCTTCAGTTGTTCAAATGCTAGATACAAACTACCTATCCCATCAGGTTGCATATGAGTCGCATAGAATTGGTACTGTCCATCACGTTCATAGACAGTAACATTTCCTCTAGCGATAACCCGCGAACCTTCCTTCGGGATGAAAGGTAATTTTTGATTATGAGATCCGAACATAATAGCCCGAATACGGCTACTCTCATCTTTTAATGTGAAATACATATGTCCACTAGAATGGTGAGTAAAATTAGAAATTTCCCCACGAATCCATACATCAGACAATAATGAATCCGAATCCAGCTTCATTCGGATGTATTTGTTCAGATCTTTAATGGATAAGACATTCTGCTGGTCCATAACAAGCCCCTTTATGACAATCCGTGATGCCGTTTGGTGGCAATCAACGTATTCTGCATCAGCATAGTAATCGTCATGGGACCAACGCCTCCTGGAACAGGCGTAATCGGCCCTGACACTTCCTTAACACTTTCAAAATCAACGTCACCCGCTAGTTTACCATTAGCCAGTCTATTCATCCCAACATCAATAACAACTGCCCCAGGCTTCACATAACTCGCATCTATAAAATTTGCTCGTCCAATGGCTACCACTAGGATATCCCCTTGTCTCGCAATCTCAGCCATGTTAGCTGTACGAGAGTGACACATCGTCACGGTTGCATTTTCTCTTTGAAGTAACAATGATACCGGCTTGCCAACAATGTTACTTCTACCAATAACCACGGCATGTTTGCCTGACATTTCAATTCCAGCACGCTTGATGAGTTCAATAACACCCGCTGGTGTACAAGGAAGGAGGCTATCATCGCCGATCACCAGATTACCTACGTTGACTGGATGGAAACCATCCACGTCTTTCTCCACAGAGATTGCATTAATGACAGCTTTCTCTTCAATATGCCCCGGAAGAGGGAGTTGTACAAGTATTCCATTAATATTATCTTGAAGATTAAGCTTCTCCACTAATGTTAACAACTCTTCTTGTGTAGTCATCTCCGATAAACGATGTACTTCAGAATAATAACCTAGATCATGACAAGCCTTCTCTTTATTCCGAACATAGACTTGAGAGGCAGGATCTTCCCCTACCAATACGACAGCAAGTCCTGGAACAACGCCTTTACTTGCAAGTTCCTGTACCTCTTCTGCTAAGAAACCACGGATTTCACCCGATACTTGTTTACCGCTTATAATCGTTGCTGTCATCATACTCTCCCCTTATGTTGTATAATTTACAAAGAATTTTATGAGCGCTTTTCTTTCAATTCATCTAAATCACCAATCATTTTTCCAAGAACTCCATTTACGAATTTACCTGAATCTTCTGTACCGAAATGTTTTGCAAGATCAATGGCTTCATTGACAACAACTTTTGCCGGTACGTCTTCTTGATATACCATTTCATAAGTTGCTAGGCGTAATACTTGACGATCCACACGGGATAAGCGACTAATTTGCCACCCAACGAGATAATGACCTAACAATTCATCGATAGCTACTTTATTGTTCCATGTCCCATTCACAAGTTCAAGAACGTATTCCTTTAACTTGAGTTCATCTTTGATAACTCTTTCTGTCTCATTCTCTTCAGAAGCTTCCTCTAATAGGATTGATATAGCTTCTTCACTTTCAACTAAGTTCATTTCCATTTGGTACAAGCTTTGTACCACGATTTCTCTCGCTACACGTCTTTTCATAATTATCCGTTCCTCCTGAATTATCTTGTATTGCGTTCATTTATCTCATAACAGAACCTAACCATGTTGTCATTTTCAGGCCATACATGTGCTTCTTCGTGAAATATTAACAAAGTATAACGTGAAACTTATACTTTCTTAATATTCACAAAAAAAACCCCGGAAAACTTCCTCCAAAAATTGGGCCTGGCGAAGCTGCAGCTCTTTTCCCGGAGAAAGCATATCACAGGGTTCATTTAAAAGGGCGCCAACGTTCCGATAACCATTGCATAGCTTCTCTCATAGGAATCAAGAAACCTTGATGCAAATCTTTTCTTTTACCGAAAGTGTACCCAATGAACACAACCAATGCAAAGAACAACATATCCCAAAAACCCGAAATCAAATATATTATACCAAATAAAACCCCTGCTATACTACCGACAATGCGACCTCTGTGACTCTCCCACATCTCTTTCCAAAGCATCGGGAAATCCACCTCTATTCCACTCTACTCTTAAAGCTTGGTGACTGCGCAACGTTCGCAATAAAGACCGATACATCAGATACCGGAATCCCTGTCGTTTCTTGCAGATAATCGTGAACTTGTTTCTGTATATCAGATGATAAACTAGGGATAGATGAATCACCGTCTACAACAGCACGAATTTCAATGTTAATCCCTGCTTGATCCACTTTAACACGCGCCTTCAAGTCTCTTGTTCCCCGAACTTTAGTCGCTGCCTTGAGACATAAGTTCTCAATGGTTTCTACCGAAATTTGAATATCTCCAAACTCTGTTCGCTGATCAATAGATGGTATGCTGTTCCGATCCCTACGAATAGAGATGTAGAAGAACCGAAGACTAAGAAGTAATAATATCGACATCACAATAATGGCAGTGACGAATATACGATCATCTGAGTCATCAATCCAGTTAGAAGGTAATACACCACTTAGGTGGAGGATGGCAGCTACAGAGAGAATTGCGATACTCAAGCTATATATAAACAGCAAGAATCTATCAAGGATTTTAGCCACGAAACAACCCAACCTCCTTAAATTATAGTAAACCCTCGACATATACTGTCGGGGGTTTGAATGCCTATCGTAGTCTATTATTTAACACGTTGGCTGAAATCAACGTCTTCGTTCTTATCCACTTGCTTAAAAATAACATCATGAATGTGTACGTTTACTTCAATGACAGTCAGACCTGTCATGTTCTCAATCGAACGTTTAACATTGCTTTGAATTTGAGTAGCCACTTCCGGTAGACGATAGCCATATTCTACAATGACAGATACATCAATAGCAGCTTCGCGTTGTCCCACCTCAACTTTTACCCCTTTAGATTGATTCTTTCGGCCAAGAAGTTCCGCAATTCCACCTGCGAATCCACCGCTCATTCCTGCTACACCTTTAATTTCAACTGTAGCTAAACCAGCAATAACTTCAATAACTTCAGGAGCAATCTGAATCTCACCGATATCCGTACGTTCATATTCAGTCGGTAATGTACTCATAGTGATCTGTTCACACCCTTCAGTAAGTTCTTTTCAAACATTGATAATTGTCTACATACACTAACTAGGCATGTAAATTTTGTTATTCATACTATATCATTTAGGATTCATTAAGACAAACAAAGGTTCATGAATTTAGATCTCATTTTCTTCTAAGAACATGATGTCGAAATCACCTTCGATGAATGTAGGATGTTTCAGTAGTTTTTGATGGAAAGGGATCGTTGTATGAATTCCCTCTACCGCAAATTCTGATAACGCACGTTTCATTTTGGCAATCGCCTCAGCCCGTGTTGGAGCCCATACAATCAACTTAGCAATCATAGAATCATAATACGGTGGAATTGTGTAACCTTGGTAAGCTGCACTATCGACCCGTACCCCAGGTCCCCCAGGAGGTAGATAAAAGACAATTTTACCAGGTGCAGGCATAAAGTTTCTAGCTGGATCTTCTGCATTAATACGGCATTCAATCGCCCATCCGTTTATAACAATATCTTCTTGGGTAAAGGATAGGGAATGGCCCTCAGCTACTGAAATCATTTCCTTAATGAGATCTACACCTGTCACTAATTCCGTTACTGGATGTTCTACCTGAATACGTGTATTCATCTCCATGAAATAGAATTGACCGTCAGATCCAAGCAGAAATTCAAGTGTTCCCGCTCCGGAGTAATTCACTGATTTGGCTGCACGTATAGCTGCTTCACCCATACGCTCCCGAATTTCCGAAGAAAGTACAGGACACGGTGCTTCTTCTATCAACTTTTGTCTACGTCGTTGTACGGAACAATCACGTTCTCCCAAATGAACCACATGACCATAATTGTCAGCAATAATCTGGATTTCAACGTGTTTCATTCCTGTTAGATATTTCTCTAAATATACACCTGCATTGCCAAAAGCCTTCTGAGCTTCCTGTTGCGCTGCAGTTATTTGTTTAATTAATGACTCTTCATCGTCCGCAATACGAATCCCTTTACCTCCACCACCAGCGGTTGCTTTGATAATGAGTGGATATCCAATATCGCGGCCGAGAATAATAGCTTCTTCAAGACTATCAATAAGACCATCAGAACCAGGTATTACAGGCACACCTGCCTCTATCATAGTCAATTTAGCAACAGCTTTATCACCCATTCTTGTAATCGCATCTGCAGAAGGGCCGATAAAAGTAATGTTGCATGATTCACAGATTTCAGCGAAATCTGCATTCTCAGCTAAAAATCCATACCCTGGGTGAATCGCATCACACCCCGTTAGTGTGGCGACACTCATAATATTAGTAACATTCAGGTAGCTATCTTTGGATAATGTGGGTCCAATACAATATGCTTCATCGGCTAGACGAACATGTAAGGATTCCTTATCTGCCTCTGAATAGACTGCTACGGTTGATATGTCAAGTTCTCGACAGGCCCGGATAATACGAACCGCGATTTCTCCTCGGTTCGCAATGAGCACTTTGTGAAATTTCATTGCTGGTATCATCCTCCTCAAAGTTTTCCGCAGGAAAACTCTCTTCGTAAGCATTAACTCAAAGTTTTCCGCAGGAAAACTCTCTTCGTAAGCTTCTTGATATTGTATTCATTGTCTTACTCAGGTCGCACCAAGAATAAAGGTTGACCGTAATCTACCAGTTGCCCGTTCTCAACTAGTACTTCTACAATCTGCCCCTTAACTTCCGCTTCCAATTCATTCATTAACTTCATAGCTTCTATGATACACACCGTCGACTTCGAGTCTATTTTATCTCCACTACTTACAAATGGAGCGTCATCAGGAGAAGCCGATCTGTAGAATGTCCCCACCATAGGGGAAACAATTTTATGTAATGATGATGAATCCGCAGATGCCGACTGATTAGTCGTCGAACCTAGATCAGACCCCTGATTTGTCGATTGCAGCACTGGTTGAACCTGTAATGGTGCCATTGGATATGCTTGTGGGATAGATTGTTGGAATTGTGCAACTTCCGGTTTCCCAGGTTTACGAATGGATACGCGAGTGCCCTCCATTTCAATTTCCAACTCTTGAACAGTTGATTGGTCTACTAACTTGATCAATTCCTTAATCTCACTCAACTTAAACATTGTCAATTCACTCCTTCAACTTTCAGAACCGCTTTACATACAGATATGCATACACATACCGATATGTATTATATCACAACCGTCAGAAATGGAAAGAGTCCAGACTCCCCTGGACTCTTTCCACCTCTGTCTAATAATGACGTAAAATAGCGTTTATCATGGTGCTACGTATTGTACGCTTACTTTATCTTGAGATACATTAAGCTCCTTCATGACAAGTTCTACTATAGAAACGGCTTGCTTTACATCAAGTTTTTCACTAAGAACAAGTACTTTATACTTATCATTTTCCTCTTTTACAACGACCTCATCGAATTGATTAGTAAGTTCTTCTTCAATTCCAGTGATTTTGGATTCTTTCTCATCTAAACTTCTCAAATCATCATTGGCTTTCGCCACTTCTTCAGGTGTGTTCGTCTCATTTAATTTCACATACAAATCATTTTCTTTCTTCATGCTACTTTCTTTGCGCTCCAATTGATACGTATCAAGAATACTTCTACCGGAAGTAGCTTGGGATGCGACTTCTTTAAGAATCTCTTCATCATTTTTAGGTTCAGTTGATGGCGTTGTTTCAGCTTGTGCAGTCTCGCTCGACTTATCTGTAGCTGATCCCGTCTTATCTGTGTCCTTTGTTGCTGTGTCGGTAACTACAGTAGTTGTATCCGTTTCTTTTGCAGTATTCTTCGTATCGGTTGTATCTGCTGTAGCTGTAAGATCTGTCGTCTCGCCATCCACTTTCACTTCTGACACAATAGCCTCATTATTGTCACCTGTCTTTTGATCAACAACCTGCTGACTATCTGCTACAGGAATTTTAGAGGTACCTGAATCCTCTGTAAAAAGGTAATAAGCCGAAAGTACGACCATCAAACTCAACATGGACACTAACCAAATGGTTTGTCTTTTATTATTCATTCCTAATTTCCTCCTTCGTATTCTCATAAAATAGTGGAATATTATTCCTGTTTGCGTGGAACAACTGAAATTCTATAACTTGGTACATTTAAACCTTTAGCTATTGCATCTATCACAAGGTTTCGAACCACCTGATTCTCTGCCCCTTTGGCTACAATTAGTACGCCTCGAATTTGAGGTTTGACCTTTTTCGTTATGATCGGTGTCTCACTACCTGATGAATCATAGGTTACGATTTCACCATCACGAGTGTATTGAGTCGTAGTCCGTTTACCTCCGTTAGCATCGCTTTCTTCTGAGTTTTGTTGGGAATCCTTAACGTTTCGTTGGATGACTATTTCTTCTGTTGAGTCTACTGTAACCAACACATCGACCGTGCCTACACCCACTATTTTCTCCAAAATCTCTTTAATATTGTTCTCAAACACCTCTTCAATACTGCCGAATGTATCTGGTTGAGCGGATGTGTTTTGGAAAGCTTCCTGGGTTAGAGTATTCGTTGGTGGCTCTCTTCCTATATTCTCATTATCAACTTTCTTCACATTGACAAAGGAACTAAATAACACAATGGCTACTCCCACTAGCCCAAGAATAATGAGCCAACGAAAGACAGATATTTTTTTGGCTCCACCATTTCCTCCACCAATCCACTGCTCTAATCTCTTAAACCAGTTCCCCAATTTCAGTCACCCCCTTTACATTTTGCTGTCTTCCGCATTTCCAATAATCTGGATTTGCTCAGAATGTATATTCCACTGTTTACTAAGTAACTTTACGATGTCTGCTGTTTTTTCGTCGTTGGAAGCCAGCGTTGCGTTGGAACTTTTATCCGAGTTACTATCTTCTGATGATTTACCTTTGGTCTCCACTGGCTCTACTTTTACTTCAACCTGTACAGGAGCGATTGGAGTTATAGCTATTTGTTGTGAAGGATTGCCATCGCTATCCCATTGTTCTTGAAGATCCTGTGGTTCTTCCTGTAACACAACCTCAACGGATGCAATGGACGGTGTTGCTTGTTCATCCTCATTTGTAGCAGGAAGAAGACTTAACTGAACCTGAACTTCTTGAATTCGAGTCCCAGTCTGCTCTTGAATTTGTTGCTTCATTTGTCTTGCAACTTCTTCTCCAGCCCACTGAAGACTCTGATTTAATTGCTGATGTTTCAATTCCTCTGCTTTCGACATAATTTGTTGCAACGTCGTTTCTTTACCATTCGTGAAATTGGCTGAGTTCATGTCTTGGGTTTGAAAAGCTTCACTTAACTTCATTTCAGGCCTATCCGTAAAGAGTTTAATTATAGGTTGTAATAATGTGAGAAGAATAAGGAGGCTTAGTACCAGCTTGACATAACGTTCCATCGAACGACTGGGTAGAATGAGATCTACAAAAGTAGCCAGTAGCACTACCATAATTACTTCCCTCATCCATTCGTTTAACCAGCTCATAGAAAGCCTCCTTCGTCACCTCATCATGACCGTTACATTACCAGCCATCAGTAGAATGGTTATGGCTAGGAAGAACATCAACCCTACAACAGCCATCGCAGCAAAAGCGTAGATCATACTTTTACCAATCGTCTGCAAGCAAGAAACAATGGGTGTATCTCCTAGTGGTTGCATTACTGCTGCTGCGACATGATAAATGAGTGCAAGTGTTAATATTTTGATAGCCGGAAAAGCACAGAGGAACAAAATAATGATTACGCCCGCTAGACCGATCGAATTTTTCACTAATAATGAAGCAGATATGACCGTATCTGTCGCATCTGCGAACATCTTTCCAACGACAGGAATGAAGCTACCAGAAATATATTTGGCTGTACGAATCGTCACTCCGTCGGTCACAGAACTTGTAATCCCTTGAACTGAAATGACTCCAAGAAAGACAGTTAATAGTATTCCAAGTAGACCCACACTGATTTTCTGCAACAAATTAGCCATTTGTGTTAGCTTATATTTTTCTGACAATGAACTTACAATGTGTAATACGGCCGAGAAGAATAGAAGTGGGAACACCGTAGTACGAACAATTACTCCAACTGTATGAATCATAAAGACAATCAATGGATGCGTGACGGATACCGTGACGATATTACCCATAGATGCTAAGAGTGAGAATAGGAGGGGTACCATCGCCATCATGAAATCAATCATGCTATCGATTGCCCCTTTGGCATAGCCAATAGCAACCGAAAAGCTATTAATCGCTATAACCATAACGATCATGTAGCATAAAGAATAAGCAACTTTACTAACATTATTGCGTTCAAATGCTGTCTGTAGTGTCTCTAGAATTAGACTCAAGATACTTAACATCACAATAGTTACTAAGAGTTTGCCATTGTAGAGTACTTCATGCCAGAAGAACGAGGTTAGCCCACTCATCACATTCTTGATTCCAAGTCCTTCTCCACCTGGAAGTAACATATCCATAAAGGAAGGTGTCTTCTGATCCGGAAAGAATCCACCGTAATCTTTCATCAGCTTATCCCAATAATTCTCCACCTCATCGGTAGGTAAATTACTGGCTTGTTGTTGTATAAGTTGGTTAGCTGGAGCGTCTGCATAAACACTGCCTCCCCATATCAACATTAGGAGGATAATAAATATATATTTATATTTCACGTCTGGATAACGATGTCGTCCTAACATGGTAATATCCTACTTTCTTAGGCTGGCAGAAGCTTCATGACGGTTTCGATGATGATGCCAATGATCGGGATAGCAAGCACCATAATCAACACCTTACCTGCTAATTCGATCTTGGTCGCAATGCTATCCTGGCCAGCATCCCTTACTATTTGGGACCCGAACTCGGCAATATAAGCAATACCGATAATTTTGAGAATGGTCTTCAAATAAATCATCTGAACACCTGCTGATTCTGCCATTCGTTCTAATTCAGTAATAACTGCACTCATTTTCCCAATTAGGAAAAGAAAGATTAGAATACTTGTAGAAGCTGCTATTAGAAAAGCAAACAGCGGTTTCTGCTCTTTAATAATTAGAATTAGAATTGTAGAAATGAGTCCCAATCCAACGACTTGAATGATTTCCATGATAGACTCCTACTGGAACAGAAAAATGGATTTGATCTCTTGCAGCAGGGTGTCGAGCATTCGAACAACCATAAACAGCACCACGACAAAACCGATGAGCGTCACCCAATGAGCCATATCCTCTTTTCCCATCTGTTTAAGTACCGTGTGAATCATGGCAATGATGATCCCGATACCCGCAATCTGAAAGATGGCGTTCACGTCAATGTTCATTTCCTGCACCTCTCTAAAAGATCAAAATGACGATCAGTATTCCCACTAGAAGCCCCAGATTTTTACTTAATTTGCCGTACTTATCTAGATCCTCTCTTGCTGAAAGCTCTTCATGTTTTAGCTGCTGTGTAGCTAATGCAATATGTTTAATCTGATCCTGACGATCACTTGTGCCTAATGTGAAGCTCAATTGGTGAAGGACGTCTTTCTCAGCTGATTTCATCGAGGTACGTTTCCAATGTAAGGATAATGCTCGTTGTATACTCTCTTGCGCCGTCATCCCTTGGGGTGGGTTCATATTATCTGCGGCACTTATAAAAAAAGATTTCAACGGTTCACGCATCTGCGATCCCAGTTTGCTTAGTGCCTCTGGCAGTGGCGTAAATCCATAAGATATTTCTGTCTCTAATCGTTGCATCACTAGAATGAGTTCGCGAATCTGTTTAGGTCTACTTTCGAATTGCCTTGCTTTATTGAAGCCGGCTAACGTTCCTGACAATACAATAATCAGCATCCCTAGCAGTTTAACCATAGACATCAACTCCCTTTTGGATCGGTAATGAGAGTTGTATGGAGCGTTGCTGTCGATCGAGTATGCGATAGGTTAGTTTACCAGCTGTCCGATGGAGAATGACGTATACCTCAAACAACTGATTCTCCACCAGGCTAGCCATAGCTGGGCGTTGTGAGAGTTCACCCACTGAGAATCCATGAGCTGTCGCAATCACGCTTATACCCGCATGCAGTGCTTCTGTAATGGCGTCTGTATCTTCTGGACGACCGATCTCATCTACCAACAAAACTTCAGGAGACATCGATCGAATCATCATCATCATGCCTTCGGCTTTAGGACAACCATCCATGACATCCGTTCTCGGGCCAACATCGAAGCTTGGCACTCCACGTATACTTCCGGCAATTTCAGATCTTTCATCGATTATTCCAACTTTCATTCCTGAACACTTTACTTGGGAATGCCCATAAATACCGCTACTTATTTGCCTAGCCATATCTCGTATTAGTGTCGTCTTCCCTTGCTGCGGAGGAGAAATAATCAGCGTATGCTTCATTCTCTTCTCTTTCTTATCTAGTAAATGAGGTAGTATGGCATCTGCTGCTCCAAGAATTTCTTTAGCGATTCGAACGTTAAATCCACTTATATCGCGTAAGTGTTCAACTTTCCCACCACTAAGGACCGTTCTTCCAGCTAAGCCGATGCGATGACCTCCAGGGATCGTAATAAAGCCTCTACGTAGCTCTTCTTCTAATGTGTATAGAGAATGATTACTAATCCTGTCTAAGAGGCGATGAGTGTCCTCTCTTGCCGGCTTGTACGATTCCTCAACACGGTGCGTCAATTTTCCACCGGGTGTGAGGAAATGATGCTCTCCAGAGGCATTAATTTCAAGAGGTCTTCCTTCTCGAATTCGAATCTCTTCCAATCGATCTAATATGGAGGAAGGCAATTGTTCAAGGAGCGATTTGATCGGTTCAGGAAATAGCTCCAACCAACTCATTTTCATGAATGCTACCCCCTAAATTTTTGTGAAACAAAAATCACTTCGTAAGCATGTAGCTATATTTTTGTGAAACAAAAATCACTTCGTAAGCATGCACCTAAACTTGTGTATCGTTCACTTTGTCGTATGTGGTCGATAGAGTCTTCTCATTGTTTTCTTACCTCATATGTATGCCTGTACTCCATTTTTATGACCATAAATCTATCATTTTTTCAAAATACCAATTAAGAGACATGATACCCCTAGCAAAATCCAAATCATCTTACCCCATGATAATTTATCAGCCATTCCTAACAAACCAATGGAAGTTGTAACAACTAACACAGTTGGTCCTACAAAAGCTAATGCTGTGTTGATCGTCAGCGCCTTGTCTACTTGTCCCACTTTGAGCATGAACAAAGCTGCAGCGATCTCAATGCTTCCTGATAGAAGCCTCAGCGTAGCCATACTGACTACGAACTTATCCAAGATCAATGACCTCCTTTTATTTCACTACTATTATTTAGGATATGCATGAATCTCTCTTTTTAGATGTGAATTTTGGAAGAATCCTTTTTTAGACAACAAAAAAAAGACCCGAAATATATTCGAGTCTTTTTTCTATTCCATTCTCTATTATAAATAATATGAACTTGTCATTTCAGTTGATGCTTTAACGACGATCCTGAGGACCCCCAACAAACACCTGCTGATCCGCATCTAAATGGTATGCCGTATGAAGTGCTTTAATTACATTCTCTAAGTTACTACCATCAATGACACATGATGTTTTGATTTCGGATGTACTAACCATCTTAATACTTACGCCTTGTTTAGAGATTACATCGAACATTTGGGCGGCTACACCTGGATGACTAATCATGCCGGCACCAACAATCGATACCTTCACTAAGTGGTCTTCAGAAGTAACTTCACGGTATGGAAGATCGTCTTTAAGATTTTCGATGACGTTTAGTGCACGATTACATTCTGATACCGTAAATGAGAAATCGGCTTCGCCATTTTTCACACCACTTTGTACAATAATATCAACATTAATACCTTCTTGTGCCAATGCACCAAACACCTGTGCAAGAACTCCTGGCGTATCGGATACGCCCAAAATACTGATACGTGCGACATTTTTATCAAAAGCAATCCCGCTTACAACAACTCCCTGTTCCATACTAGCTTCCTCCTTCACAACCGTACCTTCATTATTATTAAAACTAGACCGTACCACTAGACGGACATTATATAATTTCGCATATTCTACCGCACGAGGATGAAGGACTGCTGCTCCAAGACTAGCAAGTTCCAGCATTTCATCATAAGATATTTCCGCAAGCTTCGTTGCACATTTTACAATACGAGGATCTGTTGAGTAAATACCATCTACATCGGTATATATTTCACATACATCCGCTTTAATTGCGGCAGCCAATGCTACAGCTGTTGTATCAGAACCCCCACGACCGAATGTCGTGATCTCGCCATCTTCCGTCATCCCTTGGAATCCAGCCACAACAATAATTTTGCCTTGATTCAGTGCTGCTTGGATCCGATCTGGGATGATATCCATAATACGTGCTTTACCATGTACAGGTTCTGTGCGGAATCCCGCTTGCCACCCTGTAAAGGAAATAGCCTCTCTACCCAGTTGGTTAACAGCCATACATAACAGAGCCATCGACATCTGCTCTCCAGTTGTCATTAACATATCCATTTCCCGAGCTGGTGGATCTGGATTCAAAAGCTTAGCCTGGTCGATTAATTCATCTGTGGTATCTCCCATTGCAGAGACTACGACCACACACTGATGACCCTCATCTTGTTTCTCAACGATTCGTCTTGCTACGCGCTGCATTCGCTCCGTATTACCAACGGAACTGCCTCCGAATTTCATGACGTACAGTGACAACTTAGATTCACTCCCCACTCATTTTGAACATCTATCTTTCTGTTGTGCTTTAAACCAGTATAATACGAAAGCGAGCATCGTCAATGTTTTTTAGCTAATTTCAACAAAAGTCCTTCCCCGCAACGAGCGGTGAAGGACAATATAGGACGTATTACCAATTATATGCAATTAAATTAAGCGCGTGAAATGTATTTACCATCACGAGTATCAATCAACAATACATCTTCCTCGTTAATGAATAGAGGAACTTGAACAACAAGACCCGTTTCAAGAGTTGCATTCTTCGTAGCACCTTGAGCCGTGTTACCTTTAACTCCAGGTTCAGTCTCTGTCACTTTCAACTCAACGCTGTGAGGCAAATTAATACCTAGAATTTCTCCTTTGTAACTAATAATGTTAACATTCATGTTTTCTCTAATGAAGTTCAATTCCCATTTAAGTTGATCACTTGTCAACGTAAATTGGTCATATGTTTCATTATCCATGAACGCATGTTCTTGACCACTAGCATACAAATATTGTACAGGACGGTTCTCGATAATAGCACGTCCAATTGTTTCACCAGCACGGAAAGTACGCTCAACTGTGTTACCATTGCGCAAGTTTTTCAATTTAGAACGGACAAATGCCGCACCTTTACCTGGTTTAACGTGTTGGAAATCAATAACTGTAAAGATATCACCCTCAACCTCAACTGTTAATCCTGTTTTAAAATCATTTACTGATATCATAAATATTTCCTCCTAAAGTTTTTTATAAGCGTTACTTCTTGATTATTCTTCGATAAAAAACTCGCATCGTAAGCATAATCTTAAGTTTTTTATTAGCGTTACTTCCTGAAAATACTTCGATAAAAAACTCGCTTCGTAAGCATAATCTTAAGTTTTTTATTAGCGTTACTAGTTCAACACCGTGTAATCTTTGCTGCAATGCGTCAATATAACAATACCCGTCTCTGTAATGAGAATATCATCCTCAATACGAACTCCACCGATCCCCGGCAAATAAATACCAGGTTCAACTGTAACAACCATACCTGGTTGCAGAATATCATCACTTAACTTAGATAAACGTGGGGATTCATGTACTTCCATACCCAATCCATGGCCAGTACTATGACCGAATTGTTCTCCGTATCCGTATTTTGTAATAATATCACGTGCAAGCGCATCAGCTTCACGACCCGTCATACCTGCTTTAATGTTCGCCAGTGTATGGAGTTGCGCTTCCAGTACAATATCATAAATTTCTTTCAATACAGGTTGAGGATTACCTAGGGCAATCGTACGTGTTAAATCGGAGCAATACCCATCAAGTAAAGCACCAAAGTCAAAAGTAATGAATTCATTCCCTTGAATAACACGTTCACTCGCAACACCATGAGGCATGGAAGAGCGTTCTCCAGAAGCAACAATAGTATCAAATGAAGACGATGTAGCTCCATGATTACGCATATAGAATTCCATCGCAAGATCGACTTCACGTTCCGTCATACCCGGCTTCACTACATTCAAAATATAATTGAATGTTTCGTCAGCGAGATCGGCTGCACGTTGCATAACCTTTATTTCTTCCTCATCCTTAAATATACGCAATTGTTCTACTAGACCCTTTACAGGGATAAGTTCAATCTCGGGTACCAACTGTTCCTTATAGGTAGTATATGCGCTATAAGACACATCATCCTGTTCGAAACCAAGCTGGTTAATCTTACTGCTTATAAGCAGTTCCTTCACATTATCCATCACTCGAGTGCCATGTTCCACAACTGTGAAGCCTTTTGCTTGTTGTGGCGCCTGTGTCATATAACGAAAATCTGTTAGCAAATATGCATTAGTCATGGTCACTAATACATACCCTGAGGATCCAGTGAATCCCGTTAAATAACGACGATTAATTGGACTAGTGATAAAAATAGCTTCCACATTCTTCTCTTGCATACCCTCACGTAACTTAAGTACCCGTAAATTTCCCATTATGTTATCTCCCTTTCTAATACTTCAAGGAGAGCGACGCTACTGCCCCTGATCTTCCAAATGACGTACCAGTGCATGTAAACCAAGTTCATAGCTTAATGCACCGAAACCGGCAATTTGCCCGATGGCAACTGGAGCAATCACGGACGTATGTCGAAAAGGCTCCCTAGAATGAATATTGGATAAGTGTACCTCTACCACTGGAATGCGTACAGAACTAATCGCATCGCGTATCGCATAGCTGTAATGAGTCAGAGCTCCTGGATTAAGAATAATTCCATCTGCTTTCTCCATTGCATCATGAATCCAGTCAATCATGACACCCTCATGATTAGATTGATAGAAAGAAATATCAACACCCAGAATACTTGCTTGCTTCCGAATATTGTCTTCAATAGATTGTAAGTTTTGTGACCCATAAATTCCTGGTTCTCTTACCCCCAAAAGATTGAGGTTCGGTCCATTGATCACCCATATGGTATTCATATTGATATTCCCACCCTCATAATCAAATAACCATCTGCTATTTTACCATAGGGAATGTATTTTTGAGAAGCTATTTCGAGATCAACCCTTTACTTTTACAGGTTCTCTCTTTCTTTCGTCCGTAAATTCCATCGTAATCGTATATCCAATAAACAATCCCCACAATAGAAACAAGCAAAATTCACTAATAATGGTTGTTACAGACAACTCCGATAACGGCTTTATCATATCTAACAACGGACCTACTACGATGAAGATCACAATCCACCACAGAATACCATAAATGATTCCTGGCCAAGGTCCATTCAATTTTCGACAAAGAACAGCATAGATCAGAGATACCAGAATCGAGAATACGATAAAGAACAATAATCCCACAAGGTGACCTGCGCCAGTTTTCAGAAAGACATGTTTAAAAAAGGGTTCTGCTAAATAAGCTGGAATGACCTGCGTAAATTTTAATATATAGAATATCCAATGGATAACTCCCCAAATTAGACCCGCAAAAAAACCAAGTTCCAACGCAAATGTAAAGACATTGGTATAGGTTTGTTGTGATTGTTGATGCTGATTCATTTGTTGATGCAAAAGCTATTCCTCCTCATTTTCATGCTCGTATCCTAAATTATTCTATGCCTAGTATGTTCAATTCGATAGTTAGTAAACCACATTTGTTGCATGAACACGTCACTGAAAAATAATTGTATCTCCCTTATGTTAAGGTGAACTAGATATTGAAGAGAAAATTCGATACAATAGAGTTGAAGAAACACAAAAATATACCATCTTAGGGAAGGTGAAATGATTGCCTCAGGAATCTAAGTCTGTCAGCTATGGTGGTCAGGCCGTCATTGAAGGAGTTATGTTTGGCGGAAAGAACATCAACGTTACTGCTGTAAGACGTAAAAACAACGAAATAACATTTTTAGAAGTGCCACGTGAAGATAAGTCATGGGTAAAGAAACTCCGTAAGATCCCGCTAATTCGTGGCATTGTCAGTCTTATAGATTCCAGTGCAAAGGGTTCCAAGCATCTGAACTACTCAGCTGATGCTTATGCGGATGATGAGATAGAACCTGAAGAACGTGCCCAACAGAAGAAGAAGGAAGACTCTGGCCTAAGTCTTTCGATGATGATTGGTGTTGCAGCAGTTGGTGTTTTATCATTTGTTGTAAGTAAACTGATCTTCACACTCGTGCCCGTATTCCTTGAAAGCTTCATATTTGGAGACATGTTTAAGAACTACATTCTGCATAACTTAATAGAAGGTGTAATCAAAATAACACTTCTCCTTGTGTACTTGTGGGCGATCACCTTAACACCAGTTGTTAAACGATTGTTCCAGTATCATGGTGCAGAACACAAAGTCATTACGACCTATGAAGCAGGAGAAGAATTAACGGTTGCAAACGTTCAGAAACATAGTCGTCTTCATTATCGCTGTGGTAGTAGCTTTATGATGTTAACGGTTATATTGGGTGTTATCATATATTCATTAGTACCTTGGGATAACATGCTGGATCGAGTTGTACAACGCATTATTCTATTACCTGTTGTAATGGCGGTTTCCTTTGAGTTTCTGAAGCTAACGAATGCTTTGAGAGAAACTCCAGTCTTACGTTATCTAGGATACCCTGGACTCTGGTTACAGTTGCTAACAACGAGAGAACCACTGGACGAACATGTTGAAGTATCCATCGCTTCCTTTAACCGGATGAGAGAACTAGACGTAGAACTTGAGAACTCCAAGGTTGATTCATCCCTCAGAAATGGAGTTTTAGATGCTGTGAAAGGATGAGGATACGATGAAGAGACAATTTATTTTCACTTGGGCAATAATCATATTAGCCGTTTTAGGTTTGTTAAACGATGTCTTGAATGGCTTCATTTTACTACAAAGTCTGTTTATACCCGTCCTTGTGTTCGTTGTCGTATTTCTACTATTCAAATTTTATCAGCCTGGACGTATGAAACAAAAAACCAAAGTTATCCCATCTCGAAAGACTATGGATAAGGTTGCTGGAATCAAAAAAGGTCCCACGAGTTCATCTTCCAAAAAGAATAAAAATTATCCTTTTCAAGTTATCGAAGGCAAAAAAGGTAAAGATGATGATAAAATGCCTAAATATCATTAATCGAAAATAAATAACAAAAGAAGGTAATATTTAATATCCCTAAAGGATGCTAAATATTACCTTCTTTCTATTTCTCAACCAAGCTCAATTTTTCCAAGTACCAAAGAAAAGCTTCCCCGCCTCAAATCCAGAGTTGAACAACGCGGTACTCTCTTCATTCGTAATTCGAAAATGTGTAGTACTCACGCCTAGTGTTGGAATTTTAATAGTACGAAAGCTTGTGTCCTTCTCAATATATCTTTCATCATGGGCAGACAATATCGTCATAAATAACGCTTGCAACATACTAAACGGTCCTCGAATATGATGAGGGACTCCCTCTTGCTTTCCAACCATCTGAAATCCAATCGTAGGAATGGGTAAACCTGTACTTCTCGATTTTTCATTATTAAACAACCACAATGGAAAATTGCTTAGTACAGCTCCATCTACGATATAGACAAATTGTTCTGCGAACGACTTCCCTTTAGCAGCAAGTCCCGTTTGTCTAAGCATAACCAGATCGAAGAAATAAGGAATACTTGTGCTCATTCTCACGGCCTTAGCTACCTCAAACTTATCCGGATTAATCTCAAATTTCCTTAGCCCATCAGGTAAGATTAATACCTTACCATTGCTGATATCTGAAGCAACGATCTGTAATTTCCCAGGCGGAAGATCTGAGAACGTCGATATATTCTTTTCTAATAAAATACGTCGCATCCATTGTTCTAGGGCTTCTCCTGAGTACAATCCCTTTTTCAACATTACTCGCAGTGGAGGACCTACAAATTTGGTATTAAAGATGGGAGACCTCCTTAGAAACGATACAAAAGGTGTCTCGTGGATGATCTGATTCATTTCATCCGCATTAAACCCTGCAGCCAATAACGATGCTACGATGGCACCAGAAGATGTTCCAGCCAGCCTATGAAAGGATACCCCTGCCTGCTCGGCAGACTTCACAGCACCAACAAGGGAGATCCCCTTTACCCCGCCTCCCTCAAACACAGCATTCATTAGCATAAACAAATCCCCCGTCTACTCATCATATTCTTATCTATGAGTACGGGGGATCTTTCATGACTAATGCAATTATCTTTTCATTTACTGATTATAATAAGAGGTCAATGCCGGAATTAAACCAAGTGGATTCTTTAATATATCTTTTGCACTGAAAAAGATACTACCTCCCACAGTAGGTTGAATAGCATTGTATTTCAATTGATCTATTATTTCTTGTGCGCTCTGCCACCCAATCTCTGGGGAACCGAGTTTATAGGGTGCATGACCAATATAAAGATCTACATCTGTTCCTTTCACTTCATCAGACCACCAATCCACCAAAGTGTCATACTTCACATTGGAATTAGAAAGGCTCCAATAAATTTGAGGAGCTACATAGTCAACCCATCCATTCTCAATCCAAGTCCGTACATCCGCATAATAGTTATCGTAAGAAGTAATCCCTGCTTTGGTGTCTGAGCCCGTAATATCTGAAGCCTTATTACGCCACACTCCAAATGGACTCACTCCAAATGAAACCTCTGGTTTAGCACCATGAATCTCTCCATCTAGTTGTTGTATAAATTGATTCACATTATCACGACGCCAATTATCCCTCGTCAATATTTTCTTGGAATTATAGGTTTTGTATGTGCTGTCATCCTTAAACGTAACCCCTGTTGGGTAGAAATAGTCATCGAGATGAACACCATCAATATTATAATTCGTTACAACTTCCATGATCGCGTCGATCACATGCTCACGTGCAGCTGGAATGCCCGGGTTAATAATTAGCTGGCTCCCAGTATTTACAATCCAATCCGGATGTTCTATTGCTACATGATTACTTGCTAATTTGGTTGTTACTGTATCTGTGTTCGCTCGAAATGGATTAAACCAAGCATGGAATACCATTCCTCTTTCATGTGCCTCATCTATCATATATTGAAGAGGGTCATATCCCGGATCTTTACCTTGAGTTCCTGTTAGTGTTTTCGACCATGGAACTAATGTGGAAGGATATAACGCATCACCCGATGGACGTACTTGAACGAATACTGCATTCAATCCGATAGCCTGCAAACGATCTAGTAATTGGCTATACTCTACTTTTTGTTTCTCAACTTTTCCATAGGATGCTGTTGAAGGCCAATCTAGATTGTAGATAGTAGAAATCCATGCTCCTCGAAGCAAAGATTGATCTGTTTCGTTATCTGTACCTTGATCAGGTATGTTACCTGGCACTGTCGTACCACTAAGTAGTGTTACAGTCTGCTGTGTCTGATTCCAATTCACCTGTAATCCTAGTGACTCTCCCACGAAACGCAGAGGTACCATGATACGATTATTCTTAGTTTGTACAGAAGCATCTAGTGATACTGTGGAACCATTCACTTCTGCTGTTGTATTACCACTCATCAGTTTAATTGTTGCGGCATTACTCTCGATAATGACCGTCTTATTGCTCTGTGACCATGCAACATATGCTCCCAATCCTTCACTAATAACACGCAAAGGAACTAGGGTTACATTCACTTTGGGCAACACATAAGGAGGTGTGTCACTTGTGAGTTCAACCCCATCTAACATAATGCTTATACTTTTGGTTGTCTTCGCTTGAGCTGTAAGGCTTGTTATCGGTAACATAAGAATAAGGATAAGAGCCATGGTGATCCATCTACTAAACTTCATTTCTATTTCCCTCCATTCATAGATTACAACTTATGACAAAACACAATAAAAAAAGCACCTGTCGCTGATTGAGGGACAGATGCGATGTTTACGAATCACTAACCAATTCCGTGTGAATATCACGTAATTCTTGAAGACGCTTTTCGTCCCGACGAAAATATTCTACGAGCGTCTCAATCTGTGTTATGGAGTCCCAACTTAAGTGGTGTTCAATACCCTCAACATCTTTATATATATTTTCATGTTGAACGCCGATAAGTGTTAAAAACTGTTCCAAGAGTTGATGACGATCTACAAGACGCTTCCCTATTTTTTTCCCTTTTGTTGTTAGAATAAGGCCACGATATTTCTCGTAAATGAGATATTCATCTTTGTCTAATTTTTGAATCATCTTGGTTACGGATGAAGGATGCACCTCTAATCCTTCGGCAATATCCGAAACACGCGCATAACCTTTCTCATCGATCAGCTTATAGATGCGCTCTAAGTAATCCTCCATACTTGGCGTTGGCATCTTCTTCCCTCTTTTCTCTTCACAGATTATTAAGCCTAGTTATCGTACCTAGCTTGACAATCCATCTCTAATAACAAATTTCTTACTCCGATTACCCTGCTTATGTAATGATACATGTTTCGCAAGACACTTGGCAAGTCCTATTGAAGGTTGACAACTCGGAGCCTAATATTTACTCGTTTATAACGATTAACTTTGACATAGACTATCCTTTACAATAAAGGAGGAATGAATTATGGGATCTGGATTAAAGGAACGTCCAAAGAAAGTGAAAGTTCCTCAACCAACAAAGCCATTTATACCAGACCTTGTTTATTTTGAACCAGATTCGCTGAATTATCCAAAAGGTGAGGCCATCATGAAGTGGGTTATGGAGCAGAATATTCCTTATCGGATGACAACATCACACAATCGTATCACGAATTTCCCTGGAGACAACGATGCACAGAAATATAAAAATGCAAAACGAACACTTGTCGTAGGTATCCGCAAAACACTTAAATTTGATCAGTCTAAACCTTCTGCTGAATATGCTATTCCTATATCTACAGGTTGTATGGGGCATTGCCATTATTGTTATTTACAAACAACACTTGGTGCGAAACCCTATATTCGAGTTTACGTTAATACTAATGATATTCTCACGGCTGCTAAACAATATATAGACGAAAGAGCTCCTGAAATCACCCGATTCGAAGCTGCTTGTACATCGGATCCTGTTGGTCTCGAGCATATTACGGGGTCTCTCGCCGAATTAATTACGTTTATGGCTGATGAAGAATTAGGCCGGCTTCGATTTGTGACCAAGTTTCATCATGTCGATTCATTGCTTCCATTACGTCATAACGGGCATACACGCATTCGGTTTAGTATTAATTCTGATTATGTTATTCGTCAATTCGAACCAGCCACATCGCACTTCCATGAACGAATTGAAGCCGCAGGTAAAATTGCACATGCTGGATATCCGTTAGGCTTCATTATTGCCCCCATTATATGGTATGAAGGTTGGCAAGAAGGCTATGCCGATTTATTAAAACGACTAGGAGAAACACTTCCTAAAGACGCAACCGAAGATCTAACCTTTGAATTGATCCAACATCGTTTCACCAAGACAGCTAAAACAATTATCGAACAACGTTATCCCAAGTCCAAACTTGAAATGGATATCGAAAAACGCAAATCAAAATGGGGTAAATGGGGACAATATAAGTATGTATATCCTGACGAACAGCAACATGCCCTAAGGGAGTTCATTACAGAACGCATATTTGAGTATTTCCCAAAAGCAAAAATCGAATATTTCACTTAGAATTTTAACCATTCAGGCGTGATTTGTTGAAGCCAAATGGTAATTCGAAACATCTGGTCTGTAAATAACAGAATTCCCATTAATAACATCAATGCCCCACCAATCTTCATCATGGCATTTGAATATTTCAGGATCCATTTCGTTGAGCCTATAAAAAAAGCAAGAATAAAAAATGGAATTGCAAACCCCACGGTATACGCAGTAATTAAAGCTAACCATGTTCCTGGTTCACTTACAGCCATTGCAATAATTGCTGCAAGTATCGGTCCTACACAAGGAGACCATCCTGCGGAGAAGCCTATACCGAATATGAAAGAACCTATGTAACCTGCTGGCTTAAATTTCAAATCCATTTTACGTTCTTTTAACAAAAACTTCGGTTGGAAAATACCTAATAAAAAAAGGCCCATTAGAATGATCAAAACCGCTGATAATTGTCTGATGAGCCCTCTATAATCGGAGAAGAATTGACCAAAAAAGCCGGCCCCTAATCCAAGGGAATAAAATACACATGAGAACCCAAGAATAAAGGCTAATGTATGTGTGAGAGTCCGGAATCGGACCTCTTTTTTGTTATGTTCGGTCTTCAGTTGATGCACTGACATCCCTGTAATATAAGAGATATAAGAAGGATAAAGAGGTAGGCAACATGGTGAAATAAATGAAGCTAATCCTGCCATAAGGGCTAGGGTTATATTAATTTCCAAGCTCACACCTCCTAATTAGGTAGACCCTTTTTTCCGATCATCGTTATAATTAACATCGCTATCAACAATAGTACGATCGTCGCCCCCGGAGCTAGATTCCATATTCCAGCCACCATCAATCCAATAACAACCGCTGTTTCCGCAAAGACAACAGACAATATAACAGAAGTCTTAAAACTACGTGCAAGTAGTAAACTAATTGCCACTGGAATAGTTAATAAAGCCGATACCAGTAAAGCCCCTACAATTTTGATAGCCGTACTAACCACCAACGCAGTAAGAAGAGTAATTAGCATGTTCAGCAACTTAACAGGTAATCCACTTACACTCGCTGCATCTTCTTCGAAACTTAGTAGAAAGAACTCTTTGAAGAAAAAGGTTACTACAAGTACCACAATCACAGTAACGCCACCTACAACATACAAATCCGTTGTGTCCAATGTATAGATGCTACCGAACAAATAGCTCATCACATCTGTATTGTACCCCATTCCTAGCGTAAAAAAGAGCGAGGCTAAGGCCACGCCACCAGACATAATAATCGCAATGGATAGCTCTGCATAGCTTTTATAGGCTTTTCGCAACTTCTCAATCGCGAATGATGCAAGTATGGCAAACACCAAGCCTGCTCCTAATGGATATACATTAATAAGAAACCCTAGCGCTACCCCAGCAATCGTGACATGGGCAATAGTATCTCCGATCATGGACAGCCTACGTAGAACAAGAAATACGCCAATAAGAGGAGCGGTAATTCCAATAAGTATTCCCCCGACAAGCGCTCGTTGAAAAAAATCACTTAACAATATTTCGAATGGCAATAATAACGTCTCCTTAATCTAATTCCATCAAGTAAAAGATAATGAATGTTCTAAATTACGTTCATTACAATTTTGTAAGTCATGAGAATGTCTAACAAAAAAATTAATATTACCATTCTTATGTTTAGGTGTTGTACCTAAGTACCCTTCAATCATATCCAGATCATGTGATACCATTAAAAAAGTCATATCATGGTGTGCATGCATATGAGTAATAAGTTCAAAAAAACTGGCTTGTGTCTGAGCATCGATCCCTACGGTAGGCTCATCCAACACAAGTAAGTCAGGATGGTTTATGAGAGCACGAGCTAGAAATACACGTTGCTGTTGTCCCCCAGAGAGCTCTCCTACACGTTTACTCGCAATATCTTGAATACGCATTACTTCTAATGCATCATCACACTGTTGGTGCATGGCACGACTCACTCGGCGAAAGAGTGATTTATTATTGTACATTCCCGAGAGGACTACTTCACGTACCGTTGCTGGAAAGAGCGGATTGAAATTATTTTTTTGAGGAACGTAACCAATTCTCTCCCAATCTTTAAACTTTTCAATGGGTTGACCGAATAGATTGATACTTCCTTTTTCCGTAGGCAGTAAACCCACAATCATTTTCATTAAGGTTGACTTGCCGGCTCCATTAGATCCAATGATGCCAACAAAATCGCGTTCTTTCACGACAAAATTGACGTCTGATAATACTTTCTGATTTCTATATGAGAAAGATACGTTATCAATTTCAATAATATGCTGATGACAATCTTGGGCCGCCAGTGACTGCATAAGTACTCCGCCCTTCTAAATTAAATTATACCTTTATTCTAAGGCTAACTTTAAATTTTGTAAATTTTTCTCCATTAAAGTAAAGTAATTGTCTTTGTTCTTTTCCTGTTCCTTGGTCAAGCCCTCAATGGGATTAAGAACCATCGTCTTTATCTTAGCTTCACCAGCTAACGTCTTCGCTAATCGATCTGAGACCAATTCTTCAAAAAAGATATATTTAATACCCTCTTCTTTTACAAGCTTCGCTAACTCAATCAGGTCCTGTGCACGCGGCTCTGCATCAGGAGATAACCCCATAATAGAATGCTGAGTAAGACCATAATCACGTGTTAAGTAACCAAAAGCTTGATGAGAGACGACAATTTCTTTATTGGGCATCTTCGCAAGCTCCGATTCAAATTTAGAATCCAATTCCACCAATTTATCATTTAAATCTTGAGATCTTTGTTCATACTGACTTTGATGGGTTGGATCAACCTCGATGAAGCTATTCTTGATATTCTCAGCCATTATAATGGCTGATTTAGGGCTTACCCAAGTATGTGGATCAATATGATGTTGGTCAGAATCTGTCTTCGTACTAGCTTCTTCACCCTCATGTTCATGATCAGTATCGGATTCAATGAGGTTCACACCTTTACTTACTTCCACAGCTTTAACTTCGCTATCTTTATCAAGAGCCTTTAAGAAGCCAGGAGCCCATCCTTCTAATCCGGCACCATTATACATAAATAACTGAGCCTTCGACGTATTTACAATTTCTTGACTTCTCGGCGTCCAATCATGAGGCTCTACACCAACCGGAAGAAGATTTACCACATGGGCATTATCTCCACCAATGAATTGAGCAAATTCATAGATAGGGTAGAATGTGGTCACCACATTTACTTTGCCTTCCTCCATGCCTCCATTTGATGTTTTACCACAACCGGTTATCATCAAAATTAAGATCAAACCTACAATGAAGGGTGTCATTCTATAGTTCATTTTCTTCAAGTTACTATTCAACTCCATTTGTTTAATCGTAATGATTACCATTGAATTATAGAATAGGCGCGATTCAATTGTCAACCAAAGCTTTTCCAAATAAAACGGTATCCTCATTAGAGGATACCGTTCGTGTATTCTAGAAGCAGCCGTTTTATTTCACAATAGCACCATTAGGCATATTGTCTGGAACAGTCGCTAATGTTAATTGGTCTCCATGAGAAGCAGCAAGTATCATCCCTTGTGATAATTCGCCACGCAACTTCACGGGTTTCAAATTTATAACACATATCACTTTACGTCCTACTAATTCCTCAGGAGTGTAAAATTTAGCAATACCTGAAACTACCTGTCGTTGCTCAAATCCTAGATCCAATTGAAGTTTTAGTAACTTATCAGCCTTCTTAACTGGTTCTGCTGAAATGACCTGAGCGACACGAAGCTCAACTTTAGCGAAATCTTCTATCCCAATTTCTTCACAATGTTCGATAGGTTCTTGATCGCTTGCTTGTTGAACAGCTGCTTCTGCCGCTTTCACTCCACCTGACATTGCCTCAGCAATATAAGCAACTTCTTGCTCCACATCGAGACGAGGGAATATTGGGTCCCCCTTCACTAACTTCGTTCCGCTAGGAAATAATCCGAATGTCTTACCACTATCCCAAGCCGTAAGCTCTCCTTGTTGTAAGCCTAGTTGCTCCCATATTTTAAGAGGAGCTTGAGTTAAGAAAGGTTGTAAGAGAATCGAAGCAATCCGTAGGCTTTCAACAAGATGTGTCATGACTGACGCAAGTTCATTGACTTTAGATTCATCTTTGGCAAGAACCCAAGGTTGAGTCTCATCAATATATTTGTTACAACGACTTACGAATTGTCCAATGACAGTCAAGGCAACCGAGAACTCCATGTTTTCCATAGATTCTTCCACTTTTTGATAAGTTGCTACTGCAGCTTCTTCCACTGCTTGGTCATATGGTGTTACTCCAGCTTGATATGCTGGAACAATTCCGTCGAAATATTTATCTACCATAGCCACTGTACGATTCAACAAATTCCCTAGATCATTGGCCAGATCCGAATTCACACGTTCTACGAAGCTCTCAGGAGTGAATGTTCCGTCTGCACCAAAGGGTACTTCACGAAGTAAGTAGTAACGAAGAGAGTCCAACCCATAGCGACTAATCAACGTGACAGGATCTACGACATTCCCTTTCGATTTGGACATTTTACCATCTTTCATTAGTAACCATCCATGTGCAAATACTTTCGTAGGCAACGGTAACTCTAATGCCATCAACATAATCGGCCAATAAATCGTATGGAACCGTACAATCTCTTTACTCATTAAGTGAACATCCGCTGGCCAATACTTGTCGAATAATTCCGTATTATCTGAGCCATATCCTAGAGCTGTAATGTAGTTAAGCAGTGCATCAATCCATACATAGATGACATGTTTAGGATCACTTTTAACTTTAATTCCCCATTCATACGTCGTACGAGACACAGCCAAATCTTCAAGACCTGGCTTAATGAAGTTGTTGATCATCTCATTCTTACGAGACACAGGCTGAATAAAGTCAGGATGATCTTCGTAATGCTTCAATAGACGATCAACATACTTACTCATCCGGAAGAAATAACTCTCTTCTTTCACGCGTTCTACAGGTCTGCCACAGTCAGGACAATTTCCATTTACAAGTTGACGTTCTAAGAAAAAGGATTCATCAGGTGTACAGTACCAACCTTCATATTCACCTTTGTAAATATCACCTTGTTGTAGTAAACGTTCAAATACATCCTGTACGACCTTTTTATGTCGTTCTTCTGTTGTACGAATGAAATCATCATTGGAGATATCTAGCGTCCCCCATAATTCCTTGATTCCAGCTACGATATCATCAACAAATTGTTGAGGTGTCTTGCCTGCTTCTGCCGCTTTACGTTCAATCTTCTGTCCGTGTTCATCTGTTCCCGTCAAATAGCGAACATCGTACCCACGAAGCTTCTTATATCGAACCAATGCATCCCCCGCTACTGTTGTGTACGCATGCCCGATATGTAGCTTGTCACTTGGATAATATATCGGAGTTGTTAAATAAAATGTTTTCTTCTCAGTCATTTGTCATCATCCTTTCACATTATAGTTAGAGCGTCTGATCTTATTGACCAAAAAACACAAAAAACTCCCATCCCAATATGGGACGAGAGTTATCTCACGTGTTACCACCCAAATTCCTTACACCCTCACAGGTGAAAGGCTCCATCAGTTCCTAATAAACCAGAACTGTCCATTAACGCTGGCACACGTTGTCCCCTTACGAAGAATAACCCGTAGGTTTCCTTCAAGCTCGAAAACAATTCCTCCCGGACCATATTCTGAGATATCCATTAGACCGGTTTACAGCTACCCCGGCTCTCTGTACTAAACGATATTCTCATACTCATCCGTTCCTCGGAAATCAACATATATTGTTTAATATACTTAAGACCGTAGCTATTTGTCAAGTCAACCGATTACCCACTCTTGATAACATCCTGATCCCTAGTCATTCCTTTCGTGGAGGCACTAGATCGACTCCTCCGGCATGGAAGGGTTGACATTTAGCTATTCTTCTTACAGCAAGCCAAGTCCCCTTAGCGGCACCATGGACCTCTATAGCTTCAAGGGCATAGGCAGAGCAGGTAGGATAGAATCGGCAAGTTGGTGGTGTTAATGGTGAAATGACTTTACGATAAAATATAATTGGTCCTTTCATTACCATACGTGGTAATTTCCTCATCACAATTCACCATTCATCCATTTAATTATCCGTTCAGTGGATAGCATTACGCCATCCTCCTAGTGTTACATGAAGCACAACAATTGCTTATTCAGGATTCCTACTATTAATAATGCAACAGAATGACACCTTCGTCAATTATGCACCGATTTCTTAAACAATAAAAAAGAACCTCACATATTCGTGAGATTCTCTATTTAGAAAAATATGAATGTATAAGTGCTTTATTTACGTTCAGGCATTGGTGTAAAAATAAAGTTTACAGGTAAGTTACTACCTGGTGCTGCTGTGAACCAAATCTCAACCTTTTGTTCATAATTACCTGTGCGGTAAATTACACTTGTATCATTTGGTGTAGAGAGAGAACCTGCAATACCACTTCCATCAGGTACAGCTACAATCTCACCATTCACTAGGACCATACCAGAATATTCTCCTCCACGCGGATTAAACGTGATGAGTGTATTAGCAGCGACACGATTCATACTAATCTTATACATCACTCCGAAATTACCAAGATTGGATTCAGGTAGACCTGTCATACCATCTACACCGATAAGATTAGCATCTCCTCTGTTATCACCCAAAGAGATCCGCTGAGGTGATGTACCCACAACTTCATTATATTCAATCAGACGTGTCGCATCAGGATACGTTCCACGATTGTGAACACCATCTCTTCCTATATCTTGTAGATACGGAAGACTTGTAAGAGCATCTTGGTTAGCATCAATCATAATAACTGTATATTCTACAGGTAAATTACTAAACACATCTGCCAATAAAGAAATAACCTGTGTAGGCTTCATCTTCAACTCGTTCAATTCGTTAAAGATAACCTTACTCTCACCTGGGGCAAGTGAAACGTCCTCTCTATCGGAATAGTTCTGCATAGATTGGAAGTAACGTTCTACAGACAACTTACCTACTAAAGTTGCATATATATTGGGTCCCGCAAATCCAGAGTCCTGAATATTGACGTTCACAGATTCTGTATTCTTATTGGTAGCAATTACATACATTCTTACATCTTTATCTAATGCATTTACATGATGGACCATAAAACGAGCGGAACCTACAGCAGTCTCACGATAAACCACACCTTCAGAATAGACTGTTTCTGGGCTATTACTGCGTATTAGCATACTAGGTTCTGAAGTCATACTATATGGAACTTGAGCCATAGCCGGAACTAAAGAACCATCGAATCTGTATTGGCTACCGATAGGTGCAAATAACTTATTGAAGTCCGTTTCATTGTACAATGTTTCACCAGTAATCGTAATCATTTTTTCAACAATATCCACTGCCCCTCGACCATCCGTTACTTTCAGTTGAATTGTCACTGGACCTGGTTTAAAAAATGCTAGTTGATTATTCATCCACTCGCGTTTCACAATGTTATTCTCATCATCTGTACTTAGATCTGTAATGGTAACTAATTCACCCATTTTATATTCTTGCTTATCTGTAGTGAACACAGCTACTGGCGGCAAGTTTGGCGCCTTCACTTCAATCGTTAACGAATAGGGATCACTCCAATTGCCACTGCTATCAAGAACAGAATACGTTACTACGTGTGATCCAGCCTCTTGGAATATCTCTTGATTCCCTTCCCATCGTTCTTCAATAACGGGTAGACCCGTTGGGGAATAAGAATACGTTTGATAAGTAACTGTTGTTTCTCCTGCAACGATCTCTTTCTGTGGAACCGTAAATGAAGCAACTGGTTTAGTAGAAAGATTAAGTACTACTCTTTTTTGTACAGCATCATAGGTATATGGAATGTTAAGGGCTTGTGTAATCGATGTCACAGGAACCATAAATATATTATTCTGCTGGAAAGATGCTCCCTTCATCACTTTCGATACACCATTGACTGTATATTTATTACTGTTGAGCTTGAAGCGTAATTCATTGCTACCACTTATAATAATAGTTTCTTTAGTCTTAGCATCATATGTAAGTTTTAGGCCCACACGATCAACCATTGAGCGAACCGCCACATAGGAAACACCTTGTTTCACCATCATAGGTTGACTCGCTGTATATAACTTACCGTTCTGATACATTTTGTTACTGTTCATCATCAAAATCAAATCACTTGATTTAATGGATTCTGTAGGTATATCAGTTTCATCCACAATCGGTGTGATGATCTCGTTGCCACTACTTCCGTACACATCTTCCGTTACTACCGGACTCGTTACTACCGCATTCGTTTCTGTCGCATTCGTTTCTACTGCTTCAGAATTATCTGCACTTGCTGTATTCATCCATGCGGTCTGAGATAATGTAAATACTGCCAATAAAGCTAACACTGTTATTTTCTTAAAATTCATTCGTAAGCTCCTCTATCTCCTAATTTCTCAACTCTCTTATCTTACAGTTAATAGACGCAAATAAACATAAAAAGTTGCTTCTCCAGAAAAAAAACCCCCTCTTATAAATAATGATTAAATTTTGGGCTGTTATCCAAGACAATTTTTCCTAATGAAATAGCTGCTCAAGGATTAAACACCTTGAACCACTAATTTTTTTGGGGAACCACTATTATATTGAATGAAAAATGGACTGCCTCATCAGTAGATTAGCCTACATCTGAGACAGCCCATTAAAATTATTTAACTATAATAGATTGCTTGCGTCCCTCTTCAATAAGTCGATAGGCTCGCTGTACTTCTTCTTCGGAAGGAGATGAAACACCCTCTAGTGGATAATCAATTCCAAGCTCTTTCCATTTGTAGATACCCATCTGATGATAAGGTAAAATCTCAAATTTCTCTACACCTTGTAATGTGCCAATAAACTGACCTAACCGGACAAGATCTTCTTCTTCGTTATGAATACCTGGTACATATACATGTCGGATCCACATCTTGTGACCGTGTTCTGATAACCATTCTGCCGTTTTTAGCGTTCGTTCATTACTCTTCGCAGTTAGTTTAATATGTTTCTCATCATCAATGTGTTTGATATCTAACAATACCAAGTCTGTAACATCCAATAGATCTCTAATTTTATCTGCATCATTGAAGCCGTTGCTATCTAATGTGGTATGAAGATTCCAGCGACTCTTGACTTCCTTAAATAGTTCCGCAACAAATCGAGCTTGTAAACTAGGCTCGCCTCCTGAAACCGTAAGTCCGCCTCCTGAAGAACGATAATAGTTAATATATGGCTCAATCTCTGACAGTACATCTTCTACTGTCATTTCTTTGCCCTCATTCAGTCCCCATGTATCGGGATTATGACAGTATTGGCACCGCATTAGGCAACCCTGCATGAATAGGACAAAGCGGATTCCTGGTCCATCTACTGTTCCGAAGGTCTCCATAGAGTGTACATGTCCTTTAATCATATGAAGTCACCCTTTCCGCATCCGCTGTCTTAAAAGTATAGTAATATTTACCCGTTTCCGTTACATCGAACCATGGAATGTACGATTGATAACATCCAATTGTTGTTCACGAGATAATTTAATGAAGTTAACTGCATATCCAGATACACGAATCGTCAACTGTGGATATTCTTCTGGATGTTCCATCGCATCAATCAACTGTTCACGATTAAAGACGTTGACATTAAGATGATGAGCACCACTACCAAAGTATCCATCCATCATGGAAACAAGATTAGATTTACGAGTTTCTTCTTCTTTACCCAATGCTTTAGGTACGATTGAGAATGTATTAGAAATTCCATCCAAGCTATCTTCATATGGAAGTTTAGCAACAGAACTTAATGAAGCCAAAGCACCCTTCTTGTCACGTCCGTGCATTGGGTTAGCCCCTGGTGCAAACGGCTCGCCTGCTTTACGTCCATCAGGTGTAGTACCTGTTTTCTTACCATATACGACGTTAGAAGTAATCGTCAAGATAGATTGTGTAGGTAACGCATTACGATACGCTTTATTCTGACGGATCATTCCCATGAATGTTTCAACCAATTCAATAGCAATGTTATCTACGCGATCATCATTGTTACCATAACAAGGATATTCACCTTCAATGATAAAGTCAACAGCGATTCCTTGTTCGTTACGAATCGGTTTAACAGTAGCATATTTAATTGCACTAAGTGAGTCAGCTGCTACAGATAGACCGGCAATTCCGCAAGCCATAGTCCGAAGAATATCACGGTCATGTAGAGCCATTTCAATTCTTTCATAAGCATATTTATCATGCATGTAATGGATGACGTTCAAAGAGTTCATATAAAGTTTAGACAACCATTTCATCATAGGTTTGAAACGTTTCAGTACTTCATCGTAGTTCAGAACTTCCCCTGTAACAGCTGGGTATTCTGGTCCAACTTGTGCTCCTGATTTCTCATCTACGCCACCATTGATTGCATACAACAAACATTTAGCAAGGTTGGCACGAGCACCAAAGAATTGCATTTGTTTACCAATTTTCATAGCAGATACACAACAAGCTATGCCATAATCATCACCGTAGATTGGACGCATTAGATCGTCATTCTCATACTGAATTGCACTAGTCTCAATTGATACTTTCGAACAATATTTCTTGAATGCTTCTGGAAGTTGCTCTGACCACAATACAGTTAAGTTAGGTTCAGGAGCTGCTCCAAGGTTATATAGCGTATGAAGGAAACGGAAGCTACTCTTTGTTACACGAGTCTGACCATTAACGGACATACCTCCGATGGATTCTGTAACCCATGTAGGATCTCCACTAAACAATTCATTATAGTCAGGTGTACGTAGGAATTTAACCATACGCAATTTCATAACGAAATGATCGACCATTTCTTGTGCTTGTTCTTCTGTCAAAGTACCTTCAGCTATATCACGCTGTACATATATGTCAAGGAATGAAGATACGCGTCCAAGGGACATCGCAGCACCATTTTGTTCTTTAATTGCAGCTAGGTATCCAAAATATACCCATTGGAATGCTTCTTTAGCTGTTTTCGCAGGTTCAGAAATATCGAAGCCATGCATATCAGCCATTTTCTTAAGTTCAGCTAGAGCACGAATTTGTTCTGAAAGTTCTTCACGAAGGCGAATAACATCTTCGTCAATAACATCTACTTCCATTTCATTCAATTCGTTCTTCTTATCTTTAATTAGGAAGTTAATACCATAGAGTGCTACACGACGATAATCACCAATGATACGACCACGACCGTATGCATCAGGTAGTCCTGTAATAATACCCGCTTTACGAGCAGCTCTCATGTCTGAAGTATAGGCATCAAAAACACCTTGGTTATGCGTTTTACGAATATCAGTAAATGTTTTAATAACATCTTCGGATAATTTAAATCCATATGCTTCACAAGCGTCAATCATCATCCGAATGCCGCCTTGTGGTTGAATGGAACGTTTAAAAGGTGCATCTGTTTGCACACCCACAATTTGTTCTTTGTCTTTATCTAGATATCCTGGATTATGAGAAACAATTGTAGCAGGTGTATTAACATCTACATCTAACACGCCACCGTTATCTCTTTCTTGCTTCGTTAAGTCTGATACGATTTTCCATAGATCAGTTGTGTTCTGTGTAGGACCAACTAGGAAAGCTTCATCGCCTAGGTAAGGAGTAATGTTGTTGATAATAAAGTCATTAACATTAACCTTCTTAGACCATTTACCTTTCTTGAACTCTCTCCAACCAGACTGTACTTCTTTCATTTCTTTTTCTGTAACCGACATTTAAAATCCCTCCATCTATATATTTTTATTTTATTTAGAGAAGTGAGCTTGAAGGTTATCTCAAATCTCTTGGATCCTAGAATAAATTCGACATTGTAACTTTTTTCACATTTATTATCGCGTCGTTGCCACATGAAACGAAATCCCCGTATCTACTATTACCCTAGGAACTCTATCCATAATCAATTATACTTCAAATCTTGGAAAACAACTGTGACAAATATCACTTTGGAGGTGATATTTGTCACGTTGGTTTAGAGCAGGTTCCTCTTATTCAAATCTACCGTAGAATGCATCTCTATATACGTCTGCAAGTTCAGTTACTAATGGTAGTTTAGGGTTCGCTGTTGTACATTGGTCTTCGAATGCACGATCTGCTAAGTAGTCAACACCTGATTCGAATTCCTTAGGATCGAATCCTAGTTGTTGGAATGATTCTTCGATTCCCAATGTTTTATTCATTTTACGGATTGCATTAATTAAGCTATTTACGCCTTCTTCTGTTGTGCGTGCAGGTAATCCTAGGATACGAGCAATTTCAGCATAACGTTCGTCAGCTACAAAGTGTGAATATTTAGGGAACGAAGCGAACTTCGTTGGTTTTTTCGCATTGTAACGAATAACGTGAGGCAATAGAATTGCATTCGTACGACCATGTGCTGTGTGGTATTTACCACCCCACTTATGAGCTAAGCTGTGGTTAATTCCTAAGAACGCGTTAGCGAAGGCCATCCCTGCAATCGTCGATGCGTTATGCATTTTCTCACGAGCCAATTTGTCGCCTTCCAATGCTGACTTCTCAAGATATTGAAATACCAATTGGATCGCTTTGATCGCAAGACCATCCGTATAATCGTTAGCCATAACGGATACATAAGCTTCAATCGCATGTGTTAGTACATCCATACCTGTATCTGCTACAGCAACGCGAGGTAGAGAGTAAACAAACTCAGGATCTACGATAGCAACATCTGGAGTTAACTCATAATCTGCTAAAGGATATTTCGTATGTCCATTATTCTTATCTGTGATAACTGCAAAAGATGTAACTTCAGAACCCGTACCAGATGTTGTTGGGATAGCTACAAACTTCGCTTTTTTGCCTAGTGATGGATATTTATATATACGTTTGCGAATATCCAAGAATTTTTGTTTCAAACCGTTGAAATCAGCATCTGGGTATTCATAAAATAACCACATTGCTTTGGCAGCATCCATCGGTGAACCACCACCAAGTGCAATAATACAGTCAGGATTAAATCTATTCATCATAGCTGTACCACGACTTACTGTATCTGTAGATGGATCTGGTTCTACTTCTGAGAACACTTCAATAGCAACAGGAACTCGACGTTGACGAAGGTAGTGTTCAACTTTCTCAACATAGCCTAGTTTTACCATCATAGGGTCAGTGATAATAGCTACACGAGTGATATCAGGCATTTGGGCAAGATACTGAGTTGAACCTTTTTCAAAATAGACCTTGTTCGGAATTTTGAACCATTGCATATTCACAGTACGACGAGCCACCCTTTTCACATTGATCAAATTGAGTGCTCCTACGTTAGATGAAACCGAGTTTTTACCGTAAGATCCACAACCTAATGTCAATGATGCTAAATTTGTATTATAAAGATCACCAATTGCTCCATGTGTCGAAGGTGAGTTGACTAGGATCCGGCATGTTTGCAAGCGAGCCGAGAACTTCATAATAACTTCTTCATTATTAGAATGAATAACAGATGAATGTCCCATGCCGCCAAATTCAACGATTTCAGCTGCACGTGCAATTCCTTGTTCAGCATTCTTCACTTTATAGCAAGCAAGTACTGGACTTAATTTTTCAGCAGACAATGGATACTTAGTACCCACACCTTCAATTTCAGCTACCAGAATCTTCGTTCCAGCTGGAACTTGAATGCCAGACATTTCAGCAATCTTCACTGCAGATTGACCAACAATCACTGGGTTAACAGCACATTTCTCTGTGATCATTGCACCTGCAGTTAACTTCACAACTTCTTCTTTATTTAAAAAGTAACAATTATTAGCGATCATCTTTTTCTTCACTTGATCGAAAATAGGTTCTTCTATTATAACAGCCTGTTCAGAAGCACAAATCATACCATTATCGAATGATTTAGAAAGAATAAGATCCGTTACCGCTTGATCGATATCAGCACTCTTTTCGATAAAGCAAGGAACATTACCAGGTCCTACACCAAGTGCTGGCTTACCGCAACTATAAGCTGCTTTAACCATTGCTGAACCACCGGTTGCTAAGATCATTGAAACACCAGGATGATTCATTAGGATGTTTGTTTTGTCCATTGTAGGTTCTTCAATCCATTGAATACAGTTAGCAGGAGCTCCGGCTTTCACTGCAGCTTCTACAAGGATTCTTGCTGCTTCACTACTACACTTTTGAGCGGATGGATGAAAACCAAAGATAATTGGGTTACGAGTCTTAATAGAGATGAGAGCTTTAAACATCGTTGTTGAAGTTGGATTAGTTACAGGAGTGATACCCATGATCGTTCCGACTGGCTCAGCAATTTTTTGGAAACTTTCATATGCATTATCTTCGATAACGCCCACTGTTTTTTCATTCTTTATTCCGTGGTAAACATATTCTGTTGCGAACATATTCTTAATGATCTTGTCTTCATAAACACCTCTACCTGTTTCTTCCACTGCTAATTTTGCAAGATACATATGTTGGTCTGAACCCGCGATAGCCATAGCCTGAACAATTTTATCAATCTGTTCTTGATCCATTTCCATGAATGCTGCTTGAGCGACATTAGCTTTGTCAATCAAGGACTGAATGTATTCCTCTGTTCCTTGTTTCTTATCTTGGACTACTTCATTTTTAACTGCCATTTCTCTCAGCTCCCCTGAAAAATTTGTTTATCTATTTCTTGAATTCATCATAACATAACTGTCGAATGATTCATAGTGAAAACTTTCACAATCTTTAATTTTTATTTGATTTGTTTTCAAAAACGCTTACATTTATATTTATAACTTATTATTCATCTTTATGTATTTATTGGTTTTTATTTGTTCCTTCTACTATTTAAACAATTTAAGCCTAGATAAATCAGGCATCTCTTCTATGTTTCATCATAAAATAAGCTTCAAAAAGTGAAATTTATCACAAAGTTTTTAAATTCGCCACTTTTTAATGCTTTAATACTCCCACAAATGTGATTTTTAACGGTATAATTAGTTTAAAATTTACTGAAAATTAAAGACAAGGGGATAACGAATATGAAAGAACATCTTAATGTTATCGAAGCCCATGGAAATACGAGCTGCTTTTCCGAATCGAATTTTAATCGTCTATTAGTTAGTATGAAAGACCGCATCGTTCCTGAAGGATCTCATCTTTTCTGGGAAGGTGATTTCTCGGATAAGCTCTATTACATTAAACGTGGCCGCATCAAATTAACTAAATCTACTGACGAAGGTAAAGAACTTATCCTATATATGTATCAAGCAGGCGATATGGTAGGTCAGGCTGATCCATTCTTTAGCACCAAACACAGCTTTAACGCTGAAGTACTTGAAGAGAGTGAGATCGGTGTTATTGAACATAAAGATTTAGAAATACTAATCTGTCAGCATTGTGAATTCGCTATTGATTTCATGAAGTGGATGGGGATTCATCATCGTTTAACACAAACGAAATTCCGTGATTTAATGCTATACGGTAAACCAGGAGCTCTCTGCTCTACCCTTATCCGACTTGGTAACACTTACGGAGAAGAACAAGGGGATAATGTTATTATCAACAAGAAAATTACCCATACCGATCTTTCCAATATGATTGGTGCCACTCGTGAGAGTGTCAATCGGATGCTAAGCGATCTGCGTAAAAAAGATGCGATCGAATATGACAGCGGCATGATTGTTATTAAGAATCTTTCTATGCTTCAAGAAATTTGCCACTGTGAGCTATGTCCAGACGAAATTTGCCGGATTTAGTTCTCATGTTAAAGAAAGTCCTTCCTCTACAAGAAACCTCTTGTGGAGGAAGGACTTTCTTTCTTCATAAGAACACTTCAGATAGATAACCATCATAACAAAAACGACAACCGATACGGAGCAATTAAGACTCCCTTCGACTGTCGTTTTTGTGATATCTAATATAATTAGACCACTTGCTTAATAATATTATTTCTTTTTATTCCGAACAGGTGAAATGAACCAATAAGCCATGCCCACGAACAGTCCACCACCAACAATATTTCCTAAAGTAACCGGGATCATATTATGTAACCATCCAGCTATAGATATTGTTTCAGGATGATTCGGTAATAAAGTAGCTATACTCAATAACGTCATATTAGCCACGCTATGCTCATAACCACTTGCGATAAAGGCAAATAGACACCACCAGATGAGAATTAATTTAGCGACTTCCTCTTTTGCTCGCATCGACATCCAGATAGCTAGACATACTAGCCAGTTACAAAGAATTCCTCGGAAAAATAACTCCATGACGGGGAGATTCATCTTTTTAGCTACAGCTGTAAAAATAAGGTGTTCCGCAGGGATATCTTTAAATAGGCCGGCTCCTAAAACCAATAAACAAAGTACCAAAGCACCTAGTAAATTACCTATAAATACGATGCTCCAGTTCTTAAGGGTATCCTTCACCGTTGTCTTCCCTGCTAATGTACTCATCGTAAAGAGCATATTATTCCCAGTAAATAACTCTGAACCCGCAAAGATGACCAAAGTCAGTGCAATTCCGAACGAGCCTCCCATAATGAGTGATTGGAATGGAGACTTTATTGCAGCTAGTGGGGCACCTAATGAGAAAATAAGGATAATCCCTATTCCCACATAGGCGCCAGCTAATGCAGCAGCTATTATATAACGAACTAAACTTTCATTCATCTTTTCTTTTTTCTTAACCGCTGTCTCCACCATGGTCTCTACACTTTGTGTATATATGTGGACCACCTCCTGGTATATCTAATGTCTATAGTAGTTACTTATAAAATCCAATTTGAATATCTCTATTATTTACAATAACAGGATAGGTCACAACTTGCCCAGAGTCTGGAGCTTGCACAGCTCCAGTCGTTAGGTCAATCTTCCAGTCATACAAAGGGTCATATATATAATGACCCGATATAATTCCTTCCGCTAATGGTCCGCCCTTAGGATGTGGAGATTTATTTGCCAATGCGTAAATGTTCCCATCCGAAGTCCGGAATATAGCAATCTCCTGACCTTCAATAATAACAACTCGACCTACCTGTACTAAACACTCATCTAGCGAACCAACAGAATAATATTGTGTTGTCATTTCCATTTGATCCATCTCCATTTCTTTCAAAAGCTCATGTGTGTTATTGTACAGAAATTATTGATTTTTGGTTTTCATACAAAGCTTTACGTGTTTTTTCATCATGAAGCATTTTTGCCCATGGTTCTTCTACTTGTTGTAGTGCAAGTTCAATTCGTTTAACGAGCTCTTTACGGTTATCAAGATTATCCAATACCGCTGACTGAATCTGTGCAAGTCCTACCCGTTCTACCCACTCTGATGTTCTCTCCAAGTAGTTGCCAGTTTCACGATAATATTGCATAATTGCTCCACAAATTTCAATTAATTCTTCATCACTCTTAACTTTACAGAAGCTATCCGCAATACGAGGTTTGATACCTCCATTACCACCGACAAAGATTTCCCATCCTCCATCATTTCCGACGATACCGATATCTTTCGTACACGATTCCGCACAGTTCCGCGGACAACCATTCACAGCGTATTTAAATTTAGCAGGTAAATCGAGTCTCTCGAATTTACGTTCTAACAGAGCACCCATAGCCATAGAATCCTGTGTTCCGAATCGGCAGAATTGAGAACCTACACATGTCTTCACCGTACGTAGTGACTTGGCATAAGCATAGCCTGAAGGCATATCAAGTTCTTCCCATACGCTAGGCAAGTCTTCTTTCTTAACCCCAATTAGATCCAAGCGTTGTCCACCTGTCACTTTTACTACCTTAACATCATATTTTAAGGAAACATCAGCAATCTTCTTGAGTTCCTCTGGTGTTGTTACGCCGCCGTACATCCGTGGAACAACGGTATACGTACCATCCTTTTGGATATTTGCATTCATACGCTCATTCACAAAGCGTGATTCTTTCTCATCTTCATGAGTCTCAGGGTTCAACATCCCTAGATAATAATTAATTGCGGGACGGCACTTAGAGCATCCTTCTTGATTACTCCAACCCAGTACATTCATTACTTCACGCGTTGTAGATAACCCTTTAGCGGTAATCTGTGCTACAACTTCATCTCTATCGAGAGTCGTACAACCACAAATTCCTTGTTTGGCTGCTGTCTTGAATCCATCTCCAAGAACATACTGCAATATTTGCTCAACGACTGGTTTACAGCCACCACATGATCGGGTTGCACCAGTACAAGCTTTAATCTCATCTACTGTTGTTAGACCCTGATCCGTTATAACATCAACAATTGTTTTTTTAGTTACACCATTACATCCACAAACAATTTCATCGTCAGCCATAGTCTCTACCGATGACTGTTTATTAGCGCCACCACCACAACATCCTGTTCCCATAATCGTGCTGTAAATTTCATCTGTCATTTCAGACTGTTGTTTAATCAATTTTTGTAGATTGGAAGACTCCGTTACATCCCCGAATAATACTGCTCCCACAATGACGTTATCACATAGAAGGACTTTCTTATATGTTCTTTTCCACTCGTCTTTAGCAGAGATCACCGTATGTTTGGGCTCTTCAACAAACTCTCCTGCTGAGAATACGTCGACACCAGAGATCTTTAGCTTAGTTGCCACGATAGAACCTTCATATGGATTCGTATCTACTCCGCAAATATGCTTAGCCAATACATTTCCTTGTTCAAATAATGGTGCTACAAGCCCATAACATATTCCTCTATGCTCTGTACACTCACCAACAGAATATACACCATCACATGAAGTAAGCATGTAATCATCTACAATAATACCTCGTCCTACTTCCATGTTACTAGCTTTGGCAAGAGCTATGTTCGGTTTAATACCTACAGCCATAACCACAAGTTCTGCATCCAAAATACTACCGTCGCTGAAACGCAACCCACTTACTCGATCTTCCCCAATAAGTTCAGAAGTTTGTTTTCCCATAGCGAATTTAATGCCTTGACGTTCCAATTCCGCTTGTAACATCGAAGAAGCGCTGTGATCTAGTTGACGCTCCATAATATCTTCCATAAGATGAACGACAGTTACATCCATTCCCAAATTCACAAGTCCTTTGGCTGCTTCTAACCCTAACAGCCCCCCACCAATAACCGCAGCTTTTTTATATTTCTTAGCAGCTTCAAGCATTTGGTTACAGTCACTAATATCTCGGAAGCCTACTACGCCCTCTTTGTCGCTGCCAGGAATAGGTAGAATGAACGGATTAGAACCTGTAGCAATGATAAGTTTGTCGTAACTTTCCGTCATACCCTTATCAGTTGTTATCTGTTTATTTGTTGTATCAATATGTGTCACTGTTGTCGTCGTATGCAATGTAATGTTATTGTCCTTGTACCAACTCCAATCGTTCAGAACGATATCGTCAACCGTTTTGCTACCCTCTAGAACGTAGGAGAGCATTATACGGTTATAGTTAGGATGTGGTTCACTACCAAATACCGTAATATCAAATGAATCACTTAATTTTAGAATTTGTTCAACTGTACTTATGCCAGCCATACCATTACCAATAACGATTAATTTTTCTCTTTTAGATGATACCATGTTCGATTGCCTCCCTCTCTGCCTTGCTTATAAAAATATTATAACATGGGAATGAACACTAATTGTGATTTCATTCACATGAATTGTGAATAATATCACAAATATGTTCACAATTTAAAATACATGTGAACATATCCCATGATAAATGACCTTGCTGTTTCGACATATCCGTTTGTCACAAGGTTAATATTTGCAAATATATTTTGAATACTCTTATAAGCTATGCTGAATTCCTACCTGTTATGTTTGGACTAGCAAATGGTAACATAGCAGAGTTCAGCACAGCTTAAAAACCAATTCCAACCAAATTCCATTCCCTTAGGAGGATTGCATTCCTACTATCTCAGGACTGAACCCGTCCCATGATAAGGAATTACCACAGTATCAGGCTTGAAAACGCGGAAACAATATATTGTTCTCTAAATGCACATGTTCATATGTCATTCGTTCAAGTTCAGCAAGTCTTTCGTACGTTAAACGATACGTAGTGCAAGCATGGATCGGAGGTGTGAAATCATTCGTGATTTCTCTGATCTCTTTTAGAATATCACCTGCTTTGTCATGCTCCTCCTCCAATGTCCCAATAGCATTGTTAAGCTCTTGGTTAGCAGATCCATCAAGTGATTGATCTAGGGCAACCATCTTAGGAAAGATTTGCTCTTCTTCATTAGATGTATGTTCAAGCAATTCATCCTTTAGCTGTGTGAACAGAACGTATAATTGTGCCAAATGAAGATCATGATCACCATGAACTCGATTAACTCTCGCCACATTCTTATATATAGCAGGAAGTTCCTCGCGTAAATAATCGTGATGTTTACTTACAATATAATGAATTAAAGCTTCTGAACTCATTTCAGTAAAATAGTTAGCTCCTTCATGATCTTCATTTAAGCCGGCATGGTTGTCTGCAAGATTGCGTAACTCCTCTAATACTTGATTAATATCCAAGCCTTTCTCCTCAACCGCTTCGATTAGTGGCCGTTTGCCACCACAACAGAAGTCAATTTTGTGATCTCGGAAATAATCGCTGGCTTTCGGAAATTGTATAACAATATCACTTACTATGTTATCACTACTGAAAAGGGGTTTAGTTGACATTATGAATTCCTCCTAGGGTTGCTTTCTTTCTTACCTTTTTAGGCTACACCTAGGAGAGAAGGAGGATTGTGATTGTACTCACAAGAATCATATTACTTTCAAATTAGTTGATAGAAGCTTCCATAAAGGTTCTGCATCCATTACTATTTTTAAGATATGGACCAATGCCTTGAAAGTTGGAACGGTTAATGTATACCCCTGTCATCCAAGTACCCTTCAAAGGAGTTCCTTCTGTTTGGATCAGTAAAGAGGGAGCTGGGATTAATTCTTGGTAGATCGGGAGCTTGGTCTTATGCTTCTTATAAGGTTTGCCAAGTTCAATAAGAGGATTAACACTCATATAGGTAGGTACAAAATACGAAGAGATCGTCTCTAGTTCTTCACTATTATAAAAGGCATCTTGCCCCAAAAAGGGATGCAGCAAAATGATTTTTTCAAATTGGGACCATATCATCATTTGTAGAATCATGCTTTGCAATTTGGCATTAGGTAGGCTTCTTTGTTCCTTATTCCCATCTATCGTTGTCTGCCACTCATAACCGATGCATTTCCAACCCTTTGGACCTTGAATCCATTTCTGAAATACACCCTCTTGATTGTGATTTGTTATCCTATGAGTAACAGTAGAATGAGTTGAAGGTGGGTCAGTACACACCAACTGAGGCAAATACCGACCAAGCAACTCTAGTGCCTTATCGTAGACATATTGCACTTTTATCGAGGCGTTTTCAAGTTCAGCAATGTCCTCTTTACCATATACGACTTCTTGGGTGGGTACATTTTTTCTCAATCTATCCCCTCCTTCAATACGTATTCAATCATTTTTTTCCAATTATACTACAAATCCCGCATATAGGTGATGAACATTAGACATTTAGAGCAAAAAACCCTCATTTCAATAAAGAAAAATGGGGGTTAACAATAGGGATAGGGTAGATATCCAAATTCTAAGTTAGACTCATTCTACCCAATTCTCAGCCCATGATTGGATTTGTTCCATAACAGGGCGAAGTCCTTTACCTTTTTCCGTTAATTCATACTCAATGCGTACTGGAGTCTCCGGGTAAACGTGGCGTACCACAATCCCCTCAGATTCTAAGTCTTTCATACGTTCTGACAACATCTTATCGCTCATGGTAGGGATTATACTAGATATATCTTTAAATCTCTTCGGGCCACTCATTAAGGTCTGAATAATTAATCCATTCCATCGTTTGCCCAAAAAAGAAAAAGCTGTTTCAAATCGTGGACACAAATGCATTTGATCAAATTCCATGAAACCCTCACCTCATTATATTGAAAGACCTAATAACTTCAAGTCAAATGAATAACTGTATCAAAGCTTTCGATTAGTTAGTATATTTCATTTTACCACATTTCTGGACATTTTAATACATTCGATTGAAATACTATACCATAATTCGTAACATCTAAACCTAACTTTTGTCACGTTGAATTCATTTTATCTACATATTGAAACGGGAATATCAAGCGAAGCTTATACTTTCTACTATTCAAAAAAGGACGGCTACCTCTCGGTAACCGTCCCATTATCTATTTCAGTTCGTACACTAACTCCTTCTATACCCACCACATGTCGCCAAGTGGCTCTTCAATTAGAACTTGTTGAAGATTCTGTACAGCTTTGGAGAAACCTTCTTCAACAGACATCAATCCATCTTCATGTTCAATACTTACGACATAATCATAGCCTACTAGACGAAGAGCACTAATGATATCTGCCCAAGTCTTAAGATCATGACCATAGCCTACACTACGGAACTGCCAAGCACGATCGAGCATTCTCTCATAGGATTGCATATCAGTAAGACCGTATCTATTTACATTAATCGGATCGATTACGGTATCTTTAGCATGGAAATGATGAATGGCTCCTTCGCGACCTAGAATGTGGATAGCCTGCACCGGATCAATACCTTGCCACCACATATGACTCGGGTCTAAGTTAGCACCGATGGTCTCACCGGCTGCTTCACGTAGACGAAGCAATGTAGCAGGTGTATGTACAGAGAATCCTCCATGAAGTTCAAGCCCTATCTTGATATGATGGTCTTTTGCAAACTTCGCTTGTTCGGTCCAATAAGGAATAACTTTATTCTCCCATTGCCACTTCAATACTTCTTGGAAATCGTTCGGCCAAGGAGCGACAGGCCAGTTCGGATACTTAGCATCCTCATGGTCACCCGGACATCCTGAGAACGTATTTACCACAGGTACTTCAAGTCTCTCAGCAAGTAGCACCGAATTCACGAAATCATCATGATCCGCTTTGGCTAAGTGCTTCTGTGGATGCAGTGGATTACCATGACAGCTAAGTGCGCTGATTGTAAGTCCGCGTGATTCTACTGCTTTTTTAAAATTCTTAAGTTCTGTCTCATTGTTTAGAAGATCCTCTGGTGTGCAATGTGCTTTACCTGGGTTCCCTCCACTTCCAATCTCAACCGCCTTAAGACCTTTAGAAGCTACATAATCTAACGCTTCCTCTAGCTTACGACCACCAAATAGCACCATGAATACGCCTAATTTCATCGTAACCCCTCCTTATTTGCTCTTCTCATTGTTTTATTCAAAATAAACAGCTTTACCTGTCTTAGCAGACTCATAGATAGCTTCTAGAATTTCGGTTACGACCAACGCCTGCTCTGGCTTAACGACAGGTTCTGTATCATCAATAACCGCCTGCAACCATAATCTCGCTTCACGATCTGCATCACCTTCTGTTTCTCCCGAGTAGAAAGCAACTCCTCCAGCACCTAAATCAACCTTAGTCTCGTACAAACGGCTCAAATTCTCACCATTGATACGCAAACCATCTTTCATATCTGCTCCGCCTTCTGTACCTGCAAGTATAGTCTGTGCTTCAGCGAAATCAAGTACATTCAGAGCCCAACTAGCTTCAAGAACAATGGTAGCTCCGTTCTGCATCGTAATGAACCCGAATGCGGAATCTTCTACCTTGAATTCTTCCGGATTCCAAGGACCAAAGGCATTCGCTGCATTCTCACGATGTCCAAGCTTATGGAACGTTGAACCCATAACACTTTTCGGCTTATAGTTATCCATTAACCATAATGTTAAATCTAGTGCATGAGTACCGATATCGATCAAAGGCCCTCCACCTTGCTTTTCTTCATCTAGGAACACGCCCCAAGTAGGAACTGCGCGACGACGAGTTGCTAGAGCCTTACCATAATACACGTCACCTAGGTCACCATTGTCACACATTTGTTTTAAGTATTGGCTATCATCACGGAATCTATTTTGATATCCGATCGTAAGTTTTTTTCCTGTACGTTTCGCAGCTTCAAGCATTTCTTTAGCTTGAGCTGTTGTTTTGGCCATTGGTTTCTCACACATGACGTGTTTGCCTGCTTCTAAAGAAGCAACGGTAATTACAGAGTGAGAGTCATTAGGTGTACATACGTGAATAACATCTATACTTTCATCTTTAAGCAATTCACGGAAATCTGTATAGACTTTAGCACCTTCAACACCATATTTCTTAGCAGCTTCTTCAGCGCGTTCTTGTACGATATCACAAAAAGCAACCATTTCTCCCGTAGATTGTTTTGCAAGGCTCGGCATATGTTTCCCTTTTGCAATACCTCCACAACCAATGATCCCAATTCTTAGAAGCTTAGACATTTATAGGTCCCCCGTTTTTCGCATAATTTTTTACCCATTTCATACTTGTAGCAATACTATCAAATGGTGGATTCTGACAAACATCTTGTTCTACAACAATCCACTCTGCTCCTACTTCATTAGCAGCTGCAGCAACAGCCGCCAAATCCACTTCGCCTTCACCAAATGAAACGGTCTGTGCCGATCCATCCTCTTGTCTTGTTACATCTTTCCAGTGTACAATCGGTAACCGACCCGCATACTTATGAATATATTCAACAGGTTCGTACCCTGCAAAGTGTACCCAACATGTATCCATTTCAACTTGGAGTAATGATGCAGGTACTTCTTCATACATTGCATCAAATACGGTCTGGCCATCGCGATAAGATTCAGTGAATTCAAAATCATGGTTATGATACATAAGTACCATATCTTGTTCTTTACACTTTTCACCAAGCACTTTCAGATTGGCAAAAACTTCATCCCATTTGCGTTGTTCTTCAGACAAAAAAGGAACAATAATATATTTATTACCAATTTCTTTATTGTACGTAATAATAGAGTCTAAATCTTCTAACATACTGACATATTGCGTGTGTGTACCGATAGCGACAAGACCATTCTCATCCAACAATTTCTTCACTTCAGTACCACTATGTCCAAAAAAGTCATGAAATTCTACACCTTTGTAACCTAATTCGGCTACCTTTTTCAGTGTTCCTTCGAAATCTTGCTCCATTTGTTCGCGGACTGTATACAGTTGTAATCCTAATTGTAACATTGACTACTCCACCTCTGTTTGGAATTGGTTAATATGGTTTTAGTATTCTGGATGTATTATATAAAGGAATTAATACACTGATTCAGATGCCAATTCTGGCACGTGTCCGTACTGGTAAGTGCTCTCCAGACTAATGTGTCTTCCTTCTAAGGAAGATTTCTGGAACGCGTACATGGCTTCAAGTACATGATATCCTAATCTTCCATTCGCTCGGTGGTCACGTCCTGCACGAATGGATTCAATCATCTCACAAACACCAAGTCCTCGTTCGTTGTGTTCACTCGCAAATACAGGTGTAAGCCATTCCCACTGCTCTTCACCTCTACGACGTAATTTCACATCACCATCAAAAAAGTTAGGATCAGGTACAACTAGCGTACCTTCTGTACCGTATATCTCCATCCAAGGTAGATCAGATCCACCTGGTATATCAAAACTCATAATCATAGTGACCATCGCACCACTCACGAAATCGAGCGTTCCTGAATAGTGTGTTGGTGTTTGAACTGGAATTGGCATTCCACTTTTAGGGCCAGACCCTATCACTCGATTAAGAATTTGTGCACCCGCTGAAGCGCTGACACGATGAATTGGACCAAGCATATCCACTAATGCTGTTAAATAATAGGGTCCCATATCAAGCAATGGCCCTCCACTAGGTGCGTAAAAGAACTCTGGAGACGGATGCCACCCTTCCGGACCTCTTCCCATCAAGAAACATGTTGCAGCAATCGGCTTGCCAATAAGTCCATCATCGATGGCTTGTTTGGCTGTCTGAATCCCTGATCCTAGAAATGTATCTGGAGCTGACCCAACACGTAAGCCTTTCTCCTTAGAGAGATTCAACACTCGTTTGCCATCTTCCAAAGTAGTCGCAAATGGCTTCTCTCCGTACACATGTTTGCCTGCTTCTAACACAGCTATATCAATCTCGGCATGTGTAGCTGGAAGAGTCAAATTAACAATGAATTCGATATCAGGATGAGCTAACATCTCTTCTACAGTGTATACGTTTGCAATACCATACTCTTTAGCTCTCTTCATAGCATGTTCCTTGATCAAATCAGCACAAGCAACAATTTCTACGACAGGACTATTCTTCAAATTCTCTAGATACACGGCGCTAATGTTACCACAACCAATAATACCGGCTTTCATTCTTTCCACTATATGTCACTCCTTTGAAACAAACCCAGTGAAGCCATGTCACCTATATAAATTCAACTATATTATGAGGCCGCACTCTCTCCTTGTGAGGATGTGAAACTCTAGCTCAATCTATCTAGTTACATGGTATTCTGAATTCGTTTATATTAAAATGAATAATATGCTTAAAACATGAACAATCTGGTCATTATTTTTATATAAATACTAGACCAAACCATTTAATGCAGATGTCCTGACTATTCGTCAGATATAAAAGGAGAACAGAAGAATGATTCCCGAAGATTCATGTCAAGTGTACGCAGCAGGATTCTCCTTTCATAGGAAACCTTTCTACACTTCACAATTAGACGGCGTAAACAACTACTTGATGCGCTTTCAAACCGATGGACGTTGTCGCGCTCGATATGATGGAAAGTTAGGTATGATCGAGACAGGTGATCTACTTCTTTACTCCCCATCTGAACCTTACGAATTAAAAATTGATAATGAAATCAATTCAATTGGCGAATTAACGATCGAAAGTGGAGATTACCATATTTTCTTTGGAGGCCAATGGATAGATAAATGGTGGAACTCTCAAGTTCGGCCTACACGTATGCATTTACCTCTTAATGAGGGGTTTTTGAGCTTAATTCGGCAGATTGTACTTGAGCAACGTCGTATGGAGAATCCCTATCCAGAAATTTCAGGGTACTATATGAGAATTCTATGCCTAGAAGTAGATCGTCAATTGAAAGAACAGCCAACGACTACACACAAGACTTATTTAGCATATCAAATCAAACACTATATTGAAGAGAACGCTTCCCATATGTTCAAGTTAGACGATGTCGCGACGCATGTCGGCATTAGTATCTCCCGTGCTGTTCACTTATTTAAGGAAACGTTCGGTACTACCATCATGCAATATACCCTTGACGTAAAACTAGACATGGCACGAGAGCGGATCATATTCAGCCCAATGTCTCTTGAGAATGTAGCGGAAACTTCAGGATTCGCTAACTACACTTATTTCCATCGGGTGTTCAGAGCACGATTCAACATGTCTCCTAAGCAATTTCGTATTGCTAATCGCGATCAATTGAAATAATTACAATGTACCTATGGAACAAATAAACAAGTGGTTCATCCCATCTCTGCATAGGTTCCACTTGTTTAGATGTTCATATAAGTAAATAATTATGAATCTTTGAGTATCAGTATTAGTATACCTTAGGGTCTTCGACTTATAGCTTCCGTAACAACAAAGGCTAGATCATGATTTCCGAAAAGCGAGAGCACGCCTAACAACGTATCGTCTGGAATATCTCCTGCCTCTTCCTTGGATACGGTAAGTTCTAGTACTTTTAACAATCGTTCATTATGTGGTTGATGCGGATACGCTTCGCTGTATAGTTCCTCTGGATCAATACTGTGGTTAATACACCATTGGGCAAAAACCAATATCATCATATCCTCGTCTTCACGATAGCTTTTCTTAATTTGTTCTTCCAAAGATAGTGCTGCAGTTCTATCGTAGTCCTCTTCCATGTTTCTCAACCTTTCTAAACCAATATAAAACCGTATACTTTCTATATTATAGCAAACCATTGTATTTAAGAAGACTTTATCAGAAGGGACTATCATTTTATTACACCAAATTGGTATGATACACAATGAAACCTTTTCACAGAAAGGACTTCTTATGAAGAAACTATTGCTACCGTTAGCCTATGTGCTCATATTAGGTGTAGCATTTATGTATAAATCCACCATTTGGGACTGGATGAACAATAATGACTCACTAACCACTCTGATTCTCATGGCGACATTGTTAGCCCTCTTCCCGATCATTCCATACAAAGTGATCATCGCTGTGCTGGGATATGCTTATGGTACCCTATGGGCATCTCTTATCGCTTGGTCTGGTACTACTCTCGCTGCAGTCATTGCATATGGCATTGTAAGATATGCTTTTCGCGAGCAAGGAAGACGTTATTTGGACAAAAGACGTTCTATCCAATCCTTCACTCGGATGACAGAGACCCATCCTTTTATGGCTATTGTCATTGCACGAATATTACCTATCGTTCCACAGATGATGGTGAATGTATTTGCGGGTGTCGCATCTATTTCTTTGTGGACATACACCTTCGCCTCAGGTCTCGGGAAAATTCCAGGCATTATATTATATGCTTATTTGGGCGGTAACCTAATAACTAAACCCTACATGTCCATTATCCTAATACTAGGATATCTATCCTTGATCGGCATAATACTCCTTGTGTACAAACAAAAGAACAAAGCATAACCCTTAGCAAACCAAGTAGTCACTAGGTTGAGTTCTTGGTTATGGAAAGCAAATGAATTATAATAGAAGTGACTTATATCATTTACAGTCAAAGAAAAGGAGTGATTTCATGAGCAACTCTCAATCAACAACTAATGAAAAGGCTACTTTTGCTGGTGGATGCTTCTGGTGCATGGTAAGTCCGTTCGAGGAACTTCCCGGCATTATAAGAGTCGTCTCCGGATATACAGGTGGACATACAGAGAATCCAACATATGAAGAAGTATGCACACATACAACAGGACATGTAGAAGCAGTCCAAATAACTTACGATCCTAGCGTGTTCCCATATGACAAGTTGCTTGAACTATACTGGCAACAGATTGATCCTACCGATGCCGGTGGACAATTCCACGATAGAGGAAGTTCCTACGGAACTGCTATCTTTTATCATACCGAAGAGCAACGTGAACTAGCGGAACAATCTAAACAAGCTTTAGAGCAGAGTCAACGTTTTGACCAACCAATCGTAACTCCAATTCTGCCCGCAGGCCCTTTCTATGAGGCTGAAGAATATCACCAAGGATACCATAAGAAGAATCCTGGACATTATAAGCGCTACCGTAAAGGTTCGGGACGTGAAGATTATCTTGATACCCACTGGTCAACACCCGTGAACAAAGATGAACTTAAACAACGTCTAACCCCGATCCAATATGCCGTTACACAGCAAAATGGTACAGAACCCGCTTTCAACAACGAATTCTGGGATCATCATGGAGAAGGAATTTATGTCGATATCGTCTCTGGCGAGGCTTTGTTCAGTTCACTTGATAAATACGACTCTGGTTGCGGTTGGCCAAGTTTCACTCGTCCTCTTCGTGAATATACCGTTCGAGAAAAGGTAGACTCCAGCCACTTTATGGTTCGTACCGAGGTTCGTAGTAAAGAAGGCGACTCTCATCTAGGGCATGTATTCAACGATGGACCCGGGCCTAGCGGATTACGTTACTGTATTAACTCTGCAGCGCTTCGTTTTATTCCGATCGAGAAGTTAGAAGAAGAAGGGTATGCTGAGTACCGTACCTTGTTTGAGTAATATAATATACTAACGATCAAAAGGTAGCTTCTTTCTCAAAAGGAGCTACCTTTCTTCATTTTTATAACATTATTTCAATAGTTATGACGAATCGTTTGATTAAACATGGACGGGGTAATATAGAATAAAGATATAATTTTTAATTATTGGAGGAATGATTATGCCTTGGACTAAAAATGATTACCCTTCTATGAAAAATCTAGAACCTCGAATCAGAGACAAAGCTATTGAAATGGCTAATGCCTTATTGGAAGATGGTTCCGAAGAAGGGCGTGCCATAGCAATAGCAACCTCACAGGCGGAGAAATGGGATGCTAACCATCCTAAATAACCTCTGGATACCAAAAAAACCACTAGTTCAATAACGAACTTAGTGGTTTTTATTTTGGCTCGGACAAGACTGTCCTAGAACTACTTATATTATGGTAATAGAGGGCTTTCCATCGTCCCACATCATTAATGCGCACTTTGCATAACCTGTGCAGTCTTCGACTTACCAGATTGAGGTGTAATCCCTTTAGGTAACGCCGGGCTAGTCTTAGTCTTCTTCGTACCATAAGCCACAGTCAACGTGATCATTCTTCCAGCAATACTAACAGCTAGAATGGTATACAACGTCTCTCTTAAAGGCATATAGAAGAGGGAGAATAATAATACAATCGCATCAAACAGAAAAAACACTGTGCCAACTTTTATACCAGTCCAACGACTGATAAGAAGAGACAATATGTCATCCCCACCACTTGCGCCACCAACACGTAATATAATACCGGTAGCAAATCCCGTCAATAATCCTGACAAGAGTGCGGCAATGAACAAATTCTGATGCAGATCAATAACCATAACAGAGTAACGCTCAACTAACGCGTAAAAGATTGAAAAGGATGTAGTCGCGATCATCGTATTCACAAGAAATTTACGTCCATTGAGAAATAACGAAAGTAACATCACAGGAATATCCAATGCGAGTACGCTTAGTGCAGGTGGCAGGCCTAAAACGTATTTGCCCAATAGAGCTAAGCCAACAAATCCACCCTCTGTTAAATGATTCTGAAAGTTAATGTGATAATACGTAAAAGCTAAAATAAGTGTTCCAAGTAATAGTATAGCCGTATGTTGCAACGTTGAAAGCAGTTGTTCTCTTTTCCTCATACAAGTTCCCTCTTCTTCGTAGATTGTTGGTCATAAATGAGACAACCCTCTACGGGGAGAAAACTTGGTGGAGGACACGGTCCTTCGCATACTTAGTTTCCTTCTTTCGCAGAGGTTTGTCATGAATTATCCGACGGGTCTCTACGAGAAAAGCTAAGTGTATGAGTGATCATAACGTTTCCAGATCGTCCTTTGGGGAATGTTCCTTCGGGGACACATGGTATCCTGATCCTTTCTCTTGTTAGATTTGTTCTGAAATGATTATACCACCATTTAGGGCATTCCTAAACAGCTAATTCAGAAAAAAATAATTCTATATTGCCTTTTCCATTCCCGTGTTTAGGATAATAGCCATGTGCCTTCAGATAACATCGTTTATTCCACAATTAGCTTCCCTACCATTTGATTGTGACCCGCACCGCAATGAGCAGCACACTTATATTCGAATTCGCCTTTTTTATTCGCTACAAATGAAATGGAATGATTCGGACGTACTTGTTTGTTATATCCCTTCAATTTGATCCCATGATATCCTTTCTTATTTTTTAATGTTATTTTGACTGTATCTCCTTGATTTACTTTGATTTCTTTCACATCGAATTCAAATGACGTAGCCGTAATTGTGAATTCCTTGGTATCTCCACCAGATCCCTTTTCTGATTCTTCCTTCACTTCTTTCCCACATGCTGTAAAGAGCACAAGAATAATGCTTAGGAGAACAGTAATCTTTATCCACTTCTTCATAAAAGAATCCTCCGTCATATTTATTTATCCCTTGCAAACCTTAATCATCTATAAATAATCGTAGATCAATCTCATTCCCAGCATTGTGATTATAATCACGATGCGAGTCACCTTTTCTTCTATAATAGGATTTGTAACGATAATGATTCTCAGGAGGAATTCAAAATGAACAATATTACCGTCACCGTCAACGCTACCGAATACCCACCGCAATTAAAGCACAAAGTTATCTTTCAAACGTTCAATGATCTCCAACCAACAGAGGCCATGTTATTAGTAAACGATCATGATCCAATCCCTCTACGTTTCCAGTTCGAATCTATGCACCCAGGTGCTTTCACTTGGGAATATATCGAACAAGGACCAGACATGTTCCGCGTCAAAATCAGCAAATTATAGGAGTGGGTAGATGTGGCTGAAATTACAATCGTAGATCCCCAAACAATAAAAATTAAAGTCAGCTTAGAAGATGCAATTATCATGGTAACGGAGGCATCTAGGGATCTTTCCCTATATGCTTCTGATATTGTAACCATTTATGAGAAAATGCCTGTTTTTGAATATACCTACTTCTGTTTCTACGCTTATGATAGTGCCGCTTTATTCGAATTCATGCTAGACATTGACCCTAAACAATACAACTCATTCTCACTGGATGCTCCGGATTCTTTCTTCTATGCATTGTACGGTGGGATGGCGGCTTTGTACGATGTGGCCAAACAACTGCAACCACCCGAAATTTAAAAATATGTAACGCTATAAAAACTTAAGTACATGCTTCCGATGCTAGTTTTTACGAAGTTCGTTCAAGTAGTAACGCTATAAAAACTTAAGTACATGCTTCCGATGCTAGTTTTTACGAAGTTCGTTCAAGTAGTAACGCTATAAAAACTTTTAGGAGTGGTTAACATGGATCGCACAGGACAGACGGTTGAGCTGGATGTTCGTCCGTATTTGAAGAAGAAAATCGAGCCCTTCAAGCTCATCATGGATACCGTAAAAACACTAAACAAGGAAGATATCTTTGTTCTACACGCCCCCTTTAAACCGACTCCTCTCTTTGGATTAATGAAAACTAAAGGGTATAACCATAAGATTGAGAAGCTAGAGTCTGATCACTGGGTCATTACATTCTTGCATAAGAGCAGCGACTTCAAGGTAGATACATTAAGTGAATACCTAGGTGTGGAGGACTTTCAACCTGAAGAGGAATGCCCAGCCGCCCAATCTCTTTCTCAGACCCATAAGTTGGATAACCGCGGATTAGAGCCTCCACAACCTATGATACGAACTTTAAAAAAACTTGAAGAAGCTTCTCTCGGGGACGAAGTTGTTATTCATAATGATCGGGTTCCTGTATTCCTTATCGAAGAACTCAATACTTTGGGCTACGACTACAACATCGAAGAGCAGCTCGACGGGTCAGCAATCATTCATATTCACAAAAAGTAAGGTGGTGTTTACTCCATGTTCCGCCTGCCATTTCTATTCATCATTACAGGTCTAATCAGTTTTGTGTTATTTCAGATCTTTTCCTTATTTGATTTGGCAACGTGGCTAACGGTATTTAGTGATGGACCTAGGTATCCTATCGGATGGACCCGTGTTCATCTGCTCGTTCTTGGTTGGGCAACCATGATTGCGATGGGTGCTGTGTATCAGCTCATTCCTGTCGTACTGCAGAACCATAGCTTATTTAGCAAAAAATTGGGCTATGTTCATTATTTCTTTTTTACAATCGGAACCGCAGGGTTACTCATTGGATTCCAAACGATGCAGGTGATGTGGATTGCAGGATTCGCCACTCTCGCATTCATCGGCATTTTACTATTTGCTGTTAATATTGGCGTAACTCTTGTCCGTGCTAAAAAGTGGAATACCATCACCATTAGCGTCGCCTGTTCTGTCACCTATCTTGTACTTACAGGAACCTCAGGTATGCTCATGGGGTTAAACTTCTATTTCGATCAGTGGGGAGACTTTCACGAGCAATTACTTGGAGCTCACATCTGTTTCGCAGCCTTCGGCTGGTTCGGTCTGCTTATCACAGGTTTCAGTTATAAAATGTTTCCTATGTTCTATCTATCTCATGGACATCCGGAGTTACTACAGAAAGTTGTCATTGCGTTATGGAATGCAGGTGTACTTGTGGGCGCACTATCCTTTTTATTCAATGGCCCTGGATGGCTAACATGGTCTAGTTCATTATTGATCGTACTAGGCATGGTTGCTTACTCCGTTCATCTATCTCAAATTGTTCAACATCGGCACAAACCTAATCCCGGAACAGGTATGAAATGGTCTCTATCACTGGCCCATACTGTAACACTAATCGGAGTCGTTATCGTTATTCTCTTCCCTTTCATTCCTGACATGATACATCAATCCCGAATGATCGTTATCCTTGGGTGGTTGTACTTATGGGGATGGGTCGGACTAACGTTGCTGTCTTATTTATCTAAAATTGTCCCTTTTCTATGGTGGACACAAAAGTATGGTCCTTTAATAGGCAAAAAAAAGATACCTACCATGTCCGATCTAATCAATGATCGCCATGTTCATATTGGATTAATCGTAATCGTGAGCTCATTGTTCATACTCCTGGTAGGCCTAAGTTGGAATCAAACATGGATCACATCCATTGGAGGAAGTGTTCTTGCTCTAAGTTCACTCATTTATATAAGTCTGATTGCTAAGGTATTTACGAAATAGATTAATTTAGGAGGATTTGATATGGAATCTATTACAGAATGTCTTAAGGAAGTATATGATCCAGAACTAGGAGTAAATATTGTCGACCTTGGACTTATTTACGATCTACAATTCGTAGAAGGACATGTGTCTGTAGTGATGACACTCACCACGCCAGGTTGTCCAATGCACGATATGATCGTTGGTGGCGTAACCCGAGCACTCCAAACCTTGCCTGATGTTCGATCGGTCGAAGTCGACGTTGTGTGGGAACCCGCTTGGTCACCAAGCCTCATGTCAGATGAGGCGAAAGAACATCTCGGATATATGTCATAGCTTCATTTCCCTATAAATAGCGATGGTTATCTCAAATTGGAGGCTGTTTACCATGTTCAACTGGAAGTTATACATCATTGTTTTGATCGGCTTTACTATTATTTTATCTGGTTTCTACGTAAATCCTATCCCTATCATCGAAGAGGAACCTGTTTTAGAAACACTGAATCAGCCTCCAGTTGAGCCTATCATCGTGCGAGATGGAAATGTTGTTAAAATCAATATGACTGCGCAAGTCACAAATGTCGAAATTTCTTCAGGTGTTTTCTATAATGCCTGGACGTTTAACGGTACGGTGCCTGGTCCTATCATTCGAGTGAAAGAAGGAGATACTCTCAACTTCACATTAAATAATATGGACCCTGACATGCCACACTCAATGGACTTTCATGCGGTTCAGACGTCTCCTAGTAAGAATTTTGTGGATATTATGCCACTTGAACATGGCTCCTTTACTTACTCAGCTAACATGCCCGGTGTGTTCATGTACCATTGTGGGACGGACCCCGTGTTAGAACATATAGCCAATGGAATGTATGGTTCTATTATCGTTGAACCCCGAGATGGATATCCAACGGATCATGAAGTTGATCGAGAGTATACTATTGTTCAAAGTGAGTGGTATGCAGAACATGATTTCAATGCTTTTTTAGATGGAGATCCTGAGTATGTCGTATTTAATGGAGATGACTTTACGTTAAAGGAACATCCTCTGTTAGCAAAAGTTGGAGACAGAGTTCGATTATATGTTAATAATGTAGGTCCCAATAAAGTATCTTCCTTTCATATCGTGGGAACCATTATGGATCGTGTATATATCGATGGCAATCCGAGAAATATAATGTATGGTCTACAAACAGTCTTACTCCCAGCGAGTGGAGGTGCGATTGTAGAGTTCATTGTAAACGAAGCCGGAGATTATCCTATTGTAACGCATCAATTCAACGATGCCACCAAAGGGGCAAGCGCTGTTCTCAGAGTCACTGAAGATGGATTAGATACAGGTGAACCAACGATGTCACATTGACTTTGGCATTTTTAATCTAGGATTGATTATCCAACAAGTGCAACAGGGATTTACAATTTTTCATAATATTTCGTACCTTTTTGTCGTATTGTGAGCAATGTCATTGCAAAATTTGTTTCGTTCACATTTTATCAACTTTTCATGTGACTAGAAACACACTTTCTTTCTCTGCCCTTCTATATGCTTAATTAGTAGCAAATATTTTATCGCAGGAAAGAGGTCGTTGTATATGTTAGATCAACAAACTATTGAGATAATAAAATCAACCGTTCCGGTATTACAGGTACATGGCAAGACCATCACAACTGCCTTTTACGGAATGTTATTTGAGAACCATCCTGAACTATTGAACATATTCAATCACGCTAACCAACGTCAAGGTAAACAGCAGACTGCCCTGGCTAACGCTGTACTTGCTGCGGCAGCCAATATCGATCAGTTAGAGAACATCCTACCCGTAGTAAAACAGATTGCGGAGAAACACCGTGCATTAGGTGTATTACCTGAACATTATCCTATTGTTGGTGAGACGCTATTAGCTGCCATTCAGCAAGTACTTGGCGATGCAGCGACTCCAGAAATTATGGATGCTTGGGCTAAAGCCTATGGTGTGATTGCCGATGCATTTATCGGTGTTGAAGTAGCTAAGTATCGTGAAGCTGCTGAAGCACCTGGAGGTTGGAGTGGATTCAGAAACTTTGTTGTAAGCCAAAAAATTAAAGAAACTGAGCTTATTACTTCCTTCTACCTTTCTCCTCAGGATCAAGGCGCTATTTCAGCATATTTGCCTGGTCAGTATATTACCGTACGTGTTAAACCTGAAGGTGAGGAATACACACACATTCGCCATTACAGTCTATCGGCCGCGCCTGGACAACCTTATTACCGCATCACCGTTAAACGTGAAGATGCAGCGACTGATAAACCAGCAGGTGTCGTATCTAATTATTTACACGAGGCCGTTCATGTCGGTTCTGTAATAGAAGTGAGCGCCCCAGCTGGAGAATTCACGCTGGATCAAAGTACGAATATTCCGGTAGTTCTTATTAGTGGTGGTGTTGGGTTGACACCAATGATAAGTATGCTTGAGACATTAGCTACGGAGCAGCCTGAACGCAAGGTAACCTATATCCACGCTGCCATTAATGGAAAATTACATGCCATGAAGGGAACAGTAGAGGAATTGAGTCAGTCCCATTCTCATCTGACATCCTATGTGTGTTATGAATTACCTGAAGAAAACGATACGTTCGATAAATTGGGTTACATGGATCTAGCTTGGCTTCAAGAAGTCGCAGATCCTAACGCAGACTTTTATTTCTGTGGACCTACTTCTTTTATGCGTGCTATATATAAAGCGCTATTGGAATGGAACGTACCTCAAGAAAGAATCCATTTTGAATTTTTCGGTCCCGCTGGTAGCTTAGAAGTGTAGAAATCATACATTGATTCGTAAACTATAACGATATCTTAGCCTTACTAAAAAGAGGATAATATGTTCATTATATGAGCATATTATCCTCTTTTTTATTTAAATAATTTAATTTCGATAAATTCACAAAGGTCTATTCCACAGGGTCGATAACACCCTAAGGAATAGACCCTTATTTGCTAGTAGTATGATTACTTTAATCGCAACAAGCGATTTACCGTTTCTCTACGAACACCAATCAACTGACCGATCTCCTCTTGTGTTAGCAGTTCGGTTACATCTACCCCATGAGAATAATCATGTAGCCATTCGCTAAGTAGTTCCAGTCGATCTGCAGGGTTACCCGCAGTCAGATGATCTACTCGTTGTTGCATAAAGCGCAATTTCGCCTGTAGCAACAGAGCCACTTCCATAGGTTTCGCAGGATCCTCCAACAATTGGCGATACCAATCCTTCGCAAGGATGACTTCAACCTCACTGTCCATCAACGCTATTGCTGTACCATGCGCTTCTTTAGCCGTAATAAGAGAGTGATGAGGAACCGTTTCGCCCGAATACAAAATATTAAACAGCACCATATTTCCGTTCTCGTGTAACCGCGTCACCTTAAATAGCCCACGTTTGATATGGTATAAATATTCACCACTATCCCCCTGACGGAACAAAATTTCGCCCTTATGTAGAATCATTTCCTTCCCCCCTGTTTTAACCACATTAATTTTATTATAGCAGAAATGAGGACAACCTTCCTTTAGCCTTCATTTTCATAAATAAGTTGTCTATATTTCATCAATATGAATCAAAATAAAAAGCCCTCTAAAGGGCTCATTTATCATTTTTATATTATTTTATCATTAATATTCTTTGATTAAGCAACGTTTTTCTCTGCCATCATTGCGGCATTATTTTTTTCATCTTGCTTAGCATGTAATTTGACCATCGCAAATCTTGCAATCGGTTGAATCACTAAACTCTCAGCTGCAAGTACAATCAAGAAATTTCTTGGCCAATTCGTTAACCAGTTACTAAATGTCTCGGAACTAAGACCGCCGTTACCTATGACCCCTCCGATAAATGTCATGCACGCTGACATACCAATTACCGTGAATAAGATACGGAATAATATCTTTGCATTAAAGCTATCTGTTGGTGCAGTAAATTTCGCAGCTAATTTCTCTGCAATACGACCTATAACTACCGCTTCAAGAAGCATCGCAATAACGATCATAATCGGATATATCTTCAGAATCGATAGGGCAACTTCTCCATCAAATTTCCCTGCACCTAGAATGGTACCTAGTGATGACATAAACAAAGCAGTTAAGGCACAAATGATCAGACCATACAGCGCTCCCTCTTTGCCGTTTCTTGGTAATCTTGTTTCCTGTTCCATGTTTTTCTTCCTTTCAATTCTTATATAGTTTACTAAAATTCCTTCAATAAGCTTGGTAATACCTGTGAAACTATTTTTAGCGGTTCACTTGTTTTTTTAGTTAAACAAAGCATAATACCACCTTCAATAGAGGCTGTGATCATTAGCGCAACGGAGTGTGCTGTTTCTTTCGAAAAACCATCTGTAACTAACTTGTTCGAATAAATCTCTTCCATCTTTGTGAATGAGAGTTCACATGCCGTTCTAACAGGTTCACTTAGTGATCCTATCTCACTAACGATACTACTAAACGTATACCCCGTAATCATCCCATTTCGATCATATTGATCGATCAATTTCTCAATCATCGCTTGCGTAGCATGTAAAGTAGATGAATGGTGTTGGAATATTTCCTTCATATCCGTTGTTATTGTGTCGTTCAATGAATGAAGACAAGCGATAAGTAATTCTTCTTTCCCATTTGGAAAGTGGTGATAAAGCGAACCTTTTGAAAGGTTACATGCTTTTAAAATTTCGTTTAATCCTACACCCAAATATCCTTTTTGCTGAAAAAGAGATGTTGAGATGTCGATAATTAGCGACTTTGTATCCATTTCCGTAGTGTACCTCCTCCATACCGACCAGTAGGTATGTAAATATATCATAAATTTATTTAGTAGGTCAAACTTTTTTACTTAACTAATCGTAGTTATTTTCACATTTTAGACAAATATCCCCCCTTTAAAACTTCCTCTTAGGACTCTCCAGATCTCACTCTAACTGCACGATAATCAAGTATTATTCCGAAGCTACAAAAAGAGTGTGTCACTATATGAGATGAAATATTTACCTGTGCTCCAATACATGCGAGTTCTGAATTCCACCTAAAATAAATGAGGCGCCTTGTGTTTACAAGACGCCTCATTTATTTAGGTGTTATAGATTCCCATCCTCGGCATCGAACCCTGCTTGAGGGGGTTATTCTTTGACGCCTCCGAGCGCTACGCCCGCGATGATATACCGAGATAACAGGAAGTAAACCACAAACAGCGGTAAAGCCGTCAAAGCCAGACCCATATAGATTGAGCCGAACTCCGTCTTATAAATATCACCTCGAAGCAAGCTAACCATGATTGGCATTGTATACTTTTCCTTCTGTGTCAGTAGAATCAGCGGCATGAACAGGTTGTTCCAATTGGCTACAAAGGCAAAAATAGCCTGCGTCGCCACTGCCGGCACCATGAGCGGCAGGATAATCCGGTTAAAGGTTTTGAACTCACCGGACCCGTCTACGCGTGCTGCTTCCACGATCTCTATCGACAGCGTGGCTAGCAGGTATTGCCGCATAAAGAACACGACCGCTGGCGCTGCAATCGCAGGGAGAATCAGTGGAAGAAAGCTGTTTGTCCAATGAATTTTATACATGAATTGATAGAATCCAATTGCACTTGCTTGGGAAGGAATCATCATCACGCACAAAATAAAGGTAAAGAATGGCCCACGCAACTTCCAGCTATAAGTCACAAGTCCATAAGCTGCTAAGGACGAGAAATAGACCGTTAAGAGGGTTGCTGAAGCAGAGATAATAAATGAATTCATAAACCCTTGAATGGGATCGAAACTCTTGTCAAGCAGCACCCGCAGGTTGCTCATAAAGTGTGTCGAAGGAAGCAATGAAATACCGCTTTGAATTTCTGCTGTAGAGCGAGTGGCGTTCACAAACATGACCCAAAACGGGAGGATACTAATTACCGCCAAAGAGATACAGACGATATAAATAACCGTCTTGTTTATTTTACGGGTGACGGTTCCGGTTTTGTGATTATTGCTCATGTGTTACGCCCCCCTCTTGTCCTTTTTTCGCTGATTTTCTATGCATTTTTTCTATTTTTTTCATTTTTGCCGCGTCACGGTCACGCATTAAATAGAATACGAGTGCAGATAAAATCGCTGAAATCACGAACATGATCATACTCGCCGCTGCAGCACGATTATATAAATAGCTTCCCTTAAAGGCTTGCCCATAAATGAACATGGACGTGGTAAGCGTGGAGTCATCTGGTCCGCCTGCAAGGAAGAGCTGCGGAATATCAAACATGGTCAAACCACCGACCATCGATGTAATCAGCGTAAATAACAAAATCGTCCGAAGACTTGGCAATGTGATACGGAAGAAGGTTTGAAATCCGTTAGCGCCGTCAATCGACGCAGACTCGAAGAGTGCAGGATTTATACCCATAACGCCTGCGATAAGAATGACCATGGTATTACCGTACCACATCCAGAACTGGATGAACGCTACAATGCCCCGTGCTGTCGTCTTATCCTGAAGGAAGAAAATCGGAGCGTCGGACCATCCCATCATTTCAACGAAACTGTTTATTGGACCCATCGGATAGGCAAACAGAGTGCTGAAAAGCACGGCAATTGTACCTGCTGTAATAATATTAGGCATATAGAGTAGAACCTTGAACATACCCTGTCCCTTTATTTTAAGACGCTGGTTCGTGAACCATGCGGTGAGTAAGAGTGCTAGAAGGATCTGGGGAACGAAGTTGGCAAACCAGAGCAACCCGGTGTTAATTAGGGACTTCCTGAATGAGACGTTATCAAAGAGCAGATCTTTGAAGTTTTGAAAAGGGTTATCCAAAATATGTATTGGTTTTGGTATTAATCCCTTTAAATCAGTGAACCCGATGAATGCGGTGTATAAAATAGGATATAGCGAGAAAATAACAAATGCCAAAACAAACGGAAATGTAAAGATATAGCCGTATTTAGAGTAGTTCACACCTTTGCGGCGCATACTCTCACCCCTTTAGTTGATATGAAGGGGCGGGATAACTTCCCGCCCCTTCGATTTCTTTTTATTCGCTGTCGATGTCAAGTTGATCTTTGACTTGCTGCTTGAAGGTTTCGATCGCTTTAGCACGATCCTTGTTGCCTGCAGTATATTCGCGTACTTGATCACGCCAGAGTTTGTTTATTGTTTCGTCGAACTGGGTCAAGTTCTTGCCTGAAGCATTAGCGTTAGCCGGAACAAACACGTCGAACATGTTCTGTCCACCAAGCAATGGAACTTCGCCGTTAGACTTATCCATGACAACGGAGGAAGCAACGCTGTCCTTCGTGCCTTGTTCGCCGTCTTTCATCGTTCCGTTAGCCCAGTAATACTGGAGGCCGGTTTCGGATGTATCGAGTGTTACCCACTTGATAAAGTCCGCAACAGCTTGTTTCTTGGCATCATCCTTGGTTACTTCTTGGTTGGCAAGCAACCAAGTGCCTCCCCAGAAGAAGCCTGTAGGTGGCTCAGTAACTGCCCAGTCACCATTTGTATCTTTTACTTGTTCACTCATTGTATAGTTAATGAGCCAAGCAGGACCGAAGAAACCAAAGGTCGGTTGGGACCCACTACCGGACATATCAGCGAACCAAGCTTCCGACCAGTCTGTTGTATCGTTGTGGAAGCCATTGTCTTTCAGCTTCTTGGAGAGATCAAGGAACTCTTCGCGCTTCGGATCAATATGAAGTTTTCCATCAACAATCCAGCCTTTCTCAGAACTATTCTCGATCGCGTGCCAGATATCGCCATCTCCAGAAACCATGCCATATCCTTTAGTTTTCAGCTTCGCAGCTGCATCGTAGAATTTATCCCAGCCTGGACCGATTTCAGTCTTGATGGCAGCTGGATCATCTGTTCCAAACACTTCTTTGGCGAGCGAGCGGCGATAGATAAAGGCTCCGCCCGTTGCTTGATAACCGAGGCCTTTCAGTTGGCCGTCTTTGCTACCAATATCAACAGAGTACTGAGCAATGCCAGCATCCTTAACCATTTGATCGTCAAGACCTAGATCCGCATAGTTGGCGGAAAAGTTGGATGCATCGCCTTGTGTATACTTGAGCACGAATGCCGCTTCAGCTGCAAAAATATCCGGAGCATCTTTCCCACCAGCAGCCAGAGCCTGGTCAAGCGCAGGTTGATAAGCTCCATCGGTAGTTGCGACAACCGTAGTTTTGAACTCTACGTTTGCGTCAGGATGGGTTTCCATATACTTTTTAGTCATGTTCGGAATCTCGTCCGTGAAACTCCAAAGATTGACGGTCACTTTCTCGCCATTCCCTTTTGCTGGAGTCTCAGTTGCATTGGTTGTTGTTGCTGGACTTGTGCTTGGGCTAGCTGAGTTTGAGTTTGAATTTGAGTTTCCGCCACATGCTGCAAGCGCAGATGACATTACGAGCAATGTAGAGACCCCTACTAAAACACGCTTCATACTTTTCATACTTTGCCTCCCCTTTTTATTGTTTCTTCGGCTTTTTGTAACCGCATACACAATTATAATCCCAAGCTCCTTTGGATATAAGGAACCTATCTTTGGGGAAACTTCCACTATTTTTTGATTTCGTTCCGTGAAAAGCATAAAAAAAGACACCAAAGGTTTTCTTCCTTGGCATCGTCTCCATTTATCTAATAGATTAGTGAACATTTGCGGGAACTTGTCGGTCGCAGTATTTACTTTCGTATCTAGGATAATATCCTACGAATCATTACTGAATCAGGCCTTCAATTCCGTTTCTCATCGATCGGTACCGCCCCGGACTCATTCCTTCGTACTCCTTAAATAGTTTGTTAAAATATTTGACGGCCTGATAACCTGTGCGACTTGCAATTTCTGCTATGGGCAGATTTGTTTTCAGCAACATTTCCTTCGCTTTCTGTAGTTTTCTACGGGCGACGTATTCGCTGAAATTCATCTGACACTGCTCTTTGAAAAGTGCGCTGAAATAACTCCCATTGAGATGTACATGCCCGGCGATTTCCTGCAGACTGATTGGTTCCATTATGTGCATTTCTATATAGTCCATCGCTTGGCGAATCGGATCACTTAGTGCGGCTTCTTCGTCCCTTACGGCCATCAATTGCGGATCTGCCATCTTCTGCATGAAGACGATGTGTTCCCGTTCTTCTCCTGCTTTCAGGGCATTCTCCACAGATTCGATCAGCTTCTCCGGGCTGGCCGGCTTGAGCAGATAGTCCACTACAGACAATTGAAGCGCTTGCTGAGCATACTCGAACAGGGCATGTCCAGAGATAATAATAACGGATGGCTGACGCTGAATTCTCTTCTCCCTCATCTGGGTAACTAGAGCAAGCCCGCTGATTTCAGGCATGCGGATGTCCGTTATCATGAGTTCCACGGGAGTCTCCTCCAGAATTTGCATAGCAGCTAACCCATTACTGGCCGTAAGGATCTCATATTGACCTGCTGCCCATACCCCAAGTATTTTCTTCATTCCTTCTCTCGAACGCGGTTCATCGTCAACAATAAGAATCGTTCGACTCCTCATAACTCTCTACCTCCTTGGACAGGAATTTGGATGCTTATCCGAGTGCCTTGGCCCTTCCAGCTATCAATAGCCATTACCGCACGCTGCTCGTTCTTTCCCGAGAAAAATAGTTGAAGCCTCTTCTTCACATTGGCGAGTCCGAGACCAGAATCTTTAGAAGAGGACACCTTCCCGCTGTCTAGCTCTTCTAATAGGGAACGTAGCTTTTCCTCGTCCATTCCCCCACCGTCGTCTTCCACCATAATAATGATCCGTTCCCCTTCACGAGTGACCGTCACCCTGACCAAGCCGGGTTCAATCTTACTCTCAACTCCATGCAAAATAGCATTCTCCACGAGCGGTTGCAGCAATAGTCGAGGTAACTCAACATCTGTAAATTCGGGCGGAGCCTCGATTTCCCATTCCAAGCGGTCTCCAAATCGCATCTTCATGATGGATAAATATCGACTCACATGCTCCAATTCGTCGCGAAGCTTCACCCATCCCTCTTTACTTGACCCCGTAATGGTATATCGGAATAAATCAGACATGGCCACAACATATCCTGCCAGTTGGACTTCATCCTTTTCCAATAACGACCAGTGTAGAACATCCAGAGAATTAAACAAAAAATGCGGATTAATTTGAGCTTGAAGTGCCTTTAGCTCCGTATGGCTCCGGGCTACCTCTTTCTCATAAACTAACTGAATCAGTTCGTTGATGTTATCGACCATTTGGTTATAGGAATAATTCAGTTCCTGAATTTCCATGGTGAACGACATGTTCTCGATGGGTTTCAGAATGCCGAGACGGGTCTCTCTCATGGCTTTGATCAACTTGAACACAGGCCGTGTGATGAGGGTAGACAAGAAAAAGGAGAGCAAGGCGAACAGCAAAGAACCCATGATAGCTGATACAACCATAGTCATCCGCAAGACCGGTATACCTTGGGTGATAACGTTAACTGGCGTTAAGATGAGTAGCGTCCATCCAGTGACAGAAGAACGTTGTTTGACGACGATAAAAGAGTTCTTATCGATGGTAGCGACCTGATGGTTAGCCCCCTCCACCAGTACGGCCGCTGTCTTTTGCGAAATGCTGTCATCATTGGACGTGATGAGCTTACCGTCGGAACCTATGAGCAAGACCGTTTCCGTCTCCGCTTCCGTCTCCCCCTCTCCAGACAACGAGCCTTTCAGAGCGAACTTGTTGCGGTCTGTACGGATGAGCAAATACCCACCTGTCGCGAAATTTCGATCAATGATGCTGATTTGTCGAATCGCCAAAACCGATGTGGTATCCAACGGATCGATGCCGAACCATATGAGCCCACCTTTATTCTCCGTTGCCTGCTTAATCCAAGCCTCAGGCACCTTATCTCTCAGGTTGCTGCCGTCAAGAGGGTATAACCTTGCCCCGTCCTTCTTGTACAACTCCACAGACTTGATGCCGTCGGTATACATTTGGACTAGATTAATAATGGTTGGCAACGCCTGCCGTTCCGTAAAGGTCGCGCTCTGACCCTCTATATCACGTAAAAGCAGTTGCTGGATATAATCATTGGTCGATACTAACGTCGTCAGAGAATTGATCTGTTCGAGAATACCTTCCAGGCGGCCGTTGGCCTGAACCGCAGTTTGCTGAATATGCTTCTCCGCGTTGTTCTTGAGCATCGTCGAGACTGAATGAAATGTTATCCCCCCGACAAATGTCAGAATGATGAGCATAACAGCAAGAAAACCAAGCAACATCTGATTCCGCAGCTTATTTAACTTTAACCACAATAGCATTCGCCGCACATAGCCTCTTCCTCTCCACGTCATGAGATCATAGAATAATCTCACTCGTATCTGAATAAGTAAGGGCTTACAACCCTTTCTGTCATAATATAACATGTTTATTAATTATCCGCTAAGAGAATTGTAGAACAATGCCTGACCACCAATCCGTGCACTACTACAATTACAGATAGATCAATCGCAACCTTTTTTACGCTCCATATATTGAGAAAAACTCTTTCCTAAATGGAAAGAGCTCCGATTTTCATAATTGATGAGAATATTTCTTTAAATACGGCTTTAATATACTTTATCACCATTAAAAATAGAGTTTTTGACAATAACATAATCTACGTGACGAATGGAGTCTACAGTAGTTCCACCAGCATACGAAATAGAAGATTGAAGATCTTGTTCCATTTCAGTTAGCGTATCCTGTAAGGAGCCTTTATGCTCAACGTACATTTTCTTACCTTCTACGTTCTTCTTTTCACCTTTTTGATATTCAGAAGCAGAGCCAAAATATTCTTTAACAAACTTTCCATCTTTTTCGATAGTTTCGCCTGGTGATTCTTCATGTCCGGCAAAAAGAGAGCCAATCATGACCATCGATGCACCGAAACGGATTGATTTGGCTATATCACCGTGTGTTCGTATTCCACCATCAGCAATAATCGGTTTACTTGCTGCCTTTGCACACCCACGAAGTGCTGCCAACTGCCAGCCTCCAGTCCCGAATCCTGTTTTAATTTTTGTGATACATACTTTACCTGGTCCAATCCCAACTTTTGTCGCATCAGCACCGGCATTCTCAAGTTCCCGCACAGATTCAGGAGTACCCACATTACCAGCAATGACAAAGCTCTTCGGTAGGTTTTTTTTAATATGCTGAATCATATTAATGACAGCATTTGAATGACCATGTGCAATGTCGATCGTTATGAATTCAGGTGTAAGCCCTGCCTTTACAAGCTCTTCAATGAATTGATATTCTTCTTCTTTCACTCCAACACTAATTGAAGCGTAGAAACCTTTTGCCTGCATATCCTCTACAAATGACAGCCGCTTTTCTGGCTCAAAACGATGCATAATATAAAAATACTTATTTGCAGCAAGATAAAGGGCTATCTTTTCATCAATGATTGTTTGCATATTGGCTGGCACAACAGGAAGTTTAAATTGATGGCCTCCTAATGTCACAGTTGTATCACACTCAGAACGGCTGTTAACCACACATTTAGCAGGTATTAACTGAATATCTTCATAATCAAATACTTTTTCCATGATATACACTCCTTAAAGAAAGATTATTAGTCATTTTGGCTAAAGCAACAAAAAAAAGGATCCTAACTATAAATGGGTAGAGTAATCTCACCCATTCGTAGTTAGGATTATTAGGCTCCTAGTAGAGACTCTTAGACCATATTCTAAGAATATACGAATGCTGTTAAATAATTAATTTTTAAACACAAGTTTGATTATAAACGAACTTTTATTACATGTAAATGTTTATTATTCGGGTTTAGATCGATAATTAAAATGAATTTGAACAATATCATCAAAAAAATCCCTTTTTCATAAAATGGGAGGGCTAAATGAAATCAATATATATTTTCCGTTTTTTCAGCCGATACACTCTTTAGATTCAGATTAACTCACTTCCAAAAAATACACTTGCATAACGAACTCATGTTCGGTGTATAATAAAACAAGAATATACGTTCCCATTGTGGTGGTGTTGAAATATGCATGTTAATCCAAGTATAGAAACAGAAGAAGATATTCAAATTATCAAGGAATATACCCTGCTCCCTGTATTGCTCGATATGTTAGCAAGGGATATTGACCATTTAACGATCTATAAAGACAAAATTGTATATAACTATGTTATCTGTCATCTGAGAGATGTTGAGCAATCCATCTACCCTCGATTACAGAACCTTAGGAACCAAATGAAACAGCGACATATTAGCATCTTGAATACAGACATGAATACACTCGGCATTGAGGTTGAATATAAAGTTCGTGGTTATATCCATCATTTCAATATGTTGAGAAGTCTAATAAAGGCAGAAGTATTCACCATGCTTATGAGTTTACGTGGAGGCGGTTAATATGAGCGATCAACGTGAACGGGTTATTTTCCTGGCAGATTGCCAAAGTTTCTACGCTAGTGTAGAGAAAGTCGAACATCCTCAATACAAGAACAGACCTGTGGCTGTAGCCGGTGATCCCGCGCGTCGCTCAGGTATTATTCTAGCTGCCTGTCCTATAGCCAAGAGCTTCGGAGTCACGACAGCAGAACGATTAGGTGAAGCCCTGAACAAGTGCCCTGATCTTGTCGTCATGCGTCCACGGATGCAGCATTATATCGATGTTTCACTTATGATCACTCAAATTTATAAGGAGTATACCGACCTCGTAGAGATATTCTCTATCGATGAGCAGTTTCTGGATGTCACCGGAAGTCTAGGTATCTTCGGGGATCCTGTCAGAATAGCCCAATCGTTACAACAGAAGGTTCTTAAACAAACGGGGGTGAACATACGGGTAGGCATTAGCTCTAACAAAATACTGTCCAAAATCGCAACTGACATATGGGCAAAAAAGAACGAGAGTGGCATTTTCACCTTACCTAAATCAGACATTGAAACGTTATTATGGTCACAGCCTATAAACAAAATGTTCGGAGTTGGATCTCGCATGACTTCCCACTTCTTACGTCTCGGAATGCATACCATTGGGGATATTGCAAGAACACCTTTACCCCGCTTAAAAGAGAGATTTCGAGCGCGCTTCGGCAAACAAAGTGATATTCATGCCGAGGTCATGTGGCGAACGGCTAATGGTCTAGATGACTCCCCTGTGACACCCGGTACTTTTAATACAGCACCCAAATCAGTCGGTCATATGATTACTTTACCTACAGACTATGCCGAATCGGATGATGTGAATACGATACTTCTAGAACTCACAGAAGAAGTCTGTCGCGATTGTCGACGTAAAGGCTATATGGGTTCCGTCATTTCAGTAAGTTGCACGTGTAGCCCTTATGAAGATCCTACAGGATTCTCTCGGCAAATGAAGATGCTTGATCCAACCAATAACACGAACGTCGTCTACGAAGCTGCCAAAACACTCTTTTATCAGTATTGGAATACACTTCCTGTTCGTCGCATTGGGATTACCCTTAGTAACTTTGCATCTGACCAGGAATATCAATTGACTCTATTTGAAGACCAGATCAAGTTACGCGCCTTAGATAAAGTGACCGATACGATAAAAGATCGTTATGGCAGTGCAGCTATTATAAGAGCCTCATCACTAACAGCTTCAGGCCAGGTATTTGAAAGAAGTCATAAAATTGGAGGTCATTATAAATGAGTAAAAAACTAGAAGGCAACGGATTATGGGAATCCAGTCGTATGATGCTTCCTCAACATAAAGAACAATCGTTAGCCATGTCCATTCAGAATGACACTACTCCCCAATCTAAAGAACCCCTTACAAAAAAGGAAATGGAGATGATGCGTGAATACGTCCTTCTTCCTGTCACACTCCACATTATTGAGAAAAAAATCCTTGAAGTAGAAATCTCCCCTCAAATGCTTAAGTTATTGTACTCCACAGCGGCCAAAGTACTAGCCAACCATATCCGAAAGGATATGCAACAATCTAAAAAGAATCTATTCGAACGAAATATTCGCATATTTGAAGACACCAAGAATGATTCCGAACTCACCTATCGCTATACTTGTCGCGGATTAGAGGATCGATTTACGATGACTAAAGACTATATGCGAGCTGAGGTCAGCGTTAGAATTGGACGTTATGTGAGAAAGCTAGCTACAGATATGAAAGAGACCGCCATGTCACATTGATTCAAGCGTAACTTATGCTCAGTGATGCCGCGTAGCTGTATGGGAGTCTAATATTAAAAAAAGAACCCTCTCGGGTTTGGTATCCACGAGGGTTCTTCAACGATCTAAGTACTATTGAACTACCGAAACATGCTCCACAGCTTAATAAGATGGAACGTATTATTGGGATCAATACGTTGACTCATGATAAAGCGGACAATTTGTTCTTCTTCAGCAGGAGTGAGCTTCTCCTTTACAAGGCTCGCTGTTGTTTTCACTAACTTCTGTACCTTAGGACCACTCTGTAAATCCTGCTTAGTGACACCATCAATTAGGTCTTTGACACGCTCTTTTGTCGTTGGATTCTTCATTTTAAGTTTAATCCGCTCTACTAACTGTGGGCTGATTCCATACTGCTGATAACCCAAAGATTGGCACCTCCCGTCAATTCAACCTTTCTCAGTATATGACGGTAGGCTTGTCTAATGTGCCTAATCAATCAGATTTTCTTGGAAAACCTCTTCTCGTTGTAGATAGTGCCGAAGTGCTTCATAAGAGGTTGATGTCCAAAAAGAAGCATCTCCCACCAATGTAGCTACATCATCCCGTGCTTGTTCCAATACACCAAAGTCACTTACCATATCGGCTAGTCGGAAATCGGGTAGTCCACTCTGCTTCGTGCCGAAGAAGTCTCCCGGTCCACGTAAATCAAGATCACGGCGAGATACTTCGAATCCATCATCGGTCTCCGTCATGACTCTCATCCGTTCTTGTCCTACTTCTGATTTGGGATCAGCAATTAAGACACAAAAGGATGCATGCTGTCCCCGTCCCACACGCCCACGTAACTGATGCAACTGAGACAGCCCGAATCGGTCAGCATCCATAATAATCATAAGCGTGGCGTTAGGAACGTCGACTCCTACTTCAACCACCGTTGTCGATACAAGTAGATTGACTTCATTTCGGTTGAAGGCCTGCATAACTTCTTCCTTCTCTGCGGGTGACATTCGTCCATGTAACAACCCCACACGATAAGTAGGAAAAGCCTGTTGCATCTGAATATGAAGATCAATTACATTCTGCACGTCCAACTTCTCTGATTCCTCAATCAACGGACAGATCAGATACGCTTGGCGACCTTGATCCACTTCACGCGCAATAAGTCCAAGCACTCTATCCATCAGGCTATGCTTCACCCAGTACGTAGTGATGGGTATACGTCCCTTAGGGCGTTCTGTAAGGGTAGAGACATCCATATCACCAAAGGCCGTAATAGCTAGTGTACGTGGGATGGGTGTCGCCGTCATGGTCAATACATCCGGGTTGTAGCCTTTACGTCGTAACACACTACGCTGATTCACTCCAAAACGATGTTGCTCATCCGTAACAACTAACCCTAGGTTACGGAAGAATACTTCATCTTGTATCAAAGCATGCGTTCCAACGACCACATCAACCATTCCCATTTGTAGTGATGCTAACAGATCCTTACGCTTACGTCCCGTTACACTACCTGTCAATAAGCCGACTGAAATTCCAAAAGGTTCGAACAATCGGACTAATGATCGCAAGTGTTGCTCGGCTAGTATCTCGGTAGGTACCATCAGCGCACCTTGAAATCCCGAACGCACTGTAGAGTATAGAGCAATGGCTGCAATGATTGTTTTCCCAGATCCAACATCCCCTTGAAGCAATCGGTTCATACAATACGTCGCTCGCATATCACGCAATATTTCAAGTTCCACTTTCTTCTGAGCATCAGTCAGTTCAAAAGGTAGACTCCTAACAAACTCGCGCACCACAGCATTCTCCATAGTATGTACTACGCCGTCCATCCGACCTCTCGTCAAAGCTCGGAAAGCTTGCATCTTCAACTGAAATAAGAATAACTCCTCGTACACCATCCGTTGCCGGCCTTGTTGTCCTTCCTTCGTGTCCTCAGGCTGATGGATCATTAAGATTGCCTTTTTACGCGGTAAGAAGTGATACTTCTGCAGAATCTCCTGAGGAAGAATCTCTGGAATCATATCGCCATATTGTTCTAATGCTTGTCCTATGATTTTACGAATCCACGTCTGTGTAATCTTAGCTCCTACAGAATAGACCGGTTGTAGCGAACCACTCCGCTTTACCCCTTGATCTGGGAACTCCGAATCAGATACCGTTAATTGCATTCGTCTTTGTTCCCATTTGCCATTCAATACAATCTCGCGACCAGCTGTCAATTGATCACGTAAGAAGTGACGGTTAAACCATGTCGCAGTAAACATCAGATCTTCAGCCATCATCTTGCAGCTCAAGCGTGATTTGGTACCATAACGTTGCAGCACAGGTATCCCCATTACTTTAGCCTGTACGGTGATTTTATCTCCACTCTGAACTGCACTTAAAGAACGAAGACGATAGTCTTCATAACGATAGGGATAATACTCCAACAAATCTTTAACCGTAAAGATGCCAAAGGCGTGAAGCTCCCCCTCTTTAAGGGCACTCACGCCACGAACCTGTTTAACTGAAATCTGATCCAAATGAAGGCTCATATTCATGTTCTATACCTCAATTCAAGCGGGCCATATATATACGCCGATCGTCCCTACTCCCACATGACTTCCTATAACAGAACCAATGTTATGGAATACGACTTCCTCTACCTGGTAATGGCCTGAAAGTTCTTCTAAAAAGGACTCAGCCGAAGCAAGATTTGCCGTATGACCCACTGCCACATTTATTTTTTGAATGTTTCCTAGATCCTGTTGGAAGAGTTCGATCATTCGAGCAATGGCCTTTTTACGACCTCTCACCTTCTCAACGGGATATATAATGCCTTCTTGGTCAATAGAAAGAATGGGCTTAATGTTAAGTAACGTCCCAAATAAAGCTGCTGCTTTACCGATTCTTCCACCTTTTTGCAAGTATTCTAATGTATCTACAAGGAAATATAACTTACGTTCTTTACGTAGTTCTTCTACGGCTACGACAATATCTTCTACTGCCACACCTTGGCTAGCAAGACGCGCTGCATGTACAACAAGTACACCGAAACCGTATGAAGCTGAAAGAGAATCAACGACGGTAATATCTACATTCTCCTCCATCATCGATTTAGCGATCAGTGCGGATTGATAAGTTCCGCTTAACCCTGAAGAAATATGAATAGAAAGAATAGATGCATCTGGATGGTCTTGTAAAATTTGCTCATACGTCCGGACATAATCCGCTGGAGAAGGCTGAGATGTTGTAGGTAACTTCTCAGCCTGAACCAACCTTTCATAAAATTCCTTCGCGGATATCTCTACTCCGTCTAGTAGCGATTCCTCTCCAAATTGCAATCGTAATGGAACAACATGAATCCCATGTTTCTTAGCTAATTCTTCTGGAATATCAGACGTACTATCCGTAACAATAACGGTATGTGTCAAAGAAATTCCCCCTCTTACACAATGAATTTTTAGGACTCTACTGAAAACAGATAGTAATAAATAGGCTGTCCACCCTCATGAATCTCCACTTCAGCTTTAGGATACATTTCGTGTATCCATGCACCCATTTGTGCTGTCATTTCGGGGTTAGCTTCTTCACCTGCTAGCACAGTCACAATCTCATCATTATTCACTAACATTTGGGAGAGAAGACTCTGACAAGTGGTTAGCAAATCTTCATTAGCCGCTACAATTTTTGAATTCTGTATACCAATAAATTGACCAGCCTTAATCTCTAACTCATCAATAACCGTATCTCGAATCGCATACGTAACTTGACCCGATTTCACATGCGCAATAGCAGCTAACATGTTCTCCGTATTGACATCTACACTTTCCTCTTCTAAGAAGGCAAAAGCGGCAGCCATCCCTTGAGGTATGCTCTTACTTGGAATAACCGTAACACTTCGTTCTCCTTCTAACAACTCACGCGCTTGCTGAGCAGCCAGTACGATATTAGAGTTGTTTGGCAAGATATAGATGTGTTGAGCAGAGATCGTTGCAATGGCATTCACGAAATCTTCTGTACTTGGATTCATAGTTTGTCCACCAAAGAGAACAGCATCTACACCCAAGCTAGTGAAAATATCTGAAATACCTTGTCCAGAAGACACGGCAATGAAACCAAACGGTGCCATTTCATCAGCAGGAGGTTCCACAGCTACTGGAATGGGAGCCTCTTCTTTCACTGGAATTGCAGCAAAAATTTCTGGCATTGGTGAAACATCCAATCCTGAAGACAGCAAATCGCGATGCTGTTCACGCATATTCAGGATATGAATTTGCGTTATTTCCCCATATTTCAAAGCCAAGTTCAGAACTTCACCTGGTGTCTTGGAATGTACATGAACTTTAATAATTTCTTCATCAGGAATAACAATAATGGAATCTCCATTAATTGACAACGCTTTCCGAAAATGCTCTTCATCAAAAACACTAACTTCTGTATCTGCAATTTGACGGTTAATGAAGAATTCCATGTCATATAGAAATTCAATATCTTCCGTCTCCAAACGTGATTGTGCACTCATCGGAATATCTAAGCCCATCTTAACGGCTTGAACGACGGGAACCTTATTCACTTCCGGAGCTTTTATTGAAGAGAATGCCTCTTCTGTTCTTAGAGCAGTTCCATACTTTAAATGTTGTAGGAAACCTTCATAAATATATACAAGACCTTGTCCGCCAGAATCTACTACTCCTACCTGCTTAAGTACAGGTAATAGTTCAGGTGTCTGAGATAATGTTTCTTTGGCTTGCAAAAGCACCTGCTCCATCAATTCAACGATGTCACTAGTACGTCTAGAGAAGTGTACAGCATGTTTAGCCGCTTCCTTAGCTACTGTGAGGATTGTCCCCTCAACAGGCTTAACAACGGCCTTGTACGCCGTCTCAACCCCTACCTGCAATGCTGCAGCGAATTGTTGCGTATTCAGTTCTTGATAAGGAGCTGCATAACGTCCAAACCCACGGAATAATTGAGAGAGAATAACGCCTGAATTACCACGTGCCCCCATTAAGAGACCTTTAGATAATACCCCTGCGCTATGTCCAATAGAATCCGAATTATTCTTCTTCAATTCAGTAACACCAGCAGTCATTGTCAAATTCATGTTTGTTCCCGTATCTCCATCTGGCACCGGAAATACATTAAGGGAATTGACATGTTCTGCATGTTGCTGTAATTGTTCCGCTCCGAGCAATACCATCGCGGTAAAATCTGTTCCATTCAAAGAACGCTTACTCAAGTGAGAAATCCCCTTCCTACCTTCATTACAAAAACAAATGGCATTTTTTATTTATATTTCATCATACTACTTTTACATCCAATTACTTTCTAACATTTCACATTTAAAATTAAGTAGATTTTTTTGGTTATGTCCACCCCTCGGACTCTATGTTATCATCGTAGAAAAAAACTGCTACGGTAGCTCAATTCAATCGAATTTATGCATACAATATTGACTATATAATATTGTACTATAACTACCAAAAGAAATAAATGTTTTTAGGATAGTTGACGAAGCAATTTTTGCTGTGATATTATATATAAGTATTGTTTTATGCAGGTGTATTGGAACAAGGAGGTGTAATCTATGTCTCGCAAATGTTATATTACAGGTAAGAAACCAGGCACTGGTAACCATGTATCTCACGCCAACAACCGCAACCGTCGGAGTTGGGGCGTTAACGTCCAGAAAGTTCGCATTTTGGTGGACGGTAAAGTAAAACGTGTCTACGTTAGTACTCGTGCTTTGAAGTCAGGTAAAGTCACTCGCGCCTAATATCTCCATAGCATATAAGCAAAAAGCACCTTGTTTTCATCAGGTGCTTTTTTCATGCCTCAGACCGTGTGTACAGTGATTCTATCCTAAGCCGCGGTCAGAGGTTTTTTCCATTGGACGGCATGCCTGACTGAGAACGATAACGATCAATTCTTGTGAAATGTGTTCAGAATGGCTTTGACAAACCCTCCCAAAAACCTTGGTAACTTGAATGTATAAAATTTCATGTCTCACCCTCCCCATCATTCTCATGCCTTCCGATATTCATCCACTGAGCCTTCACTGTGACTGACAACAAAAAAGGCTACATGAGAATTCTGCTCATGTAACCATATTTATGCAGGGACAGCATGCCCTATGACTCATACTAATCGAGACTAAAGGGTTAAATTGAACTTATATACCGAAACCATAAATATAAAAAGGACGAAATAGAGTACTGTCAAAACAATATAACCAATTCTCATGCCCTTTTGCTCAAAATGACGGAAGAAATAAATCGTTATAACGACTGCTAAAAGTGATGTAAGAGCATTGAGAGGGGTCTTCAGCACTGAGAACGTCCCAAGTAGCATCCCCGCCCCCATACTTGCGAATGTAAGCCATAGAGCTTGTTTGAAAGTCATACGATTACTTTCCCCCTATACTACCTCTGATCTGAGAAATCGCTAAAGCTCTGTTGCTTTGACCAAACACAGCACTACCTGCTACCAATACATCTGCCCCTGCTTCTACAACTTGTGGAGCCGTATCCACAGTCACTCCACCATCGACCTCTATATGAACATCAAATAACGAAGCTTCATTGAGAGCTTGGCGAACCTGACGTATTTTGTGGAGTGTGCGAGGGATAAAGGACTGGCCCCCAAACCCAGGGTTCACAGTCATAATGAGTACTAGATCAAGATCTGGTAACACTTCTTGTAATACCGAAGTAGGAGTTCCAGGATTAATAGCAACCCCAGCTTGTACTCCTAATTCTTTAATCATATGTACTACACGATGCAAATGTGTACAAGCTTCAGCATGTACGGTAATAACCTTGGCGCCAGCCTTCGCAAAGTCGGCAATATACCGTTCAGGTTGTTCGATCATTAAATGCACATCAAGTGGGAGTGTTGTATAGTGCTGAATAGAGTTCACAATTGGTGCCCCTAATGTAATGTTCGGAACAAAATGCCCATCCATGACATCCACGTGAATCCAATCTGCTCCCCCCGCTTCAACTTCGGCAATCTCCATTCCTAACTTGGCAAAATCAGCTGACAATATAGATGGCGCAATTTTGATCATTTCTGTCAATACCTCCGCTTTTTGTCTTTCATTTCAGCATAGAACTGAACGTAGCTGTCATAGCGTATCTGTGCTATCTCACCTTTATCTTTAGCTTCGATCACTTTACAACCAGGTTCGTGAAGATGACTACATCCCCTAAACTTACAATTCATTGAATACGATTCAAATTCTCTGAAACAAGCGGACAAATCCCCGACTTCCATTTCCAAGAAGTCAAGCTGACTAAACCCTGGTGTATCTGCCACAAATGCTCCATTATCAAGTTCAATGAGTTCCACATGTCGGGTCGTATGTTTACCTCTGCCCAGCTTCATGCTGATCTGGTTCGTTTCTAAATTAAGACCTGGCATTAATGCATTGATTAAAGATGATTTGCCCACTCCTGATTGCCCAGAGAATACACAAATGTGTCCAGCAAGACGCTCACGCAATTGTTCTTGTCCTCTACCAGAACGAGTGCTCGTTACAATAACCTCATAACCAATCCGTTCGTAGAGCTCTTGTACATAATGAGTAGGATCATCCTTATCAACCTCTTCATCATCTAACAAATCCTGTTTCGTAAGACATATTAACGTATTAAGTCCTGAGTGCTCAATATGCACAAGGAATTTATCCAGGAGCGGTAAGTTCAAGTCTGGCTCACGTAAAGAAAATAATAATACTGCAAACTGAACATTGGCTACCGGAGGGCGAATCAATTCAGAATGACGTGGCAAGATTTCATTCACAGTACCTTCATCATGATCTGATAAAGAATACACGACATGATCTCCTACCAAAGGAGTGATTCCCTTATTTCTAAATACGCCACGAGCTCTACATTGAATCGCTCGCTGCCCTTCAGTAGTTACCGCCTTACCGTTTAATATCGGCTTAACGTAATAATATCCGCTCAGCGCTTTTACGATTACACCATCTGGCATTCTTGAATGGCCTCACTTTCCAGGGATGTTTATACGTTAATTCAAGGTTTTCCCGACGTCACTTTAATATCATTGCTATTATTTATGTTATCTGATTTATGTTTGCCTTTATTCTTACCCGGAGAGTTCATGGCTGTTGGATCCACAACTTCTCCATCTCCCGGGTCAGCATTGGGATCTACATTAGGATCTACATTAGGATCTACATTAGAATCTACATTAGGATCTACATTAGGATCTGTATTAGGATCTGCATTAAGATCTGCATTAGGATCAGGTTGCGGTTCTACATCAGTCTCATCGGTTGGCAACACGGGATCAGTCTGAGGAATAACGACCTCTGGTACTGAACCATTCTTAGCATCACTATAAGAGATAGGATACGTATCAAAGAGTTCTCCATCCCGGAAGATCGTTACATAAGCATTCTTATTTGGAGCTAGAACGAGATCAATCGAGAAGACTTGAGTAGACTTAATGGTCTTTGTTCCCCAATCCTTTTTCTCTCCATCTTCATTCCGTGCATCCGAATATTCTATACGGATCTTACTGCTCTTCCCATCTTCTACAGGTGCTACAGGTACATTAAATGTGTAATTCAATGCTTCTGGAGGATAACCAGTACTAACCGTAATACTAACCTCTGAACCCACTGATACAGGAGTATTAGGATCAAAAGGGAATTGTTTAATTACTTCGCCTTTTTCATAAATAAAACTAGAAGATTCCTCGACCTTACCCAGTTTTAATCCAGCTTGTTTTATTATACTTTCGGCTTCCTTCTGTGTCTTGTTAACCAAATCAGGCATCATAAACGATTCCTCGCCTTGGCTGACCGTTAGAACAATCTCAACCGTCGATGCATCAAATTCGGAACCAGCTTCTAGATCTTGCCCAATAACCATGCCAGAGGGTTGATCACTGTACTCGTCCTTCTTAGTAATATTTCCTTTTATTATTCCTTTGTTTATCAATAAATCAGATGCCTCATCAAAGGTTTTACCCTTAAGTTCAGGCATTATAGGCAGAGGCTTCTTTATACTAACCGAAAGCTGAATAGAGGCACCTTCTTTAACCATTGCTCCCTCTTTCTTACTCTGATCAAACACTACACCTTCATCAAAACCTTCTTTATAAGTGCGAATTATAGGGTCTTCAATAACAAGTCCAAGTGCAGTTAATTCTTTGACAGCAACATCTTCTTGTTTCGTAATAACATTCGGAATCTTTACATCTTGTACGACTAACATTGCCTTTACATACCAGATGACACCAACCATACAAATTAATATAAACAACGTTAATGATATCCAAAGGGTAGGCTTTACCCACCTTTTGGTAGGTTGTTTACCATTCACTGGCTTCTCGTCCTCATCTTCTTCATCAAAGAGCGCCTTGTTGTTCCGTTTACTAGACACAGCTCCCTTAGATACGGCCTTAATTGCAGGCATAGCTCGTGTCTGATCTGCATCGGCATCAGCAAACTGGATTCTAGGTTCATTACGTCTCTCAGGAAGAAGACAAGTCTCTAGATCTTGTAACATCTCTTTAGCCGATTGGTAACGTTCCTGTGGGTTCTTACGCATAGACCTCAAAATAACATTCTCTACACTTTGAGGAATAAGAGGATTCGTATCTCTTGGATCATCAAAATCCTCTTGCAAATGTTTTAAAGCTACGCTAATTGGGCTTTCTCCCAAAAAGGGTAGCTTCGCGGTTAGCATTTGGTATAGTACAATACCAAGCGAATACAAATCCGACTTTTCCCCTGTACTAACGCCCTTAGCATGTTCAGGAGAAAAATAATGGACGGATCCAATGACCGAACCTGTCTGAGTAATCGTTGTTGAGGTTACCGCACGAGCAATCCCAAAATCAGTTACCTTTACACGACCATTCCGACCAATAAGAATATTATGAGGTTTAATATCTCTGTGAATGATCTGATTGTGATGTGCGTGGTCGAGTGCATCACAAATCTGTGAAGCAATTCTTACAGCCTCTTCCACCTGTAAAGGTGCTCGTTCCTTAATGATCTCGTTTAGATTATATCCTTCAATATATTCCATCACGATATAGTGAATTTCATCTTCCTGTCCTACATCATAAATGCTTACAACGTTTGGATGCGATAGAGATGCCGCTGATTGTGCCTCTCGGCGGAAGCGCCGAATAAACTCTTCATCGTGTACGAACTGTTGGCGTAATACTTTAATCGCAACGTTTCGACCCAACAGAATATCATGGGCTTTATATACGAGTGCCATGCCACCTCCACCGATTCGTTCTATAATCTCATAACGACCACCCAATTCGTGTCCGATCATGAATCCCACTCCTTTATACTTGCCACTACAACTTCATTATTAAGTTCAAACAAAGCGACAGTAATATTATCATCGCCACCAGCCAAAAGCGCTAGTTGTAGTAGCCGATCTGCTCGTTCCGCAAGCGTTAATTCTTGCATTCCAGCAATTTGGCCCAAATGTTGACACTTCACCATATTACTAAGACCATCACTACATAGAAGCAATACTTCCTCCTGTGCAAGTGTAACCGGATCGAAATCAACTATAACTTCTGGATCCGTTCCTAATGCCTTGGTGAGCACATTGCGTCTAGGATGAGTTTCCAATTCGGACTGGGTAATCTGTCCACTTTTATATAGTTCATTTACTAGGGTATGATCTTCTGTCAGTTGAATAGCTTTCTCTTCAGTCACTTTATAAGCACGACTATCCCCAATATGTCCTATCCAACCCGAGGTTCCATCCATCAATAAGACAACAACCGTAGTACCCATATTACGATACTGTTCATTATTAGCCGCTTCACGATATACGATATCGTTTGCATGTAGAATAGCATCACTAAGAGCTGCACGTAATCCTTCAGATGACATTCCCTTCTCTAGAGCAGATAAATCTGTAAATATCGTCTCCACTGCAAGTTGGCTTGCCGTATCTCCCGCTTTGTGTCCACCCATACCATCGGCAACAATACCAAGCGTATAACCAGAATCCGTATAACATACTCTCACAGAATCTTCATTTACCGAACGAACGCGTCCGATATGGCTAACTTGAATATAATCGATCAAAGTTATCTCACCTCAACTCCATATGCTTGGCCCGTAGCTGTCCACAGGCGGCCGCGATATCGTGGCCCTGTTCACGACGAATGGTTACATTTACTCCATTCTCCGCAAGAATTCGTTGAAATTGAAAAATGTCACTACGTGATGTGCGTACATATTTACGTTCAGGGACATGGTTGACTGGTATCAAGTTAACATGGCATAACATATCTTTGAGAACCTCTGCGAGTTCTTGAGCATGTTCAGGTTGATCATTAACGCCCCCGATTAAGGCATACTCGAAAGATATTCTGCGACCTGTCTTAGCTTGATAATATCTTAAAGACTCCATGACGTCATCAAAAGGAAAACGTCGATTTACAGGCATTAGCTTAGAACGCAACTTATCATTCGGCGCGTGAATAGAGATCGCCAGATTAATCTGTGTGTTCTCATCAGCAAATTTGTATATATTCGGAACAATCCCACTTGTAGATACAGTAATGTGGCGTTGGCCAATATTTAACCCTTTCTCATGAATCATGATCCGCAGAAATTTCATCGTAGCATCATAATTCTCGAAGGGTTCACCCGTACCCATAATAACAATACTGCTGACGCGTTCATTTTTAGCATCCAATATTTTTTGAGCTTGGACGACTTGAGCCACGATTTCACCAGCTGTTAAATCCCGTTTCAGTCCACCTAATGTTGAAGCACAGAAGGTACAACCAACGCGGCAACCGACTTGCGTCGTTACACAGACACTGTTACCGTAATTATGCTTCATAACAACCGTCTCGATGGCATGATCATCATTTAGTGCGAATAAAAACTTCACTGTTCCATCTTTAGACTCGAACTTTGTGATTTCAGAAAGGGTTACGAATTGGAATTGATCTTCCAGCTTCTGGCGTAACTCTTTAGACAAATTGCTCATTTCTTGAAAATTGCTAACTCTTTTGACATATACCCAATCAAAGATTTGACCCGCACGAAAAGCGGGTTCACCGTTCTCTTTAGCCCACGCTTGTAGATCGTCTAAGTTGTAATCATATATAAACGGTTTCATTATTTTCCCACCTGCTTAGTTTTATTCATATGCATATCGTTTCTCATTCTTCCTATTTTAACACAAATAAAAGCAACAATAAAAGAGAAAACCCGCTAAACCTTGAGTCTAGCGGGTTAAATGAAGCTAAAAGCCAAGTTAAACCTTAACAATTTAGAAATTTCGTTGCATTCGAGTAATAAAGAACCCGTCACTTCTAAAGTGTTGAGGTAATATTTGTATACCTTGACCCTGGGATCCTGTCACCTTCTGTAATTCAGCCCATACAGAAGGTTCTTCCTTCGGATGGCCAAACTCAGGATGATTATCCAAGAAGCGTTGAATCAACTCTTCATTCTCCTGTGGTTCAATCGTACATGTGCTATATACTAAAATCCCTCCCACTTTCAAAAGTGGAGAGATTTTCTCTAATAGTTCATATTGTAAGTTTGCAATATCATCGATGTCTGATACCGTTTTAGTCCATTTCAAATCAGGTTTTCGACGAATAACGCCGAGTCCTGAACAAGGGGCGTCCAACAATATGCGATCGAAGGAAGCTTCCGGATATTTCTTATTTAACTCCAATGCATCCCCAACGGTTGTCTCGATCGATGCCAGGCCAAGGCGGTCTGCCTGTTCACGAATTAGCTTCTCTTTATGTGGATATTGGTCATTAGCAATAATTAATCCGTCATCTTTCATTAACTCAGCCATATGCACTGTTTTACCACCTGGTGCGGCACAGCAGTCCAATATCTTCATTCCAGATGTTGGTCCAACTGCTTCAGCAACTAACATAGAGCTCTCATCTTGAACAGATAAGAGTCCATCACGATACCAGTCTGTGAAGGCCATATTCCCTCCACTTTTAACGAGTATCCCTTCTGACGTTAACGGAGAAGGAATAGCTTCAATTCCTTGCTCTGCCATATCCTTCAATAACTTCTCGCGACTAATCATCGTAGTGTTTACACGAACACTAATAGACGGAGGTTCATTGTTCGCAGCACAGATCGCTTCTGCTGTCTGTTCCCCATATTGTTTGATCCAACGTTTTACCAACCACCTTGGATGTGACTGTTCTAACGATATTCTCTCCAGAGGTGTCAGACCTTCGGGCAAGATTAATTCATCTTTACCCCGCAGAACACTGCGTAACACACCATTAACCATGCCTGATATCCCTTGATGTCCACGAATCTTAGCAATATTAACGGCTTCATTCACTACAGCGTGAGGAGGAATGCGATCCAAGTACATCAATTGGTATAAACTCATTCGTAATAAACTTCGTACCCAAGGCTGAAGCTTGTCCATCCCTTTACTGACATAACGTCTCAAGAAATAATCCAACGTGTTTAGGCGCGCTATCGTACCGTACACCAATTCCGTTGCTAGTGCAGCATCTTCTCGAATAAGCGAAGCTCTCTGTAATCCAGCATTGAGCTGTAGATTACTATATGCCCCTTCTTGTTCCACCCGAGTCAGGACATCCATCGCTAATTCACGAGCTGTAAGAATATGACCTTTAGGCGGTTTACGACTATTACTCATGTAAGCACCGTTCCTTCAACCATGCTGGTTCCGCGAATGAACGCATCGACTTCCAACACTTTCTTCCCACTTGGCTGCACTTTAGTAAGCCATACCGACCCGTCGCCTGTCTTGACTTCTATGCCATGTTCACTCAATTGAAGAACAGTACCAGGAACTTTTAACTCATGTGATGTGGATTCAGAAGATGGACGAGCTGCCCATACTTTAAACACTTCACCATCCCACATTGTAAAAGCTCCAGAGAATGGAACTAATCCTCGAACTTGATTAAAAATGTCACGAGAGCTACGATTCCAATCTATTTGCTCATCCTCACGTTTGAGGTTAGGAGAATAGGTTGCTTCTTCATCGTTCTGTGGAATTCTAGTCACTTCTCCTTCGAGAAGATTAGGAAGTTCTCTTTGAAGCAAAGTTGCTCCTACGTGACTGAGTTTCTCAAATATCGTTCCCGAATTATCCTCTTCTTCAATAGCGATTTCTACTTGTGCAATCATGTCACCCGTATCTAATCCTTCAGCCATATACATAAGCGTAATACCCGTCACCGATTCGCCATTCATAATTGAACGTTGAATAGGTGCTCCCCCTCTATACTTAGGCAGCAGAGAACCGTGAATATTCACACATCCACGAGATGGTAGATCTAGCACCCCTTTGGGTAGAATCTGTCCATAAGCTGCTGTCACAATCAGATCGGGTTGGTAGGTTGCGAGCTCTGCAACGGCTTCAGGATTACGCATACGTTGCGGTTGTAATACAGGCAACCCATATTCAAGAGCAACTTCCTTCACAGGTGTTGGAGTAAGAACTCGTTTACGTCCCTGTGGGCGATCAGGCTGAGTCACAACTGCGACAACGTTGTACCCATTCTCAAGCAACATTCGCAAGCTTGGAACTGCAAATGCCGGTGTTCCCATAAATACGATATTCATGAAGCCGTCATTCCTTTCCAAGCCGTTCTGGAATTTGTTCATATACTTTCTCTGCGATATCAGTAAAGATAACACCATTCAAATGATCTATTTCGTGCAAGAAGCATCGCGCTAAAAGCCCGCTTCCTGTTATCGTTACTTCCTTACCATCTGGATCAAGACCCTTTATTGTAACAGTCTCAGCTCGTCTTACATCACCATTAATCCCTGGAATACTCAGACAGCCTTCTGGACCGAACTGTTCTCCTTCAGATGATACAATCTCAGGATTGATCAACTTGATGAGTCCTTTCTCGTCCCCTACATCTACTACAATTAATCGCTTCAATATACCAACTTGAGGTGCGGCAAGACCTACACCTTCAGCATCGTACATCGTATCAGCCATATCATTCAATAATTTCTGAACATTTGGTGTAATCTTCTTAACTTCTTTCGCCACCTGGTGAAGTACTTCATCAGGCTCCATAACAATGATGCGAATTGCCATTTTAACAAACACCTTCCTCAACAAAAGTCTCATGTATAATTATACGTTTTTATCTTATTATATGTTACTCACATTAACATTTGGGGATCTATATCTATACTAATCTGAAATATCTTATCGTGGAGCGAATCTTCAATCTGTTCCGCAGCTTCTAAGACAAGCCCAATTGCATCGATGTCCCCACGCCATTTTATCATACATTGGAATCTGTATCTATTTTTAATCCTTGGAATCGGTGAAGCGACAGGTCCCAGTACATCTAGCGCATCGGCTGTTAATTGATCGAGATTACCGAACCATCCTCGTTGTCTAGCTTTTCCTTGGAGGGTAGAAGCCATATTCTCAGCCATCCTAACAAGAAGCGGAAGCTGTTCATGCGACATCGTTACCAATATTAATCGACAATACGGTGGGTAATGAAGAACACGACGATGATTGAATTCTTCTCTGACAAAAGAGGAATAATCATGCCCACTGGCATGGATAATAGAATAGTGCTCAGGGGTATATGACTGAATTAACACCTCACCAGGCAATTGATGTCGACCGGCGCGACCCGCTACCTGGGTTAAGAGCTGGAATGTTTTCTCGGCAGCACGAAAGTCAGGTAAATTCAGCGCTGAATCAGCCGTGATCACCCCAACAAGGGTTACATCAGGAAAGTCTAATCCTTTTGCAACCATTTGAGTACCTAGAAGTACATCTGCTTGTCGATCTCCGAACTGCTTCAGGAGTTTCTCATGGGAGCCTTTTTCAGTTGTCGTATCCACATCCATCCGAATGACTCGAATTCCAGGAAACAGCTTCGCTAATTCTTCTTCCACACGCTGTGTTCCGGTACCAAAATAACGAATATGCTCGCTACCACACTCTGGGCACACTTCAGGAACAGGTTCTGCATATCCACAGTAATGGCAACGTAAATTATTCGACTTCTGATGAAACGTCAGTGAAATATCACATTCAGGACATCCAGCCACATAACCACATCCACGGCACATGACAAACGTGGAGTATCCACGTCGATTCAGTAGTAATACCATCTGCTCTTTCTTTTCTAACCTCGAAAGAATAGCTTCATGTAAAGACCGACTGAACATGGAACGATTACCTGCACGTAATTCTTCTCTCATATCAACAACTTGTACAGCAGGTAATTCATTCCCTAATGCACGTGTTGGCATTTCAAGTAGCCATGGTGAGAAATCTGAATTCGCTTGGGATTTAGCTGCATGATAAGTCTCCAAGGAAGGTGTTGCAGAACCTAAAATAACGACAGCTCCAGACTGTTGCGCACGACGTACAGCGACATTTCTGGCATGATATTTCGGACTCTCCTCTTGCTTATAAGACGTTTCATGCTCTTCATCCATAATGATTAAACCCAAGTTATCAAATGGAGCAAAGACTGCGGAACGAGCACCTACCACGACCGAAGCCTTTCCTTCACGGATTTTACGCCATTCATCGTAACGTTCTCCGCCAGATAATCGACTATGCATCACCGCAACGAGATCACCGAAACGCCCTTTAAACCGTTCCACCATTTGAGGTGTCAACGATATCTCAGGAACGAGAACAATAGCCTGTCTCTTTTGCTCCAAACAACGTTGAATACTTTGTAAATAGACCTCCGTCTTCCCACTCCCTGTTACCCCATGAAGAAGAAATACACCATGCTTATAAGAATTCAAAGGCTCTATAATCTGATCATAAGCGCGTCGTTGTTCTTCCGTCAATGTTAGTGGTGTCGTTGGTTTGAAGTGACGACCCTTATAGGGATCTCTTAGTACTTCATAATCTTCGATAGTCACATACCCTTTGTCAGCTAGACTTTTTACTGTTCCTGATGACACTTGAAGAGCAGACATAATCGTCTTCATAGCGACGGGTAGAAAGTCCTTTGAGTCCACAATAAATTGAAGTACTTCCTTCTGACGCATAGCCTTTGCTGGAAATTGATTAATAATATGGTGAGCATCTTCAATACTAACAGCCAAATGAATGCCTTTCAGCGTTTTCTTCTGCATCTTATCCTTAATAGACTGATTCTCCTGCAAAATACCTCGCTGTAGTAGAGATTTCAATATAACAGCACATTCTGGAAAAGCCCGACTTAATTGTTGCGTCGTTACTTCACGTTTTTGCTTGATGAAAGATATAATTTCCTGCTCTTCCTTATTTACGAGTGACGTCTCGGGGAAAAGTGTATCGCTATATTTATCCTTCTCCTGTTCGGAAACCTCCGAATCGTTCAAAGAAATATGACGTTCTGCTTTTCCTTTTAATGCAGTAGGTACCATAACCTGTAATGCGGTAATGTAACGACAAGCGTACTCCTGACTCATCCAATGAGCTAACTCAACAAGGTCTAGTGATAGAGGAGGAATAATATCTAGTACTTCCTGGATCGGTTTCATTTTGAAATTAGACGTCTGTGATTGTGGATCTAGCGATACTACGAATCCTTGAACTGTTCGATGACCAAAGGGTACGCCGACTCGGCTTCCCACTTCTACCCAATCTCGCATGGACTCTGGAATTAAGTAGTCGAACGGACGATCGGTTCCCCGAGCAGGAACATCGACTACGACCTTGGCTATTTGTGTCAAGAGTGAACACCACTTAATCGTTCTGCCATAATCGTCAGTAATCGATGTGCAACTTCTTCTTTAGAGAGCATTGGCAATTGTTCCACAAGGCCATTTCTATCGATAATTTGCACAATGTTTGTATCGGATCGAAACCCTGCCCCTTCTGTAGTAACATCGTTAGCTACCATCAGATCGCAATTTTTTCGAATTAGCTTTTCACGTGAATAAACTTCCACATCATTAGTCTCAGCTGCAAACCCTATTAGAAACTGTGAAGTCTTTAATTGGCCTAACTGCTCCAGAATATCGACCGTTTTCACTAGATCAAGTGTCATCACATCACCTTGCTTCTTCAGCTTCTGATTCGCTGTCATTCGCGGACGGTAATCCGCCACTGCTGCAGCTTTGATGACCACATCACACTCTTCCCACAATGCTAGAATCGCGTCATACATATCTTGGGCAGACTGAACGGGGATCACATGTATATCCGTTGGGGGTGCCACATCAATGTGTCCTACCACAAGGTATACTTCTGCTCCCATATCACGAGCTACTTTAGCAATCGCTATTCCCATTTTCCCTGAAGAATCATTCGTAATGTAACGAACAGGGTCAATTCGCTCAATGGTTCCACCTGCGGTAACGATGATCTTCTTACCTTTTAATGGTTTAGGTTTATCTATCGATTCGTCAGCCGATTTATCAGCGAAAAATTGCTCTATTACTTTTACAATACTTTCAGGCTCTTCCATACGTCCTTTGCCAACATAACCACAAGCTAATAAACCTTCACCTGGTTCTATGAAAGATACGCCTCGCGAAGCAAGAATTCTCATGTTCTCAACGACAGCAGGATGCTGGTACATATGCACATTCATAGCGGGTGCCACCATAATAGGAGCCATTGTAGCTAACAAAGTGGTCGATAACATATCATCAGCGAGTCCATGGGCCATTTTAGCTATCATATTAGCCGTAGCAGGAGCCACAATCACCAGATCCGCTAGATCCGCCAAATTAATATGGGAAACGACCGAAGGTTCACGTTCGTCAAAAGTATCACTGTACACCGGGTTTTTAGATAGCGACTGCAATGTGAGTTCCGTTATGAATTGTTGTGCTGAACTTGTCATAATAACATGTACATCTGCACCTTTTTGCACAAGTTTACTGCACAGCGCAGCTGCTTTATAGGCCGCAATTCCACCGGTAACGCCAAGCACTATTTTTTTACCGTTTAACATGAATACCCCCACCTTTTTATCTGGAATACATAAGAAGAAACGGCTTGCCACCCTATAATAAGGACGGTACCCGTTTCTTTTGAACATATAAGAAATTTGAAAAAAAACAACAACCTTACGGTTGTTGGGTAACAAGACTACATACTGTCATTACAGTAACCATACGTAAACTTGCTAATATAAATGAAATTACTTGTTGTTCTCTTCCGCAGTTCCTGGTTCAATAACGATTAGATCAGCATATATTTCTTCCAGTGCAATGCCAACATTTTTATTGGATTTAGGATCTTTAATCGTTGTTTTGCCACCTTCACGCAATTGTCTTGCACGACGGGACGAAGCTACAACCAACGAATACTTACTGTCAACTTTGTTCATCATTTCATCAATGGAAGGATATAACATGATAGGACACCTCTTCTTTTATTATGAAGTTCAATAGAAACAGACTTAACATCGACTACTTCTAACCTTACAATGTTCGGCAATAACAATAGATTCTATTCGTTTGCATGCTGCATCAATCTCATCGTTCATTACAGCATAGTCATAGTGTCCCATTAAACCGATCTCGTCAACCGCAACCGAAAGTCTATGATCAATTGTAGCCTGACTCTCCGTTCCTCGACCACATATACGATCCTTCAACTCATCCAACGACGGCGGAAGAAGGAAAATAAATATGCCTTCTGGAAACTTCTCTTTCACTTCAAGCGCACCCTGCACTTCAATCTCCAGTATGATATCTTTACCACTCTCGAGGGTTCTTTCAACGAAATCACGGGGTGTTCCATAATAGTTACCAACATATTCAGCATATTCTAAAAGTTGATCATTCTGCATCATGAATTGAAACTCATCATGAGACTTAAAGAAATAATTCACTCCGTTCTCTTCACCAAGGCGAGGAGAACGTGTCGTTGCAGACACGGAATATACTAAATTATCCATCTTACCTCTTAACGCGTTACATACAGTACCTTTTCCGACCCCAGAAGGACCAGATAACACAATTAATAATCCTTTAGACATATTACTCTCCATCTTATTCGTCATTATCATCATCTTTGCTGGATAGACGATGAGCAACCGTCTCCGGTTGTACCGCTGATAATATGACATGATCACTGTCTGTAATAATGACAGCTCTCGTCCGGCGTCCGTAGGTTGCATCGATCAGCATATGCCGGTCTCTCGCTTCCTGGATAATCCGTTTAATGGGCGCAGATTCCGGGCTAACGATTGAAATAATACGGTTAGCTGATACAATGTTCCCGAAGCCGATGTTAATGAGTTTGATTGCCATATCTCAGTTCTTCCCCCTATACATTTGACACAACTCTGTCCGTAAATGCATGATGCTTATTCAATATTCGCTACTTGTTCTCGAATTTTCTCTAGTTCCGCTTTCATCTCAACAACACGGTTTACCAGAGGTAAATGATTAGCTTTTGATCCGATCGTGTTGACTTCCCTGTTCATTTCTTGAATAAGAAAATCTAACTTTCGACCGATACTTTCGTCCGCAAGAAGTAATTCCTTGCACTGCTTAAGATGACTTTGCAGTCGAATTAATTCTTCGTCAATATTGGAACGATCCGCATAAAGAGCAATTTCCATTCCGAACTTATATTCATCTAAACCCAATGAATGATCCTTCAGTTCAGAAAGTCTTTGTCTGAGCTTAGCTCGATGTTCCTCCACCACATGGGGTGCAAGAACTACCATCTCATCATGTAGAATCTGTAAATGCTGCAATCGTTGATCAATATCCTGTGCTAAATGAAGCCCTTCTTTGCAGCGCATGGCCTTCAAGCTATCAAGAGCCTTCCGAAGTCCTTCCTGAAGAACTTCACCCCATGCCTCTATATCCTCTTCAGCAGAAGACGAACCATCAGGGGAGAGCAGAACATCAGGAAGAGCGAGTATATCCTTCACTGTTAACTGACCTTCTAGACCATATTGGGTATGAAGATCATCAACAGCTTGCAAATACGCCTTTACGGCGGAATGATTTAATGTAGCGAATGCTGCATTTTCTAATTCCGCCTCTTTATTCATGTAAATATCAATCCGTCCGCGTTTCACGTACTGCTGTACCGTCTTCTTCAGAACATCCTCGAAGCACGTCCATTCCCGAGGCATTCTGAGTACAACTTCACAGTAACGATGATTCACGGATTTGATCTCTATTTCGACCTTATATCCCCCATATTGCAGGGTAGATTGACCGTATCCGGTCATACTGAATGACATCGGCACCACATCCATTAACCTATTGTAATTGATAATTATGAACGAAACAAGGGGGTCTGCTCTCGACCAGACTTCTGCCACACATACTCCATCAATTCAACACTCATCCCATAAAACATAAAAGGAGTCATAATGTAGATTCCATTAAAGTATTTCATAGCCTCATCTATCAATTCTTTCGCAATGGTAACTCCCATCGCTCTACCCTCTTCTCCTTCAAGACCACTCATGCGTGAACGAACTTCTTCAGATAGTTGAATACCTGGTACCTCGTTATGCAAGTATTCGGCATTCCGACCACTTGCAAGCGGCATAATACCAAGGAAAATTGGAATATCCAAGTGTGCTGTAGCTTCCTTCATAGATCTTATTAACTTGGGATCATACACAGGTTGCGTCATAATATAATCTGCGCCAGCAGCAATTTTCTTCTCTAACCGTTGTACTGCTTTATCCAGATACTTCACATTTGGATTAAAAGCTGCCCCTACCACGAAGTTAGCTTTCTGCTTCAATGGTTTTCCGGAGAAGGCTATACCATCATTCAGCTGTTTGATCATTCGTATAATTTCGAAAGAAGTTAAATCATAGACAGAACTTGACCCCGGCAAATCCCCAAATTTAGCAGGGTCTCCTGTAACCGCAAGAACATGGTCGATGCCAAGAGCATCAAATCCCATTAAGTGCGATTGTGTACCAATCAAGTTACGATCTCTACACGCAATATGAATTAACGGTCGCATTCCTGTCTGATCTTGTATTAAGTAACCTAAAGCCATGTTACTCATCCGGGTCACTGCAAGGGAATTATCTGCCAATGTGAGTGCATCACAACCCGCTTCCTTCAACGCCTTTGCTCCAAGCATAAATTTATTAATATCCAGATCACGTGGAGGATCTAGCTCTACTATAACCGTATGCCGTTTCTTAACAAGATCAACAATCGTTGGTTCACGATCATCGTCTCCATCATCAGTGATATGCTCATGTATTATATGTGGCACCGGCTGCTCTAACACGGGGGTTTTCGGAATAGGCTTGGGAATATAATTGGTTAGTGCACGTGACATCTCTTTAATATGTTCAGGAGTTGTTCCGCAACATCCCCCAATAAGTCGAGCACCCAAATCTGCAAATCGCACAGCCATTTGACCAAAATACTCCGGTGTTGCCGTATACCGAATTTCACCATCAACATAATCTGCAACCCCTGCATTTGGAAATACAGAGACGGGTATCGTTAAATGCCCCTCCAGGCTTTCAACAGCTCGTAGCAACCCGTTTGGACCTGAACGGCAATTGAAGCCAATCACATCAGCACCTTCTTGCCGTAAAATATGTAATGCTTCTGGCATCGTATATCCATCCAAAGTTCGTGCGACATCTTCTACAGCGAACTGGCATAATACAGGTAGATCACTAACTTTACGTACGCGGGATAGTGCAATCATTAACTCTTCAACATCATAGAACGTCTCTAACAATATACCGTCCACGCCTTCTGTAAGAAGAGAAGATATTTGTTGCTCAAAATGAGTCTTCAACTCCTTTGTGGAAACGTTGGTACGCTTCCCGCCACGAATAGAACCCACAGCACCCAGCACATATCCATTTGGACCTGCTGCATTTCTGGCAATCCTCACGCCTGCTCGGTTAATCTCATCTACCTTCGATTCCAATCCATACTTAGACAATTTATCATAGTTGGCAGAGAAGGTATTGGACTCCAACACCTGAGAACCTACGTCCACATATCGACGGTGAACATCCATAATGACCTCTGGAGCAGTCAGATTTAATTCTTCATAAGAAATGCCTACAGAAAAACCCATTTGATATAAAAAAGTACCCATCGCTCCGTCCCCGATCAGTACATTATTCTCCCATGCTTGTCGCAAATCCGGTTTCATGATTTCCCTCCATCCCTGTTCACAGTTTCGTATTAATGTATCACAGATTACTAGTAAAGATAAGGTAAAATCAGAAAAATAATTTAGTAAAAACGCGCCCGCTTCTTCCTACATAATGAGAGAATAGAAAAGCTTGTAGCCTAATATCTCTCGATACTCCGGGCTACAAGCTAAAATTAATATATGATAACACCTGGCATAGTGTCTCGTCTCTTACACGTCTATCTTTCCTGTATACACTACAGATGCTGGTCCTGTCATATACACATGGTTGTCATCTTCGTTCCATTCAATGAACAAGTCGCCACCCTTAAGGCTAATCACTGCAGAGCGATCAGTCATTCCATTCAATACGGATGAGACAAGCGTAGCACAGGCTCCTGTTCCACAAGCTAATGTTGGACCTGCGCCACGTTCCCATACACGCATATCCACATGTCCACGATCATGTACAGTCGCGAATTCTACATTAACCTTTTTAGGGAAGTATGGATGTACCTCAAGCGGTGGACCCCATTTCGCCAGATCAAACGATACCGCGTCATCCACGTAAATCACACAGTGTGGGTTCCCCATAGATACCGCTGTAAAATGAAACTGTTGACCATCTACCTCAAGCGGATGATTCACGATTGGATTAGCCATAAGTGTTGTTGGAATTTGAATACCATCAAGCATAGGTTCACCCATATCTACGGTTACTTTCTCTACATTTCCATCCTTCACTTGAAGGTGTACATGTTGAGCTCCCGCTCTTAACGTTTCAATCGTAATCCGATCATCCGTAACATACCCGTGATCATACACATACTTCGCCACACAACGAATCGCATTTCCACACTGCTCTGCTTCAGACCCATCTGAATTCATAATACGCATCCGAAAATTCGCAATCTCTGAAGGCAGTATATATACAAGTCCGTCAGCACCAATACCGAAGAATCTATTACATAAATTAACAGCTAACTCCCCCGCATTCTGCGGAAGCTCCTGCTCCCCATAGACAACTATAAAGTCATTCCCTAATCCGTGCATTTTTGTAAATTCCATTTCTATTTCGCTCCTCTACAGCATCTACAACTACTGTAAAATAGCATACCCTACAATCGTAGAGCGAATCTATTGATTTTATGCTGAAATCTTTGTACTTTTTGCCACGACGCGTTGTGCCCCACCACTTCTATTTTTTCTTCCTCCCCAGACACTACCAGCCCCCATCAAGAACGTCGGAATACCTGCTGCCACTAGTGTAATGGCCCATTCACGCAATCCAAGTGGAACGGTTTTGAATATAGGTTGAAGGGGTTCAATATAGAACACACCCAACATAAGAAGAATCGAAGATAGAACAGCCAGAACCAAATATTTATTCTGGAACGGATTACGATGGAACACGGAACGTGAACTACGGCAATCGAATACATGAAATAATTGGGCCATGACTAATGTGGCAAATGCAACCGATTGTGCCTTTAATAACTGTCCAGGTTGATCTGGAGCGACACGTAATGTAAGCCAAAATGCAGCTAACGTACATATCCCGATTAGAAATCCACGGCTAATAATTTTCCATCCAAGACGTCGAGCAAATATATTCTCTTTAGCACCCCGCGGTTTATGCTCCATCAAATCTTTCTCGGGTTGGTCAACACCTAAAGCCATAGCGGGTAACCCATCCGTAACAAGATTGACCCAAAGGATTTGAATCGGTAAAAGCGGTAGTGGAAGAGCAAGCATCATTGCAAAGAACATCGTTAAAATTTCCCCCACATTTGAAGCCAATAGATAGCGAATAAATTTACGGATATTCTCATAAATGTTACGCCCTTCTTCAATCGCAGCTACAATCGTAGAGAAATTATCATCACTCAGAATTAAAGATGATGCTTCCTTAGTTACATCGGTTCCCGTTATACCCATGGCAATACCGATATCAGCTGCTTTGATCGCAGGAGCATCGTTCACTCCATCCCCCGTCATAGCTACCACATGACCTTTACGCTGTAACGACTTAACGATGCGAAGCTTATGTTCTGGAGATACTCGTGCATAGACATAGATATGGTCTACCTTCGCATCCAGTTCATCATCACTTAATCGTGACAATTCCTGTCCAGATACAGCGATTCCACCCCTAGGCAGAATGCCCAGTTGTTGAGCGATAGCTTCCGCTGTCGTGCCATGGTCACCTGTAATCATTACCGTCTTAATCCCAGCGCGGCGACATGTTGCTATGGAGTCTCTCACTTCACGTCTTGGTGGATCAATCATCCCAGCAAGTCCGACGAAGATGAGTTGTGATTCAGCTTCTGATTCGCTGGCTACTTTTTCTTGCGGACGTAATTCCCGATACGCCGTACCTAGCACTCGTAGTGCACCAGAAGCCATTTCTTCATTTGCAGTCAACACTTGCTTACGCATCATCCCTGTGAATGGAATAACCTTTCCTCCCCACAGGATGTAAGAACATTGGTTCAGTAACACATCAGGTGCTCCCTTGGTGTATAGGAGTCTTCCTCCCTGATGATTCACAATAACAGACATAAGCTTTCGTTCCGAATCGAAAGGGAACTCTTTCTCACGTGTATACATACTTCCTAGCGAATGTGGAGACATTCCCATTTTGGATGAAAGAGTTACAAGCGCCCCTTCTGTAGGGTCTCCCTTTAAATCCCATGAAGATGAAGTTCCGCTCTCCTCTTTCAACTTCTTCTTCCCACGTGTCTCTTCAGAAACGTTCTCTACAATCTCAGAGTTATTGCACAACGCACTGATCTGAAGTAATCTACGCAGGCTTTGATCATTATTAATGTCTACAGGACGTTTTCCTTCTAGAATTTGTCCAATCGGAGCGTAACCGTCCCCTGTAACCTCCAAAGATCTACCGCCTACCCATACGGACGTAACAGTCATCTTATTCTGAGTTAACGTTCCTGTCTTATCCGAGCAGATCACAGATGCACACCCAAGGGTCTCAACAGAAGGTAATTTACGAACGATCGCTTTACGTTTAATCATCCGTTGTACACCAAGTGCCAACGCCACTGTAACGATAGCAGGTAATCCTTCAGGAATAGCAGCAACGGCCAAACTGACTCCAGCTAGCAACATCCCCATAGGGGGCTGTCCGTGTAAAATACCTGCAGCCACGACCATAATGGTCAATGCCAAAGATAGAATAATCAGAATTTTACCAAGCTGTTCTAATCGATGTTGTAAAGGCGTTTCCATGGATTCGGTATTCTGGATCAGATCAGCGATTTTACCCATTTCCGTGTTCATCCCCGTACGTACAACAATCCCCTTGGCCGTACCACGAGTCATCATTGTACCCATGAACCCAATATTTTTCTGATCGCCGAGCGGTACGTCTTCTTCACTTATGACTTGGCAATGTTTCGTAACGGGTAAGGATTCCCCCGTCAGTGCAGATTCCTCAATACTACAGCTGCTTGTCTCAATCCAACGCACATCGGCTGGAACTCGATCGCCACTTTCTAATAAAACAACATCCCCAGGTACTAAGAGGCGCGTTGATATAACGTCTAATTTGCCTCCTCGTAATACTTTGGCGCTTGGTGCAGATAACTGTTTGAGTGCACGAAGCGAACGCTCTGCACGAAATTCTTGAACAAATCCCAGTACACCATTTAAAAGAATAATAGCAATAATCGTTATAGCGTCTAAATATTCACCTAACAGCCCAGATATTAGGGTTGCCCCCATTAATACAACAACCATGAAATCTTTGAATTGGTTCAAAAAGAGAATAATAGGGGAGATACGTTTTCCTTCGGTCAACTCATTCAAGCCATTCTTCTCCCTGGCTTGTTTCACTTCCTCTTCCGTGAGGCCTTGTTGCGGTTGAACACCCATCACATGCTGCAGTTCTTCCGCATCCATCTGATGCCATTTTTTCAATTCCATGCTATCCGTTCCCTCCCGGTCTATCTGCAGTTTCGGTGGAGCAACAGCTTTTCCACCTGTTATAACGTAATAATATTCGGACAGGGGTTAAAATATCACAGACTAACCCCTTAAGTTTTTGTCCGAACTATGGCATCATAGAGAAAGACCATATTAAACGAGATACAACAAGCACAACTCAAATGATGGAATCATGCTTATTCATGATAGATGGGAGATATAGATTATGGCATTAGATGGGATCGTAACAAGGGCTATTGTACAAGAACTACAAGTATATAAAGGTGCCCGCATTAACAAAATATATCAACCAAATAACCGCGATATTCTTTTCACTCTGCGTTCTAGAGAAGGGAATTCTAAATTATTACTCTCGGTCAATCCGACTTATCCTCGCGTACAAGTCACATCAAGGAGCTTTCTGAACCCCACAGAAGCACCTATGTTTTGTATGTTGATGCGTAAACACTGTGAGAGTGGCACGATCGAAGATATTCAACAAGTAGGGATGGAGCGAGTGATACACATCTCTATTCGTCAACGGGACGAGCTTGGGGATGTATCCTTGAAGAAAATAATTATTGAGTTGATGGGTCGTCACAGTAATATTATTCTGATGGATGCTTCGACCGGGATGATCTTAGATGGGATCCACCATGTCACGCCTGCGATAAGCAGTTTCCGCATTGTCATGCCAGGTGTCGCTTATACAGAACCCCCAGAACAAAATAAGCTGAATCCTCTTGAAATCGATCAAGAGACATTCACGCAAACTTTTAATGAAAAAGAAACAGATCAAGAACCTATCTCTTGGATTGTCGCTTCTTTCAGTGGGATTAGTCCATTAATTGCACAAGAGATCGTATTTCGCGCACGTCAAAAGCTTGATGTAGCGACAGCGGTAGAAGGAATGGATCCTCTGATTCTATGGGAGGCCTTTTCCCAGGTCATGGAATCTGTAAGGCTCCACGATTATCATCCTGTCATCGGGACTAATGCTAAAGGGAAGTTAGTATTCTCTGCTATCCCTCTTATGATGGTAGATGGTGAGGTTACCCCTTACAATACCATCAGCGAATGTATGGAGGAGTTCTACGGAGATAAAGCCGAACGGGATACGGTTAAGCAGAAGGTAAGTGACCTACTTCGGTTTCTCACCAATGAGCGAACCAAGAATATTAAAAAGCTTGATCATCTAAACGAAGACTTACTCGAAGCTGGGGATGCCGATCAATATCGGATCTGGGGTGAACTTATCTTTGCATCCCTTCACACGATCAATAAAGGGGACTCATCCGCTCAGTTAATTAATTTCTATGATGAAGAACAGGCGACGATTACGGTCCCACTTGATCCGCTATTAAGCCCTTCTGATAATGCACAACGATATTTCAAAAAATATAATAAATATAAAAACAGTCTCGTTATCATCGATGAACAGTTGCAGAAGACTCGCGAAGAAATTCGATACATGGATGAATTATTGCAACAACTCGCCCATGCTTCCATGAACGACATTGAAGAAATTCGTGAGGAATTGGTTCAGCAGCAATATTTGCGAGATCGAAGTAAGAAGAATAAGAAGAAAAAAGTCAAAAAGAAAACAGATCGCCCTACGTTGCATGTATTTACTTCTTCAGAAGGAATCGATATTTACGTGGGTAAAAACAATCTGCAAAACGAGTATGTTACGAATCGTTTAGCTGGTCCAAATGACACTTGGCTGCACACGAAAGATATCCCAGGCTCACACGTTGTCATTCGTAGCGAAGAGTTCGGGGAAGCTACTCTTGAGGAAGCTGCTCAGTTAGCGGCCTATTACAGCCAAGCCAAAGAATCAAGTAGTGTACCTGTCGATACGACGTTAATCCGTCATGTACGTAAACCAAGTGGATCGAAACCTGGTTTTGTCATCTATGACCATCAGAAGACCCTATTCGTAACCCCTGATGAACGACGTATTAAGCAATTGGCAAGTATCATTAAGAATTAATAACGAAGAGTTAATCAAGTAGATGAAGAATGTATCATTACAGCTGCGAGACATTCGAACCAAAAGAAGGACCTGACAGAGAGCTATTCCGTCAGGCCCTTCTTTTAGTTATACCAGATTGAATCCTATTCATCTAACTCCTTAACCGTACAACAGTTAATCCGCAAATGTGCAATTCTCAGTCTTTCCCCTTCAATTGCTCCAATACATCTACCGGAACCGTAACGCTTCCGATATCACCATGAATTACGACACCTTGTCTTGCACCGTGGAAATCCGAACCACCTGTAACGATAAGGTCATATTCCTCTGCCATTGCCTGATAGCGTAACTCTTCCTCTTCCCCATGATCAGAATGATAGACTTCAATCCCAGCAGGATGAGCGCTCTCAATCATGTCACGAACGAGAATATCATCTTTATATAACCCTGGATGAGCTAGTACAGGTGTGCCCCCTGCTTCCCTAATCCAACGACAAGCATCTTCAGGACTTATACGCGGTTCCGATACAAAGGCTTGAGCTCCTTCTGCTAGATATTGATCGAAGGCATCCCGCATATTCAATGCATAACCCTTATTAACTAATACATCAGCTATATGTGGACGCCCAATACTCTCATCAGGGAGTAACGGACGACCTAACCCTTGAACAACTTCATCTAAGGTAATAGTGATTCCTAACTCCTGAAGTTTACCTATAATTTTCCCATTGCGTAGCTGCCGTGTCTCACGCAGTTCTCCAAGACGAGAGAGAAACTGGTCATTTTTGTAATCCACGTAATATCCGAGCACATGAATATCTTTCCCCCCAGCACGGGTGCTGATCTCAACACCTGGCACGACAACTATATTGTATTGTTTGCCTGCTGCCAGGGCTTCTTCAATTCCAGCTACAGTATCATGATCAGTAATAGCTAGAGCAGCAAGACCTTTCTCTTTAGCTAACTGAACATTAACCTTAGGGGCTTGCATCCCATCAGAAGCTTGTGTATGCGTGTGAAGATCGCAGCGTCCTTGCATTTGGTACATCTTAACCTCTCCTTCATTATCGTTATGGTCTGATCGATTTTATTGTTGTTGTCTTAAAAAGGAAAGAAAGGTCACTGCCGAAATAGGCAGCAGGGTTGACTTCAAATGTATAGCATAAAATTTCCGTTTAAACTCTACATGATGAATATCAATAATCTTGACCAACCCTAGAGCTGTCTCGTGTTTCACCGATGAAGGGGACAACATGGTAATACCTAGTCCCGCTTCAACAGCAGACTTCACAGCTCCGGTACTTCCCAACTCCATCACTGTCTGAATGTGATCTGGATTATAACCCTGCTGAAGTAATTGATCTTCCATCACTTGACGTGTCCCAGATCCCTGTTCACGTAACACAAAAGGGTATTGCAATACTTCTTCCAAATTCACTGCATCTCTTGTAGACAGGGGATGCCCAGCAGGAACAATCAATTTTAACTCATCTTGCATGACAGCATCGATTACCATATCCGGATGTTGAATCGGCGCTTCAATAAGTCCAAAACTAAGTTGATGTTTACATATTTCCTCGATTAGTTGTGTCGTATTCATCACTTTCATCATGATATTGATTTGAGGGTATTGCTGACCGAAAGGTCCTAGTAACCTTGGTAACACATATTCACCTATAGTTAAACTAGCTCCAAGCTGTAGTCTTCCCTGTAACATATGAGCAAAGGAAGACATGGCCACATCTGTCTCCCTAGCAATCTCAATACTTTTTTGTGCATAAGGAAACAGCGCCTTTCCTGCTTCGGATAATTCAATTTTTTTGGTAGATCGATTAAGTAGTTTTGTCCCGTAATACTCCTCTAACACTTGCACCTGCATAGTTACAGCTGGTTGTGTCATATGAAGCACTTGTGCGGCGGAGGAGAAGCTCCCACGCTCAGCAACGGTATGGAATATATGAAGCTGGTGAAAATTCATAACTTACCTCCCCCTCTTCGTGATTCTATTTTAATTGTAACGGAACATATGAAATCACACAAAAAAAACATGCAGTCACATAGCTGCATGCTAAAATTACACGTAAATCAATAGATTTCTAGTTTCACTTACGTTTACGGGTATTCTTAATCAGAGTCATCCTACGCGTATGTCTCAACCAAGAATAATATGTTTTTAAATCTCTTAATTCGATCGTCTCTGACATTCTTCCTAAGTAAGTAACAATAATCATCTTATGAAGAGGATTCCCCGTGAGATCCACTTCATTCTCAAGTTCGGTAAACTCAGCCACAACGACTAGATCTTCATCAATCAAATAAACGTCTTGTTCATTACGATAATACGGTGTAATCCGATTTTGCTTTAGACATTCCCACATCCATGTTGCTATCTTATCATAATCTGTCTCTCCACCTTGAACCCGATCCATATATCGAATTCTCGCATGGCTAGTGATGACGATGTCGGCTATCCGCTTATCACCTAGAACCACATTAAAGGGTTCATATGTGCTCCAACGTTCCATCTCCTTGTCGCGCATGCGTATCACTCTCCACCATATAGGTCTTTATGTCTATTTATTTATGTATTTATACCTATCATATTACATTAAATACCTATGATTCACAAGCTAGTTTCCAACTGTTCTCCAACAAATGAGATCCGATCATAATATAACTGTATAAAATTAAAAAAACGGCCCTTCACAGGGCCGTATGATCGTCATAGATAAAAAAGAGATGGTGAAATATAATTAACTCACTTCTAAAGTAATTCTAAAGACCGTAATAACTTGTTTTATCAGGGATATCACTGCTATATTCAGTCTGAATTTCGTTACGATATGAACGTTCAATCTTACGTACATAGGAAAGCCGGCGAATGTTCTTAGAAACTTCCTCTGCACGGTCTGCATTGACATACATTACGACGTAATGCATTTTTTTGGATATATAATGAACTGTTCCGTATTTCTCAAGATTCCTAGCCGCTTTCAAATCATTTACCCAAATAATATAACCTGTTCGTTCTGCAAACATCTTCTTTCCACCTCTCTTTCTACAACTTCCACTCTATCCGCAAGAACATGAACCACCACTTCCGCAACCTTTGGGCTGTGGATCATTACTAGGAACTTTGATGGTATTCGATACCGAGAATGCTATAGTCTCAGACATTTGATGGAGCAAATCATCGAGCCTTTTCTCTGCCCAATGGAAATTCCGAACTTCCTCAAACATCTCAAGTTCTGTTTCCACCGCATGTACAGCATCTTTGGCCGCATGATAATCGGGATGAAAATGCCCAAAACGCTGGGTTTCATCAAACAATTCCTTCTTAGAGGCTAATTTCTTCACTAATGACTGAATACCCTCATTAGCATCAACTTGCTGCTTCCAATATAGATAATCTGACACATCGACAGACTGATTAATCAAATCGCCTAATTCATAGGCGTACATCAACACTTGTGCCATGTCGACTGTTTGTAATTCTGATACGCTCATGAACTTCACCCTCTACTATAAAAAATTCTACTATCTTTCTTCGTAGACTATTTCATCATATCATATCAAACACATCTTATGAAGGGTTTTCCATTTCGTGTCATATGGTTTTATTAGGTGAAATTAGGCACAATCAATCTTATTTCATTCCAATCACTTGGAGACATTTGAGTTCGTTCATATTTCTGCATGTGAGCGTTATATAATTCTCCTGATATCTCATAAGGATTGGTTGTAATATGTAACGGAATGAAGTCTACTTCGTTTCCTTCCAGAGATAGCTTCACACTAGTCTTCCACAAGATAGCTTGTTCCATTAATTGAATTCCTGTCGACAAATGGTAACTTCTGAAATCCTTAATCCACATCTTCGGAATGTGTTCCATGCCTTGAAATAATGTCTCACGTAATGGTTGATCATCATCCACTCCCACTCCCTGCTTACCATAATCATCTTTATAGAAACTTTGTATTTCATAATTATCTGTTTCATTCTCGTATTGTACTATCCACTTATTCTCAACACATGCTCTATCCAATAACTCTCCTTCATTCGTATCCTTAGCCCATTGTCTGATGGCCAATGATATATGTTCCGGAACTCCCATCTCAGCATGCTCCGTCATGAAAGAGATCATCTCGTTAACTCCTCCCCCTTTTCTCACTGCTTGCAGAATACTGGACTTCGTGAGTCGATAGATCGATGTGCGATCACTCTTATGGATTTCTGTAAACATCATGAGTTTCCACCGTAATCGATAGGGTACATCCGGTAATACAATAATATCGAAGTCAGGTTGTACATAGAATTTACTTATCCTCACATCAGGAAGTATGGTTAAACTCCCCTTATCGAAAACACTGGCATCACGTACTTCATCTGCAGAAATTCGCCATCGATAACAAATACGGTGATCTGGTAACATCCCTACGTCCATCCAGCCAAAGCCTGCAAAAGCATATAGCCATGCATTAGCTCGTGTCCTCATTTCGTATAGCTGTGAAGGTTCTACCATCTGTTGCTGAACCATCCATTCTAAAAGAAGTTCCATTTCAACCCACTGTCCTGATACAAATGGTGGTTGACAGATGGAACACCATAAATGTTGCATTTTTGAATCCTCTGAAGCATATCGCTCGATTACTATTTTTAGTAAAATGTTGGTCATTTGCGCCGTATTCCTATTTATCCAAGTATATAGTACCTTCTTTCGAAGAACGATCTGTCTTGGTTCTCTCGTAACTAATTGCAAGTCATGGAGTAAATCTAAGATAAGGTTAATATGTAATGGGGCATTTTCATCATTAGATACTTGTAATGTGAGCCCCTGTAAATCCTCACACTCTAGATTTATTCTATCTGCGATCTTCTGGATACTTTTCTTATGTACAGTACCTTTAGAGGTAAGTGGAAGTTGTTCAGTTGCGATAAATACCAAGGCATGGAACACATCTAGAGCTAGCCCAGATTTAGCCTCCTTCATGAGAAGCACGTCTTCGTTCATTTCTATATGTTGATGTGTGTATAACATGTGGTGAAGCACCGCTAGATGGTCCATTGGGATATAATATAACCGCTCTCCCCATGTGTTCATAACAGCTTTTATGTATCCCTTTTCCCTAAGAATCAAAAACGCTAGGAGATGCTCCGCCCCAGTGTATCCTTCCATTCGCAATTTCATGAAACTTGCATCATCGAAAGATTGACCAGCGAAACAAGCATAAGTTCTTCTCAGTATTTCTAATTCCCTAGAACGTAATGAATTTGTACCAACGACCTTTTCATTAGGATCTATATTCATAGAAAGAACCCTCCTCCCTTACCTAATCAGCTGTTACGATTCAATCTGCCTGCTAACCTCTAGGTCTGAATGGTATATTCGTACCCTTGTTCAATGAGAAACATCTGACGTTGAATGGCGAAATCCTCTTCTTTACTGTCTTTTGTTACAATCGTATAAAAATAAGCGCTATTATCTGTAGCTTTAGGACGTAGAATTCTACCTAATCTTTGTGCTTCTTCTTGGCGAGATCCAAAACTCCCAGACACTTCAATCGCCACGGACGCATCGGGCAGATCTACAGCGAAGTTAGCCACTTTGGACACTACAAGAATTCTCACCTTCCCTTTTCTAAAAGAATCATATAAAAAAATCCGTTCCTGCTGCGACATTTTCCCCGTAATCAGTGGTGCTTGAATAGCGTCAGCAATCCATTCCAATTGATCTAAGTATTGGCCGATAATAAGAATACCAGCCTGGGAATGTTGCTGTACAATACGTTGAATGACAGATAATTTAGCTGGATTCTCCGCTGCGATCCGAAACTTGTGTCTCCCCTCCGCGCAGTGATAAGTATCCTTCATCTCATTAGTCATTGGTACTCTGATCTCAACACAGTCAACCTTAGCAATCCAACCCTGCGACTCCAAATGTCTCCAAGGCATATCATACCGTTTCGGTCCTACTAAGGAGAACACATCTTGCTCACACCCATCTTCACGAACCAATGTAGCTGTTAGTCCCAAGCGACGTGTCGCCTGAATTTCAGCCGTAGCCCGAAATACGGGAGCCGGTAACAAATGGACCTCATCATATATAATGAGACCCCATTGTCGTTCATTAAATAACTTCATATGTTCGAATTCGCTGTCTTTTGTGCGTCGATGGGTAAGAATCTGATAGGTTGCCACCGTTACAGGTTTAACCTCTTTCTTTTGTCCAGAATACTCACCTATGTCAGAACATTGTAATGTTGTCTTCTGTTGTAGCTCATCCATCCACTGCCTCACTGACGTTGTGTTGGACGTTAAGATTAATGTCTCACATTGTAATCTCTCCATCACAGCCATCCCAATGACCGTTTTACCAGCTCCACAGGGAAGAACTACTACGCCACTGCCTCCACTACCCGTAAGGCCCTCAAAAGCTTGGAGTGCATCCGTCTGATAATCGCGTAATTGAAATGTCTGTCCATTCCCATCTTTCTTCCAAGAAAATGATAACGCTTGACCAGCATCATAACCAGCCAGATCAAGAATCGGATATCCTAGTCTTGTCAATTCTTGTTTGAGCCATCCGCGCCGAGCTGCATGTATGGCCAATTCCGTCATAGAGACTCGACGTATGCTCATGGTAAGCATTCCCGTCCGTTCAATAACTTCATCTATCATTTGTGAGTCTGTACTCTTCAGAATAAGTTGATATGGAACATCCCGATCCGCTACAAGGGTGAGCTTGCCATAACGGGAGACGAGTTCTCGAATGTCCTGTATCAATCCTAAGGGTACATCCCATCGCGACATCGATTGAAGACTTTCAAGAACTTTCGTTGCAGACCATCCTAGAGCAGCAGCGTTCCATAAAGAGAGTGGCGTAATGCGATATGTATGAAAAGATGAAGGGCTCTTTACTAATTCTGCATAACAAGAAAGTTGCTCACGCGCTTCATCAAATGCGGGATGACCGCATTCTAGCAGAACTGTACGATCACGCTGTACAATACCTGGTTTACTGTTATCCATCCCTAGTTCCTCCTAATCATTCATTGATTCGAATATTGATCTATAGCTTCAATACAAGTAGAAACGACAATGCGGTCCTTTTTCAAAGACGGCACCCATTTCAGCAGAAATATAAGAAAGTATCAATATACTTTCTTAATATTTAGAAGAAGCCCATCTCTAGAGGTACTAGAGATGGGCTTCTTGTTATCCAATGAGGATAAAGAATAGGATACCGTTTACTCCATGCATGGATATCGAGTTCCATCGAACATCCCTCTCTTGAGAAGTATCTTTTCCCAAATCAGAGAGGATCATGCAATACGACACCACTAAACTTCAACATTAGAGGATTGATTCATTTATTTTCCTTCTTGTGATTGTGACAAATATGATTCTACCATGGCTACAAAAAGTTTAACCCCATGCGTCATAGCTTCTTCATCAAAGTCAAAGAGAGGATGATGATGCGGATAGTTCATTCCTTTATCCGGATTCCCTGCACCTACAAACATAAAACACCCAGGTATTTCTTGAACATAATAAGCAAAATCCTCTGCCGGCATAAGCTTGGGTAGTGTCTGGACACAACCCGATGTAAATATTTTCTCCGCTTCATCAAAGAAACGTTGCACTTCATAAGCATCATTTACAAGTGGGGGATATCCCATTACATAGTCAACAGAAGCTTCTGCACCATAGGCTTGAGCCGTTAGAGATGTCATCGATTCAATTCTTTGCCGAATTAGGTCTCTTGTATTCTCATCGAAAGTTCGAACCGTGCCAGAAATTTGACATTTCTCTGCTATCACATTCTGTGCAGTCCCCCCTTTGATGGTCCCCACAGTTACAACCGCTGGTAGAAGAGGATCTGTCGAACGACTAACAATACTTTGTAATTGCATCACGAGCGCCGAACCAGCAACAATACTATCGATGGTCACATGAGGAATTCCTCCGTGTCCACCCTTCCCGATAATATCAATAAAGAATTCATCAGCCGCTGCCATAAAAGGACCTGCAACGCTCCCAACTACTCCTAATGGTAGGGGAGTCCACAAATGAATGCCATAGATAACGTCCACGCCATTCAATACACCACCCTTAATCATACCCTGAGCACCCCCAGGACACACTTCCTCTGCTGGCTGAAATATAAATACAATGTCCCCTCGAACCTGACTTCGACGCTGACTGAAATAGGATGCCACACCTAACAATATGGAAGTATGACCATCATGGCCACAAGCATGCATAACGTCTTTCACTTCTGAAGCATAATCACATTGCTTCTCATCTTGAATAGGCAGAGCATCCATATCTGCTCGTAGCGCAACTTTCCCTCCAGGGAGTTCTCCTTTCAGGGTTGCTACCACACCGTGACCGCCCCCGAAGTTCGTCTGCACGTCAATACCTAGTTCGCGCAATGTTGTAGCTACGAATTCAGATGTATTCTTTTCTTGATAAGACAATTCAGGATGACGATGCAAAAATCTTCTCCACTGTATCATTTTATTTTCTATTTCATTTAGAAGCATTTCTTCAATCATCATCATCCGCTCCTATTCCATATATTTAATCTAAAGCCCTTATCCACTAATTTAGCTATGAGCCCCTGCCGTTGGCATAACAATAGTCCATGAGCTTATACGCTATCTTTATAGCTTATGTATCTTACGATTTACTAGCTGAGCATGAGGATATGGTAAATTCCCTGATTCATCTTCATGCTTCTCCTCTCTCGAAAGCGCTTATTTCTTTTCTTGTTCCATTGTATCAGAATTAGCTTCAGAGTGGGTATTCACCTCTATCCTTGCTTGCACAAGTTACCGAAACATAATATCATGAATAAAGAGCTTTAGAGGTTGATGAATAAGGAGATGAATGAACGATGATTATTGAGAATACAGGACTAGATGGGCTAAAGTGTGACTTAGCTTATATGGATGAATCCGCAGAGAAGTCAGGGTTTTTCCGTTGGCAATGGGAGTATTACCGTGCTACATATGAGTATAAAATCGAAGATAAGAACAACCAGGAGGAGTACTTTGTACGTATAAACACACGTGCAATCGAGGGCAAATTAGAGCAACCGGATACGATTCTTGCTGTAGAAGCTGTATACATGGGTAAAGGAACATTTCCTCATGGACTGGATTATGAAACACCTATTCCTGGGCCTATCCAAGCGATTGCTAATAAGAAATTGCAACAGTTCAAAGCAACTCTTGAAGCATAACGTGGTAATCCAATGATGAAGGAAAATAAGCCCCAGCCCAAGAAGGGGATGCCCGATTTCCAGTTACTTATCCTCACACTTCTACTCGTCGGATTTGGGCTCCTCATGGTTTTCAGTGCTAGCTCAAGTCTTGCCGTTTCCAAAGAGGCGTATCACTATGATGCTCTTTTCTTCACGAAACGTCAGTTCATATCTGTTGTTCTAGGTATTTCCCTTATGTTTATCACCATGAATATTCCTTATAATAAGTACAAGAAACTCTTTATTCCCTTTTTTATTGTGACAATTCTAATGCTGATTCTAGTACCTTATTTCGGAGACTTGCGAAATGGAGCTAGGAGCTGGTTCCAATTCGGACCGTTCAGCATCCAACCTACCGAGTTTGCTAAGCTTGCAACCATACTTTACCTTTCGGCTCTGATCACCAAAAAAGGTGAACGATTACGGAACCTTAAGAAAGGGTTCATTCCTGTAATCATGATTGCAGGGGGTGTTGCAGGGCTAATCATGCTGCAACCCGATTTAGGTTCTTGCATGATTCTAGTTGGTACCTGTGGCCTTATCATCTATGCAGGTGGGGCTAACATGAAGCATATTATGGGATCTGTCGGACTATTTGTTCTAGGTGCCGGTCTTGTGCTCGGAGTGAGCACACTCATTGACACTCTATCTCATTCCGACACTGCAAGTTCTGTTGATCAGAACTATAAGAAAGACTATAAGAAAGACTATAAGAAAGATCGTTTTACTGTTTTTCTAGACCCATGGAAAGACCCCCAAGATACGGGGTATAATCTAATTCAATCTCTAACGGCTATAGGACAAGGTGGAGCAACAGGTTCTGGATTTGGTCAAAGTATTCAGAAACTCCATTACCTTCCGAACGCATACAATGACTTTATCTTTTCCGTTATTGGTGAGGAATTTGGATTCATCGGTACTGCCTTCTTCCTTTTGTTCTATTTATATTTCATTTGGAGAGGTATTCTAGTTTCACTGCGATGTCCAGACCCCTTCGGAACGTTGGTAGGGATTGGAGTCATGGGACTCATATCTATTCAAGCATTTATTAATATCGGCGGGGTTACTCAGACCATTCCACTTACAGGTGTCACCCTACCATTCATTAGTTATGGTGGATCATCTACACTGGTCATGTTAATAAGTATGGGTATTGTGTTGAGTATTTCGCGTGAGAGCAATAAACCTATAAAACAAGAATATATTAAATCACAAAAAGACTACCGGGCATCCCGGTAGTCTTTTTGTGTGTAATCACTTCATGTCAGAAAACCATACCCATGAGAACAAGATAACTACATGCCAATCTCGTCATCTTTAAAGGCAACGCCTTCGACTTTGACATTGACTTCGACCACATGTAGACCTGACATCGTCTCTACAGCTTCACGTACATTCTGTTGCAACATACGACATACTTCATGTATAGGTGTTTCATAAAGCACGATAATTCGTAAATCAATAGCAGCCTCTAGCTGTCCTACTTCTACCGTGACCCCTTTTTGTACGTTTTTCCCACTAAGACGTTTAGCCCATCCTTCGGACAGTCCTCCAGACATAGCAGCAATACCTGGTGTCTCCAGTGCTGCCATGCCGGCAATCTTCGAGACGACATCATTCGAAATCCGTATATTTCCCATTTCCAGTTGAAGTTGTTCCGTCATGCCCATCCCCCCCTTATACCTCATTATTCGTTATTGTAAATCCAAAAGGATCTAAAAGCAAATAGTCATTTACAAGTTGAATCGACACTGCCATCTTTTATTCAAAGATGGCACCCGTTTCAGCGGAAATATAAGGAATAGAGTATCAAGAATCAAATTCATAATTACGCTAGTCGATTTAGATGCATCGGCGATTATGAAATTGATTCAAGTGAAACTTATACTTTCTTATATTCCAAAAAATGTTTACAACACCCCACTAAATGGGTATATTTTAAAAGAATTTGAAAATACATAAACTTTTGAGGTGTTAGAAATGAAAAAATGGATGAATCCATCCCTACTTATCATTATGTTTGTCTTGAGCGCAGTGGGTCATTATGCTGGATGGGATCCTACACTCCAATTCATACTCTCCGCCATTGCGGTTGTATTCGTTGCTGGATTTCTAGGGAAAGCTACTGAAAATGTTGCTCATTATGCAGGTCAAAGACTCGGTGGGTTTCTTAATGCAACCTTCGGAAATGCGGCTGAACTTATCATTGCGATCTTCCTTGTTAAAGAAGGTCTATACGATATGGTGAAAGCCAGTCTAACGGGTTCGATCATTGGTAACCTTCTTTTAGTTCTTGGTCTAAGTCTTTTTGCAGGCGGACTAAAATTCAAAGTACAGAATTTCAACGTATCGCTCGCTGGACTGAACGGGTCTCTCATGATTGTAGCTGTGATTGCTCTGTTTATACCCGCTGTTTTCTTCAATACACACGTGATTACAGAGAAGGAGACTTCCATACTAAGCCTAGTTGTAGCAGGCATTCTAATCTTGGCCTATCTCGCTTGGCTCCTGTTCTCTATGATCACACACAAAAAGTATTTATCCGACGTCACCGATGAAACTCAAGAGGAGCTTCCTCATGAACGTGAAGCTCATTGGTCTAAGCGCAAATCCGTCATATACCTTATCGTAGCCACCGTTATGGTTGCGTTTGTTAGTGAATGGCTTGTAGGTACACTGGATTCCATAACCGCACGTTTTGGCTTTAGTGAGATATTTGTTGGAGCTTTCTTAGTAGCCATTATCGGGAATGCTGCCGAGCATAGTGCTGCGATCATGCTAGCTATGAAGAACAAGATCGGTGCCTCTGTTGAAATAGCTGTGGGAAGTAGTCTACAGATTGCTCTATTCGTAGCTCCTGTACTTATCTTCATTAGTTATTTCATGGGCGATACAATGGATATTGTGTTCACCTCTATCGAATTAGTTGCTATTGCTGTCGCCGTGTTCATTGCAAAATCTATTACCCAAGATGGATCAACGAATTGGTATGAAGGGCTTCTACTCATAGCCGTATATATTATTCTGGGCGTATCTTTTTTTCTCGTCTAAAAAGCCTCAGCGTATAATTGATTCAAGTGAAACTTGTACGTAATCAAAAAAAATGCATGTCCGTAAACTCGGCATGCATTTAACTCTATGTATGCCTGTGGTTCCACAGGCTACTCTTTGTTGTTTAAGGCTTCATATAGAATGGCCAAATTACGCTCAAGCTGACTAACCAACTGTCTACCCGCAAATTCCTCTAATAAACCTATACGTATTGCAAAGTCTACTTCTTTTGAGAAACCATACATCTGTGTATCCAGTACTTCTTCATAGAGAGGGCAATAACGCGTTGCCAAGTTCTCCATCTGTACTTCAATAAGTTTTTGAATTTTATCTGCATCTTCTTGTAGAAGATTAATCGCTTTGAGATTCAAATGGTCCTGTAAATCAGACGAAGTCATGTCTCTTCCCCCTATGTCCAAAAGTCACCGCTTTAATTCTATTCTTAATATTAGTCGAAAATACGTGTCAATACAAGAACCCCGAAAAAAAAGCACCCTTACTTATACAAGTAAAGGTGCTTTCGCTCCTATTAGTCAGTGATGACTTCAATTTGCAAACCATGTTTCGCAAATACTTCTGTCATAGCTGCCTTCGCTTCATCTGCATCTGGACCATGAACATGTAATTCATAATCCTTATGGCTAACAAGCGTAGTAAATAAGCCCAAAATACTCTTTACATCGATATACTTGTTGTCTGCTTGAAGTACGATGGAAGAACTGAACTTACCTGCTGTTTGAGCAATTTCTACAACCGCTGCATTGTTACTGGACATAGGATCCCTCCGTAACTTGTATTATTTATCGTTATTATTTTACATATTTAATGATACCTTGAATCCGCTTTCTGATGCAAGTCATTTCTATGTTATTTAAGTTGATCTGGATTTAATCCTTGAAGTTCCGGAATGACAAATAATCCATCCTTACGGATAAGAACATCATCGAAATAAATCTCTCCACCGCCATAATCAGGACGTTGAATCAATACCAAGTCCCAATGGATGGATGAGTTGTTTCCATTATCGGTAACATCATAAGCTTGACCAGGGGTGAAATGAAGACTCCCTGCAATTTTCTCATCGAATAGAATATCTTTCATGGGATGAAGGATATATGGATTGAAGCCAATTGCAAATTCACCAATGTAACGTGCACCTTCGTCAGAATCTAAAATATCGTTAAGGCGAGCTGTATCGTTGCTTGTCGCTTCCACAATTTTACCATCTTTAAAGGTAAACTTAATATTCTCGAAAGAGATACCATTGTATACAGTTGGTGTATTGTAACTAATCGTACCATTTACAGAGTTACGCACAGGCGCACTATATACTTCGCCGTCAGGAATGTTCTTCTCTCCTGAACATTTCTCAGCACCAATTCCTTTAATAGAGAACGTAAGATCCGTACCTGGACTTGAGATCCGGACTTTATCCGTTCTTCTCATTAGATCGGCAAGTGGATCTTGAGCAGCGTCCATTTTTCCATAATCAAGATTACATACGTCAAAGTAGAAGTCTTCAAAGGCTTCCGTACTTTTGTTAGCCAATTGAGCCATACTTGCGTTAGGGTAACGAAGAACTACCCACTTCGTATTGTTAACTCTCTCTTGACTATGTACTTTGTGATTATAGATAGAGTTGTATAATTTCATTTTTTCTTCAGGTACGTCAGACAGATCATTTACATTCTCTCCTGCACGAATACCAATGTAGCAATCCATTTTCTTCATACGCTCCAAATCAAGCTCTGCCCAAGTCTCCATTTGCTCCTTTGTCGCATGAGTAAACATGGTACGCTGAACTGATTTATCCGTAAGTTGAACGAAAGAGTTTCCGCCTTTTTTGGCTACCTCTTCTATAATGGCTTTCATCAGATCGCGTTCACTACCGATCATTTCAATTAGTACATTTTCACCAGGTTGTACATTCACAGAATATCCAACCAAATTTTTAGCAAGTTTTTGAATTCTAGGATCATGCATAACTTGTTTCTCCTCCTCGATGTCAATCCATATCTTTTTTTGAACGACGGTTAATTCATAGAACATTGTATCATGATCAAAGTGTCAAGTCAGCAGTAGATGAACGATTCCTAAAGAGATTAGAGTTGAAAAGAAACATCATTCACTATGGATTCAATCTGCTCTATCCCTTCCTGATCCAAATAGGACATGTTACTCTCGGAAGTAAGTCTGATTGGGAGATTACTTGTACGATCTATAGTCATATGATAAATTGTACCCACTTTAGCCTCTTTCAACATCGCCTGAAGTTGCTCATCTCCTTTCTTCCAAATCCCATCAAGTTCAGAGCGAACTTTTGAAGAATATAATGTTCTCTGCTCGACTAATTCCTGTCTTAGGGCATTCATTTCACTACTTAATTGTTTGTCCAGCCACTTCAGAGCATCTTCTGGCTTCAGTTCAATACGAAGGACTCTAGTCCCTCGAGAAGCTCCTCTTTCCTCTGTAATGACCTTGCCGTAGCCACTGATCTCTTCTAACTGATCTAGAGGATTAAACCGGATAAGCACCTGATCCGCTTGATCAGTCGTACTTGATGTATGAACCCACTCTCCATTCATATGAAGAAAATCTGCAGATTTATTTACCTTTTCTTGAACTGAGGTCATATTCTTTTTGCTGGCACTTTGAACAGGTAATATATTTTGCATAGTCAGCTGGTCATGATTAGTTAGTTTTCCTTCATAGGCAAAATGTTGTTCGAATTGCCGTTGTTCATTTCTTCTTAATGCAGCCTCCCCCATAAAAGTAAGTGCCTCCGTTCCCGCTAATCCACTTACAGAGATTTGGAACTGTTCTTCTGGAGAGGTAGTGGTTGAGAAGAAGTTACATCCAGATAAAATGCAGCATAGCCCTACGATGGAGATACACATTCCCCATGTCCGCCCACGATATGTCATCATGATTAGCTCCTCATCTACGAATTTCCACAATATTTTGTTATTAAGGGTATGACATGTTTGTTATACTATATCGTTCCCATTCTCATCTGGATTATAAATGTTTCCATTAGCCTGTATGCAGACAAAAAAAGTACCTTTTTAAAAAAGGTACCTTCGTTATACGTTTCCATCTTCAACTTGAATCTGGTTACGCCCATTATTCTTAGCTCGGTAGAGCGCCATATCTGCCATGTAGAACAAAGCATCAACACTTACTAACTCATCCATCCAAATCCATTCTGATATGCCACAGGACACAGTCACAAGAGGTTCTGTCTCTTCTTCAACCCGTTTACGAATTCTTTCCGCAACCACAATTGCTTGTCTTACCCCAAGTTGTGGTAAATATATAGCCAGTTCCTCTCCACCCCAGCGTGCTGCAAGATCGGTTTGTCGGATAGAGCTTTTAATAATACCACTGACCTGTTTAAGAATTTTGTCCCCTTGTTGATGTCCGTGCTTATCATTTACTTGTTTAAATTGATCAATATCCACCACAATTAACGAGCCGCAGAAATCAAGCATTTGCCTGCTATGTATTACTTCATCTAGGTAACGACGAGCATAAAGATCTGTTAATACATCACGATTTGCCATACGTTTTACCTCAGCGTGTAGCAATGCGTTGCTCACAGAAAGTCCAATATGATTGGATAAGGTTTGTAATAACCGGTAATTCTCATAGGTGAAGAAATGTAACTTATGATGAACTAGCAGTATGGCTCCAATCACTTCTCCTTTAACAATAAGTGGAGTTGCAATCAATGATTCGGCACCCGTATGTTCCATAAATATAGAAGGAATCCTCATGTTCACTCTATAATCAGATAAAATAACAGGTTCACCTTTTCCATATACCAACCCACCAAAACCATAGTCCTTATCAAACACTTCTTTTTCTAAAGAAGGCACATTACAGGACACGACTTCTAATACGTCCAACCCTTTATTATATTGAAGAATACAACAATAATCTGCTTTGAAAATATTTAATAACTCTTCGTTTGAAAATTTATAAATTTCGGACAACCGAAGACTTTGATTTACACGTTGTGTTAATTCATTGATCAAACGCAACTCTTGAATAAGTAATTTGGATTGCTCATATAATTTTGCATTCTCAAAGGCGTTCCCCGCAGTATCGACTAAGGTTGTCACTAACTGTAAATCAAGTTCCTTCAGAAAGTCTTTCCCAGCAAGCAAATAGAAAACACCATACACGCCCTGTGTACCTCCAAGTGGAAATCCTATTTCCAGCTTGTCGTCACCGTTCTCAAATTTGGATTCTTGAATGGTCAATTTACCATCCCTGAAGGTGCGAACTCTTACATCGTCTTCCCATGTTTGAAGAATGAGTGGTTTCACACGTGGGTTATCACTATGATGATCTTGTGACATAAACAATTGTAGCGAGGCTCCAGGATAAAGAAAGGCAATACTATCTAGTACTTCTGTAAGTACCATGTCAACATCAATATGATCATGCATTCGTTCTACAATTTGATATAAGATTGCGGTACGAGCTGCTTCATCATTGGCCTTCTTTTGTTCGCTCATCATATCTTCCACAAATACATATTCAAATCTTTTATAAAAGCAGCTGTTAAAAAGAATCGACATCGATGTAATGATTTCCATTTCTCCGTTTTCAATTCTTGATTTAGGAAGAACACACACCATAATGGCATAGATTTCTTGATATCCACGTGTGAATACAGGAAATAATCCGATGGAGTGCTGCTCTTTGTATTCATCCATAATCTTTGTTTTATTACTTAGACATTCTTCCAACAACTGGGGAGCATCATGATTCAGATAGTCCGATATGGAAACATCTCCAGCTGCCCAAGTACCATCATATCGTAAAATGGTCCACGACGAATGTTTCATCATAGGCAATGCAGATGACATCTCCTGCCAATCCAAGAAACTTTTCGCTAAAAGCACATGGATATATGGCAAATCATATGTCGTAATGTCCAAATTACGCATCCAGAAATTAACCGATTCCAAGGAGTCTTCCTCTATAATACTATCCCTGAGTAACCTCTCATGCTTTGAAACGTCACTTTGATTTTCGGACATAAGCATATTGCTCCTTTACACTAGTTTGAAAGGGTTATCTGTATGTCACTCTATTAAATTTCGTAATAACGATCAACCCAACCCTAAAGTAATTTGATTAGACATAATAATACAGAATACATATACAATAATCATATTCTACTCTCTTCACACTATATTTGCACCTACATTTCATATTTTTGTCCTATGTTTTTGGGACCAAAGCCCTATCGACAAATTTAGTCTTTTTTCGAATACACTGAGACTTGACTTTTACCTTCTCTATCATTTAGAATTAGTTGTTGAACAAGCGATTTTTTGTTCGAGAATTTGGGCGTAACGTTGTGTCACCCTCACGTACTTTGTTACTGACAAGACAGCGGCTGAACTTTCATGTCAGTTGTGCTTTGGGCCCATGAGCCGCAGCACACACGAAACAAAATACGGCACAAATAGAACCCTACAGAATTTCAATTATAAAGGAGTCTACTATACAATGGCACGTTACACTGGTCCTAAATTTAAATTAAGTCGCCGTCTAGGCATCTCACTAAGTGGTACAGGTAAAGATTTGAAACGCCCTTTCCCTCCGGGTCAACACGGCGCTAATCAACGCAGAAAGATCAGCAACTACGGTATGCAGTTGCTTGAGAAACAAAAACTGCGTCACATGTACGGCTTGGGTGAGAAACAGTTTAAAACTCTATTTAACAAAGCTCAAAAAATGCAAGGTATCGCTGGTGAGAACTTCATGTTCCTACTAGAAAGCCGTTTGGACAACTTGGTTTACCGTCTAGGTTTCGCGAATTCCCGTGCAGGTGCTCGTCAATTGGTATCACATGGTCATATCACTGTAAACGGTAAGAAAGTAAACATTGCTTCTTACATGTTGAATACAGGCGATGTTATCGGACTTCGTGAAAAAAGTCGTGGTCTTTCTTCTATCAAAGAAGCTCTTGAGAACCGTACACACCTTCAAGGTTACTTGGAATTCAATGACACTGCTTTAGAAGGTAAATTCATTCGTTTCCCTGAACGTGCTGAATTGTCTCAAGATATCGATGAGAAACAAATCGTCGAATTCTACAACCGTTAAGATCTTTACCGAAGCTTGGAACTCCTGTTCCAAGCTTTTTTTATACAATAAATTAATCAGATCTTGAATTTAGTAAGCTCCTCTTCACTCCCTCAAATTCATCACTACCGATTAATGTTTATTACAAACTCCATATACTTCAGCCTCAGTTCATCGGTTAATGACATAACATATAATTTACTACATATAATTTACTACATATAATTTACTACATATACTTAACCTCCCCATCATTCGATATTTCTCGACTTATCTATACCATCTCAACGTTAAAAAAAAGTGAAAATTCATCATTATTAATGGTCCGCAAGGATAAAGAGATTCAAATGTCGTATTTTATGCTATAATAGTTCCGTTAGAAGGAGGATCTATTACGAATGGTTGATACAAATAAAAAGGACCCTAAACAAGAGCGCCCTTCAAAGAAATCCTTTGGACGGATATTAGGAATTACGCTACTTTGGCTCTTTGTCTTTCTTTTCATGGGGATACTCTTAGTAGGAGGAGCTGGGATCGGGTATGTCTCTTCTATTGTTCATGACGAGCCCGTACGAACAAGAGCTGCAATAGAGCAAAAAATGAACCAAAACTCAATTACTGGTTTTGCCTATTTCAGTGATGGTACACCGATCGGCCAACTACGAACAGATGAAGATCGACGGCCTGTAGAATTTGATCAAATTCCCACTCTTGTGAAGGATGCCATTATCGCAATCGAGGATAACAATTTCTCTACACACAATGGCATTGACATGAGCGGTACGCTTCGTGCGGTTAAGCAAAGAGTTCTGAACGAATCGATCCAAACAGGTGGAAGTACACTCACGCAACAGCTCGCTAGACGCGTATTTCTCAATCTAGATCGAACAGACAACCGTAAAATCAAAGAAATGCTTCTCTCTTTAAGACTCGAACGTATATTGACTAAAGATCAAATATTAGGGGCCTACCTAAATAAGGTGCCTTTCGGCACCGGTGCAAATGGGTATAATGTGTACGGCATCAAAGCTGCTGCAAAAGGTATCTTCAATATTAATGATCTAAACAAACTAAATATTGCTCAAGCTGCTTATTTAGCAGGGTTACCACAGCTTCCCTCTACATACTCAGCCTTTAACGGCAAAGGTGAATTTAATCCTACTGCTTTCAAACGTGCGATGGATCGACAAAAATTAGTATTACGTCGTATGCTTGAAGAAGCGAAGATTACAAACGGTGAATACAATGAAGCCTTTGCATTCGACATCAAGTCAACGCTAGCTCCTCAAACAGAGAAGGCATACTCTACCTTCCCTTACCTTATGATGGAAACGGAGCGCAAAGCGGCAGAAATTCTTATGACATTAAAGGCTGCTTCTTCTGGGAATAGCAACCAAACCGTGAAAGCGAATAATGAGCTTCTTGAAGAAGCTAAATTACAGCTGACCACCGGCGGATATCGAATCTACACGACTATTAATAAAAGTGTATACAATTCAATGCACTCTATTGCTGACAACGATAACAATTTCAATCCTGATAGCAAGACTAAAGGGATGGAACAAACGGCTGCAATGATGTTAGATAACAAAACGGGTGCGATCTTAGGCATGATTGAAGGACGCGATTTCTACGAAGAGCAGATGAACTATGCTACTCAAATGGTACGCCAACCAGGGTCTGCCATGAAGCCGATTGCAGCCTTTCTACCGGCGCTTGAATCGGGTTTCATTCAACCAGCTAGTATCGTAGATGACGCTCCCATTATTTTAAAAGATGGTCAAAAGGGATTTCACATCCCCAAGAATTCATCAGGAGGTTATGAAGGACTTATTACAGCTCGTTATGCACTCAATAAATCCAAAAATACAATTGCTCTAAAATTATTTAATAATGTCGTAAGTATCGATAAAGCATGGGAATTTACTAAAAAACTTGGAATTACCACCATACAAAAAGAAGATTATGGTGCACAAACAGGTGTACTCGGTGGATTAAAGTACGGTGTGTCTGTTGAAGAATTAACGAATGCCTATAGTTCAATTCCGAACAATGGACAATTTCTTGATGCTTATATGATTGAGAAAATAACTGATTCTAATGGTGCAATTGTTTATCAACATAAACTAGAACCAGTGACAGCCTTCTCTAAACAAACGGCATACCTCATGACTGACATGTTACGTACTGTTATTACTGAAGGCACCGGAAGTACCGTCAAAAACAAGTATAAGTATTGGAAAGAGGTTCCCATCGTAGGTAAGACAGGATCAACGCAGAATTACGCTGACGTATGGTTTATGGGATATTCTCCAGATATAACTCTTGGCGTATGGGTTGGTTACAAAGAGTCTGTAAATGTACTAGAAGGCGACCAGAAAAAGAATGCTCAGAACATATGGACACTCATCATGAATGAAATGATAGCGAAGAAACCAGAACTCTTTGTTACATCCAAGTTCGAGAAGCCTAGTGGACTTACAACAAAAACAGTATCCGCCTATAGCGGTAAACTACCAACATCTCTAACCAACAAATTTGTTACTGACTTATTTAACGCTAAGTATGTTCCTAAAGAGAGCGATGATGGCATTGCAAAAGCTAAATATATTACTTACAACAATGTGAATTATATCCCTCAGGATACTACACCGGAAGATATGTTAAAGGAAAGAGTCGTCATTAAACGTGAGAATCCTATTCAAGAATTGATTAAAGAGCTACAAGCTGCATTTACTGTGATGAAAGATCATGAATCCATTGCGTTCTATTTACCTAAAGACGCAACCAGTGATATGCCAACTCTAATCGATCCCAGAGTAGATGATGGTAATTCACCTACATCACCCAAAGATGTCACATTCTCTAATAACAATGGTTCGGTAAAAATTAGCTTTAGACGTAGCGGATCTCAGGATGTTGTAGGTTATCGACTTTATCGTTCACTGAACGGCAGTAGTTTTGTGAAGAATGGAAGTTCTTTACTCAGCGATGATCCTAAAGTATTCACAAGTAAAGCTTCAGCGAGTGGTCATTATGAATTTTACGTTACGGCAGTCGATGTAGCCGGTAAAGAATCAGCACCAAGTGCAATTGTCGGAAACAGAAGCTACCAACCGCCTGTTGAACCAGAGGTTGGTATCACAGCCCCTGGTAAAGAGAATACGCCCGATGAGACCGATCAGGGCACTCCAATTGATGAACCTATCGGAGAAGTCCCACAGACGACGCCTACAGCTCCTGCTCAGCCTACAATTAATTCGGTGGAGAATGGCATTCAGATGGATTGGGCCATCGGCAGTAATGATACGGAGCGCTTTAATATCTATTTCAGCAAAGAACAGAATGGAAGTTATTCACAGATTGGTTCGAGCCAATCATCTAGCTTTCTCTATGTTACCAACTCGGCTACAGGTTGGTATCGTGTAACAGCTGTCAATAGCATTGGAGAATCCGAATCGTCCTCTTCCACTTATTACGAAAAGAAGATGCTTGTTGAGTAAGTTCAACGTTAACGCTGGGAGCGGACGGACCGTTGTTTACGCGGGAAGAGTATCTACAATCTAAAAAAATCAGAAAAGAAACCTCTCTAAAATGGAAGTACAACTAACCATTTTAGGGAGGTTTCTTTTGTATATCCGCTATGGATCAACTCTGCTAGCTAACGGAACTGCATCCGAAATCAGAAGAGCTGTCTCCAAAGTATAAATTCACTTATGGGACAGCCCCTCCTATTGTTCGAACGATACTTGAGACTTAATCATCAATCGTAGATAAATCGCCTGTCGGAAGATCTAACTCCCATGCCTTCAGCACACGACGCATAATTTTACCTGAACGAGTTTTAGGTAGCTTATCCTTAAATTCAATTTCTCTTGGTGCAGCGTGAGCCGATAATCCCACTTTAACAAAGGTATAGATCTCCTCCTTTAATTCGGCTGTTGGAGCATATCCTTCGCGTAATGAGATAAAAGCTTTGATAATCTCTCCTCGTATCGCATCCGGTTTACCGATCACACCTGCTTCTACTATAGCCGGATGCTCCAATAGTTTACTTTCCACCTCAAAAGGACCTATTCTCTCCCCGGATGAATTAATTACATCATCAATTCTTCCTTGGAACCAGAAGTAACCTTCGTCATCCATGTAAGCCGAATCGCCTGAGATATACCATCCCGGAACGCGAAAATATTCCTCATATTTAACAGAGTTATTCCATATGCGATTCATCATCGATGGCCATGGAGCCTTAATCGCTAAATTCCCCATCGTATAGGGTGGTACCGTATTTCCTTTATCATCTTTGATGGTCGCTTCAATTCCAGGCAGAGGACGTCCCATAGATCCTGGTTTAATCGCCATCCCTGGATAATTACATATCATTTGTGCACCTGTTTCTGTCATCCACCAGGTATCATGAATACGTTGCCCATACGTTTTATTTCCCCAACGAACGACTTCCGGGTTCAAAGGTTCCCCGACAGAGAGCACGTGTCGAAGACTACTCAGTTCATATTTGGAGGTGACATCCACCCCTGCTCCCATAAGCATTCGAAAAGCGGTCGGGGCACTGTACCATACGGTAACTTTATATTTATCAATGGTTGCATACCAATCTTGTGGGCTGAATCGTCCACCCCTAACGACATTTGTTACACCATGAAGCCAGGGTGCAAAAATACCATAGGAGGTCCCTGTGACCCAACCTGGATCAGCTGTACACCAGTAAACGTCATCCTCACGTAAATCTAGTACAACCTTTGCCGAATAATAATGTTGAATCATCGCATTCTGGACATGATATACGCCTTTCGGTTTACCTGTTGATCCTGATGTATAATGCATAATAAGACCATCTTCACGATCCAACCATTGAAGTTCTAACGCAATCGATGCTGATTCCATTTCATCTCTATAGCTTATCAATGAATCATTCTGATTATCGGGTTCTCCGATAACAATGATATGCTCTAAGTCAGGTAATTCTCCTCTCGTAACTCTACCCAATAACTGTGGAGTTGTGACCAACGCGATTGCACTACTGTCCACTAAGCGATCCTTCACCGCAGTTTCCATGAAGGCCTCGAATAAAGGTCCTACCACCGCTCCTACCTTAAGAATACCAAGCAGACAGATATATAACTCTGGACTACGGGGCATAAATATGAAGACACGGTCACCTTTACCAATTCCGTATTTACGAAGAACATTACCAAATTGGTTCGATTGATCTCTTAATTGTCGAAATGTATACGTTTCTTCTCGATTCGCATCACTGTATATCAGTGCTACTTTGTCTCCTTTTCCTTCTTCCACGTGACGATCGATGACTTCATATGCCATATTACATTTACCTGTTTCATACCATGTAAAGTGACGTTCAACATCTTCCCAATTAAATTCCTTCCGAGCCTGTTCGTAGTCACCCATATTAGTTATGCTGTTCACACTCGGTAACAGTTCATTATTATGATTGATTTCCATTTGTATCTATCCCTCCATAAGTAGCTTCTTAGGAACAAAAAAGATAACGCTTACAAAATTCGCTATTTTTATACTTTCGAAATCGCTTATCTAGTAAACTTCTGTCATAATAACAATCATAGTGGAAATGCTTATATTTGTGACTAAATTATGTCAGAATGATTATAGCATAGGTATTAAATCTCTGTCATTGCTTTTCATTTAAATTTTTATTTGTTATAAGTAGAAATAAAAGGGGAGTTACGCGATGAACCATCCTAAACTTTACCATGTCCAACCTTTACCCTTTCATGATCGGATTCTAATCGTTGAAGGTCCTGTTTCTGTTGAAACCCTATCCCAATTAACCCTTCATCCCGATCTTGATGCATTTCGTCGACCTCAAGAACAACATCAAGCATTGATTGAAATTGCAGGATTAGAAGAAGGTAGAATTATTATTACCCGTGATGAGCTCACTATTGTTGGATATGTGACCTTCCATTACCCTGATGAACAAGAACGATGGTCTCAAGAACATATGACTGATTTAATAGAACTAGGCGCAATTGAAGTTGCCGATGAATACCGTTCATTAGGTCTAGGACAACAGATGATAAAGACAGCCTTTGAGGATAATCAAATGGAACAATATATTGTATTTACTACTGAATATTATTGGCATTGGGATCTAAAGGGGAGCGGCCTTAACGTATGGGATTACCGCAAGATGATGGAACGGCTTATGAAGATTGTTGAGATGGAATGGTATGCAACCGATGATCCAGAGATATGTTCTCATCCAGCTAATTGTCTTATGGTACGAATCGGGAGGGATGTTCCACTATCTTCAAAAGAGCAATTTGATCATATCCGATTCCAACAACGGTTTATGTATTAATTTTTTCTAGAGTAAATAAAAAAAGCTCATTTCCCTACTGACATATACATTAGCAAAGCTGACGCATATCAGGAGGAAAACGAGTCTAATGGAAGATTCCTATTAAATTCGACTAATCATAAATTCTAAAATGGCATGTGAACGTTTCGATGCTTCAATAGTAAATTCAGTAAAATTAACATGTGCGGATCCATCCGCTTTATCAGACATCGAGCGAATAATGACGAAAGGGACATCGTTCATATAGCACACTTGTGCGACCGAAGCTCCCTCCATCTCCACACAGGAACCTTCCATTTCATTATGTAGCCAGGCAACTGTATCTCGATTTGCAATAAATTGATCTCCAGACAATACTTTCCCTAGTATGTAATTTCCATCGGCAACCTCACGACAAGCCTGTTCAGCTAGAGCTATTAAATCTTTATTCGCCGGAAAGGCCGATACCTCTTGGTAAGGAATAACACCACGAGAGAAACCTAAAGCAGATACATCGAAATCATGCTGAATACACTCTGTAGAGATTACGATATCACCAATGGACAGATCTGGATGTACAGCTCCTGCTACACCCGTAAATAACACTTTAGAAACTCTAAACTGGTCAATCATGATCTGTGTAGTAACAGCTGCATTAACCTTGCCAACACCTGACTTACATACAACGACAGATTTACCTTGAAAGGATCCTTTAACATAACGTATGCCGGCCCTTGTTATTTCCTCACTCTGCTCCATGCCAGTTAGTAACAACTCAATCTCTTCGTCCATGGCACCTATTAATCCTATCGTCATTTCATTGGTTATCAATTCTACAAGCCCCCTCAGCTATATCAGTCTAAATCAATGGATCGCATCCTAGAAGAAACGTTTGCACTCTCCTTTTTAGCGAGATGTACATGATTCTTTCTAATGGATAACTATTTACTATTTAAAAAAAGCCCCTTAACGGAGCTTTCAATAAATCGATATGTTGTTCAGTAAGTTACTCTTCATTCACATGACTAACGGAAAGACGAAGAATGGTTTCATGAGGTAGAATAACCCGCGGATTATCCACATTCTCTTTCTTCATTAGTTTGGTCAAAAGTCGCATCGCTACAGCACCCAAATCGTACATTGGTTGTGCTACGGTGGTCAGTTGTGGTCGCACCATCGATGCCAAATGAATGTTATCTACACTAATTATAGAGAAGTCATCTGGAACTTTTAGACCTTCATCTTGAATGCTATGGATCGCACCTATAGCCATTTCATCTGTTGCAGCAAAAATTGCAGTCGGCTTCTTTCTCAGACCAAGAAAGTATTTCATAGCCTCCACACCAGACTCATAACGATAATTACCGATACGGACCCAATCTTCCCGATAATCTATTCCTGCTTTTTCTAAAGCTTTCTTGTATCCTTGAAAACGAGAATATCCATTCGCAGGATCCTGAAGTGTTCCACTGATCATACCAATCTCACGGTGACCATGCCGAATCAACGTATTCACTGCATCGAAAGCTGCCGCTTCATGGTCAATATCAACTGAAGGATAGTTTCCTTGTTCATCTCTCGTTGCACAGAGCACAACGGGTACTGCAGATGTCTGGAAGGCTTGTATATGTTCTTCTGTAACCGTTCCGCCCATGAACAACAATCCATCCACTTGTTTCTCCAACAAGGTGTTAATAACACGTATTTCCTTCTCTTTCTTCTTATCAGCATTACACAGAATAATATTGTAATGATACATATTCGCAATATCTTCTATGCCTCGAGCAATTTCTGCGAAAATAGAATTAGAAATATCAGGAATTACAACACCAACCGTTGTAGTCTTCTTACTGGCGAGACCTCTCGCCACCGCATTTGGACGATATCCCAAACGTTCAATCGCCTCATATACTTTCTTCCGGGTCTGTGGCTTAACGTTGGGGTTGTTATTGACAACCCTAGATACCGTAGCCATAGATACGCCTGCCTCACGCGCCACATCGTAAATGGTTACTGTCAAATTCTTTCGCTCCATTACAAATAAATTTTCATTCGTTCAACCCAATATAATCAATATTACGACAATTTACTACTTTGCGCAATGATAACGCTTCATAATTAAGATTATAATTCCTCTTGTAGTGCACTAGATGTAATATAAGAATGAGATGTATGCCAAACTGGCTTTTTATCTTTTACTAGCATAACTTGTGGAGATTCATGCTGGAGCCCAGTCAGAGCAGCTGCCTCAAGAGATGTTGGGCGATCTTCAACGACATAAATAATGCCGTATTCAACAGACTCATTAGGTTCATCCTCTAGATAGGACATCACTTGTTGGTATGCATTGGCACTGATAGGACAACGAGTGCTATGTTTAAAAAGAAGTAGAGGCTTGTCATATGATGATTCCAATGCAGCATTTAACTGATCAATAGTAGTCAGTCTAGTCATCGTAGCCATTCGTTATACCTCCTAATCTCGTATAATTCTTTCATTATCGTAACAAAAAACGACACAAAAAGCCAACAAAGCGCATAAAACCGCTAATCATTTGTACGAAGTAGCTTTTTCTCGATTAAATTCTACTAAAAGGGTTGAAAGTTGACCTAATCGATGTCGAAGATTCTCAATCCAACTTCTGTCTTGGATGCTCTCAGCATGCTTAAATAAATCAAGCAATAGATTAATTCGATGATGGGTGGCATCTTTGATTGCATTCTCTATCTCTATAGAACAATCACTCTCCTCTTGAGAGAGCACCTCAAAAATAACCTCTGATATCTCATTGACCTCTGTAAAGGATATCTTTCTTTTACGTTTCTCTTTCACAAGGTCTTTCATATAATCTGTCAAACCAGGTTTTATAGGTGGCAATAGATCGTACTTTGAGCACCCTTCACATGTTCGCATAGGTACATGAAGAATATGTACATTGCCTGCTACTATGGTACGTAATTCTAGTCTCATCTGTTGACCGCACTTACATTGTCTATCCATTATTAACACCTCATATATTTCTAATATGTCTTGAATAGATAATAAATAAGTTGATCTAAATTCTATTCGACCTTATGTAGATTAAATCCTGCAAAAAAAGTGGAACGTTTAAATTACCGCTTTCACCAAAAGGTGGAGTGCAGAACTATGTTGTGGACATCCTTTTTGTTAGAATAGAGTAATCCATAGGTTAAATCCTTAATTACACCCAAAGAGGAGTGATACAAAAATGAGACTTTTAGGTAAAAAAGTAATTGCCCTTGTTAGCGAAGACTTCGAAGACTTAGAATTGTGGTACCCAATCTATCGATTACGTGAAGAAGGCGCTGAAGTGCATCTTGTTGCAGAAGATAAAGGACAGACGTATATCGGTAAATATGGTGTTCCTGCCAAGAGCGACTACTCTTTTGAAGAAGTGAATAGCCAAGACTATGACGGTATTCTTGTACCAGGCGGCTGGGCTCCTGATAAATTAAGACGCTACAGCAAAGTCATTGAACTTATTAAAGAAATGGATGCGGATCGCAAACCTATCGGACAAATATGTCATGCAGGTTGGGTATTGATCTCTGCACGTATTCTAAATGGCGTACAAGTGACTTCAACTCCAGGCATCCGTGATGATATGGAGAATGCCGGTGCCATTTGGAAAGATGAAGCCGTTGTCGTTGATGGACACATTATTTCTGCTCGTAGACCTCCCGATCTCCCTCCCTATGGTAAAGCTTTTTGTGACGCTTTAGCAGGTAAGTAGCCACCTCAATCCCATAATCCACTCCAAGTAACTGTAAAGCGCAAGATATTACTATTACATTGGGGTGGATTTTTCTAACTTTATAAAAAACAAGTATTGTCAAATATGTAAAAATAATATAACATAATTTTGCAAACGATTGCATTCATGATTAATGTTTGATCCCCTGTTTTAATTCTACATGTTAACTGGCATAACGCCCGCCGCTTACTTGTCTCCAAGTCACAAGAAGAAACACAGTACAAATGGGTTACCGTGTCTACTACGAGAACGGCCTTTTTAAGAAATGCGGTAATCGCTTTCATTTAAAAAAGGAGGATTGGTAGATTTGAATTCAAGTAAACTATTATGGAGGAAGGTTCGTGTTGTTGCTTTAGGTTTTTTCTTATTCTTTTCCACGATTATGGGCTTATTAAGTAACTCAAGTACAGTTAATGCAGATGTAGCAAATGACTTCAAAGCATCTGTTATGGCACCTCTCACCAAGATTACAGATTGGAATGCGTTTAAGAACCAACTAAACACACTAAAAAGTAACGGTGTCTACGCACTTACAACAGATGTATGGTGGGGTGATGTAGAAGCTACAGGTGACAATCAATTTGATTGGAGTTACTACAAGACTTATGCAAACGTTGTCAGTGAATCTGGATTGAAATGGGTTCCGATTCTGTCAACACATACTTGTGGTGGAAATCCCGGGGATGACTGTAATATCCCTATCCCTTCCTGGCTCTGGAACAAAGGTACGGCAGATGAAATGAAATACAAAAGTGAGACTGGTTATGTGAATAATGAAGCTATCTCACCATTTTGGAGCGGTATTGGGCAACAATACAATGATTTATACGCCTCGTTCGCTACTAACTTCACTAGCTACAAAGCTCTTATTCCCAAAATCTACTTAAGTGCTGGACCTTCAGGTGAACTTCGCTACCCTTCCTATTACAATTCAGCAGGCTGGAGTTATCCTTCTCGTGGTAAATTCCAAGTATACACAGACACGGCGAAGAATGCGTTTAGAACAGCTATGATTAGTAAATATGGTTCGTTAAGCGGTGTAAACTCAGTATGGAGTCTATCCCTAACGGATCTGAGCCAGATCAACCCTCCAAGTGATGGAGACTCGTTCTATTCAACAGGTGGTTACAATTCCACTTACGGAAAAGACTTTCTTAAATGGAATCAAAGCGTCCTTGAGAACCATCTTGGCGTAATTGCTACAGCGGCTCACAGCAACTTCGATTCTGTGTTCGGCGTTCCAATCGGAGCGAAGATCTCTGGTCTCCACTGGCAGTACAACAATCCATCAGCCCCACACAGTGCCGAGAATGCAGCGGGCTACTATGATTACAACACACTTATTCAAAAGTTTAAAGACAATAATCTCGATTTAACATTTACCGCGTTGGAAATGAATGATGATGGAAGTGCACCTGCTTATTCAAAACCTTCCACGCTAGTAGATACCGTATCTTCCATAGCAAATAGTAAAGGCGTTCGCTTAAATGGTGAGAACGCTCTACCTACCGGTAACTTTCAAAAGATTCAAGAGAAAATAACAACATGGAAGTATAATGGATTCACACTTCTGAGACTTGCTAATGTCGTCAATAGTAATGGATCGGCTACTGGAGATATGGCTGGTTTCAAACAATATGTCATTAGTCACACGAAAAACACAGACTTGCCACCAGATGGAAATACCGTCACGGTCTATTACAAAAAGGGATATGCTACGCCTTATATCCATTACCGCCCTGTTGGGAGTACGTGGACGACTGCTCCAGGAACAGCTATGGCAAATTCCGAAATAAGTGGGTATTCCAAAATTACCCTCAACATCGGATCCGCTTCCCAATTAGAAGCGGTCTTTAACAATGGTGGCGGTACTTGGGACAACAATAATTCAAACAACTATCTGTTTAACGTTGGCACATCCACTTTCACACCTGGTGCGAATGGTTCAGTGGGTACGATCGTAACAGGACCTCCCGCAGGCACTGTTGTTGATACGATTGCTCCAAGCGTACCTACCAATGTAGTGGCTACAAGTAAAACAGAAACATCGGTTTCCTTGAGCTGGACTGCTTCCACAGATGCTGTCGGGGTAACTGGCTACGAAATCTGGCGGGATGGTACTAAAGTGGGAACATCCACTTCTACCAGCTATACCAACACAGGATTAACCGCAAATACGGCTTACAGTTTCACGGTGAAAGCTTTCGACGCGGCGAGTAACATCTCTGCTGCAAGCACCGCACTTAGCGTAACAACTTATACCGCATCCACTGGCAATTCAGTCACGGTCTATTACAAAAAGGGATATGCTACGCCTTATATCCATTACCGCCCTGCTGGGGGTACGTGGACGACTGCTCCAGGAACAGCTATGGCAAATTCCGAAATAAGTGGGTATTCCAAAATCACCCTCAACATCGGATCTGCTTCCCAATTAGAAGCTGTCTTTAACAACGGTAGCGGTACTTGGGACAACAATAATTCAAACAACTATCTGTTTAACGTTGGCACATCCACTTTCACACCTGGTGCGAATGGTTCAGTGGGTACGATCGTAACAGGACCTCCCGCAGGCACTGTTGTTGACACGACCGCTCCAAGCGTTCCCACCAATGTCACTTCTACAAGTAAAACCGATTCATCCGTTTCCTTATCCTGGACAGCATCTTCGGATGCTGTCGGGGGTACCGGCTATGAAATCTGGCGGGATGGTGCCAAAGTGGGAACATCCACTTCTACCAGCTAAACCAACACAGGATTAACCGCAAATACGGCAAAGTTGGAGATTATTCCAACTATCTAGATGCTTCTCTCGATTTCCCAATGTATTACACCATGAAAAATGTATTCGGTCATGACGCCTCAACCACTCAAATAAGAGATCTTTACACGCAAGATTCAAAGTATCGTGATTCAAGAATGAATGGATTATTTATTGATAATCATGATGTGAAGCGTTTCCTAAATGATGCCTCTGGCAAACCAGGCAATGGGGCTGACAAATGGCCACAACTGAAGGCTGCTCTAGGGTTTATGCTTACATCACGTGGAATCCCAATTCTCTACCAAGGTACAGAACTAGGCTATAGCGGCGGGGATGACCCTTATAACCGTGAGGACGTAGTACCTAATGCTAATCACGAACTCTACAAATACATTACTAAAATCAATGCCGTGCGTAATAGTCACCCCGCATTGCAGAATGGTTCGCAAAAAGAAAAGTGGGCTGACAATGCCTTCTATAGCTTCCAACGTTCCAAAGATGGCGATGAAGCAATTGTACTCATTAACAATTCATGGAACACCGAGACTCGGACGATTGGCAATTTCGAGAACTTCTCTAACGGACTAACCCTGACAAACCAACTTGGGTCGGACCATGTTCAAATTAACAATGGCTCGATTACGGTTACTTTAGCTCCTAAAGAGGTCAAAATCTTTACCAAATAAAATACCTGATCATGCCTTGTTATAAGCGCCGATTTGGATGATTACCCTACTCATTAAAAAGAATGGATAGATTCATCAGAACAAGTCTGATTCTCCATCCATTCTTTTATTTTAGAATCGTGCTCTAGATGTCATCAAGAATATCGGCTAACTGTTCTTCTGAGATGACTCTTAACCCATTCCTTATAAGCAAAGCCGTCGTTACACCATTTCCAACGATCTTATCACCTGTAAATTCACCATTATATATCATAGAACTCCCGCACGAGGGACTATTCTCCTTAAGCACAATTACTTCTGCATGAATCTCCTGCGCTATCCTTAGCGTTTCGTAAGCCCCTTTAACATACATGTCAGTTACATCTTTACCTAACCTATTGATGACCTGTGCACTCCCCTGAAGGACATCTTCGCCATCTCCTCCAACGATCTCTGCTGGCTCCCTAGGTGTAGTGAATCCTCCTAACAATTCAGGGCATATCATGATAGCTTTATTGTTGTCCACCAACTCTTGAATTCTACTGTCTAGGCGATGTGTTCCGTTATATCTCACTTCTAACCCTGCTAAACAAGAACTCACCACGATCATTGATGCCACCTCACGATCCAATTATATCAATGAATTCTTAGTCTACAGCAATAGAGCGACTGCTTCTATGAGAATCATGGTAGTCATTTAATAATTTTTCAATCTCCGTGTTTGTATGCATTTGTAGACATTCTTTCGCTATACGCTTATCTTCCTCAGCAGATGTATTTAGAAGGCGATGCTTAATTCGAAGCAAAGATTCCGGTGACATACTGAGATCACGTACGCCTAACTCGATCCATAATGGAATAGAGCGCTCGTCTCCAGCCATTTCACCGCACACACTAACCGGGATACCTGCATGTCTTGCAGCTTCCACCGTTGATTTCAGCATACGAAGGATAGCTGGATGATACGGGTGATACAGATGTGCAATTTGTTCATTCATTCGATCCACAGCAAGCACATATTGTACGAGGTCATTCGTGCCAATACTAAAGAAGTCACTTTCTTCTGCTAACAAATCAGCGATCGCAACTGCTGCAGGCACTTCAATCATAATCCCAACTTCGATATCTCGATTATAAGAGATCCCTCTGTCATCTAAATCAGCCATCGCTTCACGTAGGATTTCATTAGCTCCACGTACTTCTTCAACAGAAGAAATCATCGGATACATAATCTTCACATGCCCATAATCACTCGCTCGTAATATTGCGCTCAACTGAGTCTTGAATAGTTCCTTGCGATCTAGACTAATCCGTATTGCACGATATCCAAGGAAAGGATTATCTTCTTCTGGTAGAGAGAAGTAATCTAAATGCTTGTCCCCACCGATGTCCAAGGTGCGGATGACCACTGAACCATTACCAGCCATTTTTTCTGCAACAAGACGATATACCTCAAATTGTTCATTCTCGCTAGGAAACGTCACGCGATCCATATATAAGAACTCTGTTCGGAAAAGTCCTACCCCTACGGCACCATATTTTAAAGCCATATCCATTTCCTTGACAGAGCTTATATTGGAGGAAAGATTCATTTGAACCCCATCTTGAGTCACCGCATCTACTGATGCTAAGAGTTGGAGTTGTTCTTTCTTATGCAGCTGTTTGGTCCGTATGCTTGTATAATGAGCTATCATGGATTCATCCGGATGAACGTACACATGTCCTTGATCACCATCAACAATAAGCATATCACCCGTCTGAATCGGTACTTTCAGATTGTTCTCCAGACCACATACAAGTGGGATTCCAAGTGCTCGTGACATGATAGCGGAATGAGATGTCTTCCCACCAATGAGAGTCGTAATTCCGAGTACGTGAGATGGGTTCAAATGAACAAGCTGAGATGGGGATAGTTCCTTAGCCACCAAAATGTAGGGTTGCGTATCCTCAGGAAGTGTAATCTCTGGTGCACCCAGTAGATGCTTTAATAATCGATTACCTACATCCTTAATATCTAAAGCTCGTTCTTTCATATATTCATCATCTAACAGATCAAACATCGTTACAAAATGATCTATAGCTTCTTTTACAGCAACTTCTGCCGCTTTGTATTGACGTTCAATGATGCCTTGTATTTCATTCATAAAAATGGGATCTTCCAATATGGCAAGATGGGCATCAAAGATACTGGATTCTTCCTCGCCCACCACTTCTTTGAATTCATTTCTAATGAACTCAATTTCATGTTTAGAAGTTCGTATTCCCTCATATAATCGTTCAAATTCTTTAGCAAGATCTATGGTTTCCAATCTGGATTCAGGTAAGTCCCATTCCCAACTAGGCAATACGAATGCTTTACCTATTGCGACTCCTGTTGCCGCTCCGATGCCTTGTATCATGATTCAAACCCTCCAACGTTCCTGTCGTGTAATACAACAGACATCACGGATGCCTGCCCTTTCTTAACACCTTTAAAAGGAGCAAAGCTCCATGATTTCACTCGTTCTGGGTTAGTTATAACCATTGGAGTTGCCAGTGATGCAGCATGCATACGAATATATGCCAAATCAAATTTGACAAGCAGCTGACCTGGAACTACGGTATCCCCTTCTTTAACTGCAGCTTGGAAATGTCCTCCCTTGAGTTGAGAAGTATCAATTCCTATATGAAGTAGCACCTCAAGACCTTCTGGTGTCGATATACCAATCGCATGCATCGTCGGATACACATGAATAATCGTTCCATACACCGGAGAGACCAATTCATCTCTATCAGGTATAAAAGCCACACCATCCCCAACTAACTTCGCAGCAAAAATATGATCTGGTACCTCTTCAATTGGCAACATTGATCCATGCACCGGGGCGCTGAATAGAACCTGGGGCATCACCCTCTGCCTCAGCTTATTAACTTCTTCACGAATTAATTCTGAATAAGTGCCAAAGACAACCTGAACATTGCCCCCACCCAGCTTAATTAACCCTGCAGAGCCAAGAAGCTTAAGAGCGTTGCTATCTATAAGCCTATCATTCTTAACCGTTAGGCGAAGACGCGTAATACAAGATTCTAACTGTACAATATTCTCCTTACCCCCAAGTGCTTCCAATATGAGGGGAGCCTGATAGGGGATACTTCCTGCCCAATCTTCCAATGTTGATCCTTCTTCTCGTCCTGGCGTTGGAATATGGAATTTGTGAATTGCCCATCGAAACAACACATAATAGATAATTCCATACACAATTCCAATGGGAATAAGCATCCATGCATTATGTGACAGATGAAAATTCAGTACATAATCGATAACCCCAGCAGAATAAGAAAATCCATGATGAATATCTAATGCATATGTAATCCACATCGCTATTCCAGATAACAACACGTGAGCGATAAACATATATGGAGCAACAAACAAAAATGCGAACTCAATTTGCTCAGACACACCTGTAAGGAAACAGACTAACGCCGCTGTTAAAAATGTCTTTTTAATCTTGGGTTTAAGATCCTCACGTGCTTCATGGATGATCGCCAATGCTATACCAGGCAAGGCAAACATCATGATGGGAAATAGTCCTGCCATAAATGATCCTGCAGTAGGGTCACCCGCGAAATATCGTGGTAAATCCCCTTGAACGATACTTCCATCTGACGTGGTAAATGATCCAACCTGGAACCAAAACACATTATTCAACAAATGGTGCAACCCAAAGGCAGTAAGAACACGATATAACATGCCGTATAAGAAAAGTCCGAATCCTCCCAAATGGAGAACCATGTGTGTGAGTTCATCAAGACCCCGTTGCAAATAGGGAGCAACGCCTAACATCAACCATGAGAATACAGCTGAGAATAACCCCATAATCAACAAGACAAACCTAGAGCCTCCAAAAAACTGAAATACTTCTGGAAGTTTGATATGTTTAAATCGATTATATAATCCACCTGCGATCATTCCGAAGATGATTCCGATTAACGTAGATGGTTGTATGCTGCCGTCACCTAAATGTTTCATGACTTGCTCATAGATGAACATTGCCGATAATGCAGCAAGCCCAGCAGGTCCTGCTTGATTGGCAAGTCCCCAAGCTACTCCGACCGCAAATAAATAGGGCAAGAAGAAAAAAATACCTTGACCAGCCCACGTACTAACCTCAGCTATGGATGGAAGTCCCCAAGCTGCCCAAGGCAGACTACCTACGCTTAGCAATATAGCGGCAGCAGGTAATACCATCGTAGGGAGCATGACTGCTCTTCCGAGCTGCTGTAAAGATCCCAACCAATTCAAGGTGACACTCCCCTTCCTCCACACGATCAACTACAAATGGTTTCTCATTTACGCTTGATCCTATGTATATTGATCGTAAGCCCTGATAGACATTTTGTCAAAACAAGTATAAACGGTCTTTCCGTCCTTTAGCGGCGAAGAAACGTTTAGCGTAAAAAAAGACCCCGAAGGGTCAATTTAATTTCACTTACGTATTCTTGCTCGCAATAGCATCCTCAACTTTAATACAACGATCCATAATAGCAATCAAACCATTCTCTTCAGCAATGACAGCAGCTTCTTCACTAATAATCCCCTGCTGAAGCCATAGTAATTTTGCTCCAATTGCTACTGCTTCTCGGGCTACTTCTGCACAATACTCACTGCGACGAAATACATTTACTATATCGATTGGATCGGGTATGTCTTTTAGCGATGCATAACACATTTCACCTAGTATTTCCGTTCCGCTTGCAGCAGGGTTAACGGGAATTATCCGGTACCCTTTCTTCTGCATCGTATAAGCAACCATGTACGATACACGATCTGACTTATCCGATAATCCCACTACCGCAATGTTACCTGCGTTCTTCAGTATTTGGCCGATCTGTTCTTGTGTTGGATTAATAAAAGACATCTTTCATCCTCCCTTTCTGTAAAGATTGGTATATTAAGAATGTACCCATTCAATTTGTGCTCCAAGCGCCTGAATGTGATCAAAATACTGTGGATAAGATTTGGCCACATGGTGAGCATCCTTAATTCGGATAGGTTGTTTAGCTCTCAGTCCTACGATACTCAATGCCATAATCACGCGGTGATCATAGTGTGCATTAATCTCCACACCACCTTCAACACCTTCAGGTCTTCCATGAACGATGATCTCTGCTTGTCGTTCTTCTACGTTAGCGCCTGCCTTACGAAGCTCCGCTAAGTAGTCTGTGATCCGATCACACTCTTTATACCTTAAATTCTCTACGTTGTAGAACCTCGAAGTACCCTCCGCAAAGACGGCTGCTGCCACCATAGCAAGCACCGCATCGGTAGCTGCATCTCCATCAAATTCGATAGCTTTTAATGTACCGTTACCTTTCACATGAACATTATCGTTCTCATGCGTAAGAGGAACCTCCATCATCTTCAATACATCTATTATAGCGCGTTCTCCCTGCTTACTAGATGCTGACAGACGTTCGATAGTAACATCAGACTGTATGACAGCCGCTGCCGCTAATACCGCCGCAGAACCAGGATAATCCCCTTGTACAGTGTAGGCTTTCGCTTCATAAGTTTGTCTACCTGGCACATGGAATACCATATAGTCCTCACGAGCATGAATGATAATACCCGCCTGTTCAAGAACTTCAAGCGTCTGACCCACAACCACCTTAGACTTCAAATCGCCAAGGACTTCAATTTCACTGTCTTGTTCCAATAAAGGAGTCAAGAATAGGAGCGCACTTAAGTATTGCGAACTAACCTCTCCTGATACTTTGATTTTACCTCCAGTCGGCTTACCTCCACGGATAGTGATTGGTAATCGTCCATCATTATGATCGACCTCAACCCCTAAGTGAGATAAGGCTACAATTAGATCATCATGTGGTCTTTTGCCTAAAGAATCTGGATATGTATTCACAAAAGTAACATCTGGACACAACGAGGCAATCCCCATTAAGAAACGTAGAACAGCACCCGCATTCCCTACATTTAATTCTTTAACATCTCTTGGATGTTTGCCAAAGCCTGTAATAATGGCTTTTTCCTCATCTTCAATAAGTGTCGCACCAAGATCTTGAATACAACGACGCATAGCATCACTATCTTCACTATGTGCTGGGTAATAGACGGTGCTCGTTCCTTCTGCCAGAGCAGCGACAAGCAAGTAACGGGTTGTATAGTTCTTCGATGAGAGAGCTCCTATAGTCCCTTTTAAACTTGGGGTAGGATTAACGATAACATCCATTATTAATAACTCCTTTATGTTCATATAATTAAAATAGTCAATCTTAGTAACAAGCTTAGACGCGGTAATGTGTTAAAATCATTTCGCTCACTTGTTCCACAGAATATAACGATGTGTTCACTGTGTAATCCGCAAAAAGGTAAGCATTTTTCCGTTCTTCCAATATCGTACGTATTCTCTCTTCTGTATTTCCAGCTAATAAAGGTCTAAGTCCATCACCTTGAACTCGCGAAGCAATATCTTCCGCTTCAGCTGTCAAAGCCACAACCCAGCCACCTTCCCTCATCAACTCACAGTTCTTTGGATTCAGTACAGCGCCGCCGCCTGTAGCAATGACCTGACATCTATCTGAGAGTACCCTCTCTAACATAGCTGTCTCCGCTTTACGAAAGTATGCTTCCCCTTGATTGGTAAATATAGAAGCGATACTGCAATCCTCGTGCGCTTCCACAGCTGCATCTAGGTCCACCAAGTTATATTCCAGATGTTGCGCAAGCCATTTACCTACGGTAGATTTGCCTGTTCCCATCATCCCAATCAGGATTATATTCTGTTGTGGTTGGCTCAAAGTTTCACCCCTCTGTTATGCCTTTATCTCGGTCTGAGACATATCCTATTCAATCGTAGTTCCAATCATAACACAGCCCCAAAAGTTTCGACAATCATACGCCTTCGGAAGATTCTATTTTTGCTAGAGTTCCATATACTAGAGTGAACAGTCAATAGATTACAAAGGAGCGTTACACACATGCCTCAATCTCACAATCATTCGATTCCAAGCTTAAAACGCCTTGAAGAAATCTGCGATGTCCGCCATATGTTGTGCCGCGATGATATCATTTGGGTTCTTCATTATGTTCAACAAAAAGTGGCTCAAGGTGATCCAGCACTGCTGGAACTCCCTAAGCCACGTTTACTTCGAAATTTTCAATATTTTGGAGAAATCAGTATGCTACTTCTTAAACGACCCGACCCAAGTTACCTAGAACAAGATAATATACGTTTCAGTATCATGGAAGCGATGCATGGATTGATTCCTACCTCTAATGCAAAAAAGGATACTAAGCAAACAGAATACTAACTCTATTCTTGCATCCAGTTGAAGTGGAAGCTTCCTTCTTTGTCCAGACGTTGGAACGTATGAGCGCCGAAGTAATCACGTTGTGCTTGAAGTAAGTTAGCAGGCAATCTTTCCGTACGGTAACTATCATAGTACGCAAGAGCACTTGAGAATCCAGGTACTGGAACACCTTGAGCAACTGCTGCAGCAACCGTTTGACGCCAAGCGCCTTGGTAATTCTCAATAATATCTTTGAAGAATGGATCAAGCAACAAGTTCTTCAAATCTGCATTGTTCTGGTAAGCATCTGTGATGTTCTGTAAGAATCGGGAGCGAATGATACATCCACCACGCCAGATCTTTGCAAGGTTACCATATTTCAAGTCCCATCCATATTCATCAGATGCGACACGTAGTTGTGCGAACCCTTGGGCATAAGACACGATTTTACTCGCGAACAACGCTTTGCGAACACTTTCGATGAACTCAGCTTTATCCCCTTGGAATGGTTTAGTTGCAGGTCCGTTCAAGATTTTGCTCGCTTCAACACGTTCTTCTTTCATAGCTGACAAGAAACGTGAGAATACAGATTCAGTAATCATGGATAATGGCACGCCTAGATCAAGGGAACTTTGACTTGTCCATTTCCCTGTACCCTTTTGTCCAGCAGAGTCAAGAATAATATCAACCATCGGTTTACCTGTCTCGGAATCAATCTTCGAGAAAATATCAGCCGTGATTTCAATCAAATAGCTGTCAAGTTCCCCTTTGTTCCATTCCGTGAATATTTCATGTAATTCCTTAGCATCAAGATGTAACACATCTTTCAAGAGCTGGTAAGCTTCACAAATGAGTTGCATGTCACCATACTCAATACCGTTATGCACCATTTTGACATAATGTCCTGCACCATCTGGTCCAATATATGTACTACAAGCTTCACCGTCAACTTTAGCTGATATCGCTGTTAAGATCGGTTCCACTAATTGATATGCGCTCTCTTGACCACCAGGCATGATTGAAGGGCCTTTCAAAGCTCCCTCTTCCCCACCAGAGACACCCGCTCCAATGAAACGGAAACCTTTATCTTCAAGCTCTTTACTACGACGTACTGTATCAGGGAAGTAAGCATTCCCTCCATCAATGATGATGTCACCTTGATCTAGATAAGGTAACAACTGTTCAATCGTAGCATCGGTAGCTTTACCAGCTTGTACCATGATAAGAATTCTACGAGGCACTTCAAGTGATTTCACGAATTCTTCAACAGAAAAAGTACCTGTTAGATTCTTGCCTTCAGCTTCTTTCAAAAGGTCCTGCGTTTTCTCAGGAGAGCGATTATATACTGAGACTGTAAAGCCTCTACTCTCGATGTTTAGGGCCAAGTTTTTTCCCATTACAGCAAGGCCAATGACACCTATTTGTTGTTTTGCCATTTGGTTTTTCATCCTTTGCTCCATTTATTTTTAAACATAGTTTCTATTCAATCTATATATTAACGTGTTTAAGCGCAGAAGTGAACCCCTGCCCCAACTCCTAACATGATAAAACACCTCGCAAATGATCGAGGTGTTCATCTCAAATGCTTCTCTTATTGTAATCAACTAACGTATTTACCATTCAAGTGTCATGAGTTCACGACATAATTCTCGAAGTCGTTCTTTACAATGCTCGATCTCCTCGGTGTCGTTGGCTTGTATAGCCGCATAAAGTTTCTCTAATTCTTCATCCACTTCAATTCTACGTAACTGTAAGCGTAAATCCCCTTCTAACGAATAGAACATCTTCGACATTTCCTGTTCGCTGAAATAAGTTCCTTTCTGATATAGAACCCGTTGTTGATACCCTGATATTTCAACCAATCGGATCACTTCCCCGAACAATATATTCTCAACGAAGATTTGCCTGTCTTTAAATCGTTTAACAACCGCATGCCCTCTTGTATCTTCAATTAATTTCTCCATCCAGTCCGCAAGCTTAGCGTCTCGTATGATATAATCTCCAACCATTTTATATCCACTTCGAGTTCTCATAAATCTTAATTTCACTAATTTCCGTCCGGTTCTAACTGAAATGATAAAGAGTGTTTCGTTCTCACTCCAATAAAGGGAATAACCTTCTTGAATCAACTCTTTGATTAAGTCTTGAATATGTCGCTGATTAAATCGAAGCTCCAGATTGCAGTACTCTACTTCATCACTCTTGTTCAAGGCATTCCCTCCTATACTGGATATTTCAACAAATGGTGTTAGAATGATGCCACGTTCACAACGTAATCATTTGCTTGATATATTTTATACTTTATCCTATGTAACGGTAACTTGGTTTATTGACTATTTTTACCCTTAATAAATTCTAGTTAAACCTGAACAAGCAAAAAGAAGGAATCAAGAACCCTTGATCCCCCTCAGATAACGCTTACCACGATGTAAAATGTCTTTGCTAAATCTTATCCCGCTATAGAATTCCGTTGTTTTTTACGCGTTAATAACAAATGTACAAAAAACAAAAGCATCATCACTATGCTACTTGCTATGAATGGGGCTTCGTGTCCCATAACGTCCCACAGTCTTCCCGATACAATCGGACCTACCACCATGCCAGATCCTTGCAGTGTCAAGAAAAATCCCCAGACAACGCCACGTTCTCCCTTAGGTACTAAATGCGAAACATAGGTATTCCATCCTGGTAATATAAACGCATAACTAATTCCTATAAGTGCTACAAATGCAAATACAAGCGGTACGGTATGTACCATCGAGAATAAGGAAATGGATACCGCTGCTAGTAGAAATCCAGCATGTAAGAATGGAGCTGTTCCGTAACGGTCAATTAATTTACCACAAGGAATAAGCGCAATAACAGTAATTCCCCCTCCAGCTATTAATAAGAGACTGAACATATTCGGCGAGAATCCCAACTCATTCTGTACATATAGCGTGATCACTGGAGTTAAAATTCCAATGACGAATGATTGTAAGAATAGTGCAGGATAGACCAGCCAACTAACCTTTAAAGTATGTTTCACTTCATACATTGTTTTCTTTACACTATTTATTAATTGGATCCATTTAGAAGCGATCAACATAAATACATTCTTATGGCGCACATGTTTAACATGTATGTGGGGGGTTAAGCTTGGTACCTTTCCTGGGAGGAGTAAGGCGACTAATACAAGCACGATCCCCGAACCTATCAGCACCAAAAACGACGTATGAAAATTGGACCCTGTTCGTTGCATGAGAAAGTTCATCGCGATTGGACCCGCACCTATTCCCATCAATGAAGCCATTTCTAAAGCTCCGATTGCCGCACCATTACTATTATTGGGACCTGAGATCTCTGTTGCCCCAGTCATCGCACAAGGCCACAGTGGTGAGGTCCCTACCCCTAGAATGAAACACGCAACCGCAAGCCAGATGGGTGCAGAAGTGAAAGCAATAATGATGACTGCAATCACAGTCATTAATAACGCTCCTGTCATGGTCTTCTTGTAACCTAACCGCTCAGCCAACCAACCAAAGGGACTTCTAAAAAGGTTATCCCCAACATATTGCAATGAGAAAGCAATTCCCACACTCCAAGCCGTTAACCCAAGAGCATTCTTCATATAAATGGGTAAGAGTGCAACGAGTAGTGACCCTTTTAGAAACTCTACTAAAAAAATAATAATCATAAGTTCAATAAAAAATGGGGATTTCAGTTGGCGCTTGGATGAATCTTTTATCATTTCTGAATTATGTATTGGCATGATTATCCCATCCTCTTCTAAGCAAAACTTCCTTAAACAATCCTTCTTTATCCATCTATACTATAGAATACCCATTTTCATAAGGATTTTACCCCTTTATCAAAAGCTTGCAATCCCGTCCTGATTTGCTATACTCAAATTTGTATTTTAATACAGGAAGGTTGTGATGATTTTATCCATGGACCATAATAACACCCCCCTTTTCACAGCACTGAAGAATCATGCTGCTAGCAACCCCGTACAATTCCATATTCCTGGGCATAAAAAAGGTCGAGGTGCGGATCAAGAATTCCGAAATTTCATAGGGGATAATGCCCTTTCCATAGACTTAATTAATATAGCCCCACTTGATGACTTACATCAACCTACGGGTGTCATTGAAGAAGCTCAAGCCCTTGCTGCAAATGCTTTCGGATCTGACTATACTTACTTTAGTGTACAAGGGACAAGCGGTGCGATCATGACGATGATTCTATCGATATGTTCTCCGGGTGACAAGATCATCGTTCCACGAAATGTACATAAATCGATTATGTCAGCCATCATTTTTGCAGGAGCGAAACCTGTATTTGTCTCTCCCGCTCGCGATGAGAATCTAGGAATAGATCACGGAATCACAACAACTTCTGTTCGTAGAGCACTTGATCGTCACCCTGATGCAAAAGCGGTACTCGTGATTAACCCAACCTATTTTGGCTTATGCGCAGACTTGAAGGAAATCGTTGAACTCGCTCACAGCCGTCATGTTCCCGTACTTGTAGATGAGGCTCATGGGGTATTAATTCATTTCCATGAGGATCTTCCCATATCTGCTATGGAAGCTGGTGCCGATATGGCTGCCACAAGTGTACACAAATTAGGCGGTTCGATGACCCAGAGTTCCGTGCTTAACCTTAATGTAAAAAATGGATTTGTGAATCCACAACGTGTACAGACTATCATCAGTATGTTGACGACAACCTCGACATCCTACATTTTGTTGGCATCGTTAGATACTTCAAGGCGTAATCTTGCGCTACATGGACATGAAATAGCTCAGAAAGCCATTGAGCTCGCTCAATATGCACGTGAAGAAATCAATAAGATCAATGGACTTTACTGTGTTGGCGAAGAGATTCTTGGTGGAGAAGCAACGCATGACATTGATCCGACCAAGCTTACCATTCATGTTCGTCATCTTGGAATCACGGGATATGAGACAGAGAATTGGTTAAGAGAACATTATAATCTAGAAGTTGAATTAAGCGATATGTATAACATACTTTGTCTCGTCACACCCGGTGATGAAATGGACTCTATCGAAATTCTTTTAACGGCTTTACGTTCCTTATCTGATACCTATTACTTAGTAAATCAAGCTCATGAATTAGTTATTAAGATTCCGGAAATCCCTCAACTATCTCTTACACCAAGAGAAGCATTCTATGGGGATACGGAAGTGATTCCATTTAGGGAATCCGCAGGAAGAATCATAGCCGAATTTATATATGTCTACCCACCAGGAATTCCAATTCTTCTTCCTGGAGAAGTCATCTCCCAGGACAATATTGATTACATTATTGATCATGTGGAAGTAGGATTACCTGTAAAAGGACCCGAAGATCGCTACATTCACAATATTAAAGTTATTGTTGAGACCAATGCCATTTTCTAATTTCATTTCATAAAAAGAAGCTCTGTACCTTACGGTACAGAGCTTCTTTATGAATACCAAATGAAATCTATTCCTGCTGTGCTGCTACAAGCACGTTATATACTTCTTCAACAGACTTCCATTCTTCTTCATCTTCGATATTATAGAGAACCATTTCTTCGTTCTCTTCTTCCATACGCAGAATGATACCATCTGCTTCTGGATTCTCACGTTCAAGTAACAGAGCATAGACCTTCTGACCTACATCAAAAGTCTCTACAAGAACCATTTCCACGTCAACGCCATGCTCATCCGTCAAAGTCAGGATAAACTCTTCATGCTCACCGTCGTGTTCATGATCATGACCGCAGCCGCAATCATCGCCATGTTCATGTTTGTGATCGCTCATATTATTACCTCACTTCGGGTTTAATTTTTCTACTTTGGTATCGTACCATGGAAGGCTTTTTAGGTCAATTTAACCTAGCAGTTTCAATACAATTATATTATTATATTAATCTAAAGCTGTAACAATTTTCTGGGACACCATTTCATATTCCGCATTCTTAGACACTTTAATGTAGAATCCTATCGTGTATTTCCCTGCCGTTTTGAAATCATATGTAAAATCATTTGTTCTGAACCAAAAGTTATCCTTCTGATCCTTACCTAATTCTTGAGTCTGGATATCCTTCTTATTCCCTGAAGGATCTATGATGGCTACTTTAACGGCGGCAACAGAGTCCTTTAGATTATCCACTTGGCTGAACACGTTAAATTTCAGCTTTCCTTTATTCACGTTACCGAATACCGTATCCCCTTTAAATAGAAAGATATGCACATTAGGCTTCAGAAACTTGACTTGATTATTGTTAGAATTCCAATTCACAACACCATCGAAAGAGCGAATCGGTGCATAAGTCTTACCATCTATAATATAGCCACCCCCTTGAACTTCTTGCCCATTCACCCATAAACGAACTTTCTCATTCACTGAATCGGCAAACATCAAAGAACCCCCCATAAGGGATAAAACAAGTGTGCTTAGAACTATTTTCTTCCATCTCATATTTATACTCCCCCTCCAACCTATTCCATTCATGATGACTTAAATATATACGACAATTTATACCGCAAGTTGCGGTCAAATTGAGTTTCATTCCAAATAAACCCTGCAGAATATTATTCTGCAGGGTTTATCTTGTTACGAACTCGGTTTTGTCAGAATACAAGGCACGCCATTTCCTACAGCACCTGGTATTCTCATTTTCTCTCTGTAATGTATTCCATCTGCACAAGGTGTTTTACAGACCTCACAGATATGCGACAACACCAGTTTCATTTCTTTTTTAACCTTTTCACTTTTAGGTTGAACGATTTGTTTACTTTTCGCTTTAACCATCATGTCACCTCATTTACGGATGTATATACTTACCGTATTGTATGAGGATTTCGTCCATTGGGAACTCTTGAGTAATATATAATGAAGACTAGATTCCTGTTATTTTGACACTAATCAATGATATATTTAATGACAGATATAACAACAACATCAGGAGGGAATTAATCTTGGACTTACAATTGCAAATGCTTGGAACCGGAAGCGCCTTTTCCAAATTGTATTACAATAACAATGCATTAATATCAGATGGTTCATTTTCGCTTCTAATTGATTGTGGCGTAACCGCTCCACGTGCTCTTCATCATTTGGGGATGTCTTTTGACGACATTGATGCTGTATTTATCACTCATATCCATGCAGATCATGTTGGTGGACTAGAGGAACTTGCTTTCAAAATGAAATTTACTTATAAACGCAAACCCATAATATATATAACTGAAGAACTTGCTCATACGTTGTGGGAACACTCTCTCAAAGGTGGGTTATATCAGACAGGGGAAATATCCTCACTAGAAGACATATTTGAGGTTCGCCTTCTTCAGCCGTTGAAGCCTTATCACATATCGGAGCATCTTACCATCGAACTTATACCTACTGAACATATACCAGGGAAAGCAAGTTATTCTCTATACATTAATGAAAGTTTGTTTTACAGTTCTGACATGACGTTTGATCCCACATTACTTCTCCAACTTGTTCAAGAGCGCGGGTGTCGAACTATTTTTCATGAATGCCAATTAAGCGGTCCTGGAGAAGTTCATGCCACTCTGGAAGAACTCCTTACTCTTCCCTTAGAAGTTCAGAAGAATACTTATCTGATGCATTACGGGGACGAGAAAGATGACTATCTGAGTGAGATCGGTGACATGACCTTCTTAGAGCAGAATCTTATCTATCATTTATAATAAAAAGCCAGCTGTACCGCCCATGTAGGGGGAACAGCTGGCTTGCTGATGGTGTCTACATCATTCAAATGTAGGGAGTTGATCCAAGTTGTTGGATGGATCTCCATCCGCGTCTCCACGAATATAGGTTTCTCCATCTCTACCTTTAAAAGCATTCACACCGGCAATCGCACCTGCCTGTACTTCCTGAAGTGCTTGTTCATAGGCCAATACTCGACCAGATGATGTCTGAAATGCTGTTAGATCACCATCACCGTTCTTCTGTACTGCAACGAATTGTTCACGTCCTGGGGTTCCCATATCAATCGCTCCTTTAGTTAATTTGCCAATGAAGTTTAGGGCATTCGAGTAGGTTACCCAGCACATGCTAATTTAATGCATCCATTTCAAGATAGTTCAAGTTGGAGTTTAGATTATAATTCCTTTTTCATACGAACATGTAATATTCCCGCATCATCAAAAGGTTCCTTCGAGATCACTTCATATCCCTGCTTCGCATAAAAGGATTCTGCCTGACACTGTGCATCAAGTATCGCATATTGCAATCCAAGTTCCTTCGCGAACTTGTCCATTGCCATCAACAGTACTTTACCGAAACCCTTCGTACGATACTCCTTCGTGACAGCAATACGTTGCATTTTGGCCGTGTTCTCATTGTAATAAATAATTCTACCCGTAGCCACATATTCCCCATTATCGTAAATTAATAAATGATGTACCTTGGGACTAATCGTATCATATTCATCCATTTCAAGACTTAGAGGGACATGTTGCTCCTCTACAAATACCTTTTTCCGAATTTCCAGTCCATACTGCAGCTGTTCCTCCGTGTTAACATGAATGATCTCTGCAGCCATTTCATTTCCCACTCCTTCGGTCCACAATCTATTCAACTTCTAATCGAATCATTATACAAAAAAAAATTTTTGATGTATAGTTTGGATAATGTCTACATTTACTATACCCTTATAAAAGGAGCTAAATCTCTTATGGGAATTACGATTGCAATCGTTATCATTATGTCGATCGTCCTTATTTACTCATTCTATTTTGTTACCAAAATGGGTTACTCCCGTAAGTGGGATGAAGACGAATAGTCACAACATTAATAATATAAAAACACGAAATCCCCTTAGACTGATCCAAGGGGATATTTCAAATCTTCATTTCTCATTTCTTCGTCGTATCGTTCTTTAGGGTGGAGAGATCTCTGTCGTCGAATATACCTGCTCGCCAACATCCTTAGAATATATATCCTGCATGACAGGCGCAGTAGAGGTGTCCAACCTTTTTAATTGAAACGTGGATTCGTCCCGTTCTATAGAACAACCTGCAAGTAACACAAACAGACACCCTCCAACTATTAGACCATATATCTTATTCCGCATTGTGCCACTTCCTTATAGATTGATATAATCTTATTGTGGGCTCTTTGAATTTTTTTTAAACCTAACATTCTCACAACCCCATCCCCACAACAAACGATTCTATCTATAAAATGAATTGACACCCATCTCACCTGCTGGTATGATTATCCTTGTATTTACATACTATTTCGATCTGTTAGCTCAGCGGGAGAGCACTATCTTGACAGGGTAGGGGTCAATGGTTCGAATCCATTACAGATCATTACTGAGAACCCTTGCGTAGCAGGGGTTTTTCTATTTCTGTCATTCTAATTGAATTCATTAATAGAAGTAAAAGGGGCCTACACGCTAGTAGGCCCCTTTATATGTATGAAATTAAATATAATTTAAATAGCAGTAAAGAGAAAAAAGTACCTTTCCTTGCTGCTGAACATATAGACCCACTACGCGGCGCGGGCAAGTTCCCTATTTCCTCTGCTAAGTTTTATTTCCAGTCTTTAGTCATACTTATAAAATTATATGATTGTAATTCAGTAATACCCTTCCTTGTTCGATGATTTCTCTAAAAAATTTCGATCCGTAACCCTGTCCTGTCATTGAAGGTTTCATTTGAACTCCAACTGCTAATATTTCTTCCCCTTCATCGTTCACATCATAAAACTCACAATTTCCTATTAAATTTTCTTTATCATCAATTACTGAAAATGCTCTTTCTGAATTGAAACTTTGCTTAAATCCATCAATTTTTTCTTTTTGGATATTGTTATCATAAAAAGAATATATTCCATCATAAGTCCAAGTAATGAATTCATAGCTAATATCATCTCAATCAAAGCCTCACGATTAATCAGGTTAACTCGGTTTGATTTCGCTAATTCATAAGCTGCGGCCGTATAATCACCTTTCGATACAACCCAAGCTTCGTAGCTTTATAATGAGCAATCGAAGCCTGCGCTTCTTGCACAGCCTTGATCCCTACGTTTTTACTATATCTCTTGGCTTGGACAACAATCCTCTTGCCATCCTTCTGTATGAGAAGATCTGCCCCGTAATCTCCAGTTGCCTTACTTACCTCGATTTTATATCCTTGAGCTCGTAACAAATGTCCTAGATAGTTCTCGAATTGGATCCCTTCCATCTTATCTATTTCAGCAATCCCTGACTTTTTCAGGCGTTCCTCATGCTTCTTTTTTCGTAAGATAAGAATAGCGGTGATAATAGCCATAACAAGAACGCACACAATGACTGAAGCCTGAACTGATTTAGTTAAAATATAAGTCCCCGCAAGCGAACCTATCAATGCAAGTGCCCTGATCTCTTGTGTAAATTCTTCCTGTTTTGTTTCACTTTTCCTCCCAGCCAATTGGACAACCTCCATTGAAGACCAAGTATATTCCTATGATTCGCCATATAGGGGTAAATCACCCTTTTCGACGCAGAACTTTAGACCTACGAGAGAATCAATATGGGCAAAAGAAAAAGCAAAAAACTGCAGCTCATCTTCCATGATCTCATCTATTTATTCTTACCTAAGTGTCATCGGGTATTGACTAACCCAATCTGCCTTTATGGTTGTGTATTTGGTATAATCTTTCCGAGGTGAAATTGATGAATGGTAAAACATTGGTTACTATTTTGGTTATTGTTTTGCTGTTAATTGGCGCTTGTTCTTTAGTCGTGGCTTATTTTATGACTTCAGTTGATCTTGGTCGTCCTGATAATATTTAACCGTTGTGATCATCGGGCTATCCCTTGTAAATGTATGTACTGTACTGTCTTGTCTCTTCTTTTATTAACTTATATAAAAAGAAAAGCACCACAAAAATGCATCACCTCTTTCGTTATTGAAATTCCATTCAGCCCAACCAGTTAAAGAATTATGAGAATAGTAACACTTGTTATGGGAAAGATAATATTGGCACATGCACCTCACCAAATAAGTCATAAATTTCGGAAGGAGGAACATTCAATGAAAAAAATCCTTGCGTCTTTTTTAGCTACATTGAGTATTGCTTTGGTTCTTGTGTTTCCTGCATCTGCAGCAAACAACAACATGAATACTAACGACATGAACACAAACTACAGGAATACAGACAACATGAACACGAACCATATGAACACGAACGACATGAACACGAACGGTATGAATACTAACAGTTACAGAGCTACTGCTACAAACGATGACAATGGAACCGATTGGGGATGGCTTGGATTACTTGGTCTTGTAGGCCTCGTAGGTCTAAGACGCCGCAATCCAGAAACTCATTAAAAAAATTTTCTCACGACCCAATTTATCGGATAACAACAAAAGAATCCATCAGAAATAAACTGATGGATTCTTTTGTTTGAGTAAAACTCACAATCTGTTAAGTTAAGACTATCTTGGTTTTTTAATCAGAGATTAGAATACCATCGAAACTTTCTGGACCCACACGAATTGTACCAAGCAAATTAGAAGATATAAATGCAGTATAAGTCAATTGCGGCGTAATTGGCGGGTTAAAATCATTAGCTGAAAAAGTAATGACCTGAGGAGCTAATACGCTCAGACTAAAGGTTGATGTTGCTGAATAAATAACAGGATCCGTTGGTAAAGTTCCTCTTACAATTGTGATTGTTACTCCAACCAAGGCTAAGGGAAGTTGAACAGAAACAGTTCCTTTCAATTGGACTCGGGCAGTTCCAGTAACCCCGGCACTTACTAAACCTATCTGACCGAAAAGCTGTGGAGCATTAACTACCAGAATTGGAACTAAAATTGAGTTTCCAAAACTAGCATTTTGAGAAGTTCTTCCATCAATAAATACACCCATTCTAAACACCTCCTTCTTCTTTAACATATCATATATTATGCTAAATTTAAGTAAGTGCTTGGTCATAAACCACTATGGTATTAATGTACTATACTGAATATATCGTTATTTATAACCTTTGAAAGGCGTAAACGCACAAAGGCCCTGCCAGTGAGATACTAGCAGGGTCCTTACTTATATACTGTTCATAAGGGGTATCTTTATAGTAGAGATTGAACCTTAAAACAAGATTATAATCAGGTTAGAAATAGATAAAAGCTCCGCTAGTAAGAGTCTACGCGGAGCTTCTAGCAATATCGAGTGACTTCTTCTTATTAATTATGTTTCAATACTCCTATAGAGTGTCCATCGATCGAACTTATTTTACCTCTCCACCATCCAATACTGCGGACTAGAGAACCCGTTAATATCTGTGCATCTTTTAAATGGATCATCTCCGGGATAACCTGTTCATCTTCGGGGCTCGAATCTTCATATACTTCTTCTCCAAATTCACGATAATACTTAGCTACAGCGTATTCTCCTGCTTCATTTAATTCAGAAGCTACTCCGTCGACGTAACTCTTACCAGATATTAATGTCCCAGTTACGATACTCCCACCTACTAGTAAAGTAAGGCCCAATGGTGCATTGGTTTGGTTACAATTTTCTACAAGCCATATTAATATGGCATCTTTCAGAAATGGATCAATTTCCTCTGGACTATTCTCACTTTCATCAAACATCTACATCACCTCCATGTATATCCTACTTCGACACAGGACGGAGATTTCCTATGCAGCATTTCATCGGATGAACGTGAAATAAAACAGACCTTACATCAAGTAAGGTCTGTTTTATCTGTTTTATTGAAACCATCTTATCTTATAATAAGAAAGCTTTGGAGATTATAACGAGCAAAATGAACAATACTAATATAGCACCTATGCCTGCACCACCAAACCCACTAACTCCACCACCATTGCCATTACCGTTGCTATACCCATTTTCAACTTCGCTCATTGTAATTCCTCCTTTATATTAGACTACATCCTAGTATATGTAAGAATATAATAGAAGGTTTGGGTATAATGATAAAATTTTAAATATTCTAAGGAATATAATGAGGATCGTTAATACTCGGATTTTCAGAGAGTTCACGAAGGAGTTCTATCTTGTATTCAATGATTTGTTGGGTCTCGTACAATTTAGAAATTTTCCTTTGAACCCATTGTGTTGTTTCAGAAAGGTGAGTCTTTGAACTAGTAAAGACACCTTTACAAGCAGATGCTCCACTTTTCAAGGTGTCTTTGCTTTAAATCTATTATTTTTCCTTCTCAATGGCCTCTAATCGCGCTTTCAAATCTGCAATCTCCGTAGTATTTCCAGCTATTAATTTAAGAAAATTGTTTCTTAGTCGGTTAATGACAATAGCTGTCTCCTCCCTAGTTATAACATCTCCAGGACGTGTTCCATCAAAATAACCATTTGCTTTCGCTTCTGCCCAATCCTCTGCTGCCCACGGACTAACGATGTTAATGTTAGGTTCTGTCACAGGTATCTCTTCCCCTCCACTTTCTTTGTTATATGCAGCCTTTAATTCCGCTAGTGTTCCTTTGTACTCGTTAAGATCAACGTTACCTGAAATTCCAGCTACGGATCTACTACCGTTCGGACGAGTACCACCTGAAGTACCGCTAGTATACTGCCAAATGTCCCAAGAACGCCATGCTGTAACATTCCAAGGAACGACGGTTGAATACCGGGCAATCCATAAAGGATAGGCTCCAACTTCGCCATCGAAATTAGCTGCGAACGAGTTACCTGTGTATACCATAGGCTTCATCCCCGTTAGAGTCTGGATCTCAGATAGAAATGCCTTAGCCACCACATTCATTTGTGCTTTAGTTAAGCCATTCGATTCTTCATAATCCAATGCTGGAGGGAGATGAAACACATCTATACCGCCCGCCTTCACAATCGCTTGGAAGAATGTTTGGGCTGCTTCTTTCGCTAAAGCTGCCGTAGTAACCGATTTATCTAAATAGTGATAAGCACCCACCAATAACCCCGCTGCATTAGCCCCTTTCACATTAGTGATAAACATGCTATCCATTGAATTTTGTGTTGCCTTAATGTATACAAAGTCAATTGCATCTTTTGCTACCTTGGACCAGTCGATTGTTCCCTGATGATGCGACACGTCGATGCCTTGGGCGTTCTTACTATTACGTGCTTGCATTTATATCAACTCTCCTTTTTTATAGTAAATGATAGAAATATATGAATTGCCTGTATTTTTGTCTAAAATGCTCATTAAAAAGGCTGACCTTAGTATCATACTAAGGTCAACCTTCAGCTAAACATATCTATCAGTCATTCATTTCATTTTGTTGCTGTAATATTCAAGATGAATTTTAACGACAATTTTGTTTATTTTCGTTGATTGTTGTCCCATACCCGGTCTATGAATATCATGCGGGAAGAAAACAGCGAACATTCCAGGCTTCAATGGCAGCAAAATTTCATCCGTTACCGGGGTATATAATGCATAATCGTCTTCGCTGTCATATGGCTTAGCGGGTTCAATTCCTTCTTGTAGCGGTGACCAACCAATGATTTCTTCACCATCTATCAAATAATGGACATCAATATAAGATTCGTGTTTCTCTGCAAGATGATCTTCCGACATTTTGGCATCAAGTTCCATAACTGAAGCATACATCTCGCTACCTCGGATTTCAACACGTCCTACAGCAGGGGTAGCTTGTATAATCTTCTTAATTTCCTCGATGGCCTCCACAATAGCCGGATTCTCACATTTGCTGTGGTCTGCCCACGATACTAACGACCCTACAATCATGTTCTAATCTCCTATCATAGTTAATGACCTACAGCAGTTTCTCGCTCACTGCCGCAGCTGTAATTTCCTTGTTCATAATAGATTCTTCTTTGGTTCTTTTGAAATATTCTACATATAAAATATCCAGCAAATAGAGCTGAGAAATCTTCGCAGACAGTGAACCCCCTTGTAAAGGACCTTCATTAGCTCCGCACAATAATGTCAGGTCTGAATACGAGGTTAGTGGAGACTTCACAAATCTAGTGATCGATATGATCGTTGCGCCACGTTCTTTTGCTTTGCGTGCAATTTCAATAGAATCCTTCGTTGATCCAGAATATGAAATGATAACAGCAACATCACGCTCGGTCATCAATGCTGCCGACATCATTTGAAGATGTGAATCCATGGAACATTCTGTTTTGTTCGTAATACGCATAAACTTAAGTTTCGCCTCTAAGGCCGTTATTAATGACGAACCTACACCGAAGAATAATATCCGTTCTGCTTCAATTAAATGGTCGATGGCTTTACTAATATTGAGAACATCTAATAAATTATAAGTCTCGTTCAGTGCGCTTATATTCGTTGATAACACTTTAGAAGACACTTCTTCGATCGAATCATCCATTAGAATTTGGTCCGTTAATTGCGGTACTTCATTATCTACCGCTATACTATGTGCCAATGCAATCTTAAACTCCTGATACCCTTTATAACTCAATGATTTACAGAATCGAAATATACTCGATTCGCCTACGCCACATTCATCTGCGAGGTCAGTAATAGACATGTAAACAACACTTTTTGTGTTTTCCAGAACATAGTCTGCTACCTTTTTCTCCGTATTCGTTAAATTGTTATACTTCGAATGAATGGAAGAAAAAATACTGATCGTTCGCAAGATACTCCACCTCTTCATTAACGTAGATTTATCGTAAGAATAAGGATGCTGCTCCTAATACCCCTGCCTTATTCCCCAAAGATGCCTTAATAATTTTCACATGTGAGAAGCTTTCCATAATCAGTGACTTTGTTCTTGCTTCGACGAGACGAACTAGATCGTCTTGTTCCATCACTCCGCCTCCTACAATAATAGCGGATGGATTGAAAATATGAATGAAAGAAGCTAAGCCAGCGGATACTTCATCAACCCATGAATGTAAAATTTGTTCAAGCACTTTATGACCTTTGTTTAACTTTTCAAACAATATTTTTCCGTTTATACATTCTGGATCTACCTGTTTAGCCATATTTACTAAAGCGGTTGTTGAGGCATACGTTTCATAAAATGGCTTCCTTCCATCGTCACGAGTCTCTGTTAGAGGATGTGTGAACATATGGCCAAATTCAGCCGCTACGCCGTTAGCTCCTTTATAGATCTGACGATTAATCACGATCGCTCCACCGATGCCCGTACCAAACGTCAAACATAAGAAATTATTAAATGACTGAGCTGCGCCAAAGGTAGCCTCACCTAACGCGGCAGCATTCACATCATTTTCTACCTTAACGGGTTTATTAAATTTGTTGGCAACAATATCTCTAACCTTCATGCCAGTATACATTGGTATATTTTCGTTAGCAAATACGATAAATCCTTCTTCTGAATTCACTTGTCCTGCTGTACTAATTGCGATTGCATCGAAATCATCATATTCTGCAATGTTTTCAAGTAATCTTTGGATCACATGTGGTCCACCTAGATGGCTCTCCGTCACATATTCTTTAAATTGATCGACGTTCCCATGTTCATCACAAATGCATATCTTGGTGTTCGTTCCTCCAATGTCTGCGGTTACAATCTTCATATCCCCTTCGATCCTTCCCAATGGTTCAGAGATAAGCGCCCGAACATGTATTATTGCATAGCCTTAATAAATCGTTGCGTGATCTCCATCGGTCTTGTAATCGCCGATCCGACAACAGCTGTATACACGCCTAAATCGAACATTTTCTTCAATTCTTCAGGAGTAGAGACTCCTCCCTCAGCTACGATTGGAATAGAGAAGTTCTTACAAAGTTTCTCTACTAATTCGAAATCCGGTAAGGATTTACCTTTTGTGGCTTCTGTATATCCGCTTAAAGTCGTCCCTATACAATCAAATCCCATCTCCACAGCTTTGACTGCTTCCTCGTATGTTGAGCAATCTGCCATAAATAGCTGATCTTTATAGGTTTCACGTATTCGTGGGAATAGTTCAGAAATGGTAGATCCATCTGGTCTTACTCGATCCGTCGCATCCATAGCAATAATATCTACACCTTCACAATAAAGTTCATCTACTTCTTTTAATGTGGGTGTGATAAATACTGCAGAGCCTTCATACACACTTTTAATAATCCCTATGATTGGTAGGTCAACTGTTGTCTTGATTTGCTTAATATCTTCTACACTATTCGCTCGAATTCCCGAAGCTCCTCCCAAGAAAGCAGCGTAAGCCATTCTTCCCATAATAAATGGACTATGCAACGGTTCTTCAGGTAAGGCTTGACAAGAAACAACGAGCTTACCTTTTATCTTTTGTAACATATTGTTTTCGGTGTTCATCATTACCAACCCCTAACTTTTTTTTGGATTTACTCTTTAACTGCTCCGGCCGTCATTCCACTAGTGAAAAAACGTTGGAATAACAAGAAGATCACTAGCATTGGAATGGCAGCAACGGTTGCTCCAGCCATTTTATAAGCAAAGTTGATTTCCCTAGTTCTCCATCTAGTAGACTTGTCCATCTCGCGGTATCATCAAACCTACCATCACTCTCAGCATTGTAGCCCCAAGTATTCGAGTCTCCAAAACATACTATTGTTTTCTTCATCGATATTACCGACAATATCTTGCGATAGCTTGATCAATCAACTGCATAACCGCTTCGATTTGAACGCTATCTTCGCTGTGTATTCCTTCAAGTGGTGATCTCACACTACCAATGTCGACTCCTCTTCTTTTCAAGACTTCTTTTATTCCTGCATACATCGATCCCTTTAACGAACACAGCGCAATGATAATATCATTAATATCACTTTGAATTTCTCTAGCTTCATTGAACTGTCCAGCTTTCACGAATTCATTCGCCTGTAAGAACAATTCTGGCATAACGGCATACGTACCGCCAATTCCAGCGTCTGCTCCCATGATTCTTCCTGAGACAAACTGTTCATCCGGACCGTTAAAGACGATAACATCATCTCCACCGACTTTCTTGAAACGCTCAATATCCATTGTTGGCATTGATGAATTCTTAACTCCAATAACTTTCTTATTAGCAAGCAACTTCTCAAATAATGCTGGCGTTAACGTAAAACCAGTTAGTTGCGGAATATTATAGATAATAAAGTCTAACGGCGTTTCTTCCATAATGTCCGTCCAATATTTATATACAGCACTGTCTGGCAATTTGAAATAAATAGGTGGAATAGCAGACAATGCATCATACCCTAACGCTGCCGCATGTTTAGCTAATTCAATACTATCTCTGGTAGATGGTGCTCCTACATGAGCAATAAGGGTCATTTTACCCTTCAATTGATTGGCAACGTAACTCAGCACAGCTTTGCGTTCTTCTAGGTTCTGATAAATACACTCACCAGAACTACCTCCTACATAAACACCCTGAACTCCTTTATCAAACAAATAATTACATAAATCCTTGGTCCGACTTTCTGAAACGTTTCCTTGTTCATCATAGCAAGCGTAAAAAGCAGGTAATATTCCGTGGAATTTTTCTAATGTCACGTTTCTTCCCCCAAGTAAGTTATTATTTATTACATTTGAAGTTCATACATACAAAATATCATGGATTCATCAATTTGTAAATTATTTTCTCTATTTTTATTAAAATAAAAATTATTTCCACCTGACGTAATAATACAATGAAAATGTTTTTATGTAACCGCTTAACTTTATTTTAACTAACCTTTAGTTAAAGCGCTTGCTCCATTTCATGGAAGGTACATTATTATTCAAATGCAATAATAGTGGGTAATATCCTATCAGGAACAGAAACGGTAAAGGAGTTGATAACGATGAGTACACTACTATGGATAATCATTATTCTCTTGATTCTTGGAGGCGGAGGTTACGGTTTCTTTGGACGCCGTCGCTAAGATTTATAAGTGGAAATTTATTTCAATACATTGTAAGAAAGGGCCCTGCCATTCATATGGCAGGGCCCTTTCTTATATACGTTTTATTCTTACATTACACCCAAAGTGCTTTAGTAATAATTACAAGTAGTATAAACAATACTAAAATGGCACCTGTAGATCCGCCTAAACCTAACCCGCCTATTCCTCCGACAGGTGGACAACATACTCCAGCAACAGGTCCTACATTATTATTTGCAACGTTATTTCCACCATTACATCCACAACCATATCCGTTTACTTCTCCCATGTTTAATTCCTCCTTTATTTGTGTACACCGTAGTCTATGTATAATCCGCAAAATGGGATGGGCTATCTGGTAAAGAAATAATAAATTTATTGATTTCAGTCTTTGTCAGGCGTTTTCTCGCACAAAAAAAGCTCTGCATTCATTCGCAGAGCTACATATAAGGCAACGATCGACTATATTAAACCCAAAGTGCTTTTGTAATAATAACCAACAAGATAAACAATACCAAGATTGCGCCTGTACTAGTGAACACTCCACCACCGTATCCTGCATTTTCACTCATGGGTAATCCCTCCTTTTCTTAAGGTACAATCTATTTTATGTACAAAACAGAATAAGGACAGGGCTTTCTAGCATAAAAATAGCATATTTTTATGGAATTTTTACTAGTCTATAAGTGCATATTTTCACTATACTATTCATTCCATATCTAAATACCAAACAGGCTGCCCGATATTCGGACAGCCTGTTTTACTAAATCATTGTAAACATGTATTCATTATAGAATGAATGTTTTAGAAATAATTACGAGCAAGATGAACAATACTAAAATTGCAGCTGTTGATGTTCCGATACCTCCAGCAAAACCTCCCATTTGCAATTCCTCCTTTTTCCGATGATACAACAGCTTATGTTCAAAATCGGTTAAGGTAAGGGCACTTCGGCAAATAATCAAATCGATCCCTTTATTATGGAATTATGAATTCTATTCGACTTCCATCAGGGTATTCCTCAAGCTGATTTCCTACCCAACTTCCTGCTCCTCTATTGTCCTTTGGAGTTATGTATTCAATATCTGCACCATCTCCGCCTTCCATACACATGGCCATCGGCCACTCGTCTCGGTCATATCCCTTTTTCGTTGGAATGCCCTTTAATGATTCAGTACGATTAGCTTCTGCACCTGAACGATCAATCGTACAAATGGCCGAATGCCCCGTACGGATAGCCTCTTCAATGTGTGCTGCCGTCTCTGGATATCGGTCTGTAGGAAACTCTAATGAGTAATCAACATCCGTGCGAGTCTCAACTTGATCCGTCTTGTTTGAAACATCGATATCGCCGAAATAGAATGCTCCTAGTGCTACTATTACTGCGAATACAAGGCTAAATACGGATCGTTTCATCTTCTTCAATCTACATTCTCCCCCTATGTTAAAAGCCATTTCGGTAATGTAGAAATATATCATATTTTGAGTAATCTTGCCATAAGGGAATAGAATTGTCTAGCTGATCCTTAGATTTAATCGTTGTTTAGGGGTAATCAGTCCATATTCAGGCTGAACGGCGCCTGCAAGTTAAAATCCCCATAGAAAAGCAACCGGCAGCTTTTCTACGAGGATTTAATTAATTATACAAATTAACATTTGAGACTTGCTATTCACCCCTTAACCGAGCCCACAGTAAGTCCTCCCACGAAATACTTCTGTAGAAAGGAGAAGGCAATCAACAGCGGCATTGCACATAGCATGCACGCTGCAAACAGCACGTTCCATTGAGTCGGGTTCTGCTGGTCGCCCATGAATCCTAGCATCGCCAGTGGCAGCGGAGATTGTGAAGACTTGGAAATAAAGGTCATGTTGAAGAAATAATCGTTCCATATCCAAATACCCTGTGTGATGATAACCGATACGGTAACAGGAATCAACAGCGGGAATACCACCGTCCAGAAGCGACGGAACAGTCCCGCGCCATCAATATGTGCTGCTTCCTCTACCTCTTCTGGAACACCGCTGCGAATAAAGCCGGTGTACAGGAATGTCGAGAACGGTAAACTACAGGTTACGAACATCAGGATCGGCGTATACTGCGTGCTGGGAATACCCAGACTGTTGATCATTTGTACGATTGGAATCAGTACCATCTGTCCAGGTACAACCAAGCCTGCCAGAAAGAAGAGATACAAAAACTGGCTCCATCTGCTTCTGATTCGGGCCATAGGATAGGAAGCCATGGCCGCGAAGATCACCACCAATAGCACGGAAATCACGGTCAGCACCACGCTGTTCAGTAGGGCGGAACCAAAATGCATCCGCTCAAAAGCTATACGGTAACTGGTGAAGGAAATCTCATTAAACAAATTCAGCGGATTCGTATTGTTATCTGGAGACCGTAGCGAGGTGGATAGCACAATCACCAACGGAATTAGATTAAGCACCATAATAATGATGACAAACATCTGAACCAGTATCTTTTTGAGCAAAGCTCCGGGTCTGACAGACTTCCGCGCGTTCAAGGCAGGATCTGGCTGAAGCATCTTATCTACAACCGTTCCATTGCTCATGCGGACACCTCTTTTCTATTCATCAGCAGTACAGACACAGCAGTAACAACGATAATCAGCATAAATGAAATGATCCCAAGTGCCGAGGCCTTTCCAAACATTTGCTCTGTAAATGCCATTTTGTATATTGAATAAATCAGAGTGTTAGTTGAAGTTCCCGGACCTCCATTGGTCATAATGAACGGAAAATCGAAGGCTTTCAGCCCGTTAATTAGGCTCAGCGTCGTATTAATCGTAATGGATGTGGCGAGTAGCGGAAGCTTCACAAACCGCAGCAACTTCCAGCCGCCGCAACCGTCGATCCGTCCGGCCTCCAAAAGATCATTTGGAACGGTCTGAAGCCCTGCCAGAAAGATAATCATGGTTGTACCGACATTTTTCCAGATTTCCACAAAAATGATGGAATATAGCGCTGTAGAATAGCTACCCAAGAAGTTTAAGTTGCCGTTTGGAATTCCGAGCTTATCCAAGAATGTAGCAATCATTCCACTGTCAGGCATATAGACATAGCTCCAGATGAAACCGACCACTATTGCGCTGAACAAGGTGGGTATGTAGGAGATCGTGCGGTAGAAGCCCTTGCCTCGAATCTTCATGTTCAGCAACAGCGCCAAACTGAGTCCGATCAAGTTGCCTGCCACTACGCTGACTACGGTATAAATGAGCGTATTACTGATCGAGTTGCCCAGAGTGCCTCCGCTAAACAAATTCTTATAATTATCGAAGCCGATGTAATTGAAGGTTTGGGCATACCCGTTATAGTCAGTCATGCTGTACTGAAACAGCTTAGTGATTGGAAAAATCCAGAAGGTCAAATAAAAGAGCAACGCCGGGACCGCGAAAAAGTACATCGTTTTTTTCATTACATTTGATTTCACCTCTGTCTTATCCTCCTGTCCAAAATCGTTCCGCCTCCCGGCTGTTAAATTCCAAGGCTGGCGGAACAATTATCAGTTATGTCAAATTTAGTTTCTCCACAGTTCCTTAAACTTCGCATCCATAGCTTCTGTAACTTGCTCTGGAGTTGTCTTACGTCCACCGATAATTTCAGCGAATTTAGCTTCCATTTCTTCAGCAACACCAGTTGGCCACATCTGGTTCGGGAAGTACACGGACTTTCCGTTATTCAAATAGGAGTCGTTGACTTCTTTGAACAGATCATGATTCAGCACTACACCTTTGTACACACTTATAGAGCTATTGGCTTCGGTCCATGCCTTGAACAAGTCAGATTGACCGTCGAATAGATAATTCATAACTTCCTTTGCGATATCCAGATTCTCAGACTTCGCGTTCAATGCAAAACCTGCTGCGGTTGCGGCTGAGACATATGTTGGCTCTCCTACTTCATTCGCCGGCAGCGAGAAGAATCCGCGGGTAAAGTTGGCTGCACCCTTGGCCGTCATTGTGGAATAATCGAATGTTCCGTCAAATACCATTCCCGCTTTGCCATCTACAAACAGTTGAGCAGCTTGAGCGCTTCCAAGTCCCAATGAATTTTTAACCACAAAACCTTTGTCGTATAATTCTTTCATTTTAGAGATGGTAGCAACCCATTTCGGATCTGTCAGCGATTTTTCACCCGCTTGGAGTTTATTATCAAAGTCCATTTCATCCGGATAAACTAAATTTGCAGCGATTTGGTACATTCCAAACTGCAAGAACCAAGGGTCCTTATCAGCCAACGAGATCGGAGTAATTCCTGCATCCTTCAGCTTCTGACAGGCTTCCAGGAACGAAGGCCAATCTTTTGGCATTTTCGTAATGCCTACCTGCTTGAACAAGTCCTGATTATAATAGACCCCAAGATAATCCAGTCCTCCTGCGATTCCATAAGGTTTGCCCTCATAAGACATATCATCTTTTGCCCCCTGGCTGATGTTATCCCAGAAGGTCAGGTCTGATAGATCGGCCGCATAACCAGCCTTGGCCATATCCAGAACACCGAGCGAAGCATTTCTTGGAAATACCCAATAGATATCCGGTCCTTGACCTGAAGCAAGCTTGGTGCGGATAGAAGTGAAATACTGCTCATCCGGAAGCTTTGAGGTTTCCAGGGTTACGTTAGGGAATTTTTCCTTGACAAGTTTAGGCATAACATCGAGTGCAAAATCCTGCCCATCCGGGGCTTTTGTACCGGATACCATCATCGTGAGCGTTATCTTTTTCGCAGTGTCCGCAGTTGCTGAAACTTCCGGAGTATTTGAAGCGTTTCCATTGTCACCTACAGCATTACCATTGTTTCCCGATCCACAGCCAGCAAGAAGTGTAAGCATCAAAGCCAGCAGCATGGTTCCTGTCCGTTTCTTTGTCCTATTTTTCATTTAATAACCCCCCCAATTTTCTTGTAACTTCATTTCCCCCCAGCAACCAAATCCTGTTAGTTGTTGTATTGTTATTTTAATATTGTAAGCGGTATAATTACTTTTGTATTTAGGGTGCACTATTTTACGAATGTGTTTACATTGGAGGAAGTTGCATGAAATTTGTCAGTATCAAAACTAAGCTTTTACTGGCGCTCGTCCTTGTCTCCGTCATTCCTATTGTCATCGTCACGTATAACTCCTACCAGAGCTATACCAATCTGGTCAACCAGCAAACCTCACTTGTTGCCTCCAACACAATACATAATACCGTTCAGGGCATCGAAGACATCTTTAATAATATTGAACGAATCTCGCTCACCATTCAGCAGCAGTCCTCCAGTGCAACCGCATACAGTATAGTAAGCGATGAACTCAAGAAGCTGGCCGACACCAACGATTCTTACGACATTTTTATTATACAGAACAAGGTAAAGCTGATCTTCGAAAATTTGCTGCTCAGCTATGATTATATTAACGGGATTTATCTTTTTTCTCCTGATGGCAAAAATATAAGCTACGGTAGCACGGCAGAACTTCAGGTAGGTTACGTCCCATTCCAGGATGACTGGTATAAGAAAACCATTAGCAACAAAGGCCAGCTCTATATCGGAGAACCAGGAATAAAACCTTATATTATTAACTCTGAACCTTCTCTTGTCTTTTCCCGCGCACTTTACGATATGAAGACACAAGAGTTTCTTGGCGTATTCATGCTTGACTGCAGTCTGAATATTTTTAAGAACCTGAACAAGGATGCCGTACCCAATATGAGCTATTTTGTCCTAGCGAATGATGACGGTAACATTATCAATGACAGTACTGGTAAGAACATCGACACCCGACTGCCAGAAGACCTAATTCGCAAAACGGAAACCATGCAGAGTGATGAGCTTGAATTTTACAATGGGGACACTTTGACGGTGATCCAGCGACTGCCGGTCTATCACTGGACAGTCATCGCTAATATATCGTTAAGCGAACTGTATGAGAAATATGGTATCTCCCAGAAGCTAATCGTTTATATTTCTTTTACTTGCGCTGTTATTTTTATTTTGCTCTCTGTCCTACTGTCCAACTGGATTACCAAACCCATTACACGTCTAGCCAAAATAATGCGCAAAAATAAATCGCAAAAGTTCATTACCACGGAGATTGAGCCTCATCGGTTCGATGAAATCGGCTTCCTGTATACGGAATACAACAAAATGATGAAGGACATCGATACCTTTGTCAGGGAAAGCTACCAGAACAAAATCCTGACGATGGACTCGCAAATGAAAGCGCTTGAAGCCCAGATCAATTCTCATTTTCTTTACAATACACTTGAATCCATCAACAGCATCGCCGAAATTGAGGAAGTAAATAGTATCGCTGTGATGACCAAATCACTGGGGGATATGTTCCGTTACAGCATCAAAACCGATAGCGAATTGGTGCTAGCCCGGGACGAGTTACAACACGTAGACAACTACATGGCCATTCAGCAGATTCGTTATGGCAGTAAAATCCGTTATGTCAAAGAAATGGAGGAAGCCGTGCTGGAAACAAAAATTCTCAAGTTAATCCTTCAGCCCTTAGTGGAAAATGCCGTTTACCATGGTTTAGAGAATAAAAAGGGCAAAGGCATGCTCCTATTAAAGGGCTTCCTGGAGCCGGAGACTGGGAGGATTATCTTTGAAATCCACGATGACGGAATTGGTATTTCCGGAGAACGGCTGAAGGAAATTCAAGGACTACTGGATCAGCCGCCGGAGTTCATGGGGCTTGGTCATCGAAACAGGCAGAGCATCGGTATAAAGAATGTACACTCCCGCATTGCCCTATATTACGGTTCTGATTTCGGGCTGGCGATTACCAGCGAGCCTGCAGTCGGCACGACTATCACTTTGACACTCCCATCCAAATAACGAAGAAATGAGGTGCTGGACCATGTACAAATTCATCATTATCGACGATGAGCCATTGATCCGACAGGGTCTACTGAAAAAGATCCGTAGCGTAACTGAGGAGCTCATCTTCTGCGGAGAAGCGGACAACGGCGAGGATGCACTAGAGATTGTCCGCATGGAGGACCCACACCTGATCTTCACCGATATGCGGATGCCCGTTATGGACGGAAAATCACTGCTACGGCAGCTACAAAACCAATATCCGGATAAAAAGATCATCGTCATCAGCGGTTACTCTGACTTCGAATATATGCAGGAAGCCATCTCTGCCCGGGTAGTCCACTATTTACTGAAGCCGTTTAGTAAAGATGAGATTAGAGATGCAATTTCCAAAGCATTAACCGCGATCGAAAGTGAGCAGTCCGCCAAAGCCGAGACGCTAAGTATCACCAGAGTAGCTGAACAGCTCAGTCTGCTTGGAGATATGCATGCATTACTACAATACGTTGCCGGTTTCTATCCCGCTAATAATCCGCCTACTTTCCGTTCTGCTCCCCTGCGTAGTCTCATGACTTCCAGCAAAATGGCCCTGCTAACCCTCTATAATCCGAAGGAGTTAGCGAATCAGGAACCCAGCTTGGAGAGGTCTCATCTGTTCCTTCTCCACCCGCAGAGCAGAAAACTGGCTTTTTCTCTCCAGCTATATGACACTTCACTTAAAGACACTGAAATACTTGAACTGGCTGCTTCCGAAGCTAGGAAGTTAATCCTCGACACTGGACCACAGGCCTGCATCGGCATCAGTAATGTAAAGAGGGATGTGAAGGAGCTACAGCAGGCACGTGAGGAGTCAATGTCTGCTTTAAACTGCCGTGCCATCGCCGACCAAGGACAGTACTTTCTCTACCATCCGGGAAGTTATCAGGCTGAGCCAGTATTGTGGGAAGGCAACCGAGACCTACTTTTTTTTATCGAATCGGGCCATAGCGAGAAAGTGGCTAAAAGGGTTCTTGATTATTTTGATTATTATCGAGGGCAACCTGCGGCGACGATTCATCAGCTCAAAGAGAATTGCCGGAATATCATCGCTGATGTTAAAAATTTGATCTCTTCTTATTTCCCTACCCAAAACGGGCAGCATCCGTCTTCAAGTCTAGAAGCACTACTGGGTATTTCCTTTGATGCTGAAGAAATCCAGCAGTACTTCTTAACGGTACTCACCTCCATCGCAGACTTACTGAAGGAGCAATCGGTCTATTCTTCACCTAATGTCATCGACAATGTAAAGGTATATATTCGCAAAAATATAGCTTCACCGGTCACACTCGAGCATCTGTCGGGCCTGTTCTATATCAGCCCTAGCTACCTCAGTTTTCTGTTCAAAGAAAAGACCGGCGAGAATCTGATTGATCATGTCAACAAAGAGCGTATCGAACGCGCAAAGCTACTGCTGCGCTCCAGTGATGATAAAATTTATAAGATAGCTAAAAATTTGGGAATCGACAACGCTAAATACTTTTTTCGGCTGTTCAAGAAAATGACTGGATACACACCGGAGGAGTATCGTAAATTGAGCGAAACCGAAAAGGAGGCATGACCTATGGATCATGCAGAACTTGAACTGTTTCTCCGCCACCATGATGCCATAGAAGCCAAGCAACGGCTCACCCGCCGCAACATCGAAGAATACGGCGGCCAAGAAATGACTCCGTCTCAAGGGGAACGAGTTCCACGTCTGCCAGAACACTACTTTTTCAACCAGGGCGATTATCATATCAGCAAGCACCACAGATTTGCGACCATGCCAGATCATACCCATTCATTTATTGAGCTCAACTACATGTACTCCGGCCGCTGCCGGCAGACCATCGGCGGATCAACCATCGAGCTAACTCAAGGCCAGATCTGCTTACTCGATACGGATGTCCCCCATTCAATTTCCATCCTAGATGAAGATGACATCCTGATCAATATTCTTATGCGAAAGGAAACACTGAACGCGGCATTTCTGACACGCTTGGGGATTGACAGGAGATTAATCGATTTTCTGGTCAATGTCCAGTCTCCGTCAGCCGTCCACGACCGTTACCTCATCTTCCGATCAGAAAACTGCCACAGCCTTCATCATACTCTCGCTAGCATGATGTGCGAGTATTTCGCTCCGCGTGATTTCTCTGCGGATATGATAAGTGGCTATATGGTCATCGTCTTCACTGAGCTTATGCGGGTGCTCAAACAGGATACTACCCTAAGTGAACTACAATTAACCAAACGGGCCGATCTGCTGGAAATTCTACAATATCTGGAGCGCCATTTCCATAATTGTTCCCTGAAGAATTTAGCTGCGCACTTTAATTTCAATCCGAATTATCTGAGCAATCTCTTAAAGAAAAGCACCGGCAAGACCTTCGGTGAGTTGGTACAGGAGCATCGTATGACTTATGCCGCTCTCCTGCTCGCCCATAGCGACCGCCAGATCGGAGAGATTGCTGAAGAATGCGGGTATGAAAGTTTAAGTTTCTTCTACAAAAAATTCGCCGAGCGCTATGGACTAACTCCACTACTATACCGCAAGCAAAATGAATCAAACTGAGGTCCCCGCTGGCTGCGGATGTCTCAGTTTGTTCTCGTATGAAATGTAGCTACCCTATAACTTATATTTACGGATCAGATAAGTCGGTGTACAGCTCCAAGCATGACAGTAGCTGTTTATCAAATGGCTTCCATAGGGTGAAAAGCTCTTATCGTTTGGATCATATAGCTCCCAGAACGTATCGGCTCCATCCTTGAGCATTTGCCCCCAATACTTCTTAATCTCCAGGATGGCAATTTCCTTCTCGCCGACCTGAATCAGCGCCTCAATAAAGTGATGGACCATATAGGGTGTGGACATAGGAATCGCAGACTTGTCATCCAGAAGCCTCAGCATAAGCTCCTTCCCACGCTCCGGTACTATAATTTCGGCCAGCACCATCCAGATTTGTGAGGCAAATGATATCTGTCTATTACAACCACTGATGAAAAAGCCTGATTGGGAGTCCCATAAATGTTCTTTCGTCGCTTGCGTAAGTTTTTCGATCCTCTCCTCCAGCTTATCCTTCCTCTCATCTCCGAGCAGATTTGCCAGATGCAGTGCGCGCTTCATATTATAGATTAAGATGGCTTGGGAAGGAGCCTGCTTGTTCAGGTTGGGATGCCAATCAATAAAGGACCACCAGCTCTCGTCATCGGTTACGATTCCACGCTCGTCAAGTCGTTCTAGAGCAAGCTCAATCTGCCGGTATGCAGACGGCCACAACTCCTCAAGTGTGTTCAGGTCATCCGTAGCCAAGAAATAATCATGAAGTGTAGAGACAAAAAAGAGTGAATAATCATAGAGATACGTATCGTCCGCTGTCACCTGTGGCTTCATGAACAAATTGGCCGTGATCCTGCCTCTCTCATCCGGATGGGCTGCGAACAGATACAGACAGCGCTTCACCAGATCGTTGCCTGAGAAAGTCTCATAATTGGCTAACGCCTGCAGCCGTAGATCTCCGAGCCATAGTCTCCGATCCCGCTTGGGCCCGTCTTCGAACACGTCCTGCATGCACTCCTCCAGCGTTTTTATGCTCACTTCATCTATCGCTTGCAGTTCCACGTCTGAATGAGTCAGCACAGACAGAGTAGAGCGATCTGCCGAGGTTACCGCCGTGCAGCTGATCTCAGGAAAAGATACCTTGTATTTTGGCGAGGTATCAAGAACCTTTAGCTTGAGATACCGGAAGCTGTATCTTCGTTCCAGATTCAGGGTGGCGGGAAGTATATCCAGATGAACCCGCTCCTCCTGCAACCAGGAGCTGCTGAGCCATCCGTTATATTCCGAGAAGGGTTCCGCCATCTCTACAGGCATTTCACCCAGTGTGACTTGCAAATGCAGCGGGGCATCCGGCGGGCTGCCCACAGGAACGATCCGAATCGCCAAATTCCCGACCAGATGTTCTCCGAAGTCTACAATAACCTCTTCTCCTTTGCCGAATGAAAGGGTTGAAAGGTCTGCTGCGCTACACTTCACTTCTGCCTGCCACCCATGTATCACCTTTTCTTTTTTTATAACGTTCACGATCTGCTTCGGGGTACACTCCCTGTAAATAAGCCGAGGTTCCAACTGCTCGGCAACTGCGGAAAATGCCTCATTTTTATGAATGGTTACTGCTTCCTGTCGCTGTATAGCTTGTGTCATGTTAGTTGTTCCTCCTTCGACATGCTTCTTTTCCTCTTCTAGTAAACCTTATTCCAACTTGTTTGAATATACAGTGAATACAGCATATCTTACTCTTATTACAGCTACTTATAGATTTGACATTTGAGTCGGATCTACTTTTAGACGTTCAACATGGCTCGTGAAATGTGAAGCAAGGTCGCTGGTCGGTCTTGCTTTGACGCAGAGACTGTCCGATATCTATATACTTCGCACGTCTTCCTCATCCAGCAGATAACTGATATTTCCACCGTTTAGTTCATCCCAATCAAATGCCCACATATGATCAGTGATTTCCATCATCTCCTAGATAAAATCAAAAAAATGGTTACATGGGCTTCAAGAACTTAATATAGAAGTAATCTATTAGATCAATATTATTAAAAAGATCCAATAGACTATAAATTTCTTCTAAAAAAATAAGACGACAGCGTATCATCATCAAGATTGATACGCTGTCGTCTTATTTTATCGGACAATTAATAATGAATTAGCTGATAGTATACACAACTATCTTAATGCACGTCATTCGTTTTCTCATAGGCAATCAATATGAATTCTTTACCCGTGAGATCAGTTACAAGAGATTCAGCTTCTTGGATCGCTTTCAGCGTTTGTTCATCTTTGTTCAAGGGTGCTATGTGATAGCCGTCTGTGTTCATATTCATGATCTTGACACCTCATTAATTGTTTTAAAATATAGCTTGTCCAAGTTCATGGTAACTATTCTCCACCACGCGTACTAATAAATATAAATACATCAGATGAATCATAGAACAGACTATTGGTTAAAAAAGAAAGGTAGGCGCAAACATTTGCCTTGTATACAATACATAGGTTGGAGGGGTCTTCATGAATCAGAGTAAATATTTCCGCACGTGTTTAAGTATTATTGCTACCATGCTTATTATTTATATGGCATTTAAATTAAGCTTTATCTTACTTCCCGTACTATACGTTTGTAAGTTATTGCTCGTCCCATTTGCACTATCGGGCTTTCTATTTTACTTATTACGTCCCATTATTAATTATTTACAGAAGCAAAAATTGAATCGTAGCGTATCTGTCATTATCATATATCTAGCTTTTGCCGGATTATTAATTCTCTTCTCCATGCTTGTGTGGCCAACACTTCGCGATCAAGTACTAACATTTATTGATAACGCCCCACACTTAGTAACCGATCTGCAAAAGCAACTACAACAAGTACAACAGAACCGTTTCTTTTCCAAAATCATCCCATCTGAATCAGAGCTTTATTCTCGATTCACAGAATACCTAAATCAACTGATTTCATGGATTACGGATTCTATCTCTAACTTCGTAGGTGTGATCTCTAATGTGGTTATCATCCTAGCGACGATTCCTATCATTCTGTATTATATGCTAAAAGAAGGAGCTAAACTCCCCTTTATCCTTCTGCATATCATTCCACGCCGTTACCGGAAAGATGGCAGAGAGATCATAACCGAAATTGACACAGCCTTAAGTCAGTTTATTGTAGGACGTGTACTGCTGAATCTTATATTAGGTGTGATGATGTATATCGGTTTCTTAATTATCGATCTCCCTTATGCTCTACTTCTGTCTCTGATTTCTGCGGTACTAAATCTCATTCCATATGTCGGTGCTTTAATCGCTACTATCCCTGTGGTTATCGTTGCACTAACGGTCTCACCTTCGATTGCTATATGGTCTGTCGTTATCATTATTATTGCTCAACAAATACAAGACAATATATTATCACCTGTCATTTATGGTAAACAACTTGATATCCATCCGTTGACGACCGTTATTTTATTGTTAATTGGTGCAGAATTTTTCGGAATTATGGGCGTGATCCTTGCCATACCCGCATATATGGTTATCAAAATCATCCTCATTCACATCTACGGATTGTTTCTTTCCGATAAAGTCGAGGACATTATTGAATAATTAAGGCTGACTACGTAAAGAACGAACAACGAATTGAAACTGGTCTTTCTTCAACGTTGTCCCGTCAATTAAGGTCACATATTCTTTGTCATGTGCTGTTATCTTCGTACCATATGTCATTAACTGATCCTTATTCCACACCATAATGAATGAATTAAAATATATAGCATTATCAAATTGAATGTCCGATGTTAACATATAACCTACAGAATGGAGCAAAGATCGTTCTAGTTCCTTTTGATAAGGATCAATGGCATTCGCCAATTCTATTTTACTAATCTCTTGAAAGTATATCTTTTTCTCATTCAATCCTTTTACAATGCAGAATCCAGAAGAATCCCATTTTCGTAATATACCTTTGATTTGAAGATAACTATTTTGCTCTAGATATATCACCACTTGTCGCCCAATCCAGTGCTTCACCCTGAACCATCTCCCTACTCACGAATGACGTTTACAGATTGGGAATAACCCAATCAATCGGAACTGCTCCTGATGACGCTAGAAATGTATTCGTTTGTGAGAATGGCTTACTACCCAGAAATCCTCGATGTGCCGCTAATGGGCTTGGGTGACTGGATTGAACGATGTGGTGTTTGCTCGTATCGATAAAAGCCTTCTTCTTCTGCGCATGACTTCCCCATAGTATAAAAACAATAGGATTGTCACGTTCATTCAACTTATGAATGATGGCGTCTGTAAACACTTCCCAGCCCAATCCTTGATGAGAAGCTGGCATTCCCTCCTGTACCGTTAGAACCGTATTTAACATAAGAACACCTTCTTTGGCCCAATGCTTTAAATATCCGTGGTTGGGGATATCTAAATCTAGGTCTGCATTTAATTCCTTATATATATTTCTCAGAGACGGTGGAATGCGCACATCCGGCATAACAGAGAAGCTCAAACCATGCGCTTGCCCTGCACCGTGGTAGGGGTCCTGACCTAATATTACAGCTTTCGTCGCACCGAATGAAGTAAGTTTAAGAGCCTCATATACACATTCCCTAGGAGGAAATACGGTATGATGCTCATATTCATTTGCTATCTTTTGTTGTAGTTCAAGAAAATAAGGTTTATCTATTTCATCTTGCAATTGTTCATCCCAATCATTTCTGAACATCTATTTCAACCCTTTCTAATGACCATGTCTTTTCTTACAAAAATAAGCCGACTCCAATATCCGGAGCCAGCTTATCTCATCTATACTTCAATCATGCTGCCGTAACGGAAATCTAACCCGCACGGTAGTCAGCTACCCATGTGTATAGTTCCTTTCGCTATTATATCAATAGGACTAGATAAGTCAAACAATCTATTGGATAGCCGTCCCACTAAGTGAGTGTAAGATAAACGCCATCGCTTTTACCTTTACATCATCGTCTGCCACAACACCGGCTATCATCGTAAGCGATTGGACTGGTAAACTGGAAGCTAATGCTGTGTCCGTTATGTCTATACCAGCAACTATTTCTTGTCCACTCTCCTCGTTCTTTTTACGTTTCAGTCGTATATCATCCGAAGCAAGTTGTCCCTCTGAAATAATAGACTTCAGATCCTGAAGTCCTTCCTGCTGCCCGATCCATGATAGAGTTGCTTCATCCATAAAAATCATGTCAGGCTTATTAGCTGCCAGCTCAACTACGGCCCGTTGCATTAAAGTCATATCTAATGTTTCCACACTATTTCCTGTCGATGGAAGATTAATAACCGTTGTCTCTACTCTCTTCCACTCTGGAAATTGCTTAACGATTTCATTATTAAGATCGTCATATTTCCCTTTGGGGTCTTGCAAGGCAAAATTACCTACAAACATAATCTTGGCATCTACTGGAGGCAGCGAAGCTAAATACTTCTGTTCCTGATTGTATTTATAAAGAGCGTTCCCACCAAAGATCAATGCAATCAGAACAATAATAGAAATCACGGTATGGATTTTGTATAGTCGAAAAAAATTCTCTACTCTACGTGCAACGTTGGCTTGTCTTCCCCATTTCTTCATCCTCTGATCTTCCGCTTCCATAATCTCTTGTTGATCTAATTCATCAAGAATGAATTTGTACGCCTGAAATTCCTCTTCATAAGAACTATCGGCAGAATTAGAGCGTTGCCGCTTCAGAAGTAAGTTAAACCTTCTGTCCAATTCCTCTCGTGTGATGTCTTCAGGTAAGCTTAAATATTCATATGTTTGCTTCATCTTCTCATTCAAGTTTAAATTTCTCCTTCCTAATACTGGTCGTTGTTTTAATTATAGATTAGATTCCCGTGGGAATATATGAAATTTTCTTCATAAGCATCACTTTAGAAGGATGAATGGTGTAACGCTAATGAGATCTAAAGGATATAGTAGAACTAGCAGAGGTTACATGCCACATTAAGATAAACATAAAGGAGCGTTTACCTATGAACTCAAATAATAAACGCTCATTATTTACAGACATGGATTTCTTTATCGCAGCTTTGTCACAAACACTAGTGTCCATATGGGATGAAAATGAAGATTCAACCTATTGTTGTGTTGGACTCGGTTACGTTGAACAATATAGCCCTGAATGGATACGTATTCGTGATGCAAAAGACGGAAGTACGATGTATTATTCGCGTGACCTCATCCATTTCCGGACAGAATAGGGCACATGAAAAAAACGCATAACTCTCCATATTTCATGAGAGTCATGCGATACAATTCAGTCATTATAAGTTTCTAGTAGATGGTCCCGTTCATAAATATTGCCGTTCTCCGGTTTGTGCTGCTTGCTCCACTGCATCAAGTAACTGATGAAGTTTGACTGCATCTGCAAAATTTGGTGTTAAGGATGTTCCTTCCTTAATATTGCGGGCGAAATTATGGTAAGCCTGCGCAATATTCAGAACAAATCCCGAGTCATTTATTAGGGAATCCGGTACCCAGTAATAGGAAGCCGGAATTGTTAATTCATGTAACTCTTGGTCCATAGCTCCTGCTCCTCGTAATTGATGGGATCCGAATTGAATCGAAGCTGGTGCACTCAACACGATTGTTCCCTTGTCTCCAAATATTTCTAGCATAAGCCCTGTTTGCTGCTTCACTCCACCTTGAATATGAACGCTGGCCGCTGCACCGTTCGTCAATTTCCCTGTAATCAAGATTTGATCATCGGTCGTCTTCTTAATGAACTTATGGATATCTACCAATTCGACTTCGGGAAACTGTTGTGCTGTGACAGCAGAAAGTTCTGTAAAGTCTCCAAGCATATAGGTAAATGCATCCAGATTATGTCCGCCCACAATAGTGAGCAGATTCCCTCCTATCTTCCGATCAAATAAGTACGCAGTGGCCTTGTCAGCCACTCCCCCCATTCCATCCAAAGATATTTTCAAATTAGCTGACAAAACTTTTCCAACATACCCTTCCTTCAATAAATCTTTCACATAATTAATGGCTGGAGCTTGTCTGCCCTGTAATCCAATTGCATTGGGTAAATGGCCGGATGCTACCCACTCCTGCATTTCAAGTGCTTCATTCGTATTTGATCCGAGTGGCCATTCACAATATATCGGTTTTCCCGCAGGAACAATGGCTTTAACGGCATTATAATGTTCCTTGACATTAATACTAACGACTACCATGTCCACATCAGGATGCTCGGCCAATTCCTTTATGTTATCAAAGCCGTGTTCTGCACGAAAAGCTTCTGCACTCTTCTTCGCACTCTCCAGGTTACTTGTCCCAACTGCCGTAAGCTCAAACTCATTCAAGTGCTCAATGGCTGGAATATGTGTACCGCTTGCCCATCCGTTATTAACTGATCCGCCTATAATTCCTGTACGTATTTTATTATTACTCATGTGACAACCAACTCCATATTTGAATTTTGATATCTATATATATTTAGCCTGCTAAGTAAATTCGCAAGAGAAAGCTTAGAATAAGTTCCTCTCCATCTGCTTCAAAAGCCTTCTTAAAAGCAAGCGTTCTTCCGGTAAAATAGAATCTAGTAATTTATCTTGCTCCTGTCTCCATTTGAAATCAACCGGATCCTCTAAATCTTTACCTTTATCAGTAAGAAAAATCCGCATTACCCTTGCATCCTGTTCATCACGTTTTCGGTAAATAAATCCGTTTTGCTCCAGTGACTTAACCATGTTTGTTACCGTAGGCGGTTCGCAATTCAGATGTTCGCACATTTGTATTTGTGTAATCCCATCGCCTAACCACAACCGGTAAAGCAAATTCTCCTGGCCAACATACAGATTAAGTTCCCTTAGAGATTCACTATAATCCCGCCGCATTTGGGAAGAAATTCGATCTAACGACTGACGAATATCGCAATCAATCTTATCATTCATATTTTTCCCTCAACTTGTAAAGTATATTTAGCGGACTAACTATAACATCGTGAAATGGAGGTGTCCACATCTCTTAAGGGTCTTTTATTTGTTGGCGTATCCTTGTTTGTTTAAATACTCCAGCATTTCAGGGAGAATACTTCTTTGGAGATGATCCTGGATATGCTCACTCCATCCTTTTACTTTTTTCACGGTGAACGGAGCTTTAACAGGACGGCCTTCATAATAATTCAGCATGGCTTCATCATAGACGGTTAATTGCTCTTTATCGAGTGGCTGATACTGGTTTTCAAATAATACCATGGATTGAGGCAAGCGTGGCTTCAGTGCAGGCTTATCTCCAGACGGAATACCAATACATAGTCCCACCAATGGAATCACATACTTGGGTAAATTCAATAGTTCTGATAACTCGTTAATATTAGATTTAACCCCACCTATAAATACGCCGCCAAGTCCCATAGATTCTGCTGCGGTTAACGCATTTTGCGCCATCAGCCCAGCATCAAGTGAACCGATCAGAAGAAATTCAATATAATCAATATCAACATCCGGGGCAATTTGATGATTCCGGTTGAAATCAGAGCAGAAAATCCAAAACTCAGCTGCTTCTTCAATATAAGGCTGATTGACACAGAGATGCATCACCTTTTTACGCAGGTCTGGATCGGTGATTCTAATGATAGAAACGGCCTGTAGAAGGCTGAAAGATGATGTTTGATTTGCTGCATTAAAGATTGCATCGCGTTGTTCCTCTGTCAGGGGTTCATTGGTATAAGAACGAATGGAGGTATGATTGTGAAGCAATCCAAGCGTATTATTCATTTAATTGGTCTCCTCTTAAGGTTATGTTACAATAATCCTTAGCTTGCTAATTATATAACAATGTTTGCATTTGTTATAAGCCTTGTCACCATCATAAGGTCATGTGTTTCATTTGCAAAGTAGGCAATTTAAATGTACATAGTACATGTATTTGTACCTTTAGACTAGGAGCGATATCATGAGGGTTTGTAATGAAGGATTTGATAAAGAGTTTATTAATGATACAAGGGATATGTACGCAATAGCTTTTACCCAAAATGTACTTTCAGGACGCTGGAAATATTTCATCATCTGGTACTTGTCAGGGGAAAAACGCCGTTTTACCGAGATAAAAAATTTCTTAGGAGGTTTATCGCAAGGCTCCCTCACAAAGCAGCTCAAAGAACTGGAGGATGACGGAATTATTAAGCGCGATGTGTATCCGCAAGTTCCGCCACGAGTCGAATATTCCCTAACAGGGAAAGGGATTAAGCTACTGCCTGTCCTTAAGAAGATGGAGGAATTCGGTAAAGAATACGGGGAGAAGCCTGATTTCGTTGAAGGTTAGTCGGTTCATAATCTTTGCCTGAAGCTTTAGGGCGGATTCAAGTCGAACAAATATCGCATCTGCATCGGATACCGACTTGGCCGCATAATAAGCCCGTTTATCAAAAGCTTTTTGTGACGATGATCCATGGTCCGTTCAAGAAACAACTCATCTGGCGAAAAATCCCCAAACGGCCCGTATAAGAAGAATGGAGAGATCACTCCAGCCAGCCTCCCCTTCCGGAACAAGTCTGTATATTCGTCCGCTCCCCACGTGCAAATTCGGCCCTACAGCGGCACCCAGTATTCCTAACGCTTGAGAGTTAACCCCCTATATTACACAGAAATTTCTAGAACACATAAGAAGCATTCACCAACATCTGATTCCAAGACCTTCGTCATAATTCCGAGACCACTTACTCGCCATTGGTGTCGGTTGTTAATTATTGCGTCTGTTTACTGCGTCCATTCACTGCATTACAGTATCATCTAACAATAGATCAATAAATGATGAGGATCGGTCATTGTTTGTAAGAAAACGATAATTTATTATAGTTTCATAGATATGTAAACGCTAACAAAGTAAAATATGGAAAAATAAGTTGGATGAATCCATCCTGAGAACTGCACTTTTAATGGAAGGGGGACGGCATTAGCTCCAAATGTTTAAGAAGAATAGCAACCCTACTGAAAGCTTCTATTATTCGAAAAGGAGTGACAAGATGCGTAGTCACAGCTTGAGAAGCAATTCTATCAGAAAATTTCTTTATATCTCTCCCTTTATGGCTTTACTTGCTGTCTTTGCATACTATCCACTCTATGGATGGGTTTATGCGTTCTTTGACTATATGCCGCCTATTCCTTTATCTCAAGCGCCATTTGTCGGTTTTAAATGGTTTCGTTCATTGGTAGAAAACGAGGTTAAGGTCAACCAACTTCTTCAAGTCGTCAAGAACACGTTCGGCCTGAGTGGAATGAGTTTACTTTTCTCCTGGCTTCCCATGATTTTTGCAATCTTCCTGACGGAGATCAAAGCTGTGCGTTTTCGAAAATTTATTCAGACCGTAACTACTCTTCCGAACTTTATCAGTTGGGTATTAGTATATTCACTGGCATTTACCATGTTCTCAAGTGAAGGTATTTTCAACGGCTTTTTAACCCAGATGGGGCTTATCGATTCTCCTATACTCCTTCTTCAGAAATCAGACGATGTCTGGGTTACGATGTGGATGTGGGAAACATGGAAATCATTAGGTTGGGCAGCCATTTTGTATATAGCGGCAATTATGGGAATTGATGAATCTCTATATGAAGCGGCTTATGTAGATGGTGCAACAAGAATGCAGGTCATCCGACATGTCGTTTTACCAAGTATGTTGCCGACTTATTTTGTACTATTAATGCTTCAAATTGCAGGCTTTCTAAACAATGGATTGGAGCAATATTTTGTTTTCCAGAATGCATTCAACAAAGACACCATACAGGTGTTGGATCTCTATGTATACAACCTCGCCATGGGGGGCGGTAGCTATTCCGTTTCCGTCGCGATCAGTGTGCTGAAGAGCCTGATAAGTGTTGTTCTTCTCTTTTCCGTAAACGGGCTGTCCAAAATGTTAAGAGGAGAGGGCATCGTATGAGTGACAACCAAACAGAACTAGCGCCAAATGTCAGTAAAAATAACAGCCGCATTCCCAAAAAAATTAAAATGCAGACAAGTACAACCGATAAAATAATTTCTGGTACGATCTATTTCCTTTTTTCTCTCTTTGCATTTATTTGTGTATATCCCTTTTACTCGATCATTATCAATACCATAAGCGCCAACGACCTCAGTGCCAGAGGCGAAATTATATTCTGGCCGAAGCAGATCCATTTCCAGAACTATATTGATGTGTTTAAAATACCAGGACTGTGGGATGCATTTGTCGTTTCTATGGGAAGAACGGTAATTGGTACACTTTTGACTGTTGGGGCGTCCGCCTTTTTGGGCTTCATGTTTTCACAGGAGGATATGTGGGGGAAAAAATTCTGGTACCGTTTTACCATACTTACAATGTTTTTTAATGCCGGCATTATTCCATGGTATTTAACTATGAGATCCCTACATCTGACCAATAATTTCCTGGCATATATTCTACCTTCAATTGTAGCTCCATTCTTCATTATCCTTGTAAAAACGTTTGTGGAATCTACGCCCAAGGAATTGCAGCAGGCGGCCAGCATTGACGGTGCCGGGATTCTAACGATCTTTTTCAAAATTATTTTACCCATCAGTAAACCAATATTGGCTACAGTCGCTATATTCTCGGCAGTGAACCAATGGAACTCCTTTCAGGATACGTTGTTGCTGGTAACAGATAGCAAATTGTACAGTTTGCAGTTTATTCTATATAACTACATCAATCAAGCCAGCTCCTTATCCACCATGGTCAATTTGCAAAATGCCGGGTCAACCGCCATGGCCACTCTATCCACCAAGCAAACCACCACGTCCATTCGTATGACAGTTACGATTATCGTTGTTGCACCTATTTTACTTATTTATCCGATTTTCCAAAGATTCTTTGTCAAAGGAATTATGATTGGTGCAGTGAAAGGTTAATTTGCACTATTATGATAAATTAATGATCTAGGGGGCTGTACATGGCTAAATACAGTAAGCTGACAAGAAAATCAATGATACTCATTGGCACTACTCTTCTTCTGGGGACGACAGTATTCAGCGGATGCAGCAACAACAATTCTAGCAAAGACGCAGTTACATCAACCGATTCATCCGATCCGGCTGCTGGAATCGATCACAGCAAACCTCTTACCATTACCTTGTTCAACAACGCCGCAAATTACCAGGGAGAGCAGACTGGATGGTACGGAAAGTTGATTAAAGATAAGTTCAATATCACCTTAAATGTCCTGTCTCCACAGGTTGCGGGTGATCAGCTGTACAAGACAAGAGCGGCCTCAGGAGATTTGGGAGACCTTCTGATTATTGAAAACAGTCAGTTGGAGGAATTGATTCCAGCGGGTATGATTATGGATATAACGGACAAAATCAAAAATACCGAGTACCTGTCCAAATACGTGGATAATCACTTCAAGCCCTTTAATGCTGCATTTGAAAGTATAAATCCGGACGGTAAAATTTATGCCTTGCCGACTTTTACATCGGACACTTCGCCAACAACCTTCTCAGAAGAAATCCCTTACTCTAGTCCGATTATGCCTTGGGATTATTACAAGGGGATTGGCTCTCCTAAGCTGAATAATCTGACTGATCTGCTGAATGCACTGAAGCAGATGCAAGAGAAATACCCCAAGACACCTGACGGAAAACCAATCGTTCCGATTACCCTATGGAAGGACTGGGATAAAGGCAACATGGAAAATGTCCGTTGGTTAAGCAACTGGTACGGATATGAGCAACCGGATGGAACCTCAACCATTCAGCTGAATGTAAAAGGCGATATCGTTCCGCTCGTTGACGACAACAGCATGTACAAAAAAATTCTCAAGTTCTATTACGATGCCAATCAGATGGGGCTGGTTGACCCAGACTCTCCATCCCAGGATTGGAATAAGGTCTCAGAGAAGCTGACCAACAAACAGGTTCTGCTCTTATGGTATTCATGGCAAAGAGGCTTCTATAACACCATTGCAAGAGGTAATGAAGGGGACGGCAATGTGGCTGTTCCGATCGCAGATACCCACCTTATTCAGAATAGTGATGCCTACTTCGGAGACGGTAGAGTTTTTGCTGTTGGCTCAAAAGCAAAAGATCCAGATAGAATTATTGAATTCATGGATTGGCTGGCCTCTCCCGAAGGTCTACGCTACTATACCAATGGATTTGAAGGTTTCAATTATGAAAAAACGGCAGATGGCAAGTTAAAGTTGACTGAAGTAGGCCAAACTGCTTTTCAAGAAAACACCCCTGTTCCTGATCAGTACGGAGGCGGAGGATATCAAGACGGACAGAGCAAGATCAACTCTATGATTATGAGCGATTTTGTAGTAGATCCGGATACAGGAGAATTCTACAATAATAATTATTGGACCTCAACCATCGAGGCCAATAAGACTACTTTAACTAAGGAATGGCAGAAAACTTATAATGCAACCACCCCGACAGAGTACTACCAGATCAACAATATGATCGATATCGTGCCAAATATCAATACAAGTCTCGGGTCGGATTCGTCGGAAGTTAAGAATAAACGAAGTCAGATCTCTGATTATGTGAAGAACACTTCTTGGAAAATGGTATTCGCCAAGGATCAAGCAGAATTCGATCAGCTCTGGACCAAATTGAAGAGTGATGTGGTCGGTCTCGGTTGGAATGATGTCGTTGCCGTTGATACAGAAAGAGCTCAAAAAATCGTTAAGCTTCGTGCTGATGCAGTCGCAAGCAAATAAATAAATAAATGATTACATCAAACGATTGTATATTCTGATATTATCAAAGTAAGGGACGTTCTAAACAGCCGGATCCGGTCTGTGTGGAACGTCCCTTTTTGTCTTATGAGGCTACCTGTGAGCAGCTAGAAAATGAGCTTGGAGAACTGATATAAGCCGTTCTTCCAGACCGGCCAATCATGATCGCCGTTTTCCTCTACCCAGATATGCGGTACGGAATGCTGCGACAAATAGGCATGTGTCCGGTCACTGACATTCTTTAGGCTGTCCAGATCACCGCACGATAGCCAGAGCAGACTGAGCAGTTCTGCGGTCTCTTGCGGTTCCGGGATCAACAGCTCGGGTAGCTTCGTATTGGGAGCAGGCGAGAATGCCCCAATCCAAGCGAAGTGGTCCAGATTGTTCAGACCAATATTCAGGGACTGTCCTCCGCCCATGGATAATCCAGCAATGGCGCGGTTCATCCGGTCTGTCCGGACCGAATAATTCTCTTCTATATAAGGGATAAGATCGTGGAGCAAATCTCTCTCGAATGTTTCGAATGCTTGTACTTTGTCCGGGGCAAAAAAATCTCCTTCTGCTCGGTCATTCAGCATCGCTCGACCGTTGGGAAGAACAACGATCATGGGCTTCAACATCTGATCAGCATATAGATTATCCAGAATGATCTGAGGTTTGCCGTGAATATACCACTCATTCTCATCTCCGCCAATCCCATGTAGCAGATACAACACGCTGTATTCCTGCCCATCCGAATAACCTGGCGGCGTATATACCCTTACCTTCCGGGTGTTGCCTATTGTCCTGGAGGGATACTCTATGGTATGGATCTCCCCCCGGGCAATAACCTCTCTCTCCTTGTCATATTCAGATGGTGTCATTTGCATCTTATATTTCTGCTGGCTCTCGTTCAATACTGCTCACTCCTTTCTTATATGAATAGGCCCTCACTCGAAATATTGCTCAACCAGAAATTGCATAAGCTCACCCGGAGGCTCCTCCACAAATGTTGCTTTGTCTGCAAAGACCATGCCATAAGGCGCTTCTGGCGTACACGATTCCCATATAGGCATATTCTCGCCAGTGGAATCTTTGCCGTTCGGATTCCCTGTGCCAATGAAATAGGCAAGATAATTGCACATTTGACGGGCAAGATCGTAATGCTTCCCTACAAAAGGGCGCCAGCATTTAGCCAATGTCTCGAAATGAAACCACAGATCTACCGAATGAAAGGTTCCAGGATTATCCCAGCCCGGAATATCGGCATCAAACGTGTAATAATACATCGGAACACCGCTGTCGGAATCGCTGTTAGCCTTAACGGCAACACGAACCGCATATTCAATGTTGTTCACGGAAGCTTTATCGATCATTTCCTCCAGATTTCCTGAATCAACGGAACAGAGTTCAAGGTACTTTTCCGCTTCCTCTCCGAACAATTCAACAGCATTTCCTCTGAATTCCTCCACGCTGCTGGCGTCAGGAACACTGAAAAATTCAGACGAGGTATTTCCCAGCATGATCGGTACTTTATAGTGCTCTCCCTTCAGAAAAAGGTCATAAGGGTTACCTGTACAATACAACTGATCCATAACCGTTCCCCAGGATTTTCCGAATTCCAGTATTTTATCGCGAATATATATGGCATCAAGCATGCGGGCCTCTCTCAAAGTCGAAACTCCCATAAACTTAAAAAAGGACTCCCCCTCATCTTCAGCCTCCTTCAGTGTACGATTATGCGGAGGTACTGGACTGTTCGGATACAACGGATTAAAGATCCCGCTCATCATGACTGCCCGCTGAAACAACCCTTCATTCTGCGGCGAGGTCAATTGGCTCAGCACACTTCCGCCGCCAGCTGACTGTCCCCCTATCGTGATCTGGTCAGGATCCCCACCAAAAGAAGCGATATTGCGTTTCACCCACTGTGTACCTGCTTGCTGATCCAAATGGCCGAAATTAGCGGGAGCATCGGGGGATTCTGCGCTAATCTCTGGATGGCTCAGAAAGCCAAACGCGTTCAGGCGGTAATTTACGGTTACTACGACAATCCCCCTGCGGGCAATGCGTTCGCCGTCAAACTCCATTTCAGCCGTATGACCAACCTGAAATCCTCCGCCAAAATACCATACAAAAACGGGAAGCTTCTCATCAACGCTTACGGCCGGTGTCCAGACATTCAGATAAAGACAGTCCTCATCCATTGGAAGATCCGGATCTACCGACCATTCGCGGGTATATATATTATTCACATCTATGACGGTCGGGACCTGCATCGAAATAGGGGCAAAATCATATGCTGTCAATTTCCCTTCCCAGTCTTGCACAGGCTGGGGAGCACGCCAACGGTTCTCCCCCACAGGTGGGGCGGCAAACGGAATTCCCTTGAAGCTGGTAATACGAGGATCAGCCGCTGGAAGTCCTTGAACGATACCATTTTCAACTTGGACTACTCTTAACATATCCTTACCTCCCGTTTGTAATCGTTTACATAAATGGTTCTTTAATATAAAAAAGCCCACCTTTGCTGTAAGCCCAATGCATGAAGTGTGCTAGCTTCGGAGCGTACACTATGTCACCCGTGGTAACCAAGCATATCATTCCGATCATCGTTTTGTTGTGGTATTATAAAACAAATAACCTTCCTTCGTATTGATAAATTCTAATAAACAAAAACGTGCATTTCAATGTTAGAATTCAGAAACACCTCCAACATCGCATTAATATACAGTATAAATTATAGGGAAATACTGTATTCTAAACAATGATATTTCCTACCCAATTATTGATGTATCCGAAGAAAGGAGCAGCCATGCCTAAAATACACTATGTCGAATTTGATGCTACACACCCTGAAGATTTTGTGTACAATATACCCGAAGGATTTGATGCCTGGCTTCTGGTGCTCACACAAACAGCAGCGTTATTTAATGTTAACGGGAACTTGAAGGAGTTTCCTGCTCACTCTATTGTTCTATATCCACCTAAGCACAATATTTATTACCGCGCTTGTTCCCAAAAGTACATTAACGACTGGATCCGTTTTGATGCGGACGAATCCTACATTACAGAAAACAATTTGCCTGTTGGTATTCCATTCTCATTGCCCGATCCCGGCTATTGCCACCAATTGTTTCAACTCTTGACACTGGAGAACACTTTTCAGAACGACTATCGGGAGTTGTCCATTGACAACCTATTCAGAATCTTATTCAACAAGCTGTGCGAAGCGTCCCAAGATAAGCTGAGTCCACAATATTACAATCTTCTGGACTTACGTAAGACTCTTTACAATAACCCGGGCCATCCTTGGACTGTTTCATCCATGGCCGAGCATCTACACATAAGCGCTGGCTATTTACAAACCATATATAAATCAACCTTTGGTATTTCCTGCATGGAGGATGTCATTCATTGCCGGATTCGGCTGGCTAAAGAAAGGCTTGGTTTTGGCCAGCACAAAATTGCCGAAATCGCGGCACTCTGCGGTTATGCGAATGTGGAGCATTTCTGCAGGCAATTTCGACAGCTTACCGGCTATTCTCCTCGGGCTTACCGGGACACGCTTACCACCAAAGAACCAAAAAGCCTAGGAGAACAATTAATATGATTGAGGAATAGCATCTCCACTTGACTCGAGTGATTACGTTACCCATTACTCTTCATTAACCGGGCTATTCCTCTCCATTTCTCACACTCGACTATATTCCGCCGGAAAATGTTAAGCACATATATCTCTCCACGCCCGAGCCTAGTTCTGTCTGTGATAATGGAAATAATCGAAATCAACATAGCCACCAGACTGTTTGGTCGCGTAATTGAACAAGCCAATCCGGTATCCCATAAAATGATCCAGTGTATATTTCATATTTAGCGTCTGGCCAATCGGATTCCAAGCCGTTCCGTTCTCCGAATAAGAGAAATTGGCTTGATCTAGGCTATCCTCAAAATTGAAATCAATCCTGAGGTAGATCTGGTCACCGTTAAACTCTACACTCTCCACCGTCTCCCCTCCGTTGGCACACATGTTCACGCAGAATCGGCCTTGCTCTTTAGCGGCTATCTCAACAGAACCAAACCCGTTTTGCAGCGCCACCATTCCGGCCCTGTCGCCGGACCGCATGCCCGAGAGGTCCAGCACTGTCTCCGCGCTACAGGCTGGGCCCTCCGTTCGCTGTGTCAGCGTATTGCGAGCCAGCAGGACGCTGTCGGTCATTTGCCCGGTGCTCAGTCGCAGAAATCCCGGTCGCTCCGTGACAGACCATAGCTCATTGTCGGGATTATGGTTCCACTGCCAGTTCAACGCCAGCCGATTGCTTGCATAGTCGAACTCATCGCTGATAACAAGCGGTTTCGGTTCCGCAGCAGGAAGCCTTGTCGCTATGATTTGATGCGCTCTGCCGTTCTCTCCGATGACCGGCCAATCATTCTCCCATCTCACAGGAAGTACGCACGGAATCCGTCCAACCGCATCATGATCCTGGAACAGCATCGCGTACCAATCACCACCTTGAGTATCGACAATGCCGCCTTGCGCGACACCTTTATTACGGTAGCCAAGATCATCGTCCAACACTATTTTCCGCTCATAGGGACCTAGGATCTCGCGCGAACGGTAGCATAGCTGACGTCTGCGCTCATGGCCAGTTCTCGGCCATTCAATAAAGAATATATAGTAATAGCCATTCAACTTGTACGCATGACAGCCTTCAATCCGTAACCCGATGTCTTCCCGTTCACCTTCAATCAGCAGTTGATCGGTTCCGCCGGGCTTCACTGCCGTCAAATTCCTTGTCAGCTCCTTAATCCTGATATCGCCGTTCCCGTAGATCACGTAGTTGCGGTTATCATCATCCAGCAGTAGACCTGGATCATGATGAAGCCCTGGTATTACTGAACGTTTCCATGTCCCATGCTCGATATCCTCTGTCCGGTAAATATAGAACTGGTCCATGTCATTAGATGAGAAGCAAACATAGTAGAACCCCTCCTTATAGCGGAGGGATGCGGCCCAGGAACCTTTGCCGTAAATGCCTTTGCCATCTTGTAACCGGTGGGCCTCGTTATCCTCAAACGTATCATAGACATAATTCACAATTTCCCAGTCATTTAGGTTCACCGATTTCATGATCGGACAGCCCGGCATGGAATGCATGCTAGTGCTAATCATATAGAACATAGACCCTACCCGGATGACATCGACATCAGGGACATCTGCCCACATAACAGGATTAGTAATAGTGTTGGTATACAATATATTGGCCCCCTTGGGATTAGGTATGCTACTCCGTAAATTGCCAAGCTGCCAGCTTGAACAAGTCTGTCCCGCTCTTACCTGTAAATACTAGATAGAGGTCATGGACTCCCGCCGCTCCCTTGATCTCTGTCTTCAGCTCTACCCATTCCTCAGACACGTTCGGTGCAGGAACAGATAGCTTACCAACCAATAGGCCAGCCGGGTCATCCAGGTGAATCTCTAAGGTGCCGCCAGCTTCAAGTGTCATGATCGAAGCACTGAATACTTCTGCTCCCTGGCTTCCGAAGTCGACTCTGGATAACCCAATCCAGTCGCCGTTATTAATATCCGTTACAATCTGTTCTCCCCCCACAGTCATGAATTCTGTCTTCACGCCCGCGCTCCATCCTATCGTTGCACCCTGTATACGTTCATATGGGTTCAAGGTTTTGATCTGTTGCACCCCCTTGTAATCCGCTTCAATATCCTGAATGGAGCCGTCCTCATTATGGGAGAAGCGGTTGAGATGCGTCGAACGATAGCCATTCGCTATCCCCTGTGCCTTGGATAATGTCTGTGCGTGATAGGCGATATACCAGTCGTCATGAAATTGAAAAATCGCATGATGGTTATTCCCGGATACCCCGAAGAAATGTCCCGGATTCTTCAGGATTGTTCCGTGATATGTCCAGGGCCCCATCGGTTTGTCGCTCGTCATATACGCAATCTCTCCCGCAGGAGGACTGCCCTCTGGACGTTCTCCATCATAGAAATTGGAGCAGTAGGTATAATAGTAGGCTCCTTCCCGCTTATGTATCCCCGCATCCTCGAACATGAATGGAGCTGGAATAACCTCAGCAATACCCATTACGCTGGTCATATCATCCCCCAGTTCCATGACCCGTGCTGTGCCAGGCTCCGCAAACTGTCCTTCTGGGACACCGCCTCCGAAATAAATGTAGCCCTTCTCGTCGTCATCGACCAGGACCGCTGGATCGAACAACCAGGTTACATCCTCGACTCCCGGAGTAGAGCGCAGAATCAGTGCTTCCCCGATAGGATCAATCCATGGACCCATTGGAGTGTCACTCGTCAGAACGCCGATGCCGCTCGCATTATTGGCGAAGTACAGAAAGAACTTGTCCTTGCCATTGATCAATTTATGAACCGCTGCAGGCGCCCATGATTGGGTAGCCCACTTAGCTGCCCCCTCTGGTCCTGCCACCGCTATCGCACCGTGATCGGTCCAATTGACCAGATCAGCAGAGGAAATGACCGTAATCGTATTGATACTGCTATAAGAGTTCTCTTTCACTGTGCCATTTCCATCGTATTCTAACGCGTCGTTGGTCATATAGAGATAGACTCTGTCTTCAAATACCAGGGCATAAGGATCTGCTCCGTATCTGTGAGCAACTAGCGGATTGCCTCTTGGTGGTACCTTTCCTGTAGCCTGATTCAGTAAATATGTCATTTGATTCCCTCCATTGTGGTTAAGCTTTGATTCATTATTAGACAACTAAATATATAATCGATAAATTTATATTCCTTCTTATTTAGTTCTTATAGGGAAACAAATAGGAACTCCCTGCTTCACCTATGAACGACACGATATTTAGGCCTGGCCCTTCCAGTCGGCACGGGCCGGAAACCGCGCAAGTCACAACTACCTCTGTGACGAGTCCCTCTGCCCAGGCGAAATCAAGGGTATACCCGCCCCTCGCCCGCAGGCCCTTGACGCTTCCCTCACTCCAGCTTTGCGGCAGCGCGGGGAGCAATTGGATTGCCTCAGTGTGACTCTGGAGTAACATCTCTGCAATCCCCGCCGTTCCGCCAAAGTTTCCGTCAATCTGGAATGGTGGATGGTTATCTAGCAGGTTGGGGAGCGTTGAATGTTTGAGTAGAGCGCAGACGTTCGCATAGGCCTTATCTTTATCCTTCAATCTGGCCCAAAAGTTAATGATCCAGGCCCGGCTCCAGCCAGTATGGCCGCCTCCACTCGCTAGTCTTCGTTCCAATGTCATCCGGGTAGCTTCAGCCAGTTCCTGCGTATGCTCAACAGTGATGGCATCACCAGGGTACAGTGCAAACAGATGGGAAATGTGGCGGTGTCCCGGCTCCACTTCTTCATAATCCTCCATCCATTCCTGAATCTGACCGTATTTACCGATTTGAGTCTTTGGCATACGCGCCAGAGCGGCGGTGAGTTCTTCGAGGAACGCCTCGTCTTTGTCTAGTATCTCCGTGCTGCGAATGCAGGCCCAGAACAAGGCTTCAATGATCTGAAAATCCATTGAAGCCCCGGCACAAAGCACACCTGACTCGCCATTTGGAAGCTTATAGGTATTCTCAGGAGAAACGGAGGGGCAGGTAATCAGCCGACCATCTTCGTCTTCTATCATATAATCAAGTAGGAACCGGGCGGCCTCCTTCATCGTCTCATATGCCTGGGCTAGGAAATAACGGTCCTGGCCGAACCGGTAATGCTCCCAGAGATGCAGGCACAGCCAGGCGGCGCCCATGGGCCAGAAGGAAGCCGGCAAGTAAGTATCCTGTGGGGCCGTGTCCGCCCAGATATCCGTATTATGATGCGCCGTAAAACCTCCGCATCCATACATGACTCGAGCCGTGGCCCTTCCCGGCTCCCGCAACCGCTCGATCATGTCGAATAGTGGTTCATGACATTCGGTCAGATTGCAGATTTCGGCTGGCCAATAGTTCATTTGCACATTGATATTAATGGTGAATTTACTGTCCCAGGCCGGAGTGAAACTGTCATTCCAAATGCCCTGCAGATTCGCGGGTAAGGAGCCTGGACGGCTAGAAGAGATAAGCAAGTAGCGACCATATTGGAAATAGGTGGCTAGTAGACCGTTGTCCCCCTCCCCACTCTGAAACTGCTTCAGCCGCTCGTCGGTCGGCAAGTCGCTATGCTGCGGATTCTCCGGCAGCGTCAGTGTAACCCGCCCGTACAATCCGCGATAATCTGCAATGTGACGAGCCAGCAGCTCTTCATAGGAAACCTTGCTCAGCTCTACCAGCCGTCTCTTGGCATCAAGCTGCGGATCGGGATGGCGGAATGTGGTCCCTGCGACAAGCAGTAACGTGACCGAGCTCGCCCCATCTACAAGCAAATACTCACCGACGGTGCGGCAGGTGCCATCTTCGGTGACTGCCTTCAGGACGGCGGCAAAGGTGCTACCCCCATAACCACCGCAATTGCCAATCATCGCTAGTCCATTATTCTGCCATTTCTCTGTTTTCTCCAGGTATCTCCAGTTTTGACGGTTAAATCGCGCCTTCAGGGAAACCCCGTTCTTATGGTCGGAGGAAATCCGGATGACAATGGTCTGATCCGGATAGCTTGCCAGCATCTCGCGGGTATATCGGACCTCACCAATTCGGTAGCTGACCCGGGACACGCCACGTTCTAAGTCCAACTCTCTGACATAATCTTCGGCAGGCTGCCCGTGGCCGCCAAACGATAGCAGCAGCTCGCCCAGTGGCAGATAATGGCGCTGCGCTTCAGGCAGTCCCGCCATTGACATAGCTGCCAGCTCCTCCGCCTCCCGCAACCGTCCCTCCAGAATCATGCTGCGGAGCTCAGGCAAATGAGGCAGGGCATCTTCATTATTGCGGTCACGCGGGCCACCGTACCATACGGAATCCTCATTGAGCTGAAGCTTCTCCTCAGCTGTACCGCCAAAAATCATGGCACCTAACCGCCCGTTCCCAATCGGCAATGCCTCATTCCATTCCCGCGCCGGTTGGCTGTACCATAACCGCCGCTTGTGTTCCACACTTGTCATGATTGCAACGCTCCTTCAATCAGCCTCATATAGTATCGTGGTTAGCCAGCTCTACTAGCAACTTGATTATCTTAGAATCTAACTCGAGTCGAGCTAGTTCTTGAAACGTCCGTTCATATCCTTGAAACACTCCGTTAGGAAATGTCGCGTGGTGGGTTATTCCAAAGTAAATGAGGCCAAACTGGCGCTTCCGTTGCCAGTATACGTAAAATACAATGCTTGTACGCCATCAGGAATAGCCACTTCCGCACTGTACTCCTTCCAAACATTCGTAAATTCTACTGGTATTCGCCCTAATGTCGGTCCACTCCACGACGTTTTCACTTCAAATGCACCTTGGCAATATCCGCGCACTTTGATTATGACTCTAGTGATTCCTTCACATGCAAAATATTTAAACCCCGCAGTAGCCGAATCCGTCATATTGGCAATATAGCTGGTTTCCTCATCGCCATCCCTACCGTCCTGCGTAATCTTCGGAAACCGGCTATCCATCCATGCTCCGGTAGGACCGAATCCTCCTGTATACATTTCATGATGTTTGCAGAACAAATGGCAGGCCAGATATGCCGGATATTCTCCCTGACCCTCGAGTGGTCCTCCGTTCGAACCGCAAGACGTGATCTCCACCTGGGGAATGGTGCCATCCTTAAGGAATTCGATTCGCTCGATACAGCCTTGCCGAGAGAAGGCCGTTCCATTGGTGTGCCGGTGATAAAAAATGTACCACTCTCCATTGATCTCCACGATACTGCCATGATTGTTGCCGCCATAATACATTGGCTGGTCCGCCGGCTTGTACGTATCGATATGAAGATCACAATTGCTCACAATGACTCCCTGGTATGTGAAGTCTTTGGTCGGATGCTGGCTGCTTGCATAACACAGTTCATGCATGGAGATGGAGGAATAGATCAGATAATAGGTATCTCCCCTTTTGCGAATTGAAGGAGCCTCAAAGAACTCATAGTCTTCGAAGCCACTCCCTTTACTGTAGGGCTGGCTCGGTGCAACAAATACAGGTTCTTCAATTATAGTAAGCATATCCGGACCAAGTACCATTGCCATAGCACCGTGTCTGGATTTATCCCCAAATCCACAAAATCCAGTGTACAAGTAGGTCTTCTCTCCTTCAGTCAGTACGCCGGGGTCAAACTGCGGCTCATCGCCTTCCTTTTCCCCCAATCGTATTCCATCGGCATATCTTACATAGCCGTAGAACTCATACTTACCCCCCGGCTTGTCACAGACAGCCACCGAAACAACGGGAATCTTATCGAGCACATAATAGAGATAATACCGCCCGTCCGTTCCCACGGTGACGTCGGGAGCATATAAGCACATGCTACCTTCAGGATTAAGCGGGTCATCCGTAGTTCGGTAGATCACGCCTTCGCATCGCCAATCGGCCAGATTGTCCTCCGGTGCCGACCAGCATACATAGTCGTTCAAACAAAAAGCGTGTCCATTAAAACGGTCATGTGAGCCATACACATAGACTCTACCTTCAAAAACATATGGTTCTCCGTCAGGGATATATTCCCAAGACGGGAGATACGGATTTAATCCTTGTTTTTTCACCATCGTAATTTCACCTTTGTCATTTATGATTTTATGCTTGTACAATCACTTGGATGGAATAATTACCATGATCGGGGTGCAAATAATTATTTCCCCAAGGTATGAACATCACCCTCAAAGTATATGGAGCGACTTAGCCTAAGTCCATGACATATAGTCACATAATATTGATCTATTCTTAGATTAGTAGCGTTGTTCGGCAAAGGACTTATGGAGCGAGAATACCACACACGAATCGCCTATAATTTTCAAGGTAAACGCTTTAATTTTTATAGCATCGGTCATGTTATACTTTGGGCAAAACCCTATCCAATGGAGGATTGTTATGAATATATTTAAGGAAGGCTCAATTTATACAGGAGAATACAGGAACCTGTTCCAAGAGAATGGAATGTCAAAAGAGGAGATCAGGCAAAGGCTTGACGACACCTGGAACGAATTGTTTTACGGTGCGCCTGATGTACGAATTTATCATCCTATGGGTGACGATAAAGGATATATCGTAGATACCGGCAATACCGATGTGCGGACAGAGGGCATGTCCTACGGGATGATGATGGCTGTTCAAATGGACAAGAAGGAAGAGTTTGACCGACTCTGGAAGTTCGCTAAGGTATACATGCAACATACAGAAGGCCGTTACAAGGATTATTTTGCCTGGCACTGTAAATTGGACGGAACACGACTGTCGCACGGCCCGGCGCCGGACGGAGAAGAATTTTTCGCAATGGCACTGTTCTTCGCCTCCAAGCGCTGGGGTGATGGAACCGAACCCTTCAACTACTCCGAGCAAGCCAATATCATTCTCCGCGCCTGTGTGCATAAAGGGGAAGATGGAGAAGGCGATCCGATGTGGGACCCGGCAACTAAGCTGATTAAATTCATCCCTGAAACACCTTTCAGCGATCCCTCCTACCATCTGCCGCATTTCTATGAATTATTTGCTCTACAGGCCGATGAACAGGATAAGGCCTTCTGGAAAGACGCCGCAGTTAGAAGCAGAACTTATTTACAGAAGGCTTGCCATCCAGTGACAGGTCTTTCCCCCGAATATGCTAACTATGACGGAAGTCCTGCTGAACCCCAGCCACATGGAGACTTCAGCCACTTCTTCAGCGATTCTTACCGCGTTGCTGCCAACATCGGTCTGGACTATCAATGGTTCCACTGCGACCCTTGGCAGGTGGATCAGTCCAACCGGATTCAGGCTTTTTTCCGGGACATTGAAGTCGACGATTACAGGCGCTACACCATTGACGGCCAACCTTTCGTGGAGCCATCCTTGCATCCAGTCGGCCTTCTGGCAACATTGGCCATGGCCTCACTCGCTGCCGATGGACCAAATGCCGGACATTTCGTCAAGCTATTCTGGAATACACCGCTACGTACAGGAGTTCGCCGGTATTACGACAACTGCCTATACTTCTTCAGTATGCTAGCACTAAGCGGAAACTACCGTATTTATTCATAAACAGAAACAAGAAATCGCCCCATATGGATCAATGGAATCCTAATCTTCCATCCATTAAGGAGCGATTTCTGTTTGGTATGATTTCCGGTAGAGGCAACTAGCCCTACCACAACATTGTTTGTCAGCTTATTCAGCTCTAACCGCAGTATCAACACAACGCAATATTCTAATCATATAATAAAAAAATCGCATGCCCCTCAGTAGTAATGAGAGTCATGCAATCTTCGTAAATCAAGTATGCCGAGGACGGGGGTCGAACCCGTACGGTACTCACGTACCGCAGGATTTTAAGTCCTGTGCGTCTGCCTGTTCCGCCACCCCGGCATAGCAAGTGTGAATCTGTCATTTCTAATAAATTAGTAACGGTCGAATTCAACTTTATTAGTATACTTCATATTCCAAACAATTTCAAGTATTTAATTTAATTAATTATTTTGAACAGCACATCTTCATGCATCTAATCATAAAGTATGGGTAAACACCTATCTGAAGGAGTAGATTTCATGAATGCATACATGCATAACACACCACAATTTCACAACCGAAACTTAGAGCAGACAACGAATAAGGAACTTATTATCGATCATGCAAGTGCAGATGTAACTGGCGACCGTGTCGTAGACCAAATATGGCTAACAGGTTATAAGCTAGATAGTAACAGCCCTTATATAAGTGATATATCTATTCACATTAAGGATGGTACTACCTCTACCATTTATCGAATCAAACCCACCGAGAACTCTGGGTACAACCCACGTCTATTTCTAGGGGATTTTACTGGCAATGGAACCTCAGATATTCTTCTAACCATAGACAGTGGTGGTTCAGGTGCCATTACGTATGATTATCTGTATAGTTTTGCTCAAGGGAAACCACAACTTCTATTCAACTCCGATGTATATAACGACTATTGGAAGTATAAAGTGACTTATCTCGATGGTTATCGACTGCAAGTTACTAACACTAATGCAGAACAAGTATATACCATTGATATCTCCTCTCGTGGAAAAGACTACTTGGATGGCATCTACAACCCTGATGGAACGTTGAAGTCCCCTACAGAAGGATGGGTAGACCCCCTCAGTGGCTTATATCCAGTCGACTTCGACGGTGATGGGGTATATGAATTGTTAGCATTCCAAGGTGTGAGTGGACTATATCATGCAGATCGATTCGGATACATTCAGAATGTCCTGAGATGGCAGAACAACGGATGGACATTACAAAGCCAGTGGTTTGCAATTAACGGTGCTCCTGCCCAGTAAGCGTAGAGTATAAATGACTCGTATAGAATGACATCATCTTTATATGCGAAAATAGGCATCGATGAAATAAATTGTGTGAATGATGTCTGAATCCGGAATCACTACAAATTGTTTTTGAACTTTTTAAGGGACCTGAATTTAATCAGGTCCCTCTTCTTCTCTATCTATTAATGGCCGCTAGTCATAGACAAGCCCATTTTATCTATAAGGATCTGACTTTCCTTATTCAGACCCACGATTTCGACTTTCTTGTCTAGTTGTTCATATTTCGCAATCACTTTGGATATCGCTTCAACAGCTGATTGATCCCATACATGTGATCGACTAAAATCAATCGTAATATGTTCAGGGTCTTCGTTATAGTGAAACAGCCCCACAAAGTGTGTCATCGTCCCAAAGAACATCTGACCTCTAACCTTGTATTCTTTATGTCCATCTAGCACAGCAGATTCTTCAAATCTAATCTTACCTATCTTCCAAGCAAAGAATAAAGCACTCAGTAATACCCCGGCGATGACACCATAAGAAAGATTATGAGTCCATACTACAATGACTACGGTCACGATCATTACCAAAGCATCTGTACGAGGAATCCGGTTCAACTCTCGAATTGAATCCCATTTAAACGTATCCAGGCAGACCATGAACATCACGGCAACAAGAGCAGCCATCGGTATTTTCGTAACAACGGGCCCCAGAACAATGATAAGGAACAATAGAAATACACCAGCAACCAATGTTGACAATCGTTTTCTACCACCCGACTTAACATTAATCACCGACTGTCCAATCATGGCACAACCCGCCATGCCTCCGAAGAATCCATTAACTGCATTGGCGATCCCTTGCCCACGAACTTCTTTATTCTTATCACTGCCTGTTTCAGTCATCTCATCTATTATCGTTGCCGTTAGTAGTGATTCAAGGATTCCTACGACCGCCATGGAGAAAGAATATGGCAAAATAATAAGGAATGTGTCCATGGAAAATAAAACTTGCGGTATATGCAGAAATGGGAGCGTGCTAGTAATCGTACCCATATCGCCTACCGTATTAATATTCAATCCAAAACTAATAGAAATAATAGATACCACAACAATAGCAACTAATGCTGAAGGAATAGCCTTCGTGAATAAAGGAACGATATAAATGATAGCTAGCGTTAGAGCTACTAGTGCATACATAACCCAACTTTGCCCTTTGAATTGCGTTAATTGAGCTATAAACACGAGAATTGCTAATGCATTGACGAAGCCATTCATGACCGAATGGGGTACGAAGCTAACCAATTGACCTATTTTTAATATCCCCATCAAATATTGTATAATCCCTGTCAGTATCGTTGCAGCAAACAAATACTCAATACCATGGTCTTTCACCAAAGTGACCATAAGCAGAGCCATAGCCCCCGTAGCAGCCGAGATCATCGCAGGCCTACCACCCACGATTGAAATAACGACAGCCATGCAGAACGAAGCATACAGACCTACCATGGGGCTCACTCCTGCAATAATCGAGAAGGCGATCGATTCTGGAATAAGAGCCAGAGCAACTGTCATACCCGATAATATATCCTTCCGAGTATTACCAAGCCAAGTAGAATGGCTCAATTGCAAACCTTTCAATCTGATTCCCCCAATATCTATAATTCTATAAAATAAAATTTCTAAAAGAATGTATAATCAACCTTCTATCCTAATTTGGACAAATAAAAAAACCTTGAAATCAAGGTTTCTAGAAGTGGGCCCTGAGGGACTCGAACCCCCGACCAATCGGTTATGAGCCGACCGCTCTAACCAACTGAGCTAAGGGCCCTAAATATTATGTAAACCACATTAGATAATGGCAGTTTAATGAATTGCGGGGGCAGGATTTGAACCTGCGGCCTTCGGGTTATGAGCCCGACGAGCTACCGGGCTGCTCCACCCCGCGTCAGTAAAATATTTTTCAACAGCGACAAGATATAATATACAACACTTGCGGCACTCACGTCAAGCCTTTTTTATTTAAGGAATAAATCGAACACCATATCTCCCTTTACGAGAACGAAAAATCTCAACGGAATGAGGATCATTGTATCCATAAATCCAACCGTCCTGTTCTAATCTTTTAGCAAGGCAACCCGCTTGAAATTGGCTTCTATAGAGTTTACCGAAATACACCCACTTCATTTCTCTTCCCTCTTTCTCATGAAGAACTATATATGATGTCGATGGTATTATTACCTAATAGGTCTGGAAACATGCAAATTTTCTAAGGCATAAAATAAGGACTTGTCCTCCTCAGATGAGTTGGGCAAGTCCTTATCTTGTCTTACGATATTGGATTTCTCTCTGTATCTATACTCCGAAGGATGAAGGGTCTTCTCTCCATGCTTTCAGTGATTGTAAGTCTTCTATTTCAATCTTCCCCTGTTCAAGGGCAACATCCATTAGAGCACCATAGTTAGACAAGCTCTGAAGCGGAATGCCAGCCTCTGCAAAAGCATGAACTGCCTTGTCCAGCTGATAGCTAAATATCGCAAGAACAGCCAAGGGTACACCGCCTGCATCCTTAACAGCTAATGCTGCTTTCAATGAACTACCTCCAGTGGAGATTAAATCTTCAATAACGACTACCTTCTGACCTGGCTTGATCAATCCTTCGATCTGATTCTGTTTACCATGTCCCTTAGCCTTATCACGAATATATGCCATTGGTAGGTTTAACTTCTGCGCTACCCAAGCTGCATGTGGAATCCCAGCCGTTGCTGTACCAGCGATCACTTCAGCATCTGGATAAGACTCACGAGTAACAGCTGCGAACGATTCCGCGATGTATTCACGAACTTCTGGATAGGACATCGTCAGACGATTGTCACAGTAAATTGGTGATTTCATACCTGATGTCCATGTGAAAGGTTGTTTCGGACTTAAAGCTACCGCTTCAATCTGCAACAAATAATTAGCAATCGCACATGGAATCTCTGTCAAATTACTCATGGTTCATCATCTCCTCAATAATCTGTTCTGCCGCTTCTCTAGGATTGCTAGCACCAGTTATCGGACGTCCTACAACAATGTAATGACTTCCCTGTCGGATCGCTTCTCCTGGTGTTAACACTCTAGATTGATCTCCTAAATGACTACCTGCCGGACGAATTCCTGGTGTAACTGTTATAAAATCTTTGCCACAAGCTTCTCCAATCGAGGGTACCTCTTGTGCGGAAGCCACCACCCCATCCAGACCTGCAGATGCAGCTAGCTTCGCATATCTTACTACCACCTCTTCAATACTGCCTTCCACACCAATCTGCTCATTTAACACAGCCTGACTTGTACTAGTTAACTGTGTAACAGCGATGATAATAGGCTTTGTTAAAGAACTATCATTAGCTAACGCGTTATTCATACCTTCATAAGCTGCCTGCATCATTTGTGTTCCACCCGCAGCGTGAACATTAAACATATCCACACCTAGACGGGTAATGCTCTCAGCACCACCCTTAACGGTATTTGGAATGTCATGCATTTTCAAATCTAAGAAGACGGAGTAACCCCTCCCCTTAAGTTCGCGCACAAAGTCCGGGCCTGCAGCATAAAAGAGCTGCATCCCGATCTTCATATAACAAGGTATTTCTTGCAATTGTTCCACTAAGGCGGATGCCTGAGCGGCATCTGGATAATCCAGAGCCACGATCAGACGACCTGCCATGTTCTTATATTCTGTATTCATCGTCCTTAAGCCCCCTTATTGCTCAATAAAAGCTGGCATGGCTTGGGATGAGAAGTTAATGGTGTCTAGCATAATTAGCAATGCTCTCACGGTATCGAGCGATGTCATACATACAATGCCATTTTCTACAGCTTCACGACGAATTCTGAATCCATCACGTTGTGGCATTTTACCTTTAGTAAGGGTGTTGAATACAAACTGTGCTTCTCCATTACGAATAAGGTCGAGGATATTTGGTGTTCCTTCACTCAGCTTATGAACGGTTGTTACATCAAGTCCCGCTTCATTCAGAGCGTCTGCCGTACCCCCTGTTGCATATATTTTATAACCCAATCTCTTAAATCCAGTTAGAAGCTCTACTGCTTCCTCTTTATCTTTATCAGCGACCGTTGCAATAATTGCACCTGTAGATGGGATTTTCATCCCTGCTCCAATAAGTCCTTTGAACAGTGCCTTAGCATACTGAAGATCACGACCCATAACTTCACCCGTCGATTTCATCTCTGGTCCAAGCGTTGTATCGACACTACGCAGTTTAGCAAAGGAGAATACAGGTACCTTAACCGATACATACTTACTCTCAGGCCATAGTCCCTCTTGATAACCAAGATCTTTCAACTTCGTACCCAGAATGGCTTGCATAGCTAAGTTTGCCATTGGGATTGTCGTTACTTTACTCAAGAATGGAACCGTACGTGATGAACGCGGGTTAACTTCAATGACATATACTTCGTCTTTGTAGATAACAAACTGAATGTTCACCAGACCAATTGTCTTGAGTTCTTTAGCAACCTTAATAGTGATATTCACTATCTTCTCTTTCAGATGATCTGCTAGATGTTGTGGTGGATAGACCGCAATTGAATCTCCTGAGTGAACTCCAGCGCGTTCAATATGTTCCATAATTCCTGGTATGATAACTGTTTCACCATCACAGATTGCATCCACTTCCACTTCTTTACCAAGCATATAGCTATCAATCAGTACCGGATGTTCCGGATTAATCTGTACAGCATATTCCATATAGTTAAGTAATTCTTCATCCGAATATACAATTTCCATCGCACGTCCACCTAACACGTAGGATGGGCGCACAAGTACCGGATAACCAATTTTTGTAGCAGTCTCAACGGCTTCACCCACAGTAGTCACTGTTTTACCATTCGGTTGTGGAATGTTTAGACGAGATAGTAGCGCTTCGAACTTCTTACGATCTTCCGCTTCATCAATGCTATCTAAACTTGTGCCCAGTATATTAACACCTTGCGCACTTAAAGGACCTGCTAAGTTAATAGCCGTCTGGCCTCCGAATTGAACGATAACACCAATTGGCTTCTCCTGTTCAATAACGTTCATAACATCCTCGAAGAATAGGGGTTCGAAGTACAATCGATCTGATATGCTAAAGTCAGTAGATACTGTCTCTGGGTTGTTATTAATAATAACGGCCTCATATCCTGCCTTCTGTATTGCCCAGACCGCGTGCACGGTTGAATAGTCGAACTCAATACCCTGTCCAATACGAATTGGACCAGAGCCTAAGACAAGAATCTTTTCCTTCGTAGTCTGGATAACTTCATTCTCTGTTTCATAAGTGGAGTAGTAGTACGGTGTAATAGCTTCAAATTCTGCTGCACACGTATCAACCATTTTGTACACAGGACGAAGATTATGATCTAATCGGAATTCACGCACTTCTGCTTCGTTTGTATGGACTTTTGTTAACACGTTCTGTTTACGAATCTCCGCAATGGATTTATCCGTAAATCCTAGTCTCTTCGCTTGATATAACGTCTCATAAGAAAGAATGACTTCTTCTTGAATACGAGTCTCGAACTTGATGATCCCTTCAAGTTTGTCTAGGAACCACCAGTCAACTTGGGTAAGATCTTGGATTTGTTGTAGTGTATACCCACGACGGAAAGCTTCAGCGATCAAGAAGATACGTTCATCATCTGGTTTCTCAAGACGTTCATTCAGAACCTCTTCACTTAATAATACTGCCCCTTTAAGTTCGAAACGGTGAACACCAATCTCTAATGAACGGATCGCTTTATGAATGGATTCTTCAAAGGTACGGCCGATAGCCATCACTTCACCCGTTGCCTTCATTTGTGTTCCTAACTTGCGATTAGCATGAATGAATTTATCAAAAGGCCAGCGTGGAATTTTACTCACGATATAATCCAATGCAGGTTCAAAACAAGCATAAGTTTGACCTGTCACAGGATTCGTAATTTCATCTAAGGTATAACCCATAGCAATTTTTGCAGCCATTTTGGCAATAGGATAACCTGTCGCTTTGGAAGCAAGTGCTGATGAACGACTTACACGAGGATTTACTTCGATGACATAATATTGATAGCTTTGTGGATCTAGTGCATATTGCACGTTACAACCACCCTCAATATTCAATGCACGGATAATTTTGAGAGAAGCTGATCTTAGCATTTGATATTCACGATCGGATAATGTCTGGCTAGGTGCAACTACAATACTGTCACCTGTATGTACACCAACAGGATCAAAGTTCTCCATGTTACACACGACGATACAGTTATCGTTCGCATCACGCATCACTTCGTACTCAACTTCCTTCATTCCAGCAATACTCTTTTCAATAAGACACTGTCCAATAGGACTATAACGAATGCCCGATACGACCGTTTCACGAAGTTCCTCTTCTGTTGCACAGATTCCTCCGCCTGTTCCTCCAAGCGTATAAGCAGGACGTACAATCAGTGGGTACCCAACTTCGTTAGCGAATGTGAGTGCTTCTTCTAGTGATGTCACAATGTCGCTATCTGGAACGGGTTGCTCAAGTTCACGCATTAAATCTCTGAAGAGATCACGATCTTCCGCTTTCTCGATAGATTCAAGTTGCGTTCCAAGTAGCTTCACATTTTCCTGTTCTAGGATTCCTGCACGAGCAAGCTCAACCGCCATGTTCAGACCCGTCTGTCCGCCTAATGTTGGGAGTAAACCATCTGGACGTTCCTGACGAATAATTTGTGTAACAAACTCCAAAGTGATGGGTTCAATATATACTTTATCTGCGATATTCGTATCCGTCATGATCGTTGCAGGGTTACTATTAATGAGGATGACCTCAATGCCTTCTTCTTTCAACGCCTGACATGCTTGTGTACCTGCATAGTCAAATTCAGCGGCTTGCCCGATAACAATTGGACCGGATCCAATAACTAGTATTTTCTTTAGTTCTGTATTTTTAGGCATTTTGTAGTGCTCCTTTCACAGCTGCGGCTAATTCGGCTTGACGCGGTTTAGCAGGATATTTAAGTTTGTGATCCGCAATCATTTGCAGAAATTGGTCGAACAAATAGCTGCTATCCTGAGGTCCAGGTGCTGCTTCTGGATGGTACTGTACTGAGAATGCTGGGTAGATACTATGTTTCAATCCTTCAACTGTCTTATCATTATTGTTGATATGAGTAACTTCTAGATTGGTTCGTAAAATAGAGTCTTCATTCACGGTGTACCCATGATTCTGAGATGTAATATAGCAACGATTCGTTGCCAATTCTTTCACAGGATGGTTACCACCACGGTGTCCAAATTTCAATTTCTCCGTATCCGCACCACATGCTAAAGCGAACAATTGATGTCCGAGGCAAATGCCGAATATTGGATACTCTCCTAGTAACTCCGAAACCATATTTACAGCTTCTGGAACATCCTTTGGATCCCCAGGGCCATTAGATAACAAAATGCCATCAGGACGTAAGTGGCGAATTTGCTCAGCAGTTGAGTCTTGTGGTACAACCACGACATCACAGCCACGATTGGAAAGCTCACGCAGAATTCCACTCTTCGCTCCGAAATCTACAAGTACGATCCGTTCCTTCGAACCCGGGCTATTATACGTGTACTTCGTAGAGGTGCGCGCCACCTGATCTCTCAGAATTTCGCTACTTCCCAATCTTTCTTGCAACTCTTCTACAGAAGCTGCCGAAGTCGTTAAGATCCCTCTCATCGTACCGTGATGACGAATGATGCGAGTTAACATGCGCGTATCAATCTCACTAATACCTAAGATACCGTGTTCTTTTAGTAGATCGTCAAGACTGTACTCCGCACGCCAGTTACTTGGAATAGGCTCATGACGGCGCACGACAAAACCGTGTATAAATGGTGCGACAGATTCGAAATCATCACGTGTAATACCGTAATTACCGATCAGTGGGTGAGTCATCGTTACAATTTGCCCGCAGTAAGATGGATCTGACAATACCTCTTGATAACCTGTAATTCCTGTGTTAAATACAACTTCACCCGTTGATTCACCTTCAGCTCCAAATGCCATACCTGTAAAAAGGGTACCGTTCTCCAATAACAATCTCGCCTGCATTCCATCCCACTCCCTCTGTCATGTGCTCATGTTCTATATAGTTGTTTCTTATGATTTCTCTACATGTTACTGTGTACTTCTAAGTCTTACTCTGACCATACAACGTTTCCGTCTAACCACGTCATCACTGGCCATCCTTTTAACTTCCAACCTGTGAATGGCGTATTACGCCCCTTAGATAGGAACTCCTCAGGATTCACTTCCTTCTCAGCTTCTAGATCAATCATAGTTAGATCTGCTGGGCTTCCCACTTCAAGGTTCCCCGACTTCAGACCGAATACTTTCGCGGGATCCGCAGTCATTCGCTGTACAAGCATCGATAGACTCATCAATCCTGTCTCCACAAATTTTGTGTATAGCAGTGGAAAGGCCGTTTCGAACCCCACGATTCCAAAAGGTGCTAGCTCCATCCCTTTGGCCTTCTCTTCAGCACTATGTGGAGCATGGTCTGTTACGATGATATCAAGCGTGCCATCCAGTAAACCTTCAATACAAGCTTCTACGTCACGCTTTGAACGTAGAGGAGGATTCATTTTCCAATTGGCATCCAGACCAGGTATATCTTGTTCTGAGAGTACCATGTGATGCGGACATACTTCGGCAGTCACATGAATACCAATCGCTTTCGCTTGACGAATCAGACGTACCGATTGTTCTGTACTAACGTGGCACACATGATAGTGAACCCCTGTGGCTTCTGCAAGTAGAATGTCACGACCGACATGAATCGCTTCAGATTCATTGGGAATACCTTTCAATCCATGTTTCTTAGCGAATTCACCTTCTGCGACACACGCTCCAACAACTAGTGAATTATCTTCACAGTGTGCAATTACTGGCATCTGAAGGTCTGCTGCGATATTCATAGCATCCTTCATCATCTGTGCATTCTGTACACCTACACCATCATCGGTGAATCCAATAGCTCCGGCTTCTTTCAATGCCGCGAAATCTGTTAGTTCACGTCCGAGTTCATTCTTGGTAATTGCCGCATAAGGTAGAACCTTCACGATTCCTGCTTGGCTCGCTTTCTCAAGAATGAGCTTAATAACATCCGGATGATCCGTTACAGGTCTAGTGTTAGGCATACAAGCAATGGTTGTAAATCCGCCTTTTGCCGCCGAACGACTTCCACTTTCAATCGTTTCCTTATGTTCGAAGCCCGGTTCACGTAAATGAACATGCATATCAATAAAACCTGGTGTAACTAACTTACCTTTTGCGTCGACAATATCTGAGGCCTCATGTTGAATTGTAGTCAGGTCTACATGACCATCTATTAGAGATTTAATAGTACCGTCCTCAAGTAGAACATGTTTCTTCTCTAAATTCCCTTGCTTATCAAGAACACTCGCATTAGCGATAATAGTTAACATGATGACCTCCGCTCGTTGATTGAGCACGTTGGCTTCAATCTATTGTATAATAAAAATTCATATTTGTGTATATTTATTAATAAAATGTGCTTATTTATTCATACTCAGTGTCTTACGGCTCGTTCCATGACTGCCATTCTAATAGGTACTCCATTACTCATTTGAGGAAAAATAAAGGATTGGGCACTTTCTACAACAGCATCATCAATCTCAACATTCCGATTCACCGGTGCTGGGTGCATAATCATTGTATCCTTGGATAGTTTAGCTGCTCTTGCCTCTGTCAGACCATACTGTCCTCTGTACTCCTGAGCCGATTTCAGTATTCCTGTTGCATGACGTTCCAACTGTACACGCAACATCATCACGACATCAGATTGTAACGCCTCATCCATATTGACATATGGAGCATACGATTCAAGTTCTGGAGCCATCATACTTTCAGGTGCACAAAAGTTAACTTGAGCTCCGAATTTCTGCAATGCCCATAGATTTGAACGTGCTACGCGACTATGTCGAATATCTCCGATGATCGATACCTTCAGACCTTTTAGCTCACCAAATTTTTTGCGCATCGTATATAAATCAAGTAATGCTTGTGTAGGATGCTCGTTATTCCCATCGCCCGCATTAATCAAAGGAACCTTAACGGTCTCTGCTAACTTCTGGAGTACACCATCCGGTTTCATTCGAATGACGCCTGCATCTATTCCCATCGATTCGAGTGTTCTCACTGTGTCATAGATAGACTCTCCCTTTTCCACACTAGACGCCGCGGCTGCAAAATTCAGAACCTGTGCGCCTAAACGTTTCTCAGCCATTTCAAATGAGAATCTAGTTCTCGTACTATTTTCAAAAAACATATTAGCGACAAAATGTGAACTCAGTACTGGAATAACCTTCTCATGTTGCGATTCCCAGTATGCTGCGCGGTCTAGAATCGATTCTATTTCATTACGACTTAAATCTTTTAGACCAAGCAAACTATGATCTTTGAGGTTGGTTGCTGTCATCATGACTATCTCTCCTCTCTGTACTGTAGGATCGTTACCTCGTCTTTCCCGTCGAACTCTGTTAAAGCTACTTCTATCTCTTCTAGAATCGAAGTAGGTACGTTCTTACCTATATAGTCAGGTCGTATGGGTAATTCTCGATGTCCACGATCCGCTAGCACCGCAAGCTGAATCATCCGAGGTCGTCCGCAATCCATCAAAGCATCCATAGCTGCACGAATCGTGCGACCCGTATACAGAACATCATCGAACAATATGATCTTTTTATCATGAATACTTACATTTCCCAGGCTGTTCTTTAATTGATTCACAGCGATCTCTCCGTCTTGTGCCGTGTGGGTACGTACTTCTAACCGATCATCACGATATGATGTCACATCCAGCTCCCCACAAATAATCGGTGTTCCTTCAATTTCCTGAATTCGTTCTGCTATTCTTTTTGCTAGGTAAATCCCTCGTGTTTTAATCCCAATCAGGATACAATCTTCTATCCCTTTGTTCTTCTCTAGAATTTCATGTGCAATTCTCGTTAACGCTCTACGTATTGCTGTCTCGTCCATAATAACGTGCACTTCTTTAATCATCATGTATTGCCCCTTTTTTAATAGAATTCCTTTATATTTCCCGTGACATAATATATTTCCCGTGACATAATAAAAAACTCCTTGCCCAGTGGCAAGGAGTTTACTAGTCATTCAATTTCATTGAATGAGAGGGCACCTCATAACAGCTCGCACAAAAAAACATACGAGTGCTATGCGGTGAACCTCGGTTCACGTATCCTTGCCAGTCTCACGGGACTGAATTAAAGGTGCTTATTCATCTACAAGGATTATGACAGAACCCTATCATGATGTCAACTGAGGTCAGTCTTTATCAGCACAACAAAAAGGCACCTGCCATCGGCGAGGCCACTGAAAAAGTCCCTACTGAATTTGAGACCTATACATCTAAGGAGTCAGTTGTAGCTACGAGGAATATTTAAACTTTCGGCCGCTGTTGTCTCCATATTTCTTGAATGGTACCGCTGTTAGCGGATGAAATCCGGAGACAAAGGCGGTCGCTATCGCTCCTACAGTTTCAAATTCCCCCTTCGCTACGCTCCTATAATGTGGCCATGAGAACTCCATTTCAGGACACCCTTCCTCGATTTTCGAGGAAGGGTGTCCTGTTTGGCTGTATAATAATTGTATTAATTCTTAAAAAGGCGACCTTCCGTTCATAAATCGAACGAAAAGTCGCCTATTTTATCTTACATGTTCACTTAAGAATAAAACCTAAAGTTTTCAGTGGCCTCGCCATCACCAGGTACCTTCAACTATTTAAAATTCAAATTCAACGTCACTCAACCGACGTTTAATTTCACTAATAACTAGCTTCTCTTGTTCCTCACCATTGGCAATAAACGTTACTGAGAACCGCACAAAATGACCTGCATCATCCCATGGAACCGTAGAAATCAATTTCTCGCGAATGAGGAATTGAGAGAAATCTTCCCCAGAAGTGAATCGTTGCCCACCCTTCACTCCTTTTGGAGCCTCTACGTACAAGAAGAAGGAGCCCTTCGGTTTCTCTGCTGTGAAGCCCAATTCATTCAGAGCATCTACTAATAAATCATGACGGCGGGAATATTTAAGAGCAATATCTTCCGTAATTTCTGGACGAGCAAGTGCGTATGCTGCAGCCTTTTGGATTGCGATAAACTGACCCGAATCATTATTATCTTTCACATCACTGAAAGCTTTCACAATCAATGGGTTACCCGCAACAAATCCAATACGCCATCCTGTCATGTTATATGATTTAGACAATGAGTGTAGTTCTATGCCTACATCCTTAGCTCCTGGGATCGACAAGAAGCTAAGTGGTTTCATACCATCATAAGTCAGGGCAGCATAAGGAGCGTCATGAACAACAACGACATCAAATTTCTTAGCCCACTCTACTACATGTTCGAAGAATTCAACTGTCGCACTAGCACCTGTCGGATTATTCGGGTAGTTTAAGTACAGTAATTTAGCACGACTTGCAATGTCTTCAGGAATATCATGTAAGTTAGGTAAGAATTGATTCTCTTTCTTTAATTCAACGGTGTATACTTCCCCACCCAAATATTTAGTATGAGTACCAAGCACTGGGTAACCAGGTACCGTCATAATAGTAATATCGCCTGGATTAATAAAGCATGATGGCAACATTGCAAGAGCTGGTTTAGAACCGATCGAATGGACAATATCATGGATTGGATCGATTCCATCTACACGGAATACTTCTTTCAAGTATTTCGCAGCGGCTTCCTTAAATTCAGGAATACCATTATCCGCATATCCTCTATTCTCTGGTTTAGCAGCTTCCTCAGCTAGCTTGGCCACAATTCCAGCATCCGCCATTTCGTCTGGTTCTCCTACACCCATATCAATTAATGAGATGGCAGGGAAGTCTTTCTGAGCAGCAGCCTTGGCACGCTTAATCTTCTCAAATTTATATATAGCTGTGTCCTTACCGTAATTGGCTCCACCAATCCGGTCTGCAAAATTCAATTGAATATATGTTTCTTGATATTCATTTATACTCATTTCATTCATCTCCTAATTAGGGCAAATTCTCTCCTAAATATGAAGGAATCCATGGCTTTATGCCATGGACTAATGTTCCAATCATTTGTACTTTTAGCGGCTACGAAGACTTGTAAGTAATTCTTCCAATTCTTCTGGAATGCCTGCTTTGAACTCCAAATACTCTCCACTTGATGGATGTATGAAGCCTAATACTGCTGCATGAAGCGCCTGCCCGTTCAATTTAATGCCCTTGTTACGGCCATAGATTGGATCACCTACTAATGGATGACCTATAAACTTCATATGCACACGAATCTGATGTGTCCGTCCTGTCTCAAGTTGAAGTTCCAGCAACGTATAATCCCCTAGTCGTTCTTTCACTGTGAAATGGGTTACAGCATGCTTACTGTTCTTCTCCTTCACGGTATACATTTTACGGTCAACCGTATCTCGACCAATCGGAGCATCCACCGTTCCTTGATCGTGACTCACACTACCATGCACTAAGGCAATGTAACGACGAGTTACACTATGTTCCTTTAATTGTGCTGCAAGAGAAACGTGTGCTTTATCATTTTTGGCTGCCATAATGAGTCCTGAAGTATCTTTATCAATACGATGTACAATCCCAGGACGTAATTCTCCATTTATTCCAGATAGGTCTTTGCAATGATACATTAAAGCATTTACTAACGTTCCAGAAGAATGTCCTGGCGCTGGGTGAACGACCATTCCCCTTGGCTTATTCACTACGATTAAATCTCGATCTTCATAAACAACCTCAAGAGGGATATCCTCTGCCACAAGCTCCACTAGAGCAGGTTCAGGAACAATAACTTGAACTAGATCTCCTACAACAAGTTTGTAATTTGCTTTAACTGTATTTCCGTTAACCTTAACATGCTCACCCGTAATCCATAATTGAACTTGCGAACGGGAGACTTCTTCTTCCCAGACTTCAGTTATATATTTATCAATTCGCTCTTTAGCGAAATTCTCTTCAACTGTCCACTCACGTATTTCTAAATCTGTATTAAAGTTTTCGTCTTCGCCGGTCTTGATGTCATTCACGTTTCTTCATTTCCTTCCGTATTCGGATTAGCTGGATTTCGTTTCATATCAAACAATGAGTCCAAAATAATAAGTGCTACACCAATCACTATGCAAGAATCAGCAACATTGAAAATGGGGAATTCATAACTACCGAAATTAAATTGTAGGAAATCCACCACTTCTCCGGAAATGACACGATCAACAAAATTTCCGACTGCCCCACCAAGTACTAGGCTGAGTGCTACAGGTAACAATTTATTTTTCGTTTTCATCACTTTCTTTAAGTACCAAATGATTGCGATTACCACGATAGTCGTAATAGCGATAAAGAACCACCTTTGATCTTCAAGAATTCCGAAAGCTGCGCCGCGATTGCGGTGTGATGTTATCAGAAAAAAATTGCCAATTACAGATATCTGTTCTCCTATGTCCATCCGGCTGGCAATCAAATATTTAGTTCCTTGATCCACCAGAAAAGCAACAAACGCGATTATGTAGTATATCACAGTAACATGTCACTCCAATCTTATGATTTCTGCCAATTCACCATTCACTATATCATTTGCAATTAGTGAATCGAAATAACAAAGTAGTATAACTCGTTCATTGTAGCATAAGCTGTCCAAAACCGTCCATAATGGGCCAAAGCCGAGAACATTTCCCTTATGTAAAACCATGAAGATAAGCGCATTCTATAGTAAGAGATTAAAGATAAATTATGTTTCTCCCTAAGTAAGAGAAAGGAGCCTCAACATGACGCAATTATCACCTTCCCAAATTCAAGGTTTACGCCAACAGTTAGAACATGAACGTAATGACATTGCAAATCGTACCGAAGAGAACGATCACCATGGTCTTGAAGATTCGATGCGTGACTCAACCGGAGAACTATCTAATATTGATAATCATCCTGCTGACGTTGCAACTGAACTTTATTACCGTGAAATGGATATCTCCCTTTTGGAGCATGATGATCTTCAATTGGAGAGAATCGAAACTGCTTTGGCTCGGATTGACAACGGAACTTATGGTCGCTGTAGCATCTGTGACCAAGAGATTTCCTATGATCGACTAGAAGCCGTTCCCGCAACTATCTTTTGTAAGGAACACTCTCCCCGGCAACATGTCTCTGATGATCGACCTGTAGAAGAGGAATTCCTCACACCTCCTTTTGGTCGAACCAGCTTGGATGAACGGGATGACCAGAATGGATTCGATGGAGAAGATACTTGGCAAATTGTAGAACGATGGGGTACATCCAATTCACCCGCTATGTCTGAAGGAAATAATATTGAGAATTACGATGAAATGGCCATTGAAGCAGATGATGAAATAGAAGGTTGTGTAGAACCTTATGAAAGTTTTCTCGCCGCAGATATTGAAGGGAATCCCATTGGAATTGTACGTAATCGTCATTATCGCGACTATTTAGATGCGGGTGAAGGCGTTAATTCACTTGAAGATGACCCTTCTATGTAGATCAATTCAATCAACTTGAAGCTAATTATTAATGTACCTCTAAGACATTAATAGCCTAGCTCCAGTTGACGTTGTACGATACGTACAATATCAGCAATGTAATCTCCTATGATCGGTAAGTTCAGCGCTCCAAGTCCTTGTAACACATATATAATGGTTGCCGCAAAAAAAGTAAAACCGACGGCAAATCCTACACCGCGTGCACTTCCTGCCAAAATATTAAGCCAGATTAATCGCCAGGGCCGATGTAATAATTGGGTATAATCCGCAATGCGAGACTGCTCTAGTTGCTGTGATATTTTTAAAAGTAGCGTATGAGTATCTTGGTTGTCTTGCGATAAAGTAGCATCTTTACTTCCTTGCGTCATAGCTTCCGCTCCTTTTGGAACTCATGATCCAATATAACGATCTTATATTTCAAGAAGAAACGAGCCTTAACCCGTTCGGATTAGTTCATCCGATTCTCGGCTTAAGGCTCGTTTCTTTTTAGTTATTTCTATTATGTTCCAAAGGTCGTCGTATTAATCTGCAATATGGATTCCTACGGACTTCCCAGCAATCTCAACTTGTTCCATCGATTCCTTAGAACCGTACAACACTTCATTGACTAACACATTCTCACGTAGTACATGATCAAATGCTGTAATCGCTGCTTTCAACTCATCGTCAGCATGTAGCGTTAAGATTACACGCTTCTCAATCGGAAGATCGAGCTTTTTACGATAGTCTTGAACTGCACGAACAACTTCACGTACCCAGCCTTCCTGTTCTAGTTCAGGTGTAATTTCGGTATTAAGTGCTACCGTAATCCCATAACCTGAAGCTGATGCGAACCCAGACTTAGCATGCTTATCGACTAGCAATTCGTCTGCCGTAATATTCAACTCTTCTCCTTCAGGTGAAGTGACATGAAGAACGCCACTTTCCACGGCTTTACGTGTTTCTTCCGAAGACATTTCTTTGAAGTAGTTCTGAAGGAAGCCTACATTCTTACCATATTTCTTGCCGCCAACCTTCAAGTTAAGCTTCAATGTGAAGTTTACTAATCCACTATCATCGTTCTGTGTTCGAATATTCTTCACATTGATTTCTTCTTTAATAATATCCTCATACCCAGGTAGATCGAAATTACGGTCTATGGATACAATCAATTCAGACAACGGCTGGCGTGTCTTAATACCTGTCTCATTACGAACGTTACGTGCAAGTTCTACAACGCGACGTGCAGTCTCCATATCTTGTTCTAACTCCTCATCAATAAGAGATTCATTCGCCTGTGGATAGTCATCTAGATGAACACTTTCTCCACCACCAAGATTTAGATAAATATCTTCTGCTAACATCGGTGTGAATGGCGCAATAAGTTTCGCTGTTGTGATCAATACTTCTGTTAATGTACGGTATGCATCTAGTTTATCTGCAGTAAGGCCACTTCCCCAGAACCGATCACGTGAACGACGGATATACCAGTTACTAAGTTCATCAATGAAATCTTCAATGGCTTTCGCAGCATTCAAGAAATCATTTACAGCCAAGCCTTTATCAACTGTCTTGATCACACTATTCAAGCGCGAAACAATCCAACGATCAAGCTTGTGATTCGAAGGCTGGAATGGATGTTCTGCCGGATTATAACCATCAATTCCAGCATACAGCGTTAAGAATGCATGCGTATTGACCAATGTATCAACCATCTTGGATTTCGCTTCTCCTACAATCCCTTTGGAGAAACGTTTACTATTCCACGGTGCACTATCAGACAACAGTGCCCAACGGAATGCATCCGTTCCGTACTCATCAATGACTTCCCACGGATCAATAACGTTACCTTTGGACTTAGACATCTTCTGCCCTTGCTCGTCAAGAACGTGTCCTGTCGCCATAACTGCTTTATATGGAGCTTTCCCAGTCAGCATTGTGGATACAGCCAATAGACTGTAGAACCATCCACGCGTCTGATCAATTCCTTCACAGATCATATCCGCAGGGAACTGTGCCTCGAACGTCTCCTGGTTCTCAAATGGATAATGATGTTGAGCAAAAGGCATCGAACCACTATCAAACCATACATCGATCACTTCAGGCGTACGAGTCATAACATATTTACCACATGAACTACGAACCTTAACATCATCTACGTAAGGTTTATGCAATTCCAAGTTCTCAGGAACATCCCCGATAGCTCGTTCTCTAAGCTCAGCAATACTATGTGGTGCGAACTGTTCTCCCGTCTCTTGACATACCCAGATATTTAACGGCGTACCCCAATAACGATCACGACTGATGTTCCAATCCACTAGATCCTCAAGGAATTTACCAAAACGTCCTTCACGTACATGCCCAGGGAACCATTCCACATTGTTATTATTAGCGATCAATTGATCCTTGATGGCTGTTGTCTTGATAAACCAACTATCCATCGCATAATAAAGCAACGGAGCATCACAACGCCAGCAGAACGGATAACTATGTTCATATTTCTGTTTGCTATATAACATGCCACTTTCCGAGAGCATTTTGATAATATCTACATCACAATCTTTAACAAAACGTCCTGCTAAATCTGTGACTTCATCAACGTAACATCCTTGTAAATTCACAACATTCACAAAACTGATGTCATTCTCTTTACATACTCTATAGTCATCTTCACCATGAGCTGGAGCTAAGTGAACGATCCCCGTACCACTTGCATCCGTTACGAATTTTGCACCCAAAATGACATTAGATTTCTCTAATTGTGTGTACTTAAATGGTGGATCATAAGTTTTACCTACCAAATCGGACCCTTTCAACGTACCAATAACCTCATGCTCACCATTCATAACATCTTCCACTAATTTCTTAGCAACGATGTATACGCCATCTTCCTGCTTCACTCGTGCATATTCCATATCTGGATTCACTGCAAGTGCTACATGTCCAGGTAATGTCCAAGGTGTAGTTGTCCAAGCAAGTACATACTCACCACTATCATGTAACTTAAACTTAGCCGTAGCACTTAGATCTTTAACATCTTTATATCCTTGAGCCACTTCATGCGAACTAAGCGTTGTTTGGCAATCCGGACAATATGGACTTACACGATGACCACGATATAGTAGATCCTTGTCATGTACCGTAGCAAGAATGTTCCACACGCTCTCAATGTATTTGTTATCTAACGTGATGTATGGATCATCCAGATCTGTCCAATATCCAATCGCTTCCGTTAGATCGCGCCATTGCTGTTCATATACGAATACACTTTCTTTACATTTCTTGATAAAAGCTTCAACGCCGTACTCTTCGATCTCATGCTTATGCGTGATACCAAGTTGCTTCTGTACCCCAAGCTCTACTGGAAGACCGTGAGTATCCCAACCTGCCTTACGTACAACACGATATCCTTTCATCGTCTGGTAACGGCCCACGAAATCCTTGATTACACGACCCAGGACGTGACCGATATGTGGCTTACCATTGGCAGTTGGAGGGCCTTCATAAAACACAAAATTCGGCTTATCCTCCCGATTCTGCATCGATCTCGCGAATGTATTCTCATCATTCCATTTCTTCAAAATGCGAAGTTCTCTCGCACGAGCTTTCTCTTTAACGTCTACTCTGTTCATCTATGATCATTCCTTTCAAAATATATCAGGGAGTCCATCCCCCTAAGTCCCCCTTGCTAAGGGGGATTCCAAGGGCTAGCACTCTGGACACCCAAAATTTCGTCGTAAAACATACATCGGCTGTTTTTTGTTCATTGGGAGCGTATCCTCGCTTTTTCTCCTGATCCTTTGCGATTCGCAAAGGATCAGGCACGCTCTACTTCGTTCGTAGCATACCCTCTTACACTGTAACTCAGGCGTTCGTCGCGGCACCTCATTCGTCTCTTGACCTGCACCAGCGTAACTCCTCCATCAGGGTGGAAGACCCCGAAGACGTACCCGCAGGGGAGTCGAGGTGCGGGACTTCCACTCACTCACAAGTTACTCAGGAGCGTCGCTACCACTCGTTCGTCTCTTGACCTGCACCAGCGTAACTCCTCCGCCAGGGTGGAAGACCCCGAAGACGTACCCGCAGGGGCGTCGAGGTGCGGGAATCCCACTCACTCACAAGTTACTCAGGAGCCGTCGCTACCTATTGTTCGTCGTTCGTGCAGCCCGGGCGAAGCGGGCACAGCACCCTTCACATGCAAGGTGGCCGAAGATGATCCCGAAGGGGAGTCGAGGAAGAACCGTTCCCACGAATAGCGTAACTTCCCTCCGCCTACTAACTCTCTCCACCAAACTTTCAGGTGTCCAGAGGGCAGGCCCTCTGGGGTCCCCCTTATTAAGGGGGATTTAGGGGGATCAGCACACACAAAAAAAGCCTCATCCCCAAAGGGACGAGGCTTCAGCTCGCGATACCACCCTAATTTCCGCTCATCAATAAACCACTTCATAAGCGACATCTCAAGTCCATGCTGATATTAAAGCATGGAGCCGATATAACGTTCGGCAGACCGGCTTAGCTTACACGCGTCAATGACGTTTCAGCTTCACTTCTCCGGGAGGATCTTCCACTAAAGGTCTGTACGTTGGCTTTCAGCATAATGCCAACTCTCTGAAGAACAGTTCCTTATGGTACTTATCCCATCATCAAATTCATTTCATACATTTAAGTGAAATCAGATTATGACTATAGTTATAGCTTCTTTTTCAGTAAAAGTCAACCGCCTGAAGCCTAATAAACTTCCTTTGCTTCCTCGCGACTCTCCAGTGATTCCCATCCATCCATACTAAGTAATTCCAATTGAGCTTCAACAAGCGTCCTGAAGCGAGTACGATAAATAGATGCCTGCTTCTTCAATTCTTCGACTTCCATCGAAACCTTCCGTGATTTGGATAAAGATTCATTAACAATCCGATCCGCATTCTTTTCCGCTTCTTTAATAATCAATTGGGATTCTTTTTTAGCATTATTCTTTACATCATCTGCAGCTTCTTGAGCTACAATAATGGTCTTAGAAAGAGAATCCTCAATATGAATGAAATGATCTAATCTCTCTTGAAGAGCGAATATTTGGTTATGTAATTCCTTGTTCTCCCGAATGACACCCTCGTAGTCTTTAATGACTTGATCCAAAAATTCATTCACTTCATCTTCATCATAACCGCGAATTCTGCGGGCAAATTCCTTGTTATGTATATCTAATGGTGTTAACGGCATGGCTACACCTCCTGAAATTTTCAGTTCAAAAATTGAATTCCATTATTAGACCTTGGATAACTCAATTCGACAAGAAGTATTGATTTCCTGCCATATTTACATAAATTTTCCGATTTTTACACGGTACCGCCCTTTTTTCGTCATTCCCCCTTCCTCTAAGACCTTAAATCGTCCAAAGGATTGTAGTGAAATGATATCTCCTTCTTTTAAACTCGCAGAGGGATTCTCTTCTATTTTCCAATTCACGCGACAGCGTCCAGCTTTGATGGGTACGATAATTTTACTGCGGCTTAGTCTATATACATCGGCACAAATCCCATCCAGACGCAACGAAGCGACCGTGAGATCAATAGTATTCAGAGTAACTTTACTTGTCCGCAATAATTCTAGAGGTAAAATCTCGCTCTGTACATGAATACGGTGCACTTGATCAAGCTGCATATGAAGATAAGATGCAATATCTTCCCCTACGACCGTATGGCAACCATTATCCAATACATGGATGTCACCGATCTTACTTCGCTTAATTCCTAAATTCAGAATGGCACCCATGTAATCACCATGATCAAGTTCAAGAAATTTCTGATCTCCTGAGTAAATACTTAATACTGCCATCCTCATATCTTCATCATCTAGATCACGATAATCGGGAGCGACGATTGCACGGCATCGTTCAGCTCCATCATAACCGCCATTCAAACGAATATGTACGTCAGAATGTCGATTAGCTAATGTCTGTAATATATAGGATTGCCTAGGATCCATGAAATCTGTCAGCTTCACCTCATGATATTCACCAGCATTAACAACCCATTCCCAAGCCCTGTCTACAAATTCCCGTTCATCTGGGTGAAAATGATCCTGTATATCTAATCGCATAATTAGACCTAAAAGAAAATTGAGTCGATGATAAACCGCAACCCACTTTGGATAAATTGTAGTACGAATAACGCAATAATAGGCGAAATATCAAGCATACCCATGATCGGCGGAATAAATCGGCGGAACACGGACAAATATGGTTCAACTAATTTAGCTAATAACTCACCTATGAAATTCTCACGTAAGTTAGGAAGCCATGACATTAATACATAAATAACAATCATGTAAAAGTAAATCTCGAAAAGCATAGAGATAATACTATTAACCTCAGTCAAAATTCACTCACCTCATTCTGTTATAGTCTAGCTCTTCAGCTAGAATCTCTGAAATATTTCCTTGGATTTCCACCGTATCTGGGGTGCATAGAAATATGTTACCACCAACTTTTGAAATACTTCCACTTAAAGCATACACCGTTCCACTGACAAAATCGATAATACGCATCGCTTGATCATTACGAACACGTTGTAAATTCATTACAACCGTACGGTGAGAACGTAAATGATCGACAATATCCTGAGCTTCATCATATGAACGCGGCTCATATAATACTACTTTAACATTTTTCTGTGAGTGAATGCTAACAACGTTATTTCTTGAATTCTTACGTAGCTCTGTACTCGTTGTTGCGAACCCCTCTTCATCAGCAAGAGGCTCACGCTCTATTACCTCTTCTTCTTCTTGTAAACCCATAAAGTTCATAAAGCGATTCATAACACCCATCTTTAGCCCTCCTCTTTCCCTACTAGAATAGATCCTAAACGAACCCAGGTAGATCCTTCTTCAATCGCGACTTCGAAATCATTCGACATCCCCATTGACAATTCTGTGATAGGTTCGCGTGTAAGGGACTGACGGTTAAGGTCATCTCTCAATTCTCTTAAGGCTTGAAATATTGGCCGTGTATCCTCTGGATGACCCTCGAATGGAGCCATAGTCATTAGCCCAATAACCTTAACATGAGTGAATGCTTTTATCGTTTCAAAAAAAGAAACCACTGTCTCAGGTGATAGACCATATTTGGTGTCTTCTCCTGAAATATTAACTTGAACAAATACCTGTACTTCTATATCCAAAGCGCTCGCCTTTTTCTCTAACTCTTGAGCTAAAGAAACACGATCCAGTGAGTGGATATATTGAAACTTATCAATGACGTCTTTTACTTTATTGGTCTGAAGATGTCCTATGAAATGCCAAATTCCTTGTTCACCTAGTGCATTCCACTTCTCTTCAGCATTCTGCCAACGATTCTCACCAAGATGAAGGAGTCCTTCATTGATTACCTCAGCTGTCATCTCCAACGAGACATACTTGGTAACAGCAACAACTTGTACATCTTCTCGTGATCTTCCACTTCTTATGCAAGCATCTGTTATGCGATTCTCTACATCGTTCATTCTATCTTTTAATGTCACAATAAAAGCCCCTCACTTGATGCCGATCCAGCTAGCCATACGTCCTGTCGTTCCTCCATCTTTGCGATAAGAGAAGAACAAATCATTATGGCAACTTGTACAATATGTTGTACATTCGATATGAGTCGGCAATATTCCTGCTTTCATCATAATCTGTCGATTCATTTCTTTCAAGTTTAGCATACTTTTTCCGTCGTCTTTATTCAGATACCAAGAAACAGGATGGTTATTATTACCCATGATTTCTTTTTCTAAATCGTAAACCGATAGCATCACTTTATCATCCACTTCATAACAACATGGGCCAATAGAAGGAGCTATAGCTGTCCGGATATCATGCACATTGCTTCCATACTCTAGTATCATCTTGTCCACCATCATTGAGGCTATCTTCGATACCGTTCCTTTCCAGCCCGCATGTGCAAGCCCAACCACTTGTTTAATAGGATCATAGAAATATAAAGGAACACAATCCGCATAAAAAGAAGTCAATAGTATGCCCGGTACATTTGTGAGCAATCCATCCGTATTCTGAAATGCAGATGATCGATCTACACTTCCTCGTCCTTTATCTTCAATGTGAACGATCTCCACATGATTACTGTGAACTTGTTCACCACATGTCCATGCATGATCTGCAAAACCTATCATCTTCAATACGCTATTCCGATTATTTATTACATCTATCGAATCATCACCAACATGGAATGCACAGTTTAAACTGTCATACGGTATTTGGCTAGTTCCTCCATGTCGACCAGTAAACCCTACACTTATTTTATCGAATATTCTCCACGGTTCCAACATAAATAAAGCTGGATTCATATCTTTACGATTATTATTTATAACGAATGGTTCCATATCATTCACCTCTGATCCAGTGTATCATATATCTAGTTTCCTTTGATAAACTTTTAATAAGGTCGGCGATCCGTTCGTTCACTTCGATCTATATCCTTATCTTGAGGTGCTTCTTTGATTTCTTCCATCTTGACCAATACGACGTCAGACCCTATTTTCACAATATTATGCCAAGGAATAATTAGGTCGCTACGGCCACCAAATAAGCCCATAAATCGGGTATAGTTCGGTACGACGATCGCTTCAATCCGTCCCTGCCGTAAATCAAGCTCTAGATCACTAATTTGCCCCAATCGTTTACCGTCCACAATATTAATAACATCCTTAGTTTGAAAATCGGAGATCTTCATCATCATCCCCACCATTTGTTTTTCTGTAATCATAGCTTCACACCTTCAGAAATAAAGTTATATGATTAATATATGTAGAGAATTGGCAAAATGTCTTTTTTATTGCATTCCCTCATCAAATATAATCTCCCATTGTAATCTCGAACAAGTTGAAACAGCAGTATAAGGAATAAAGGTTCATTTGATAATTACATAAATCGATCAAGATGCATTGCGATTATGAAGTGGATTCATTTCTTTCTTATCTTTTTAAAAAGAGCGCTCCCTTAGGAACGCTCTTCATGTACTTTTATCATCCGATTAAGGATTTATTTGTCATGATTTAACATGTTTTTGCATTTGCTGAATAGCTGACTTTTCTAACCTAGATACTTGGGCCTGTGAGATGCCAATCTCCTCTGCAACTTCCATTTGAGTTTTACCTTCAAAAAAACGCTTGGAAAGGATCATCTTTTCTCGTTGTCCTAATCTGTGCATAGCTTCTCTTAAGGCAATTTCCTCAATCCATGAGACATCTTTGTTCTTATCGTCACTAATCTGATCCATGACATATATCGGATCGCCACCATCATGATAAATGGGTTCAAATAACGATACAGGATCTTGAATTGCATCAAGCGCAAAAACTACATCTTCTTTTGGAACATTAAGTGCCGCAGAAATTTCAAAAATCGTAGGTTCCCTACAATTTTGGTTCGTTAAGGAATCTCGGACTTGAAGCGCTTTATATGCTATGTCACGTAGAGATCGTGATACTCTTATTGGATTGTTATCCCGTAAATACCTCCGAATTTCCCCAATAATCATGGGTACCGCATACGTTGAGAATTTTACATTTTGTGATAAATCAAAATTATCAATAGCCTTCATTAGCCCAATACAACCTACCTGAAATAAATCGTCGACGAATTCCCCTCGATTATTAAACCGTTGAATCACACTTAGTACCAATCTTAAATTACCATTTACTAACTTTTCCCTAGCTGAACGTTCGTTATTTTGTTGTAAGTTATGGAACAATTCCCGCATTTCCACATTCGTTAGAACCGGAAGTTTTGCAGTATCTACCCCACAGATTTCAACTTTGTTTCGGGTCATGATGATTTACCTCCCAAGGAGAAACATTAATGTACATTATCTCCCTAGAGGCTCATTTTATTCCTAGTTGACTAATCAATATAGATTTTGTTCATCTATCTACTTACACCATTTTATTAAATTCCTTACGTAACCGTTTAATAATTCTCTTCTCCAATCGAGAAATATAGGATTGTGAAATCCCTAACATATCGGCAACATCCTTTTGTGTCTTTTCCTCACCATCCTGTAGTCCGAATCGAAGTTCCATAATCGTACGCTCACGTTCAGTCAATTTATCAAGAGCTTTATGCAATAATTTACGGTCAACTTGTTCTTCAATATTCCGATAAATCGTATCATTCTCTGTACCTAGTACATCTGACAGTAATAGTTCATTTCCATCCCAATCAATATTTAATGGTTCATCAAATGAAACCTCACTTCGAATTTTATTGTTTCGACGCAAATACATCAGAATTTCATTCTCAATACATCGAGATGCATACGTAGCTAATTTTATTTTTTTCTCCGGATCGAACGTATTCACAGCCTTGATCAGACCAATAGCCCCAATAGATACCAAATCTTCAATGTTGATACCTGTATTCTCAAACTTACGTGCAATATATACAACCAGTCTCAAATTACGTTCAATGAGCATAGCTCGAATCGCTGCGTCGCCCGTTGAGAGCCTCTGAAGAAGATATTCCTCTTCTTCCCGCGTTAGAGGTGGAGGTAGAGCCTCGCTTCCTCCTATGTAGTATATTTCCTCACTTTTCAGTCCAAATAAGAAGAGTGCACGATAATATTGTATTTGTACCGCTAATTTCCATTTTACTAACATGAATGATTTCCTCCTAAGAGTTTTCTGTAAGAAAACTTTCTTCGTAAGCATATAACTAGTTTCCATAGGAACTTATCTTCGTGAACATAAATTTCATGTTTTTCAAAAAAACTATGTTTCACAATCATCATCTTGAAATTACCTAATATATTAGCTAACAGGGGGGGGAGGCGATGCTATAGGTGTCTTCGTTGTATTTGAGGTATAACTCCCCTCCTCAATCATATCCGGATGAATGATAGCTCTATATGCATTCTCAGCAGACAGTGTACCTCCATCAAGTCCAATCAGCACTCTCGTTGAGATACTTATTCTGTCATCCATACAGATTTCAACGGAATCCGGTTTTAAAGCTAACATAAACGCTGTGCCTCGATTCACTCCTCGGTATGGAACCAATCTCAACCGATCTTGCCAAGGAAAAGTCGATCCTTCCTCACCAAGCTCCATAATTAGTTTGTCCGCTTCTCCTTCAACAAGTTTATCTCTCCATGAAGCAGGCAAATATTCAGCCCATAAAGAGGCCTCCATCACCATAACCGGAATGCGTGTTAGAGGGTCGCACAATTGATTACCCGTATCTAACAGTCCTGTACAGCTTACCATTTCACCACCAATACTTACTTTCACTTCAGCTAAATATACATGCCTGTTATCTAACTTACGCTTTGAAGATTGGACCATCTTAAACCAGAAAATAACGATTATAAACGCGATAACCATAAACCAAAACCCAATCTTCAGTTCAAAAGAAAGCCCTCCAGATGTCGTATACCAAATTCCGTCCCAGATATCACTTGAATTTTGCAACAGATAATGAATGCCAATAATTCCACCAGCTGCAGCAAAATTAATAATATAAAATGCGCCCATATTCCTCATATAGTGTTGTAGACTTCCAAATCCAAAAGCGATCCACAACATAAATAATGAAAGACCAAACTTTATGAGAAAGGTATACATGAACGTAAGTTCTGGTACGAACATCATGATGACATAAAGGGCACCTAACAAGGCTGATAAAGAAATACGCCACCATGGCGTTTTGATTTTACGCATCCAGCCAGTCAACCACAAGAGAGTCCCATCAATAAGCAGATTAGTAATAAAAATAAGATCGATATACACAACCACTACTCTCACCTGCCTGAGCTTTGATTCTAGGATTATATAAGCCGTTGGTTTCAAAGCTATTTCATTTTAATTTTGGGAGATGTGTTTAGTATAGAAAGATTACGTTCCAAAGTCTGTCTAAACCTGGAAGCATTCGTAGATTTTTTTTGTCGATAGAGGATATTTTATGGAAGAAGCTTCGTCATATTTGAACGAGGTAGATTAGAAGAACACACAAAAAAGGCCCGATTTCTATAAAGAAAACGGACCTTTCAAAAATAATAATAATCATCATACAAATTATTCGTTGTTCTGGCGTGTTCTATTCCGTAAAAAGGTCGGAATATCCAGTTGGTCACTACTCGGTTGATTACCAAATGGACGCAAGTTGTTGTTGTTGTTATTACGGTTCTCGGCAGACTCTGTCTCTGGTGTTCCTGGTTTACGCATTTGAACGTGCGGCGTTGCTTGTTTATGCTCAAATCCAGTAGCGATCACAGTAACCTTGATATCATCTTTTAGATTCTCGTCAATAATTGCACCAAAGATCATATTCACATCTGGATCTGAAGCAGAAGTAACAATTTCTGCAGCTTCATTCACTTCATACAATGAAAGATTAGAACCGCCTGTAATATTCATAATGACGCCACGTGCACCCTCGATGGAAGTCTCGAGTAATGGACTCATAATAGCCTTACGTGCTGCCTCTGCTGCACGATTCTCACCCGTAGCCATCCCGATACCCATGAGTGCTGATCCACGCTCCGTCATTATAGTCTTCACATCTGCAAAGTCAAGGTTAATTAGGCCCGGTACTTTAATAAGGTCAGATATACCTTGTACTGCTTGACGAAGAACATTATCAACTTCTCTAAATGCTTCCAACATCGGTGTTTTCTTATCAACAATTTCCAATAGACGATCGTTAGGAATAACAATCAGTGTATCGACTTTCTCCTTAAGAGCCTCAATTCCAAGCTCTGCTTGTGAGAAACGTTTCCGCCCTTCAAAAGTAAATGGACGTGTAACAACACCTACAGTCAGTGCTCCACACTCTCTTGCGATCTCAGCAATAACAGGAGCAGCACCTGTACCCGTTCCACCACCCATTCCGGCTGTGACGAATACCATATCTGCACCCTTAAGTGTATTCGAGATCAAATCTCGAGATTCATCAGCGGCTTTCTTTCCAACTTCTGGATTAGCGCCAGCGCCTAAACCTCTCGTTAACTTATCACCAATCTGTAACTTATGTTCAGATTTCGCCATATGCAGAGCTTGCGCATCTGTATTCACCGTAATAAATTCTACGCCCTGAACGCCATTCTCAATCATTCGATTGACCGCGTTACTACCTCCACCACCAACGCCAATCACTTTAATTTGTGCTAAACTCTCCATATCAAAATCAAATTCCAACATACTATTCCATCTCCCCCTCATTGTGCATGGATGGCTCGTTCACTTTTAAATGAACACCTTATATAAATTCACTGAACATATTTTTCACACGCTCTACTAGCCCGGTTTTTTGAGACTTACTTTGATTAGACGCGAGATTCACTTTGTTGTTGCGGTTTGGTTGCTTTTTATTATTAGTCGTTGTGACACTACGCCCTTTAAAGCTACGTATCACATTATGAAGCACACCCACACCACTAGTAAATCCTGGGTCTCTCACCCCAATATAATCGGGTACTGCAATTCTTACAGAAGCGGCCAGTTCAGCTTGTGCAACCTGAAGGACACCAGGCATAGAAACAGTGCCTCCTGTTAAGATATAACCACCAGGGAGTTCATTGTAACCTAGACGTTTCACTTCTTGATGAAGGAGATGGAATATTTCTTGAATACGTGGTTCAACAATAGCAGCCAAATCTTGTTGACTGAATTCCTTTTCTACGTTGCTTCCAATTCGAGTTACTTTAAAAATAACATCTGAAGCGGAATCATCCACTAAAGCACATCCGTATTTCAACTTCACCTTTTCAGCTTGATCTGTTAATGTTCGTAACCCATAAGCAATATCATTGGTAACGTATTCCCCACCAATAGGTAATGTAGATGTAGCAACCATAGTACCACCTTCAAAAACAGCAATACTTGTTGTTCCTGCACCGATATCAACAAGTACAGAACCCATAGTCTTTTCATCCTTAGATAAAGACATTTGACCCGAACCCAAAGACATTAGAACTAAGTCATTGATCTTTAAGCCAGATTTCTCTACACAACGTAAAAGATTGTGTATGGCCGGTTTTGCCCCAGTAATTATAATTGCCTCAACTTCCAAACGAACGCCGATCATACCTCGTGGATCTTGAATTCCTTCAAGACCGTCTACAACGTATTGCTTAGCTACAACATCAATAATCTCTCGATCTGGAGGCAAAGCAACGACTTCAGCAGCTTTAAGCACACGTTCAATATCTTCTTCTCCAATTTCCCGATCCTCGTTCGATACAGCCACGACGCCGTGACTTGATTGAAGTCCAATATGATTCCCTGATATACCGACATATACTTCAGATATTTGAATACCAACCATACGTTCTGCATGATCCACTGCGCTGCGGATTGATTGTACGGTCTGATCAATATCTACAATTGCACCTTTGCGAATTCCTTCTGAGTCGGCAGATCCAACTCCAATAATATTAAAGGTTCCATTATTTACTTCCCCAATAATAGCACGAACTTTGGATGTACCGATGTCCAAACTAACAATGATATCATTGTTGCTCAACTGTGGCACCTCCTGTTTTTCAAAATGAATTGCGATTTGAAAAGACGCTCTTTACATATTCAACATGACTTCTTTTTTTCCTCTTTTTCCAACATTTTTTTTGCATTCCAACTATTGTCAGCTATTTATTCATTAATATTATAAATAAAGGAAAGAAACAGGCTTGTCTATAAAATTAATTGTAGCATTTTTCCTTAGTTATTAGTAGTCCCATCCCCATTATCAGTCTCGCTATTTACGGATACGAATGGAACATAGGAATCGGCCTCAAGCATCGTAATCAATCCAGGTTCTTCCGTCTCTATCACTTGATTGAGGTATCCTACTTTATCCTTAAGTAAGGATACAGCCGTAATCACTTCAAACCTCGATCGTGTATATAATTTAATGCGGTCTGGGAAAGACACAGTGGGTGATGGCATAATTTCTGAAATATCTGAAGTTAATTGATTCGGTATAGCACCCAGAACTTGACTAAGCTCTAATTTAAAAGGGTCTTCAGAATCCCATTGCGTTAATATCGGTTTCTCAACAGCAACCCCACTCGAATTCACAGAAACTTTAGCGCCACTGGATAAAATGGCTTTGAGAGACCCATCTTCTCCTAGCTCATAGGCAACCGTTGGATATTCTTGAACCTGGATTTGAATGACACCTGGGAATTGCTTGTCCACTGTAACATTCTGAATTGAATTCAAAGCCATTATTTTCTTTCCGATAGTCGATGCAGAAACCCCGAAAAATTGCTCACCTACGTTTAAGTCACCTGCTTGTAATAACTGCTCACTTGTAGTGAATACATTGCCTTGAAATTGAATATCTGAGACTCGACTTATCGGCGATCTAAAATAAAGAACAGCAAGTAGGGCTAAAAACATGAACATCAGAATAAAAATAATTTTGCGACTGGTTTTTATTTTTCTGGGTTTATTACTTTTAAGAGCGGGTATAGAAGTCTTCGACATATCAACTCTCCATAAAATGCCTCTTATCCCCTCTTCTAAGAGAGGGGATAAGTAGGACCTTAGTTGGCCAAATCTAACTGTTTGGATACCGGAGAATGTCTCTGAATATCTGCTCCAAGCTTCTGGAATAGTCGTTCAATATGATCATATCCCCGGTCAATGTGATGCACCTGCTCCACAATAGTCTTACCTTGGGCAGCCAAACCGGCAATCACTAACGCGGCTCCTGCCCTCAAATCTGTGGCTTCGACCGTTGCCCCATACAATCTTTGAACACCACGTATAAAAGCATAATTACGATCGATAGAAATATCTGCACCCATTACAGTCAATTCATCCACATGTTTAAATCTTCCTTCAAATACTGTCTCCTTCATCACACTGAATCCATCTGATAAAGTTAACAGTACCATAACCTGAGATTGTAAATCTGTTGGAAATGATGGGTATGGTGAAGTAATAATTCGTTCCACTGCTTTAGGACGACCCATACAGCTTACGCTTATTATATCATTGCATACACCAATTTGAACACCAGCGCGCTTAAGGACATGAATTAATGATGTAAGATGGGTAGGATTACAATGCGTTAAGGTTACAGTGCCACGTGTGGCAGCGGCCGCAATCATAACTGTTCCTGCTACGATCCGATCTGGAATAATCTCGTAGGTGCATGGATTAAGCTTCTTCACACCTTGAATCGTAATCGTATCCGTCCCAGCTCCAATAATACCTGCTCCCATTTGGTTCAAGAAGTTCTGAAGATCCTGAATTTCAGGTTCACGAGCCGCATTCGTAATTGTGGTCGTTCCCTCCGCCAATACCGCAGCCATCATAATGTTCTCCGTTGCACCAACACTAGGAAAATCTAAATGGATGTCTGCCCCAACCAGTTTGCGTGCTTTACAAAGAATCTGTTGATCGTTCTCCTCAATCTCTGCACCCAATGCTCTTAACCCATGTAAATGAAGGTCTATCTTTCGTTCCCCGATCGCACATCCTCCAGGTTGATAAAAAGTTACTTCACCAAACCTAGCTAACAAAGGCCCCATTAGAAAAATAGATGATCTCATCTGTTTCATTAAGTCTTCCGGTACATGAAACGAATTGGCGGTCGACGTATCCACAATGACCATTTCTTGCTCATGCCGTGTTTGGCATCCGAGCCGATTCAGGATGCTCATCATGACTTCAATATCCAAGAGCCATGGGACATTATGCAAATGAACTTCACCTTCAGCCAGCAAACATGCAGCTAGAATTGGCAATGCGGCATTTTTGGCTCCATGGATACGCACGGTTCCTGATAGGGCTTTGCCTCCCTCAATCACCAATTTGTCCAATGTATCACCTCCGAATTTACCGCTCACCTACTATTAACACTTCTGGTACCAAAGAGATACCATAATCAGAATTTACTTTATTCTGAATTTCGTGCATAAGTGTGAGCACGTCCTCTGCTGTCGCTTGACCGGTATTCACAATAAAATTGGCATGCTGCAATGAAACCTCTGCTCCACCAACTCGGTATCCCTTAAGTCCCGAAGCTTCGATAAGCCTTGCGGCGTGATCACCTGTTGGGTTACGGAACACACTTCCTGCACAGGGCATCTGCAACGGTTGAGTACGACGACGGCGATCTTTGAATGTTGCTAACGCGGCCGCAATCTCTCTCCGATCTTCATAATGAAGCCCGAATGTAGCTTCTATTACTACTCCCTTGCGGTGATGCAGAACAGAGTGTCGATAAGCAAAAGCCATTTCTTCAGCAGAATAGGATACCAATTCTCCTGTGTCCAGTACAATCTCAGCGGACTTGATTATGCGTGATACATCAGACCCATGGGCTCCGGCGTTCATATATACGGATCCACCAACAGAACCAGGAATCCCTCCTGCAAACTCTAGACCCGTTAATCCATGTCTGCCTGAAAGTACGCCCAACTTCACAAATGAGCAAGCACCTCCTGCAGTTACGGTTTCCTCCTGAAAATCAGCATACTCAAACCCAGAACCAAGTTTAATAACAACTCCACGAATACCCTTGTCTGAGACGAGGATGTTGGATCCGCGTCCAATCTGTATCCATGGAATGTCATGCTGATGGAGTAGAGTAATAAGTTTTTGCAATTGTTCTCTCGTTTCAGGAACGATGAGGGCGTCGGCAGGTCCACCGATTTTCCATGTTGTATGTGTTGTCATGGGTTCATTCAGAAAGATCTCCCCGACATTATTGTTCGATAATAGCGAAGTCCATTGCAGCAAAATAAATTCCTCCTTACCATTAAACAAATATGACATTTCTCAATGAATTCAGGAGAACATTTGGTCTATAGTATGATTTGCCGTGTCCTTGGGCGATTATCACGATTATAGGGTATCTTATGTCATGCTACTTAGGTGTGTGACAAACGCTAATGTCTTTTAAGGAGCTCCAACCAAACGTCGCATTTCCTCAACTATGACTTGAGCTGAATCTGGTTTACCCAACTTACGGGAGGATGCTGACATCTGTTTATGAACATCCAAATTGCCCATAATACTCTCAATCTTTTGAAACAGTATATCTCCAGTCAATTCTTTCTCTAGAATGACTAGAGATGCCCCTTCTTTCTCAAGTATTCTTGCATTAGCCTCCTGATGGTTGTTGGTGACATTAGGTGAAGGAATAAGTATCGATGGAATGCCCAGAGAATTGATCTCTGCCAAAAAAGAGGCACCTGCTCTATTCACAATAAGAGAAGTAGCAGCAAGTACTTCTGGCATATTATGTACATAAGGAAGTATATGTAGATGATTAGGGATACTTCCTAACTTACTTCGAATCTGTTCGAACGTTAGATCGAAATAAGGTTCTCCCGTAACATAAACAAAATGGATATGTTTTAATTTATCCAAAAGTGGGGACATTTGAATCATCGTATCATTAATTGCCTTTGCTCCCCTACTTCCTCCTACGACTAAAACAACCGAACTTTCCATCGGTATTCCTAACGTAGCGAAGCCTCGATTTCTATTGGCGTGGCGCACGGTTGTAGCTCTTGGGTTCCCCGTATAGATCACATGTTTAGCCCTAGGAAATGAAGCTTCTACATTGGCAAAACTTACCGCAACTGTGCTCACATATCGGCTCAAAAATGAGTTTGTTAATCCGGGAATCGCATTCTGCTCATGGATGATGGATGGAATGCCTAATTTAGCAGCTGCGTATACCACAGGACCACACACATATCCGCCTGTTCCTACTACAACATCCGGTTTGAACTCTAATAGATATCGCTTAGAGGTCTGTACCCCTTTTACAAAACGAATCATAGTCTTCAGATTATCCATAGATATCGCTCTACGAAAACCGGTTATATCGAGAGATTTAAATGGAATTTTCTCTTGTGGAATTAACTTACTCTCTAAACCACGAGTCCCCCCAATATATAAGAACTTAGAACCGGGTTCATCCTCTTCACATTGTCTTGCAATGGCAACCGCAGGATAAATATGTCCACCCGTTCCACCACCCGATAGAATCACTCGCATTCATGTCACCTCGCAAACCTGGATATATTCAGTAGTATACCTAGTGCAGTAAGCATGAGTGTCAATGATGACCCACCGTAACTGATCAAGGGTAGCGTAATCCCTGTTACAGGCATCATCCCGATAACGACACCGATATTAACGATGACTTGAATAGCAACCATGCCCACAATACCGACAGCAAGTAAACTACCAAAACTATCCGATATGTTTATCGCAATCCGCATTCCACGCCATACTAGTATCAGAAAGAGTAGTAATACAATCATTCCACCAATAAATCCAAGCTCTTCCGCCAAAATAGAAAAGATAAAATCGGTCTGTGGTTCTGGTACATAACTATACTTTTGACGACTCATGCCTAAGCCTAAGCCACCAAGTCCTCCTGGACCGATAGCATAAAGGGATTGTATAATCTGATATCCCGCTCCTAAAGGATCTGACCATGGATCAAGAAAAGCCGTGATCCGTTTCAGACGATATGGAGCTGCTAGAATAAGTCCAGCAAATCCAATAACACCAACAAGGCCAAGCAATCCAAGATGTTTCATACGGGCACCAGCTGTAAATACGATCATGAGTGACGCTCCAAACATAACAGTTCCTGTCCCCAAGTCCGGCTGCATCATAATAAGAGCAAAGGCAGTCCCGATTAATCCAAGGGGTGGAAGGAGACCTTTGGTGAATGAAGTGATATTGAAATTCTCCTGACTCAACCACTTCGCCAGAAATAGAATCATTCCAAGCTTCATGAACTCGGATGGTTGAATACCAAATGAACTAATACCAAGCCAACTTCGAGCGCCACCTCGCACATTACCGATCCCAGGAATGAGTACAGCGATGAGTAGGATAAAACATATCAATAAAAACACCTTGGCATATTTTAACCAAAATCGATAATCAACGTTGGCTGTAACAAACATAGCCATGAGGCCTAAGCCAGCAAATATGGCTTGGCGTTTAACAAAATAATAGGAATCTCCATAATCATGGAAACCAAGTACAGAACCTGCGCTCTGAACCATAACAATGCCAATCGTAAGTAGAGCAAGAATACATAATAGGAGCCAAAGATCTGGGCTTGGGCGTGTTTTATTCATGAAAGGCCACCTCTTGAAGAGAAAGTAGGGGCTTATCCACATCCCCCCTACTTAAAGATTATGCACCGCCTCTTTAAAAATGCGTCCGCGTTCTTCATATGATGTAAACATATCCCAACTTGCACATGCTGGAGACAATAGAACAATGTCACCTGGCTCAGCAAATGTAGCAGCTTCCTTCACGGCCGTAATCAATGTCGAGGCGGAGTCCTCAACAGTATCGACGAGTGAAATCAGCTTTAATCCAGCAAGTTCGGCAACTTTTGCTATTTTTTCTTTCGTTTCTCCAAGTAATACAACTGCTTTTACTTTCTCTCCCAATACGGTTAGCAATTCCATGTAGTCGGAACCACGATCCAATCCACCCGCTATTAATACAATTGGGTTCTTAAATGAGGTAAGTGCCATCGTTGTCGCTTTGGAGTTTGTTGCTTTGGAATTGTTGTAGTAAGAGACACCCTCAATCTCCTTAACATATTCCAGACGATGCTCTACAGCACGGAACGTAGAAAGTGGCGTAGCTAGTTGAGATATTGGAACTCCTGCTGTTATGGCAATTGCACAAGCAGCAAGTGCATTTCCGACATTAAAACGTCCTGCAATACCAATATCCTCTACAGGGATGATCTCATGAATGATGCCATTTCCATCACGATATACAACTGTTCGCGCAACCGAGTCCTCGATATCTGCTATAAATGAAGGGCTAACATAAACACCTTCTACTAATTCTTCACTCATAGAAAAAGGTAATATCTTCCCCTTCATGTGGGGTACAAGACTGCGACACGTTGGATCATCCCAATTGAGGATCGCGGTATCTTCCTCATGTTGGTTCATGAACAGATTAGCTTTTGAAGAGACATAATCCTCCATGCCACCATGATAATCTAAATGCGTCTCAGCAACATTTAGAAGACAAGCGATCTGAGGTCGGAACTCTTTCGTTCCTTTGAGTTGAAAGCTACTAAGTTCAACTACCATCCAGTCGTCCTCAGAGGCACTCTGTACAGCCGTACAAAGTGGTGTACCTATGTTACCTGCTACGATTGGAGACAACCCTGCTGAACGAAAAATGTTACCTACCCACGTGGTAGTTGTTGTCTTACCATTCGAACCGGTAATCCCAATGATCGGTGCCTTACTTAGATAATAAGCAACTTCCACTTCCGTAACAATCTCAATCTCAAGCTCCATAGCCTTAACTAGAGGTGGCACAGAGTAAGGGATACCTGGGTTCTTCACAACTAAGGCAATACCAGGATGAATAAGATCCGGTGGATGTCCGCCGCAAATAACAGAAATTCCCAAAGCGTCTAATTCAGAAGCTTCGGGACACTGATCTTTCTCCTTTTTGTCATTAACGGTTACAATAGCCCCCATACGATGAAGAACTTTTGCAACTTCCACACCACTCTTTGCAAGTCCAAGTACAACAACTTGCTTATCTCTGTATGTGTCTGGATGATTCATGATTACAACCCCTTGTTAATATAAATTCCGAGACCTGCGAGTACGAGTCCCACAACCCAAAATGTAATAACAACCCGCCATTCCGACCAACCTGAAAGCTCAAAGTGATGATGAATAGGACTCATTTTGAAAATTCGTTTACCTCTTAGTTTAAAAGATCCGATTTGTAGAACTACAGAGAGCATCTCTATAACAAATATGCCTCCAATGATAAGGAATAATAGCTCGCTTTTCGTGACGATAGCAATCGCACCAATAGCTCCCCCGATACCTAATGAACCCGTATCTCCCATGAATACTTTAGCAGGATGTGCATTAAACACTAAGAAGCCTAACACGGCACCGATCATCGCTGCTGCACAGAAAGCTGCTGGAAGTGATGTAGCTTGCATAGCTACTAGAGCAAAAGCTCCGAAAGCGATGGCACTCACTCCGGATAACAATCCATCTAAACCATCCGTAAAGTTAACAGCATTGCTGATAGCGAGAAGCATAAGAATAATGAATGGATAATAGAACCAACCGCCCCAGTCCCAACCCCATGAGGTACCAGGTATAGTAATGGATGTATCGTGCCCATTTTGAAAAAGTAAGTAACATATGATACCCGAGAAGAGCAATTGTCCAAATAACTTCTGACGAGGTGTCAACCCCAATGATCGCTTAAAGACAATTTTAATATAATCATCAAGAAAACCTATCAATCCGAATCCAAGCGTTGCAATAAGCAACACATAGAAATCCGTATTAACAACTGAAAATTTTAAATAAGATAATGTAAAAGCTAATAAAATCACAACTCCACCCATGGTAGGTGTACCAGCTTTCATCAAGTGACTCTCAGGCCCATCCTGTCGTATCTGCTGCCCAAATTTCATACGACGCAACAAAGGAATGAGTATAGGTGCAGCAATGACTGCCAGAATAAAGGATACACCGATTGTTAGTAATAATAATTGAATGTCCATAGTTTCACCCCTCCGTTCATCAGATCTGCTAGCACTTCTCTATTAGAGCATTCACAACTTCTTCAAGCTTCATCCCACGTGAACCTTTGACAAGTACAATGTCCTTAGGATGAATATGCTCTTCAAGATGTGTTATCAATGCAGCTTTATCTGTAAATGCAAATACGTTAGTCTCTGTGAGATTGACCTTTGCTGCCTCCGCTATACATGAGGACAACGGTCCGTATGTATACAGCATATTTACTTTATCCGTAGTCATGTAGCTTCCAATTTCAGCATGATATTCTTTTTCTAGTGGACCAAGCTCTAGCATGTCCCCGAGCACTGCAACTTTCCGTCGATACCCTTTCGCATTATGAAGCACATCAATCGCTGCCTTCATTGATGTCGGACTAGCATTATAGGCATCATTAAGTACGGTAATTCCACGCGTAGAGACTAATTGTTCAATACGCATACCCGTTAACTGCAAGTGAGATAATCCATCTTTTATCTTGTCCTCGCTTATATTGAAATAACGTGCAACTGTAAGTCCCGCTAAACAGTTAACCACATTATGGCGACCGAGTAGAGGTAAATCGAATCCTAACTCCTTGTGGACGTGGGATGTGAAAATAATACCTTTCCCATGAAACATCATCCCTGTTGGATAATCATCATTCGTTGAATCCAACCCAAACGTTAATGTGTGGAAGCCTTCTGGTTTGCTATCAGATAATTCATCTAATGCTTCAGAGATAAGAGGCTCATCACCATTATAAATAAGTAAACCACCTGACTTCATACCACTTATAATTTCTACCTTCGCACGGGCAATCTCTTTTCGAGATCCTAACTGTAAGAGATGCGATTCCCCAATATTCGTGATGATCGCAACATCTGGTTGACCTATGGCTGATAGGATCTCGATCTCACCCCGGCCACTCATACCCATTTCTAATACCACGATGTCTACATCCGTATCCATTTGCAGAATGGTAAGCGGAAGACCAATATGATTATTATAGTTACCCGCCGTCTTATGCACTTTATAAGTCGTCTCTAATAGGGCAGACACGATATCTTTCGTTGTTGTTTTCCCGTTACTACCTGTAATACCAACAACCTTACAACCTATTTCTTTTAAATACGCTTTAGCTAGCAATTGTAAAGCCTCTAGCGTATCATTCACCTCTATGACCCTACCTTTAGGGCATTCTCCTCGATCCCTTTGCCAGAGTGTAGCACCTGCCCCTATTTCCAACGCCCTTGCTGCATAAGTATGACCATCAAATCGTTCTCCCACAAGTGGCACAAATAAACAACCCGCCGCAATATGGCGAGAGTCTGTGATCACTCCCTGAATCGAATGATCATACTCGTGTTCATGACTGAGGGTTCCGTCACACATGACGGCTATTTCACCCAATGTTTTATTAATCACTATTGTATACCCCTTATCGCTTCTTTTGCGACGATACGATCATCGAAATCATGAGTCGTGTGTCCAATTTTTTGATAGGTCTCATGACCTTTCCCCGCAATCAATACTACATCTTCAGGGCTTGCCATATCAATAGCCTTTTGAATAGCCATTCTTCGATCTACGATCAACTGATATTTTTCTACGGCTACTTGATCTTCCATAAGTCCTTGTTCGATATCTTTTAGAATAGCTTCAGGATCTTCTGTCCGTGGATTATCAGAAGTAACCAATACAACATCACTATATTTCGCTGCTATTTTACCCATGATTGGACGCTTCGTCTTATCACGGTCACCGCCACAACCAAATACAGTTAATACACGACCCACCGCGAACTCATTCACCGTCTTCAACACATTCTCAAGTCCATCTGGTGTATGCGCATAATCAACAATGACAGCAAACGGCTGTCCTGCATCCACAGCTTCAACGCGACCATCAACACCAGCTAAAGATTCAAGGCTACGCTTGATTTCATCAAGTGGAACGTCTTCTAATAGAGCAGCCGTGATCGCACCCAAAGCATTATACACGTTAAATTTACCAACCATTCTCAGTTTGATATCTGTGCTTCCTTTAAAAGAGTCAACATGGAATTGGGTACCTTGTGCCGTAATTGAAATCTGAGTCGCACGTACATCCGCGCCTTCCTCTAGACCATATGTAATGACTTCTGCCGATGTAATGTTTTTGAAATACTCCGATGCAGGATCATCTGCATTAAGCACGGCAAACTTTCGTTTGTCTCCATTACTTTGAAAAGAGTTCCCCATACGAGAAAAGAACAATCCTTTGGCAGCACGATACTCTTCCATCGTATGATGATAATCCAAATGATCTTGTGTAAGGTTCGTGAAAATAGCTGTGCGGTAATCCGTCCCTTTAACACGACCTTGCTCCAACGCATGAGAGGATACTTCCATAACGCAACAACGGGTACCACTTGCTGCCATATCATGCAACGAACGCTGTAATTCCAATGCTTCAGGAGTAGTACCAGACATAGGGAATATACGTCCCCCATAACGCATCTGAATAGTTCCAATCAATCCTGTCTTCACACCATGATCATTCATAATTTTCTCGATTAGATACGCTGTTGTTGTTTTTCCATTCGTTCCAGTAATCCCAATAACCTTCATTTGCTTACTGGGTGATCCAAAGAAAGAATCGGCAAGTACAGCCATAGCGTAGCGACAATCTTTAACGATAACTTGTGGCACATCAATATCCAATTGACGTTCTACAACAAGTGCCACAGCACCTCGTTCCGTTGCTTGCTGTGCATAATCATGACCGTCTACCGTGTGACCTGGTAAACAGATAAACAAGTCTCCTTCATTAACCTTACGCGAATCTGTCTGTATCCCACACAATGTAATATCTCCGCTGCCAACAATATGTTTGATAGTTAATGTTGAAGCTAATTCATTAAGTCTCATCAATAATCCCTCACTTATTTCAATTATCGTCATATTTGGCGAATGTCAGGCACCTTAAGGCGCCTTATTTCCAACGTTCTGATCTGAATCCACACTACCCATATAAATGCGAATAGTTGACCCTTGCTCCACTCTGCTGCCAGGTTTAGGAGCCTGACTTACAACCGTAGTACCACTCCCTGATTTAGAGAGCATGAAGTTCATATTAAGCTCCTCATATAAATCTTGAACAGAAGCACCCACTAGGTCCGGAACGGTGACGATCTTTGTCTCACCATATTTATATTCTTTGGAGATCTGATCTTTGCGTTCAGGTACTTTCATATAATGGAGGGAATCCTCTAGTATATTTTGTACAATTGGAGCCGCAACTACACCCCCGAATTGGATCCCTTTAGGGTTATCAACAGCAGTGTATACGACGATTTGAGGATCGTCTGCAGGAGCAAAACCTATAAATGATACAATATGCTCGGTAGCAGAATAACGACCGTTCACTACAATTTGTGCTGTTCCTGTCTTTCCACCAACACGATAACCATCAATAAACGCCGGACGGCCCGTTCCTTTGGCTACGACACTTTCAAGTGCTTCTCTAACCTTCTTAGATGTTTCTTCTGAGATAACCCGTCTTACTAGCTCTGGTTGTGTTTCTTCTACAATCGTATTTGTCTGGGAATTAATCCAGGCTTTTGAAACATACGGTTTGTATAGATTCCCACCATTTATCGCCGCCGAGACTGCCGCTACTTGTTGTATTGGAGTAACTGAGACCCCTTGACCAAAAGCTGTAGTAGCAAGTTCAACAGGCCCTACGTTAGACAATTTAAATAGTATTCCATTTTCTTCTCCATTCAAATCAATACCCGTCTTAGAACCGAATCCGAAATTACGAATATATTTAAATAGTGTCTCTTTACCAAGCTTTTGACCTAATGCTACGAAACCAGGGTTACATGAGTTCTCTACCACTTCAAGAAAAGTCTCGCTACCGTGGCCACCCTTCTTCCAACATCTTAACGTGGCTCCACCTACTTTAACATATCCAGGATCAAAAAAAGTGTCATGTTCCAAATCTACTTCATTCTCCTCCAGAGCAGCAGCAAGTGTAATAATCTTAAACGTGGATCCGGGTTCATAAGTCATCCATATAGGAAGGTTACGGTTATACACTTCCGCTGGATACTCCTTATACTGTGCCGGCTCATATCCGGGTCGGCTTGCCATAGCAAGAATTTCACCGGTTTTGGGATTCATGGCAATAGACCAGGCTCCTCTAGCTTGCGTCTGAACCATAGCTTGATCTAACTCACGTTCCATAATCGATTGGATCGATTTATCAATGGTAAGTTCAAGACTAAGACCGTCCTTTGGCTCGGAATACTTCTCAGAAGAACCCGGCATTAGCCTACCACCTGCATCGGACAAATAAGATATGTTTCCATCGAATCCTTTTAACTTATCATCATACTTCTGTTCAATACCCGTTATCCCCTGATTATCAATCCCAGTGAATCCAAGAATATGTGCAGCTAAATCACCATAAGGATAATACCTCTTATTGTCCTCTGCAACAATGATACCCGGCAACTTTAAATCACGAATATCCTGAGCGAGCTCCATCGTGATTTTACGTCCACCGGGTTGCAATTTAACATTCATGGATTTCTTTTTAGTTATTTTCTCCAGAATCTTCTCCTGACTCATTCCAATCAGAGGCGACAAGGCCGCAGCTGTCTTATCAGGTTCTTTTACCTGAACAGGTATGGCCCAAACGGTCGGTGAACTAATATTGTAAGCTAACGCAGTGCCATTACGATCTAATATTTCTCCTCTTTTAGCCGTAAAGGGAAGCTGTCTTCTCCATAAATCCTCTGCTTTGTCAGATAACTCTTTACCTTGTCCAAGTTGTACATAAGCAAGTCTGCCCATTAAAGCAATAAATAGGACGCAAAAGAGCAGCAAGCTCCATAGTAGCCTCCGTCTCAGCGTCACATTTGAAACTCTCATCGCATACCCTCCCTAGTTAATCCTGATCTCACGATACGTGTTATATCATGAATATTCAGGATAACTAGGGCTTAGAACAAGCTATCTGTTCTACTCTATCTACTTATTCTCATCTTCTTGAACTGGATCATCCACCAGAATATTCGGAGGCTTCAGAGTTAATTGGACTGTACGCTTGCCTTGTGATTCTATTACTTTTTGTTCGGTGACATACCCTTCACCTTCTACGTTAACGGCCAATTTCATCAACGTCAATACCTGTAATGCATCTCTTAGAGATTTACCCTTCAGATCTGGTATTTCCATCGTAGTACTCTCTTCTGTTAAAAGATAGATACTTTGCCCAGAATTCATAATGGTACCTTTAGGTGGGTATTGTCGAATGACTTTATTACCTTTACCTAAGGTTACGTAGGCAATACCCGTATTAAGCATTTCATTTTTAGCGGCCTCAATCGTCTTCCCTACCACTCCAGGTGCTTTAGATCTAGGTGTAACTGCAATACTAGTCTTCTTGGAATCTTGTTTATCATTTTTTTCATCATCTGATATCACTTTTGGAACATTCATATACTGAAGTGATTGAGATACAATCTTTTTGAATACAGGTGCAGCCGCTGCTCCCCCACCTACATTCGCATCGTTCGGCTCATCAATAATAACAATAACAGCAATTTTCGGATCGTTCACTGGCGCATACCCAACGAAAGAAACGACAGACTTATCATAATCATATTTACCATTGATAGATTTAACAGCAGTTCCTGTTTTACCTGCTACTCGATATCCATCAATATATGCATGTCGTCCAGTTCCAATCTCTTGATCGGCAACAACCTGTTCCAAATACATTCCTGTTTCCTTAGCCGTTTCTGCTGATATCACCTGGCGAACCACTTTTGGTTTAGTAACATCTGTTTTCCCTGTATTTGGATTATGAATTTCTTTGATGATATGCGGTTTTAGTAGTTTGCCTCCGTTAGCAATGGCAGAAATCGCTGTAATCTGCTGAATGGGTGTAACTAAGACCGCATGGCCGTAGGATGCCGTTGCCACCTCTACATTACCTGGTAGATTAATCGGCCAGGTTGATTCCCCCGCCATCTCGATTCCTGTTTGATTACCGAAACCGAAATTATTAATATAATTAAGAAATCTTTCTTTGCCAAGCATTTCGAAACCCATCTTAACGAAGGCTACGTTACTAGAACGTTTAACACCCTCTAAATATGAGATAGTTCCCCAGCCTGCACGTTTCTGATCATGAAGCACAGTTTTAGTACCCTTGACTTGAATTTGCCCGGATTGATAAACATCTGTCGGCTTGATAAGCTTCTCTTCAACGGCACCAGCCAACGTAACTATTTTAAATGTAGATCCCGGCTCATACAAGGATTTAATAGCATGATTTCTAAAATCTTCGGGATCAGCATTCCAATAGGAGTTAGGATTGAACGTAGGCAAATTTGCCATCCCTAGAATTTCCATCGTGTTGGGATCCGCTGCAATAACCGTCATACTGATTGGATTATATTTCGCATATGCCTCTTTCATAGCATCTTCAATATAATACTGTATGGTATCGTCAATCGTCAGCTTTAAATTTTTACCATTGATCGCAGGCTGATAAACCTCTTCTGTATTTGGTAGCTTATCTAACTGCCCATCACTTTGATAATTTATATATCCATTTATCCCACTAAGATCAGTGTTATAATAGGATTCAAGACCTGATATCGCCTTACCATCACGATCTACATAACCCAGAATATGTGCTGCTAGATTTTTGTTAGGATAATATCGTTTTTGTTCTTTAATCAACGCAATACCTGAATCGACCACTTTGCTCTTGTTCTTCTTGAGTTCATCTGTTATTTCATTAATTAATGCATTCACTTGTACTTTTTTTTCTTCACCGATTTTTAAGCCTTCTGTACGGACCTCTCGACTGGACCAGTAACCTTCCTTATTATTCTCCGTAACCTTAGCAGGATCCGTAGCAGTCACTATTTCAAGTAACTCATCTTCATCCTTACCCAGGATCTCATTTAACCCTGCCACTACCTCGTCTTCATTACCGTTCTCATGAATAACTTTTGGATTTACCGTCACGGTGTATGCCGGAGCTTCAATCGCTAGCGCATCACCGTTCCGATCCGTAATTGTACCTCTTGTAGCGATAATCGTATCTTTTTTCGACCATTGATCCACGGCATATTCATGCCAGAAATCACCATTCACCACTTGAATGAAGAAAATCTTAGTTATTAAAATAGCAAAGAGGAGGGTTATACATCCTCCTATAAGCAGTGTACGTAGTTTTATTCTTTTTACCATTAGTCAACCCTCACATCCACTATTTAAGATCCGTATCTGTTTCCGGGTGTCAGTCACCATCTATAGAACCTGCAACACGGGGTACACGTATGATACTCTGCTCCGATGGTAAAACATAACCCTCTTTAAGCGCCGTTTCAACAATAGTTTCCTTAAGGGTTTGTTTCTTCAATTCTAACTGGGCCATTTTCAACTGGTTTGCTTTTATCTGGGAATTCATCCTTTGGCTCTGTTTATTGAGATCATAGATATGTGCGTAGCGTTGAAGCACAAGACTTGCTATAGCAACACATACGATCACAGTGAACAAATAGAGCATCTTTTCCTTAAGAGGAATAAATGTTCGACGTGTAACGACTTTAGTTTGTTCGCGGTAACCAGGAGAAACGCGTTCTTCTGGTTTTGGTTTTACTGCTAAATTGCCACGCGTATATGCCATTTTCTCACATCCCTTCTAGAGCATCCCAGCTTGATTGATATGAATCCAATTAATTTATAATTTCTCCGCGATTCGCAGTTTGGCTGATCTTGCGCGAGAGTTCTCTTCTAGTTCCAATTCACTTGGAATCATTGGTTTACGATTCACCAGTTTGATCTGACCATGACCACCGCATACACACATTGGGAAATCTGGTGGGCACGTACACTTCGCAACATAACTGCTTAATATTTGTTTGCAAATACGATCCTCCAAGGAATGGAACGTAATAACAGACACTCGACCTCCAGGTGCTAAACAACGTACAGCTTGGTGTAATCCTTCTTCAAAAGCCCCAAGTTCATCATTGACTGCAATTCGCAACGCTTGAAAGCTCCGTTTCGCCGGATGTCCGCCTGTTCTTCGTGCAGCAGCCGGAATACCTTCTTTAATAATCTCAACCAATTCCCCTGTAGTTTGAATGGGTTGTTTCTCACGTCTTTCAACAATAATTTTAGCGATGCGGCGTGAGAACTTCTCTTCTCCATATTGGAATAACACCCTAGCAATTTCTTTTTCCGTCCATGTATTAATGATCGTGTCTGCTGTTAGTGTAGCGGATTGATCCATCCGCATATCCAATGGGGCATCGTGATTATAACTAAATCCCCGTTCTCCTTCGTCAAACTGCGGTGATGAGACACCTAGGTCGAATAAGATACCATCGACTTGCGGAATTCCATCTTTTTGCGGAACAGCCAGTTCCTTCAAAGCCTCTTCTAAATAACGAAAGTTTGTTTTCACTAAGGATATTCGATCACTATAGGGAGCTAATTTCTCTTGTGCATGTTCAAGCGCCCAGTCATCTTGATCTAATCCAATTAATCTGCCATATTCTCCAAGTTTGGATGCGATCAGAGAGCTATGTCCTGCGCCTCCTAAAGTACAGTCGACATAAATGCCGTCTCTTTTGATGCGCAGCCCTTCTGTCGCTTCTTCTTTTAATACCGTGATGTGATGAAACAAGCTGCAACCCTCCAGACTATTTAAAAATCAAAGTTAAAATCGACTAATTTCTCTGCAATGTCATTAAATCCTTCTTCGGATTGATTGTAATATTCATTCCAAATTGATTTACTCCAAATTTCCATGCGGTTTGATACACCAAGTACAACACACTCTTTATCTAATTTAGCATATTCTCTTAGATTACTCGGTAAGTTTACCCTACCCTGTTTGTCCCATTCGCATTCGGTGGCACCCGAGAAAAAAAACCGTGTGAAAGCACGTGCATCAGATTTCATTAGAGGAAGCGATTTAAGCTTCTGTTCTAACACTGCCCATTCTTCTATTGGATAAACAAAGAGACAATGATCTAAGCCACGGGTAACAACAAATGAGGTTCCTAAAAGTTCGCGGAATTTAGCGGGAATAATCATCCTGCCCTTATCATCAATGCTATGCTGATACTCCCCCATAAACATTGTCCCACTCACTCCTTTAACCTATTTCCCCCACTTTGCACCACTTTCCACCACTTAACAATACTAGATTCGCCATTAGAAATCAAAGTCCTTCTTTCATGCGCATGTTTTTTTATTGTTATAAGAAACCACACAACAAAAAAAAGCCCCCCCAGAAAATTTCGAGGAGGCTTACTAAATTATCTATCTCACCGTTAGTGTACGTTCCAACTATCTAAATAAGCCACTTGTTCTTCACTTAACGAATCCAATGTAATACCCAAACTTTCAAGCTTAAAGCGTGCCACTTGTTCATCGATCTCATAAGGAACATTAAGAACTTGCTTACCTAATGTCTCATAATTATCATTCACATACTTCAGTGACATGGCCTGCAAGGCGAATGTCATATCCATAATTTCAGCAGGATGTCCATCACCTGCACCTAGATTTACTAGGCGGCCTTCAGCGATGAGATACATTTTACGACCATCTTTAAATTGATATTCTTCAATATTACGACGAACCGTCCGAACAGAGCTTGAGCGAACAAGAATTTCAGGTTTATTCACTTCGACATCGAAATGTCCAGCATTCGCAAGAATAGCCCCATCCTTCATCACATCATAATGCTCGCCTGTAATAACATCACGGTTACCAGTCACGGTTATGAAGAAGTCTCCTAGCTTCGCTGCTTCGACCATAGGCATCACATGGAATCCATCCATATGTGCTTCTACAGCACGAATCGCATTAACCTCTGTAACAATCACTTTTGCGCCTAATCCTTTTGCACGCATTGCAACCCCTTTACCACACCAACCATAACCTACAACAACGACTGTTTTACCTGCTACAACCAAGTTTGTCGTCCGATTAATGGCATCAAATACCGATTGCCCTGTACCATAGCGGTTATCGAATAAATGTTTACAATACGCATCATTTACAGCTACCATAGGTAACTTCAATATCTGATCTTTCTCCATCGCCTTCAAGCGAATAATCCCAGTCGTTGTCTCCTCAGCACCCCCACGAATGTTAACGAGTAGATCAGGACGTTCCGTATGTAGAATCGTTACAAGGTCGCCCCCGTCATCAATGATAAGATCAGGCTTCGTTTCTAGCAAGCGAATCAACATTTCTTTATATTCCTCAGGCTCAGGATTGTGTTTCGCCAATACCGTTACACCGTCTTCTACCAATGCAGCACATACATCATCTTGTGTAGACAGTGGATTACTTCCTGCAATCGTTACTTCTGCTCCACCTGCCTGCACGACTTTTGCTAAATAGGCCGTTTTGGCTTCTAAATGGAGTGAAATAGCCACTTTCAATCCTTTAAATGGTTGCTCCGCCTCAAATTGCGAACGGATTCGATTAAGTACAGGCATATGTGCTTCTACCCAATCAATTTTTAAGTGCCCTTCGGGAGCTAGTTGCATATCTCTAACGATACTGTTCTCTAAAGATTTAGAATTCATAATGATCCTCCTTATAATTGACTACATTAGAATAATTCGATGTTCCTCTGAATAATGACTTGCAACTTCTAATAAATCTTCAATCAAAAACATCCCATAACGATTAAAATAATGATATACATTCAATACTCTCTCCTGTGGTTTACCCATTGGAAAAAGTGAGGTTCCTATTCGATCCCATTGACGTAGCGTTGCCTCATGTTGGAGTTCTAGAGCATCCTTAGCTTTCTGTTCTAGAAAAGAGATCTGTTCATTGATTTTCGCTTTATTATTCTGACCTAAAGTATATAAGCCTGTCTGAAGCGTGCTAAGTTGTTCAATTAATGGCATATACATCTGTTCAAAAGCTTGCCGTGTCTCCATGAACAATTGATCAATCTGTATTGTGTCTTGTTCCGATAACCATTGCTCACGTCGCTCTTGCAAGCGATACTGTACATCTTGAAATGTAAGTTCATACTTCTCCATATATTTCTGTTGTGTACCTTCTAGAAGGGTGAAAGACATCCGAGGTAACAATATAGGCATTTTCTTATTCAACACTTCAAAAGCTTGACGTGTAATCGCCCAATATGCCAGTTCTCCTTGCCCAAGTACGCATGCAAGAACTGGTAACACAGAATCCTGCATAATTGGACGAGTCAATACATTATTACTGAATTTGTCTGGATATGTCTTCAACATATCTAACAGTTGTTCCTTCGTGAATGATACTAAACCTTTACGATCCATAAACTTACCGTCTTGTTTCACTAAAAGAAGTCTATTTCCTTCATGAAGATAAAATAAATTAGCACCATCATCAGCAACATCTGCCTGCAATTCATAACCTAATGATGTGATCTGATCAGCTGAAGCACGATAAGCACGACCCAGATCATCATTATGTTCAATCATAGATTCAAAAACAGTTGATTCTAACGCACGTAATCTACGATCTGCTGAATCCAATAACACTAGACCATACTTTCCAAACATATCACCTAATAATTTAGCAAACGCATCACTTAAATTATCAGATGTAAGACTCGCTTGTTGAATTCGAGCTAGAATGTCAGCCTTTACATCGCTGTCTGGTAACGTATCTGAGAACGAGCGTATCACTTTATCCCATTCATCAGAAGATACAGCGGTATAGCTAACAGATGAACGTACAGACGCATATTTATTCATCTTTAGCTTACTTACCTGCTGTGGATCCCCTGAGAGCAAGTAAGTATGATTGACTTCATCCCAGTCATGATCTTCACCAGCTATCCAGAATACAGGCACTACAGGTCTATTCAAGCGTTTCTCCGCGTCTTTCGCGGCTTGAATAATTGTAATTGCCTTGTATACAAGAAGCATAGAACCAACAAACAATCCACTTTGTTGTCCACCCGTTACAACTAGCGTTCCGGGTTTCTCCAACATATATAGGGACGTATGTACTGCATCATGAGAATTATGCTTCTCATTATATTCTTTCAATATTTGTACCAGAGCATGGCGGTTTACCCGTCCATCTTCTGTATCATCTAACCACCGTGCTCGATCCGTCCAAGTCTGATCGAAGTGATAATCTTCTCCATATAAGGGAAGTACTTTTTCGTAATGATGAATATAATCATCTGCCAGAGTCGAGCCACTTTGTAGAGGCTCAGAAACAACTTTCATCGGGTATGCCTCCTATTCTTACACTATAAACAAGTCCATGAATTATATCTTAAATTCTTTCTTGATTGTAACTAATATGCTGTTATCAGTCAAAGAAAGTTCATAACCAGTTATTAATCATAAAAAAAGACCGCCGGTTTCGCCGGCGGCTTAATCATATACAACTTACTATCATTAGGCGTAAGGTGTTGCCACCCAATGACCCTTAGATACTTCAACCAATTTAGAATCAGCCAAGTTAAATTTGCCACTTTCGCTTGATCCTTTTGCAGAGTGAATGGGTCCGTCATGATCTTCTGGCATAATAATACGTTTCTTATTAGCTTCAATCTCCGGATCAGGGATCGGAATAGCAGACAATAATGTCTTCGTATACGGGTGAATAGGATTGCTATACAGCTCTTCACTGTCAGCCAATTCAACCATTTTTCCTAGATACATTACAGCTACACGATCACTAATATGCTTAACCATAGATAGATCATGTGCTATAAACAAATAGGTTAAGCCCATACGATCTTGTAGATCTTTAAGTAGATTTACAATCTGTGCCTGAATTGAAACGTCAAGTGCCGAGATAGGTTCATCACATATAATAAACTTCGGATCAACTGCAAGTGCACGGGCGATTCCGATACGCTGACGTTGTCCTCCGGAGAATTCATGTGGATATCGAGTAGCATGATCTGGATTTAGACCAACCATATCAAGTAGTTCTTCGATCTTCTTCTTACGCTCTTTACGGCTATCCGTTAACTTATGGATATCGAATGCTTCTCCAATAATATCAGATACCGTAAAACGAGGGTTAAGTGAAGCATATGGATCCTGAAATATCATCTGCATATCGCGACGCATCGCCTTCATCTTATTAGGAGGAAGTTTATAAATATCAGTACCACCAAAGTTAACACTACCTGCTGTAGGTTCATATAATCGAAGAATCGTACGACCTGCTGTAGACTTACCACAACCAGACTCTCCAACCATACCTAACGTTTCGCCTTGACGAATAGAGAAATTGATATCATCAACAGCTTTAAGCACGCTGCCTTTGCCTACATTAAAATACTTTTTCAAGCCATTAACTTGAATTAAAGGTTGACTCATGATGATTGTCCCTCCCGAGCCATAGGATGCAAATTCCAACAGCGTGCCATGTGTGACTCACTAAATACAGTTGCTGCTGGGTCAACACTTTCACAGATCTTCATTGCTTCATCACAACGGGCACAGAACGGACAGCCCAATGGTGGCTTGATAAGATCTGGAGGCGTTCCAATGATTGGAATCAATGGTTCACCTTTCTTCTGATCCAATCTTGGCATAGAACGTAACAATCCCTTAGTATACGGATGTTGAGGATTCTTAAATATTTCCATTACAGTTCCTGTCTCTACCACTTCTCCTGCATACATAACGATAACTTTGTCACACATGCCGGCAACTACGCCAAGGTCATGCGTAATCAGAATAATCGATGTTCCAAGACGTTCCTGAATTTCTTTCATAACATCAAGAATTTGTGCTTGAATGGTAACGTCCAGAGCCGTTGTAGGTTCATCAGCAATTAGAAGTGAAGGACGGCATGCTAATGCGATTGCAATCATGACACGCTGACGCATACCACCTGAGAATTCATGTGGGTACTGATTGAAACGTGCTTCAGCATTTTTAATACCTACGAGTTTCAGCATTTCAATCCCTTTTATCTTAGCTTCACTCTTGGACATGTTCTGATGCTTAATCATGACTTCCGTAATCTGTTTACCGACTCTAATAGTAGGGTTCAGAGAAGACATCGGATCCTGAAATATCATACCTATATCTTTACCACGAATGGCTTCCATTTGTTTATTAGACTTCTTCAATAGGTTCTCACCTTTGAAGATGATTTCACCCTTTTTAATACGTGAAGGCGGCGAAGGAATAAGGCGCATGATTGTCTGAGCGGTAACGCTTTTACCACTACCAGATTCTCCGACGATTGCTACCGTCTCACCCTCACCAATCTCGAAGTTCATGCCGCGAACAGCCTGAACTTCTCCGCCTTTTACATGAAAGGATACGTGTAAGTCTTTTACTTGTAAAATCGGTTCCATGGTGCCACCTCCTATTTCTTTAATTTTGGATCCAGTGCATCGCGTAGACCATCACCGAAAATATTAAAACAAAGCATGATCAAACTGATCAGAATAGCTGGGAAAAGCATGCGCCAAGGATAATACATCCATCCTGTAAGAGCATCATTAATCATCGAACCTAGAGAAGCTACAGGTGCTTGTACACCAAGACCCAAGAAACTTAAAAAAGCTTCTGAGAAAATAGCACTCGGTACGGATAGAGTCAAAGTAACAATAATGGGTCCAACCGCATTTGGAAGAAGATGACGGAATATAAGACGTGGAGAACTTGCACCCATAGAGCGAGAAGCCAATACGAATTCTCTATTCTTCAACTGAATCATCTCACCACGTACAATCCAAGACATATTAATCCAACCTGTAATCGTCAACGCTATAATTATAGTTCCTAAACTTGGTTCAAGAACAACTAACAATAGAATCGTAACGAGCATATAAGGAATTGAATATAGAATCTCGGAGAATTTATTCATAATTTCATCGATACGTCCTCCGAAGAAGCCCATAGTACCACCGTATATAACACCAATAAAAAGGTCAATCAGGGCAGCTGCTAAGCCAACAATAAGCGAAATTCTCGCACCTGACCATGTACGTACAAACATATCTCGACCTAATTCATCCGTACCGAACCAATGTAAAGAAGATGGAGGCTGGTTGGTATTAATCAAGTCATTAGTTCGGTAGTTAAATTCGGTAAGATGTGGGCCAATAATAGACATGATAACAATTAGAAACAAAATACTAAGTGCTGTCATCGCCATTTTATTCTGACACAGTCGTTGCCAAGCATCTCTCATTGCTGAAATGCTCTCACGTTGAATAACTTCAGACTGTTTCTCATCGGTACCTATCTTACGGAAATCTTCCGGCGTCAATACAACATTTTCTGATGGTACTTTCGTATTATTCATATCCAACAGTTAGCTCTCCTTTCCACCGCTAAGTTTAATGCGTGGATCAATCATTACGTATGCGATGTCTGTTATAAATCTCGCTAACATCAATATGACACCATAAAAAATAGTTACACCCATGATCATCGTATAGTCACGGTTCGTGATTGATTCAACGAATACTTTCCCTATTCCACCAATACCAAAGATTTGTTCAATAACAACAGATCCTGTAATAATATTAGCAGTCATAGGACCTACATAAGTCACAACAGGCAATATTCCGTTACGAATAACATGCTTAAACATGATTGTAAACCAGTTCAGCCCCTTAGCCTTTGCTGTCTTGATGTAGTCGGCATGTAGAACTTCAAGCATGCTCGATCTTGTAAGGCGAGCAATAAATGCAATCGGTTGCGCTGCAAGTGCCATAACAGGGAGGACATAGTCTAACGGTTTATCAAAACCTATTACGTTAAACCAACCTGCCTTTTCAGCCAAGTAATACTGCAGTAACGAAGCTAGAACAAAGCTCGGTACTGCCATCCCAAGTACAGCGAGTATCATGGCCACATTATCGATCAGTTTTCGATGATATAATGCAGCAAGCATACCTAGAAGTACTCCAATAATCACCGCTACGACGATGGCTACTGCTCCTAGTTTCAATGATGCCTGGAACGTATCTCCGATAATTTTGGTAACATCCTGATTTAACTTCTTCATGGATATTCCGAAATCGCCAGTCACAATATCACCCAAGTACTTAAAGTACTGTTGATACAATGGTTTGTCCAACCCGTATTGTTCCATCAGACGTGCCTTCATTTCGACTGATACCTTCTTCTCAGCCTGAAAAGGATCGCCCGGAATGGCTTGCATTAGAACGAATGTTGCGGATATCAATATTAGTAGAGAGAGAAGCATATACATAAACTTATTGATAACATAACGAACCATTCCATTCACCTCCGTATAAAAATCCAAATAATATAATAATAAGTAATTTTAATATATAACAAGGAATAAATCTATTCACTTTATTTGCATAAAATTGAAATCCTTGGAATGATCAAATTTACATAAAAAATTCGGGATGTATATGTGGAATCCATATATACATCCCGAATTAACTATTCAACTTCAAATGTTTACCTTACTCGAAGTAAGCACGTGAAAAGTCAATTGCACCACTGTAATCGATATTAATTCCTTTAACATTTTCTTTAGTAAGTGATACGTTGGTGTAATAGTAAATCGGCATTAGAACTTGTTCATCTTGAATTAGAATTTTTTCTGCTGCTGACATTTTTTCCATACGCACACTGTTATCTTGTGATTTCAATGCATCATTAACTAATTGATCATAGGATGCATTTGCGAATCCTGAATCATTGTTACCACCAGCTGTTTTCCACATGTCGATAAAGGTCATTGGATCATTGTAGTCAGCTGACCAAGCAGCACGAGCTACTTGATAGTTCAAGTTTTGACGAGTTTCTAAGAAAACTCCCCACTCAAGGCTTTCCGTTTTAACTTCTACGCCAAGATTGTTTTTCCACATATCAGCAATTGCCAAAGCAATTTTCTTGTGATTTTCATCTGTGTTATAAATCAAAGTAACTTCAGGAAGAGTGGTATAACCTTCTTCAGCCATACCTTCTGCAAGTAATTTCTTAGCCTCTTCTATATTTTCTTCGAAATAATTATCTTTAAATTCGTTACGGAACTCATCTTCTTTACCTTTAATACCCGGTGGTACATAACCAAATGCAGGAAGTTCTCCTCCAAGCGTTACTTTCTCAACAACATCCTGACGGTTAATGGACATTGCGAACGCCTTACGGATTTTAGCATTGTCAAATGGTTTAGCTGTTACGTTAAATTCATAGTAATAAGTACTCGCAACACCTTTTACAGCGAATTCATTTGGCAAATCTTTCTTCACACTTGGAATAGAATCAGAAGGAATCGAACCGTTCGGTTTACCAGCGTAATCGAGTTGTCCACTCTTATAGCTTGATAATTCAGATGCACCACTGTTTACAAGAGATGCTTCAATTTTGCTTAATTTGATACTTGCATTATCCCAATACTTGTCGTTCTTAGTGAATTCAAGTTTTTGTCCTGTAGTCCAATTAGTCAATGTGTAAGCACCATTTGTAATCATAGACTTAACATCTGTAGCCCAAGCTGCGTTATCCTTCACAGAATTATGAACTGGGAAGAATGTGTAGAATGAAGTCAGACCTAAGAAATAAGGTGTAGGATCATTCAATGTGACTTCTAATGTATAATCATCTGTAGCTTTAACGCCTACTTGAGAGAAATCAGTGATTTCTTTTGCATTGAACGCTGTTGCGTTCTTGATGTAACCTAGTTGATAAGCATATGGAGGAGCTGGGGTTGTAGCTGGATCAAGAACACGTTGCCAAGCAAATACGAAATCTTTGGCAGTTACAGGATCACCATTACTCCATACTGCATCTTTACGAAGTTTAAAGATATATTGCAATCCATCTGGAGAGATCTCCCATGATTCTGCAGCAGCTGGAACTTCTTTACCTGTCTCATCAACTCTTACTAGTCCTTCATACATCAACTTAAGAGCTGTGTTAGCTTGACTATCTTGAGCTTGTCCAGGATCAAAAGTCGGCGGTTCTGAAGCCATGTTAATATGAAGTACTTGATCTTTTGCTTCTACCGGTGCTTTTTCCGTAGATGTGTTTGATGCGCCCTCTTCTTTATTGTTGTTACTGCTGCAAGCTGCGAGTACAGTACTAACAAGTAAGATTAGAGTTAGCATACTTAGCCAACGTTTCTTTCTCATCTGGTGTTTCCCCCTAAAAATAATTTAGTTTAATGATTATAGTTATTGATTATACAACCAGTGCTAAAAAAAATCCACAAAACAATCCTCGAAATGATGATTTTTTCAGAAAAATCATTATATTTTACTGAATTTTACATCAAATATGTCATATTATATTACATTGAATTCAATATAGACCTAAATAAACCAATAAATGTAAATAAAAGATAGATACATGTCATAATTACGAACGCCATTCTCCAAACAGCACGAACCATTCTGGTGATATCTACCTTTCCTTTAATCCGATTCTGCGCTCCTCCTATCATCCCTACTGCAATTAATAACAATAGTAGAATTAAATAAAATCCAAACTTATTATTAAATGTATTATTAAATAAAGCGGAAACAGATACAATCAGAAACACAGTCGTAATATCCATTGCTATTAGTAAGGCATTGCGTTTATTATTTTTCCACTTCCAATACGTAAAATATACTACTACGAATGGAATAAACGGGAGAATGCTAAAAACGATAAAAGAATTACGTAGCAGGTCCACCTTCACTCCTCCTTTGCACTAATTCCTTCTATTAACTGAACCACGGAACGATGGTATTGAGCAGTTAATCCATTCTCTTCCGCCATGGCTACGATACTTCCATTAATCCATTTCACTTCCGTTGGAACACCATCAAGGATGTCCTTTAACATAGATGATGTATTAGCTGAAGTACTCAAACATACATTTACAATTTGCTCCCACATATAATTTTCGAGGTAAATGCCACACGATTCATATATTGTGATGGCTTCTAAGAAAAGGTCCCTCATCATCTGTACTCTTGTTGAGGTTGTCAATAACTCTCCATTCTGGACCCTCCACAGAGCAGTCAAAGGATTAATGATCGCATTTATTAATAATTTGCGATAAATCTGCTTATTTATTTCATTCGACAAATCACACTCAAATCCTGCTTTTCTTAGTTTATTTACCAAATTTTTCCCACTGTCGCTTACATTCTTCTTTTGTAGTACATCCTCATGTGAGTTCAGACCAATAGTAGTTACACCACTACCTGCGTGAAATACTTTATGATGAGATAATCTCCTTGCACCTTCCGTTGTAATAGCTGAATAGATATGCCATTTAGGTAATAATGATTGTAACAACTTTATATGTCCCGTTCCATTTTGAAAACAAACCATTCCTTTGGTATCGATCATTCTATCTCCGTCCAATTTTGCAAGGAAGTGTACACCTATATTCTCCACATCTTTTTGCTTTGTCATAAGAAATATCCAATCGGCAGGACTCTCCCTCCATGTATCTAAGAAATTGTCTATCACGTCGGCATCTACATGGGACGTTATATGTGCAGCTTTCTCTCCCTCATTGCTAGTCAGAATTAGCCCGTTATTCCTTATACATAGAGCTTGTTCTTGGCTTCGGCACCATATGCGCACCTTAATGCCGGTAGATGCTAGTTTTCCACCATAGAGTAGTCCTAATGAACCTCCACCAATAATATCAATTGTCATCATGTGTTCATCCTCATTTCACGTTGTGCTCGTTGCGATCTATTATATCCTAATCGTTATGTAATGGACCACAAATAAACCCGCACAGCGCAGTGAAGACGCTCTGTACGGGTTTATTGATGACAATTGTTTATACTAATCGATACGTTCTAGATTTCCGTTCGCATCCATTTTGAATCTCGACTTACTTTCTTCCTCTTCTTCATTTAAAAAGGCTAATCGTCTTGCACGATCCATAATTTGAATCAAAGCCTTGTAATCATCATTCACAACACGGTAGTCCGTTTGAACCTCATTAACTTGCTTAGACAATCTTTCATTAATGAGTCGTAGCTGGTCTACTTCTTCATCCTTCTCACGCAGTTCCTTTTCAAGCATTTTTAACTGTCTGCTATTCTCCTGAACGGTTCCCTTCCACTGTCTTAAGAAGCGTATTACTGCCTCCATAGACAATGTTTCTTCACTTATACCTTCAACCTTGTAGTAATTGCTATCCTCTTCGACCTTCATTAAACTTGCAACCTGTAGTCCAACTCCAGAAGGCTGTTTCTTGTAGTAACTTCGTTTCTGACGTTGAGCTTTAGCAATACTAATTGCTTCATCATACTTTTTACGAACACAACTATTCCAGCGAAATCCACATGCTGCAGAGGTTCTTCCGATTTTTTCACCGACTTCTTCAAATGCTGACAACTGTGTACCACCATCGCGAATATGGCGCAATGTTACTTCTGCCAAAATAAGATCATCATCAACACTCCATGCATCCTGTCTTACGGCTGTCATGCAACCGAACCCTCCTAACAACGTCCTAAAATAACCATCTTCTTAACCGGGTAACCCGGAAATGAATGAGGTATAAAAGCTGCTTAATTCATATCTATGCCTCTCATAGAGTTCATAGAATCTATTTGATACTATTTTGTATTTCCAATTTATCGCACTGTCATACACAAGCAATCAGAATTCATTCAGAATATTCGTAAAAGAACATAATATATTTCTATAACATTAGTCACAAATTTGAAAATATTTACGTTTTCATTATTTACACATATTTCCGTAACCGCTATAATAGAGCATATATACTGTTAGCGTGTACATAGGGAAGGGGATATGAACAATGGGACGTATGTTTAGAGTTCTGGGCTTTTTCACACTAGCAATCGGACTTATGGCTTTTGCTGGTGGTTTAACTGAAATGGCTTTGTTATTTTTTCTACAGACCGCCTTCTTTGTCATATTAGGCTATTTGAAATTTACCGAGAGAACGTATATTCTTCTCTTTTGGGCCTACATGATTGTGACATTTACAGGATTCAGTTACTGGACCGTATTTGTCATGGATATGCCAGTCTAATTTTAAACCTAGTTAAACGAAACGACCTTTTCAGTCCAACTAAAGGACAAAAGGTCGTTTTTTGATGTTTTTAACTTCTAAGAATACTAGACTCTGTTAAAATACAAGTTATAATAACTAAAATAGATGACATATACATATAGTTACCAGTGACATAAGGAGGGGAAACACTCTTGAAGGGATCAAAACACCATTTCACAATCTTGTACATGTTATTATCCTTATTATTTTTTTCTTCAATCCGTCCTACCGAGACGATCTTCGCAGAACCTACAGTGCCCCTAGACGAAGGAACTCGTCAACTGCTTGAGAAGAGTCTGTCCATTGTAGAAATCGACTCTGAAATAGAGCGCATCAGTAAACGCCAAGCAGCCATGAAGCAAGAGCAGGAACAATTAGAAATAGAGCTTATTCAAAAGCGTAGTCAAATAAAGGATAAGCAAGATCGTGCTGGAGCGATTGTTCGTTCATATTACATGGGTGAAAGAGATTTCTTATACTCGGCTCTTCTCTCCATCAAGAATATAAGTGGGTTCATGACGATCTATGGTTATTATGAACTGATTATGAATCATGATCAAGATGTTCTAAATACATATCAAACCGAGTATGCAAACATACAAACAACACAACAGAAAATAAGCCGGAATGCTGATGAATTAGAGGAGATGAAACGTAATCTTATGAATCAAAGAGAACGAGTCATCGTTCTTCAAGAATCCATAGAGGGAAGTCTTGAAACAAGTAGCGACCCAGAGGCTATGCAGCAAATGATGAATGAGTTTTCTGTATATTGGGAGAACGTGGGATTATACGAAGTGAAGCGCCATTTCAGAGCATTAGCTTCAGCAATGAAGGACTTACCTGAATTTGTTCAGAACACTAAAGGGATCATCCGAGCCAAGGGTTCAAAGTATTCTATTGATATTACAGAAGATCAACTAAATACATTCTTACGTTCTAAGGATGAACTATTTAATGAATTTTCCTTTCGCTTTGACGAGGATCTTATCTCTGCCTCAGGGCAAAGTGGCAATCTAGCAATAACAGTAGAAGGCAAGTATAGCATTGTAAACGAACCTAAGAATGGAATTATGTTTCATGTAACCAAATTAGTATTTAACAATCTTGAGTTACCTGATACAACCCGTCGCGCTCTTGAAGAAGAATTTGACCTTGGTTTCTATCCACAAAAACTAATATCGTTTGTAAAAGCAACGGATGTAAAGACTTCTAAGAACCTTCTTCATGTCACACTAGAGTTGTCTATGTAACTCTAACTCTTAGAACTATTACCCTCATCTAATTTGTCTATTTCGATGCCTAGACTTTTTATTTCCAACTTAAATTGGTTAACTGTTAGTTGACCTGTGAGCAGTTGATTAACTCGCATGGACAAATCAGTCCGCGCCTTGTTTGTCAATTGCTCATACACTACATCCCCATTATTTAACTTATTCAATAAGTCTAATTTTATTTGAGTGTCTAACGATTCATTTGTATAATTTTCATAAATGGCACTCAAAGAAGGTAAACGATATGTAGCATATAACCATTCCTGCTGAATATCATATGATGTCATATAAGCAATCCATTCTGAGGACTGCTCTGGTAATAAAGATTGAGAAGATACACCAAATGATCTACTACGCAGAAAAGATGGTGATTCGCTATAAAAGTAACCTGGTATTGTTACCGATAGACCATCCTTCCTCAACGATGTCGTTTCTGAATATTCAGTAAGATACAATGGTATTTCGCCTTTTTGGACAAGCTGTAACACTTCTTGCTTATTATTACTATTCACAAGTTTCATAAGTGGAAGTGACTGTTCAATCCATTTCAAATAATGGTCTTCTGGGTGTAAGATATCCCCCCCCATCCCACCGATCAATGCAGCCAATGCGTAAGGCTCGTCCGAATCAATTGCAAGTAGAGTCTTTCCCTTTCTTTGCAATTGCTTACTCAATAAAATATCCCAGGCTTCATCTGTACTTGGGGGATCCGTTATCTCCATCTCAACTAAAGCCTTGGGTTGCCATACCAAAACATTAGGATTCATATCAAATGGTATTCCCCATTGATATCCATTCCATTCTACTAAGGGAAGTAACGAACGTAATACACTGCCTCCAGGGGAACTTTTCAGATACGATTCAACGGGTAATAAATAACCTTTAGTCGCTAATCCCTTAATCCAATCACTCTCCATTAATAGAACATCTGATCCTTCTCCCATAGCCAAAGATTTAGAAATAGAACTCTCATCATATTCACTTTCGCTAGGATTGTTGGAAAGATCGACTTGTATACCCGTCTTTTGGATAAAACGTTTATTCAGTATTTCAAGTTTATTGAATTCGTTCGTACTCAACTGTACTGAGATTTTCAATATCTGATCGCTCTTGTCTTGATTAGGTGAATCCACAGACAGGAGACTGGTTGTATTGGTGTTATTATTTTTTGAATTGGTCTGAGTAAAATCTGAGGTTGGAGATAAACTCGTTAAGGAAAGAAGTAGAATCGCAAATAGTATCCAATAATTCTTCCTTTTCATTTGTCGATTTCCATCTCCTCTCTTACCCAGTTGCACCTATTCTAACAAATAAGTAGTATGTTTGTCCTTCCTTTATTTAGGAAATATTTAGAAAATTATTTAATATACCATCCAACGGAATCCTTATAGCGGAAAATAGAAAGCACACGACGAAGGCGAATACCCCATTCAAATAGAATGGATATTCGCCTTTATTGATTCAGAACATTTCTACTTAGAATCGCACCGCATCCCAGTGACAAGTTCAAAATATCCCAATTATTTCTTGGGAAATACCTTTATAATAAATCAGCTGCTAGTTGGGCTAATTTGGAACGTTCACCCTTTTCTAACGTAATGTGACCACTAATCTGTTCTTCCTTAAATCGTTCCACAATATAACTCAAGCCGTTACTAGATGCATCTAGATAAGGATGATCTATCTGTTCTGGATCGCCCATGAGTATAACTTTACTTCCCTCACCTGCGCGAGAAACAATCGTCTTTACCTCATGTCTAGATAGGTTCTGTGCTTCATCTATAATGATATATTGTGCAGGTATGGATCTTCCTCGTATATAAGTTAGTGCCTCTACTTGAATACTACCTAAGCCCATTAAGATTTTATCAATATCTCCTGAACGTTTCGTCTCAAATAGAAACTCTAAATTATCGTAGATCGGCTGCATCCATGGTCTCAACTTCTCTTCCTTCTCGCCAGGAAGGTACCCGATATCTTTCCCCATTGGCACAACTGGACGCGCAATGAGTAGTTTCTTATATTTATGTTCATCCTCCACCTTAGAAAGACCAGCTGCTAGAGCAACGAGTGTCTTGCCTGTTCCCGCCTTTCCTGTGATGGTTACTAAAGGAATATCATCATTTAAGAGCAATTCTAAAGCCATACGTTGTTGAGCGTTACGTGCACTTAATCCCCATACCGGTTCATTGCTTAGAAAAAGTGGTTCAAGTCGAGTAGAATCAGCATTCACTTTAAGTAATGCTGATTTCCCTGTACCCATTTCATCTTTTAGAATGACAAATTCATGTGGATATAAAGGATACGATAGCTGAAGCGTATTGATGGGTAGAAAACGATAGGTATAGAATTCATCAATAATGGAGGGATGGACTTTAATCGTAGAATATCCTGTGTACAGCTCACTTGGACTTGCGGTTCGATCCGTAAGATAATCCTGCGTATTTAGTCCGAGAACATCTGCCTTGATTCGAACTAATACATCCTTACTTACAATTACAACGGATGAAGGTTCGGGATTCTGTTCTTCCTCTAAGTGATAGTTAAGAGCAACTGCAAGGATTCGATTGTCATTATTTATTTCTCCAAACATTTCTTGTACCTTAAGAAAACTTCGATGATTAAGTTCTACCTTCAGACTTCCACCGTTTTCAAGTTTAACACCACTGTGCAAATGACCATGCTCTCTTAGTCCATCCAGTAACCTTGACACCGTACGTGCATTTCGTCCGATTTCATCTGCATTACGCTTTTTGGAATCTATCTCTTCTAGAACAACAGCAGGAATAATGACTTGGTGTTCATCAAAGGTAAAGATTGAATTGGGATCGTGTAGTAGCACATTAGTATCCAATACGTAAATCTCCTTCATCGTAACCCCTCCAAAGCGCATTTATTATGGATACATAAATTTGTCCGTCCAGGACAATATAAGGGTACGTATTAAAGATTCAGCAATGACTAATTCCGTGAAAGGACGGATGACATATGCGATTATGTCTATGCTTTCTGTTAACCATGTCTCTCTTGACAAGTTGTGGAACAGCTACTAAAAATGCATCACCCTCTCCTCAGAATCAACAAATGAATACGCAATCCGTTAAATCCAATAATACGGATGTCAACAAGGATCTATCTGTCAAAGATCACTTAGAGGCTTTAGCTGAAAGAGTACCAGGTGTTACAAAAGCAAATTGTGTTGTCATTGGAAACACCGCTGTTGTCGGTATCGATGTAGAAGGTAACTTAACTCGCTCACGAGTTGGTACCATTAAATATTCCGTGGCTGAAACACTTCGGAATGATCCCCGAGGCATGAAATCATTAGTAACAGCTGATATGGATCTATCCACTCGGATTGCCGAAATTGGAAAACATGTTAAGGCGGGCCGCCCAATATCTGGTTTTGCTTCCGAACTTGCAGACATTATGGGTCGAATCGTCCCTCAGCTTCCTGAAGACGTCAAAACTCAACAAAATGCCCCTTCCACAAAAGACACAAAAGGCTCTAAACCGACTTCACAAACGAACAAGTAAATCGAAAAGGAACATATAAGAAATATATTATCTCTTATATTAAAAAAAAGCCTAGTGAATAATCACTAGGCTTTTTGCATGGCAGAGAAAACTTGACCATCCAACTTATCTGAAGCACGCTGGTCATATGTCTTAATGTATTGAGGGGCAGAAGAAAGTTGTGCGCCATAAAACAACGCGTTTCGCACTGCTTCTATGCTGATGTCAAAACAGCACAACTTAAAGGGGACTTCTGGCAACGGATCTAAAGCTATAGCAGCTCTTCCATTAATAGCATGTACCGTCCCATCCCCAAATACAGTAATGGTTACTAAAGGATTGTTCTTAATGTTCTCAACTAACCGAGATCGATGATCAATCGCTATACGTAACGTAGCAGCATTTAATGCATAAATCCATGAAATCGCACTAGAAGTAGGTCCTCCGGTCTCTGCATCAACTGTACTTAACAAAACAAACGTCTCCGATTGCAACTGCGTTAACAAAGTTTCTGTCATCTGTGTGACGGATCCGGACATTGAGCCAGCCTCCTATACGCTTCAATTCATTATATTCCATTGTATTATACCATAGGATAAATATTGCATCCAAGTTTACGGATTCGTATTATTCGTATCTTGATTTAATTCTTCCACAGCCTTACCTGCGATCTCATCTTGTAATTTCTGTTTGGCTGCGTCCAATTCGTCATCATTAATATAGACGTAAGGGCTCTTCCAATCCCCTGTTACAGGAACAAATTTTACATTATCTTTAGATATATTCCAGTACGTTGCAATAATGTTCTTTAATTGGGCAGACTCAATGTCTGTTTCCATATTCTCATCTACAGCATCAAGTACTTTACCAAACTTAGCCGCACCACTGAAGGTCTGCATCTGATCAATTAATGAATGTAGAACTTCGTTCTGACGTTGATTCCGACTGAAATCGTCAGATTCTTTCGTCCTAGGTTTACAGCCAGCCCCAGAATGGCGATAGCGCACATAACCAAGTGCATCTTCACCATTTAATTCTGCAGGGCCTTTTTTAAGATTAATATCTGTCCCATCTGCGTTGTCTATATAACACATATCCATACTGATATTAACATCCACACCACCCAATGCATCAACGACATCAGAGAAACCTTGGAAATTAATAACCGTAACATAATCAATGGGATGATCCATTAAATCCATATATTTAGTGAACATATTCTTCATTTCATCCTGGGCCGTAATGCCAGTCTTTTTCTCAGCTTCCAGAAAAGCTGGGTAATAGGCATTCGCTTTCCTCACCTTATACCCATCCAATTCAATTCGTGTATCACGCGGAATGGAAACAACCGTAGCTGATTTAGTGTCAGGATTAAAGGCAGCCACCATCATTACATCTGTCAGGTGAGTTCCTGTCTTAGGACGATAATCCGTTCCAAGCAGAAGCATTGTAATGGGCTTAACTTTGGCAGATGCTTCAGGGGCCACTTTCTGATGATTACCCGTATCAAGAATAGTGTCATCCACTTTAAGCGCCAACCAACCTAGATATCCAGCAACAAGCAAAAAGGCCATAATAATTACAACTAATAATAATTTCAGAAAAGTTTTAAAAGCACTTTTTTTCTTCTTTTGCGGAAATTTGGGTAGCTTGTTTGCTCCAATACGATTCCTTGGAGGAAGCTGAGGATTGATTCGGCTCATCTTAAACACCTTTTTCATTATTATGAGTTAAAAAAAATGACCCCATTACGGGGTCCGCATTCACATGTTTTCCGAAGAGGAATCGACATCTTTCTTCTGCCGACTCTCCACAAAATAGCGAACCCGTACCAGGAGCATCAATCCAACGGCAACTAACAGACATTGAATGATCGGTAACTTATCATGTTGAAAAATGAGAAGCATCCCTGAGCCCATCGCCATTAAAATGTACAATATAACCTCTTTCAGCAAAGGTAATTTCTGATGAACACGAAAAACTTTGTTGTAAACATAAGTGATCAGTACAAATATAACAACATAAGCAACAAGAGGATGTTCTGCAAACCATACCTGCATGTAAGTTTCACTCCCTTCATAATGGGGCACTGAACTTTTACTTAATTATGAATTAGCCATTTTACGGTGTTTCTCAGCACGTTCACGTTCACTCTTATTCAATATCTTCTTGCGCATACGAATGGATTTAGGAGTGATCTCACATAATTCATCATCATTCAAGTATTCCAAAGCTTGTTCCATAGAGAAGATAATTGGTGTTTTCATTTTCACTGTTTCTTCTTTATTCGCAGAACGAATGTTATTCACAGCTTTTTCTTTACATATGTTAACGACGATATCACTATCACGTGTGTTCTCACCAACGATCATACCTTCATAAATCTCAGTACCTGGTTCCACGAATAGCGTACCACGATCTTCAATACCCATCATAGCATATAATGTGGAGCTTCCGTTCTCACTAGAAATCAATACACCTTTACTACGTCCACCAACTTGACCAGACACAAGAGGACCATAGCTATCAAAAGCATGGTTCATAACACCATATCCACGAGTTAGCGTAAGGAACTGCGTACGATATCCGATTAATCCACGAGCTGGGATAAGGAATTCCAAACGTACGTTTCCTGAACCGGTATTGACCATATTAGCCATTTCCGCTTTACGTTGGCCAAGACTCTCCATAATCGCTCCCATACTTTCTTCAGGAACATCAATCATTAGACGTTCAATCGGCTCATTCTTCTTCCCGTCAATTTCCTTTATGATAACGGAAGGTTTAGAAACCTGTAATTCAAATCCTTCACGACGCATGTTCTCAATCAGAATCGTAAGGTGAAGCTCACCACGCCCCGAAACGATGAATGCTTCTGGTGTGTCAGTATCATCCACTCTTAAACTAACATCTGTTTCTAATTCTTTATATAGACGTTCACGTAATTTACGGGAAGTAACCCATTTACCTTCACGACCAGCAAAAGGACTATTGTTAACAACAAAAGTCATTTGTAGTGTAGGCTCATCAATTTTCAGTACAGGCAATGCTTCTGGTTGATTCGGATCTGCAATTGTTTCTCCGATGTTAATATCTTTAATACCAGCAATGGCAACAATATCTCCTGCTCCTGCTTCTTCAATCTCAATACGTTTCAATCCTTGGAATCCAAACAATTTCTCAATTCGAGCAGTTTTACTTGTTCCATCACGCATAATAACCGTTACGGATTGTCCTTGGCGAATAATACCGCGATTGACACGACCGATTGCAATACGACCCATATATTCATTATAATCCATCAACGTTACCAAGAATTGAAGAGGCTCATCAATTTTCTCAGTTGGTGCTGGAATATGTTCAAGAATTGTTTCGTACAAAGCAAGCATCGTTTCGTCTTGTTTATCGGCAATCATACTTGAAGTACCATTCAATGCAGACGCATATACTACTGGGAAGTTCAACTGTTCATCAGTTGCTCCTAGTTCAATAAACAAGTCCAATACTTCGTCAATAACTTCCTCTGGACGAGCAGCTGGACGGTCAATTTTATTTACAACAACGATTGGAGTTACATTGGATTCGAGTGCTTTACGCAATACGAACTTAGTCTGTGGCATACAACCTTCGTACGCATCAACTACCAACAACACGCCATCAACCATTTTCATAATACGTTCTACTTCTCCACCAAAGTCGGCGTGACCAGGTGTATCCATAATGTTAATTGTGAAATCTTTATACGTAATTGCCGTATTTTTAGCTAATATGGTAATTCCGCGTTCACGTTCCAAGTCATTGGAATCCATCGCTCTTTCTTGTACTTGTTCGTTCTCACGGAAAATCCCCGATTGCTGTAGTAATTGATCGACTAGTGTCGTTTTACCGTGGTCAACGTGGGCTATAATCGCAATATTGCGAATCTGATCTCTTGATTGCATGGCTAATATCCATATCCCTTCATTCTCAAGTCTCTACATCTATACAACGTGTCTCACAAAAGAAGCGCCTGGCGATAATGCCGACGCTTCAACATATCTTTTATATTATAATGATTTTTCTGAAATAATCAAGTCATTTTCTTGAAAATGATTCAAATAAATCGTGCTTTATGATTACCTTTTACTTCTCATTGACGCATTTTTTCCAAAAACAAGCCATAGTCCTATCACAATCAGTAGAGCAGCTAACAGATATATTACACCCGTCTTCATTAGACTGAAAAGAATGAAAACAAGTGAAAATATTCCGAGAACAATGGCTATCCATAAGGATAAGCTAGATCGTGGCTTTTCAAATTTATAGTACTCATACAACCCGATAGCAACACCAGTAATTAATATTGGCCATAGAGAAGACATCAATCTCCAACCCCATATATTACATATCACAAAGAGTGTGCCCCATATCGTTAAGATCCCGCCAGAAATAAGAAATATCGATTGACCACGGCGCTGGAAATAAAGGGCTTGCAAAAGAATTCCTAGAATTAATATGACCAATGGCCAGAGGGAGCGACCAAGAAAACTAAATATACCCAGTTTCCCTAATAAAATGACGATACCTGCAATGATAATGAACAGTCCTAGCTTCACATCTTTTTTGAAAGACATCTCACACCCTCTTTTCTCAAAAATGCAATCCAGTATCCTTAAATCCTATATCTATATTTAAGATTATTGTATCTGAATTAAATAAAAAAAACCATATGACAAATAAAGAAACGGATACCCCTCTTTATAAGAGGATATCCGTTTTTATGAATCGTTAGAATATGACATTAAACTTATGCTTGTTTATTTTTTATGATAAACTATCCAAGGATTTGTTCTCAATGTTGCCCTCTATGATACAACACTTTTTTAAATCCACCCGCTAAGATAACTAAACTTGCAAACAAGTATGGTAACAATGAATGTCCCATGGGTAATAGAACTGCGGCGTATTTACCAAAGCTAGAATCCTGAAGCATCATCTCTCCACCTGTATATCCTAATATCCCGGCACCTAAATAAATTAGGAGGGGATAACGCTGTAGCCAATGAACAATAATATTACTGCCGAAGATCACAATGGGAATGCTAAAGGCTGTACCGATAACAATTAGAGCTAGATCTCCCTTAGCTACACCAGCAATAGCTAATACATTATCTAAACTCATGATAAAATCTGCTGCGAGAATAGTTCGGATGGCTTTTGAAATCGTTGGTGTTTCACCTAATTGAATGTCTTTCTTTTCTTCTGATAAGAGTTGAAATGCAATCCATATTAACATTAACCCACCGATGGCTTGGAGATATGGGATCTTTAACATCAGTACTGCCACAAAAGTGAGAAGACATCTTAGCACAACAGCACCTAAGGATCCCCACCATACTGCTTTTTTACGTTGAAGTGGAGGTAGATCTTTACTTGCTAAAGCAATAACAACAGCATTATCTCCACTCAGTACTAAGTTTATGATAAGTATTTCCAATAACAACCACATGTGTTCCATGGTACAACCCCCTCCATTCTTACTTGTATGAAGAAAAGGAGAGGAGTATGCTATATAATAGCATTTTTCATTGTGACGTTAGGACTCCGATTTATTCTGGGGCACGTACATACATATAAAGGAGTGACACATTCATGGATTCATCTGTATTAGGTTTTCTCGCTGCATTACTTAACATCGTATTTCTCGATCTCATCCTTGCAGGAGATAACGCAATCGTCATTGGACTAGCTGCTAGGAATCTGCAACCCGCTACTCAGAAGAAAGCAATCATATATGGAACTGCTGGGGCTGTGATTCTTAGAATTATTGCGACAATCGTCGTTGTATGGCTTCTAAATATTCCTTGGTTATTAATAGTTGGAGGAATACTGCTCGTCTGGATTGCGTACAAGCTGATGACTGACGATGATGACCACACCGATGTCAAAGCAAGTCAGACATTATGGTCTGCTGTTAGAACCATCATTATAGCTGATGCGGCTATGGGTTTAGATAATGTCATCGCAGTTGCAGGAGCTGCTAATCAGAATATAATCTTAGTTATCATTGGTTTGTTCATCAGTGTTCCTATCGTTGTCTGGGGAAGTACATTGTTTATCAAACTAATTAATCGCTTCCCTTGGATTATCTATTTAGGATCACTCGTTCTTGGCTATACCGCTTCTAACATGATGACTGAAGAAAAGAAATTACAACCTTTTTTCGAACAACACCCTGCACTTCGTATTGTCTTCATCATCATCGTCACCGTCGGTATCCTGGTTGCTGGATTCCTAAAAATCAAATCTAAAAAACGTAAACGAACGACAGTGACCCTATAAAATAAAAGAGGTAGACCTAGGATAGTAAACTTGGTCTACCTCTTTTCAATTTCACATTTATAAAAGATACTCTACTCTTACAGTAAGGATCTAAAACCACTCATCTTCCACGGGATTTTCAGTTAATGAATGATCATCTCCAGGCGTAAGCACAATGGTCTCCGTACGCGAAAATGCATCCATTATCAGATCAGGAAGTTTAGTAATGGATCTTTCAATTCTTTCTACAATCCGTAAGCTTGGGTTAGTCGCAGGAGAATCCGGTACAAAAAGGGTACAGCAATCCTCATAAGGTTGAATAGAAAGATCATACGTCCCGATATCTTTTGAAATCTGAATAATTTCATTCTTATCCATCATAATTAAAGGTCTTAATAAAGGTAATTCCGTCGCACGTCCTATCACATTCATACTGGATAATGTCTGACTAGCCACTTGACCTAGACTATCACCGGTTACAATGGCCAAAGCCCCTTCACGTTCAGCTAGTAAAGTCGCAATCTGCAGCATGGATCTCCGCATTAAAGTAATGATAAGTTTGTCTTGCCCAAGTCCCGTAAAGGAAGTCTGTACCTCCGTAAAGGGAACTAAATGAAGTTTTATTTCTCCAGAATAACTGGATAGTACTTTTGCAAGATTGATGACTTTTTCCTTTGCCAATTGACTAGTGAATGGATAACTATAAAAATGAACACATTCCGTCGTTAGTCCTCTGCGCATGGATGACCAAGCAGCTACAGGACTATCAATTCCGCCCGACAGCAACAACATCGCTTTTCCATTACTCCCTCTAGGAAATCCCCCTATAGCAGGAATAACTTCAAAGAATATATAGGTTTCATTCTCCCGAATCTCCACTCTTAGTTCTAGCTCAGGTTGGTTCATGCTCACATTCAACATATCAAAATTCTTTAACAAAAGTGAACCCACATGATGGTTCATTTCATGAGAGGATTGAGGAAACTTCTTCCATACACGTCGGGCATTCACTTTGAAAGTCGTATCTTTTTGTAGATTTAATTCTTCCAAATACCGATAGCTCGTACTTAAAATATCGTCCAATTCGGAGGTACATACGATTACAGGGCTAATAGAAGCAATACCGAATACTTTCTTTAATGCTTTGATAGGCTCCATTGTGTCTTCACCATTAAGGTATACATATATTCTTCCGAACTCATCTCGTAATTTCACTTTTGGAAAAGGTTGTAGTACCGATTTCACATGAAGGAATACCGATTTCTCGAATCTTCTACGATTTTTGCCTTTTAATATGAATTCTCCAAAACGTAGTAACAACATATCATAAATCATCATTTATCATTCCTTCCTTTTTCCATGGGACGCAACTGCTTAATCGCTCTACGAAGAGCATGTTCCAACTGATTCACTTCTTCTTCCGTATGATTATCTCCAAGACTAATTCGAATTCCACTTACTGCTTCTTCCATACTTAATCCCATAGAAAGCAGTACTCGGCTTGGTTCTGCCTTTTTAGAAGAACACGCTGATCGCGTAGATACTAACATTCCTTCGGATTCCAGCGTGTGCAGTAACACTTCTGACTTCATCCCTGGATATGAGAACTGTATAATATGAGGTGCACCGTCCTCATCACTATGAAGATGTAAGCCTTGAATATTTCTGATGATCTCAAAAATTCTGTTACGTAGAATAGAAACGTCTCTCGTGAAAGCAGGTTGACGCTCTACAGCCAATCGCATTGCCTTAGCCATAGCTACAAGTAGTGGCATATTCTCCGTCCCTGCACGCCATCCGAACTCCTGAGAACCACCGGATAGAAGAGGTGTCAGTTGTAATCCATCTCGGACATATAATAATCCCGTGCCTCTAGGACCACGAAATTTATGAGCAGATAACGTGTACAAATCTATACACCACTTTTTTAGTTCCACAGGTAACTTGCCGAATCCCTGAACACCATCTACATGAAATAACGTTCGTGGATTACAGCGTTTTATCTCATGGCCGATCTCTTCTATGGGCTGAACAGCACCCATTTCATTGTTAACGTGCATAATACTAACCAATATCGTATCTTTTCTTATAGCGGACGTAAGAGATTTCACATCGACACGCCCATGTGAATTAACCGGAAGAAATGTAACTTCGAACCCCCATTTTTGCAATTGAAGGAAACTTTCATATACGGAAGCATGCTCAATCACAGTCGTGATTAGATGTCTCCCACGGCTCATATATTGCATTGCAGCGCCCTTAATACCTAAATTATTCCCCTCTGTTGCTCCTGAAGTAAATACAATTTCAGAAGGATTAACATGTAACGAATCTGCACAAACTTTGCGGGTTCGACTCATTAACTTACCCGCATCTTCACCCATTTGATGGATAGACGACGGATTACCATAATGCTTATTCATGATCTCAGTTACCGTGCGTATAACATCATCATAGGGTGGCGTACTTGCCGCATGATCCCAATAAATCATTATATCTCAACCTTTCCTTCTCATGACAACACAAAAAGATCAAACGTCAGAGAGGGTGTAAGCATTCTTACAACTCTTCACCCTGGTGCCTCCCCCGTGTGATCCAATGAATCTCTCTATGCAATTATCATTTATACTTCTTCGTATTTAGAGCGAGCATTCTGTACCTTAGATATATACTTTCTAGTCTCTTCAGGGAGTGAATTTATATTATTCATAAGTTCTGCATCACTAGATACACCAAGACGGGATACTCTTCCTGGTCCAGCGTTATATGCGGCAAGTGCCATTTTCTCTTGACCATTGAACCGCTTTAATTGATAAGAAAGGTATTTAGTACCTGCATCAATATTCTGAGCTGGATCAAATGAATCGCTGACTCCTAATCCCTGAGCAGTCCCATCCATTAATTGCATCAAGCCCTTCGCTCCTGCGGAAGAAACAACCCCGGGATTAAAGGACGACTCTGTATCGATGACAGCTTTGATCAAAGATTCAGAAACGCCATATTTACGACTTGCTTGTTCAATCAGATCATTGTAACTCGAAGGCAACGACTTGCCAGAATATGTACTATGTTCTGTATTAGTCGAAGTTGTCTTACTTACGGCACCGAGTTGCTGCCACAATAACCCGTCACTCCAAGATACTCCAGCATTTAACGAAACACTGCTATCTGTAGCGGACAATTCTGAAGTCGTAGACATGACCTGTTTCAACATTACATCAAAATCTGATCCTCCAACATTATTATTTAGCATACTCTGTATAAGAGCACTTTTATCCTGTATCGTAGCATTTTCTTGTAGAGTTATAAGCTGTTTGGCAGTTATTGAGTCGATCTGCATGTTTAGTATCCCAACTTCCATCATAATGTAGTTCTTTACATATTATCATGGGAATAGGACATGCGCTACCTCCTCTTTGCAAAAAAAATGAACTTCAATAAAAAAAGAGCTAATTCAAACCTCTATACAGAGGTTTGAATTAGCCGAATTTAGCGTTGCATTCAAACTTTACCTTGTAAATGGCATAAGCACAAAATAACTTAATGTAGCTAATATACCAAGTGCGATCGACCATCCTCCGGTTGCCTTTCTTCCCTGAGTATAGGCATAAAAACCCATAACAGCTGCAAGAGGACCAAGAACTATGGACCACAAGAACAATGAAAGAATACCAAATGCCAGACCGACATATCCTGCCAATTTTCCTGTTGTTGAATCCATAGCCTCCACATCTTTATCCGAATTATCTTCGTTATAGACGCGTAAAGGAGTGGGTGCTATATCAGCTGCATACTCCTCCGTATGATCTTGTTCCAGTCGCGGATAATCTATACGCTTCTTGTGAAGTATACTTTCTTTACGAATGCTTTCATTCTCGGATTGATCATCTTGAACACCTGATGGTTGTTTGTCTGTTTCCATATCAAGCACCTCCTCTTTAGATGGACAAGATCATGACTTGGGTTTAAATGTCAAACAACATGTGGAAGACGATGAGCGGGCAGTATCCTTATGGTCATTAAAAGATTCTTCTGCAAATTCCTCATTCAAGTTTCTACTTGAGTGTTCATCAATTTCAATAACAATTTTATTAGCTCGACATAAATTCTCTTCTCCCCAGAAATGACAATTGCTTACGCTACACCTAACTAATGTTTTGGCCTCATTTATCATTATTAAATCACCTCTTCTCCATTGTCTCCGATACGATAATCTGATATGCGAATAACGCACTGTAAGTTGATGCCATTACAAGAATAAGAACGTTCTTCGATATGATTCTTCAGCACAAATAAAAAACGGCTGACTTGTCCTTAAAAGGAACAAATCAACCGTTATGTAATAGTCGTTGTTAAAATTCAGTGGTGATTAGATTAGATTAAATTTCATTAAGCGTGACTTTTTTGATTATGCATCCGACGCTCTGTTAAATAATCACTTTCATAATACGTTAGATCATCTCTTAACTCTTCATATACCTTTGTAATATCTAGAATAATATCACGGGCTTCACGAATAGGCTTGATACGGAAACGAATGGCATCTTGCCCAGTATAAGCGTATCGGCCATCTTCAGAGTAACTTTCATTTTTAGGATAAAAGAAATTGTTGACGCAGTGATGATATACATTGTAAAGAGCTTTCTCGGCAAAATCGATATCAAAATTCGCACGACGAAGAACAATACCTAACTTCTCGTATGATACTTCAGAGAAGACAAGTAAATGGCGAAGTTCAGATAAGAACCCTTTGTAGAATACCACCATTTCTTCATCCAGATGCTCTCCAGTCAATTGTGGCAGTGCATACTCGTTCAGAAATATTTCTGTTCTTTCAATGGCTGTTTTTAATTTCTCTCTTGTGGACTCACACAATTTTTGAATATTGGCTGCTGACATAATCGTTAGCTCCCCCTTATTGTACCTACGTCAAAATAGTGGAAGTTCATATGAACCACTACTATGGATTTTCCAAGTATTATCCTACCATATATTACTTTGAAGCGGTATCCTTTTCTGCTTAAATATATTACCGAAAACATAAAATATCAAATCATTCGAGGGGAATAAAAAACTAGCTACTTCCTAACAATAAAAAAAGGTAAAGATCGTTAAGGAGGTATTCAAGTGTCTCGCAAAATATGGTTAGGTTCAGGACTCGTTGTAGCTCTGGGAATGATAACAATTTTTACGTCACTTCCTGATAACAATTCACATTCAAACCAAGGTTCATCATCGAAAGTTGCTAATCCACAGCAAGAAGTAAACCTGAAACATACCATCATGAGCCATGATATTTCATCCACAGATCGATTGACCCGTGCGGATGCAAAAGAACATCTGTCAAAGATGGCAGATCAATTTAGTACAACATCTGAACAGCAAACGAAGCAATACATTCAACAATTACAAAAATCTCATGATCATATTCAATTACTAACCTGGATTGATTTCTCCAAACAACACTCTACCCCATATCCATCGGACCGTTTAACTTGGAACACGAAAACAAATAAGCAGTTTAACACGTACCAACAGTTAGCCAAAAATCAATTACGGAACCATCGCTCATATGAATCGCCTTCATTTAAGGTAAATGATTATCAGTATTTCATTATGGCTGAGCCTTCAACTAAAGGACATAAAGGGATCATCGCTTTAATAAGCCAACAAGTTCTGCATGAAGTATCGAATCATCAGAAACGCAATCTACGACTCATACCTTATCCTAAAGAAGGGAATTATCGCGTTGAATCCGTAGATACGAATACGTTAAGAGATATCAAAGTAAAGACAGGTCATGATAATGAAAAGGCAAGTCATTATTACGAAAATGAGATTGTAGTACATTTCCGCAACCATTTATCAGACAAAGAATTAATGACGATCTCCAGTGAAATTAAGAGTAAATGGGTTCGTAAAATGGGCTACGCTTACGTATTTCACGCAGATCATATGTCATATCAACAGCTTAAAGCTTATTTCATGAAAAAGTACAGTCCCCACTATGCCGAACCACACTATCTATATTTAACAAATGATGTAACCAATAAAGATAAATTATCTACTTCAACCAACATTCCAAATGATTTACTGTTTGCAAAGTATCAATGGAATTTACCTGCTATAGAAACAAATAAAGGTTGGGAGTTATCTAAAGGTAGTACAAATGTGATCGTTGCGGTAATAGATACAGGAGCTGATCTACAGCATCCTGACCTTAAGGAAAACCTAGTCGATGGTTATAATGTTGTTGACCCTTCCAGCCAACCTACCGACGATGTGGGGCACGGAACACACGTTGCCGGCATTATAGGTGCTGTAGTTAACAATAATGAAGGTGTCGCTGGTATTAGTTGGTACAATAAAGTGATGCCCATTAAAGCACTAGACAGTTCCGGTGCTGGTACAACATATTCAGTAGCAGAAGGAGTCATTTGGGCAGCTGATCATGGAGCCAAAGTCATTAACATGAGCCTTGGTAATTATGCTGATTCAGAATTTCTACATGATGCTATCAAATATGCGTACAACCGAGATGTCGTCATCGTCGCTGCTACCGGTAATGATAATACAGAACGTCCTGGATATCCCGCTGCATATCCGGAAGTATTCTCTGTCTCAGCTACAGATTCAAATATGAAGCGAGCGTCCTTCTCTAATTACGGGGATTACGTTGATGTGGTAGCTCCAGGTGAAAGTATTGCCAGCACCTATTTAAACAATCAATACGCTGCACTATCTGGAACATCTATGGCGACACCACATGTTGCTGCTTTAGCCGGTCTCATTAGGGCAAGAAACCCTAATCTCGATAATGAAGAGGTGATGAATCTGATGCGCGAAAGTGTTGTTGATCTAGGGGATACCGGACGAGATAAATACTTCGGATATGGACAAGTTGATATCTATAGAGCACTTAAAGCCGCAGGAAACGGTTCATCTCCACTTCAATTCTGGCCACAGCATGTACACAATCAGATGAAATCGGTCATTCACAAAGAACAATCTTCAAAGTAAACACAACCCAATACAAATACCTTGTAAAAAACAATCCGCGAGTTATTTGATCGCGGATTGTTTAGATTTTATCTTTTTGATTTGGATTTTGACTTCGTTTTGGCTTTAGAAACAGTAGCATGACGTTTTTTTTCTTTTTGCGCTGAAACGCCTGCCATTTCATTATTACCTTCTTCAACAGTCACGTAATTATATATATGTTTCTCAATAGGAACACAATGAGTTCTTTTAACCACTTGGATTGTATGGATTACAGGAACCACCTGGGTATAATAACAATCTTGCACGACTACAATGGGATCGCAGATAACGGGATCAGCCGCTGGACATGGATAACCAGAAGAATTAGAAGAATTAGAAGAATTACTCATATTCATTCGCTCCTTTCGTGATTTTGATATATTGTATTACAAGTGTCTAATTCTGGATTGTACGATTGACCCTAATTAATGAGCTTCTGACTGAAATAGGCTCTTCATTCGCTTTAGAATAATTATAGAATACGATTCATGGCATATAAAAAATGGTGATGTTCTGCGGTTATTAACCACTAGAACATCACCATTTGCAATTACATACATGTGTATTAAATTCATTCAATAAGTTGTGTTGTAGTTCTGAAAGTTTGCCGTAAGCCGGGTTCTGTGTCTATTGTGGTTCATACGGGAACTACCCTCCCACTCCAAACGACAATCATCTATCTAGGCCGAACATTGCTGAACGGCTCCAGCGACCAACCTAAACGCGCCTCGGGCTAAGGCTGCCCTCTTGACAGAGAAGCTGCGTTCCATTAGGTCTTGCTCCAAGTGGGGTTTACCAGGAACGAAGTCACCAGCGTTCCTCGGGGTCTCTTACACCTCGGTTCCATCCTTGCCTGTGCCGCTTGTGGCGGCCATCGGCGGTCCATTTCTGTGGCACTATCCTTCAACTCGCGCTGACTGGACGTTATCCAGCACCCTGCCCTATGGAGCCCGGACTTTCCTCTCGTGATGCCTTACGCATCACCAGCGATTGTCTGTCAAACTTTCGGGACAACACTTGATAGTATACCGCGAAACGATGTTGGAAACAACCCTAAATAACATGTAACTATGGGAATTTTAAGGATTCCCTACTATTTTGCTCATTGTTCAGCTTTCATTTTACATAAATTGGAAAGGTTCTGTATTCACTTCGGATGCATAGACTTGTGTCTCAACCTTCGTACTTTGAAGCTTTTCTCTCATCCATTCAGCCACTTTTAATTTCATTATTTTCTCCGCATTATGTCCTGGATCAATAATGGCGATCCCGGCCATAAGAGCATCCTGTGCCGTATGATAATCAATATCTCCCGTTACAAGTACATCTGCTCCCTTGAAAATAGAAGGAGTTATATATCGTCCCCCAGACCCTCCAATAACAGCAGCTTTGCGTATAGGACGTTGTAGATCCCCTACAACCCTTACATGATCTACCTGTAGGTTCTGTTTAACTACTTCGATGAATTCAGCGAGTATCATCGGAGTATTCAATTTGCCTACGCGGCCCAAGCCCAAGGTTCTTCCTTTAAGATCCATTGCATACAAGTCGTAGGCAACTTCTTCATAAGGATGAGCTTTCAACATAGCTTGTACTACTTTATTACGTATACCCTTAGGCACAATCGTCTCAATACGTATTTCTTCCACTTGCTCAAGCTTTCCTTGCTTACCAATGAAAGGGGTAGCTCCCTCATGAGGCATAAAGGTTCCGAATCCTTCGATATTAAAGCTACAGTGGCTATAGTCACCAATGAAGCCTGCACCCGCACCTAGAATCGCATCTAGAACTTGCTGATGATGGCTCTTTGGCACAAAGACAACTAATTTAAATAATTGCTCGGTATGGATATCCTCAATGGGTGAGCCATTCTCAATACCAATCGCTTCAGCCATCCAATCGTTCATACCACCCTCAGTAACATCAAGATTCGTATGACTAATATATACAGCAATATCATGCTTAATTAGCTTCTCATACAGTCTACCCATAGGGGTGTCGGTCTGTAGTTGCTTCAGTGGTCGAAATATAATCGCATGGTGAGCAATGATTAGGTCAACATTCAAACGTATGGCTTCTTCCACTACTTCATCATTAACATCTAGTGCAATAAGTACATTCCTAATATCCTTTTGTAAGGTTCCCAATTGTAATCCTATACGATCATCAGGCATGGCTACATGCTTAGGAGCAAGCTGTTCCATATATTGAATTACTGTCTGTCCTTTGGCGAACAAGATAGCACCTCCTTAATCTGTTGAATTTCTTGTACTATTTCTTCAGATTTACTCTCGGACGATGATAACGTTGACGTAGCAAGTGATGCTACGATCCGCTCCAACTTCTCGATCTCCGACAGCCATTTAGATGTAAAAATCGGATTTTTCTCTTGCAACAACCATGGACCCATCCGTACTGAAATCTCTTTAGTAATTTTAACAGGTCCGTTACCAGTCTCGAGTACATATTCTTTATAAACATCGTCATTAAAAAGCCCATCTATACCCTTATTCTCAGGAACCGCAGTTAATATTTCATACACTTTACGATCCTCTTCCATAATGTGCTCCGATGTTAGTACCCAGTCATGACTTAATAACCAGCGACGTACGATTTCTTCGCCTACATTAGGTTGTAATATTAACTTTTTAACCCCAACCAACTTATCTATTCCCTGCTCTAGAATACTTGCGATTAAGCCTCCACCCATACCGGCAATAGTAATCACATCAACTTCGCCAGGAGAAATCACTTCTAGACCATTCCCAATCCGTACAGCAATCATATCATTGAGACCCGCTGAAGCCACCTGCTTAGCTGCTGCATCTCTAGGGCCTGCATTAACTTCTCCTGCTATCGCTCGAAGTGCTATACCCGAATGAATTGCCACTACGGGCAACATTGCATGATCTGAACCTATATCAGCAAAAGTACTTCCATTTGGAATTTGTTCCATAATAAATTGTAGTCTTTTTGATAATTTCATGAGCCACCCACACAATCCTTTTTTTTCGTAGAACATGTCACATTTGAAGTACAAATGCAACTTTAATATCATTAAGCATTTCAAGTATTAACGAATTCCAATTAGGTAAAGCATCACCTAATAATTTGCAATAGCCATGAAAAAGAGCTAAAATAAAAACCATAAAACATTTAGATACATTATTGCCAAAAGAAAGAAATACCTCTTTCACTTCAAATTTTCATCCATTTAGATACGATTAAGAAATGGATGAAAGTGAACTTACATTATCTTAAGAAAAAAGACCTCTGAGCTAATAAGCTACAGAAGGTCCAATTATACGCTTTATTCCAGAAAATCCTTAAGCCTTTTACTACGGCTTGGATGACGCAATTTGCGAAGCGCCTTAGCTTCAATCTGGCGAATCCGTTCACGGGTTACTCCGAACACTTTACCAACCTCTTCAAGTGTTCTTGTACGTCCATCGTCCAGACCGAAACGCAAACGCAATACATTTTCTTCCCGTTCAGTTAGCGTATCCAGAACATCTTCCAACTGCTCTTTAAGAAGCTCATAAGCTGCTGCATCTGCAGGAGCCAACGCTTCCTGATCTTCTATAAAATCTCCTAAATGCGAATCATCTTCTTCCCCAATCGGCGTTTCAAGCGAAACTGGTTCTTGGGCAATTTTCATAATTTCCCGCACTTTTTCAACACTTAATTCCATCTCTGCTGCGATTTCTTCAGGTGCTGGTTCACGTCCTAATTCTTGAAGCAACTGACGAGATACGCGAATTAGCTTATTGATGGTTTCAACCATATGAACAGGAATTCGGATCGTCCGTGCTTGGTCCGCAATAGCACGTGTAATTGCCTGGCGTATCCACCATGTAGCATACGTACTAAATTTATACCCTTTTTTATGATCGAACTTCTCAACTGCCTTGATAAGCCCCATGTTACCTTCTTGGATCAAATCAAGGAATAGCATTCCACGTCCAACATACCGCTTAGCAATACTGACAACGAGCCGTAGATTGGCTTCTGCAAGACGTCTTTTCGCCTCTTCGTCACCAAGCTCAATACGTTTAGCTAACGACACTTCGTCATCTGCTGATAGCAATTGTACACGACCAATTTCCTTCAGATACATACGTACAGGATCATTAATCTTAATCCCCGGTGGCAATGATAAGTCATCATCAAAGCTTGTTTCTTCCCCATTATGTTCCTCGGAGTCTTCATTTGGTCGAAGAGTATTCACCTCTTCATCATTCTCATTGACCACTTCAATCTCCAGATCACTCAAATGTTCGTAGAACTCTTCCATTTGTTCGGGATCTTGATCATAAGGAGACAATTTCTCCATAATGTCCTTAATATTTAACGTCGATCTCTTCTTACCTTGCTCAACCAATTGATCTTTGACCTGATCAAGGGTCAATTCTGTCTCTAATTCAGTACGCTGATCATTCGCCATATTCGACTCCCTCCTCCCTAGATACACTCATACCATAACTTCAATCATCGTCTCTCTAGGGCAATAATCTCACTACCTATTTGTGCCGCACGTAAAAAATCACCGGAACGCTCCGCACTTATCATTTCTTCCTTTTTAAGTTCTACCTGTTGTTGCTGTGGGACCTTACGAATTTCCCTAATATAATCGTCGAGAACTTGAACATTCCAATCACGGGGTGTATCCATCATTGATATTGAACTAAGTGTCTTTTCTAACCGATCGTCATGAAGCGATGACATAAATCGGCTTATATCCGGGTGTTTACCCTGAGCATAATAGGCATATAGATAAGCAGCAATAGCTGCATGATCATCAATGTTAAAAGCATCTCCGAGACGTTCACCCACATACTGGGCAACTTCAGCATCCTGAAGCATCAGAGATAGCAGCCGACGCTCTGCGGTGTGATAAGCGGGTAGTAATGTTGGAGCCGGAATCTGCCCTTTTTTATGCCTACCATTATTCCACCCCTGTTCAAAATTATCCCCATCCGGCATGTTTTTTTGCATTGTCTGCCGAATCAGGTTGCAATCTTGCTTAAGACTTTCATAAGAAAGATGATGTTCAGAAGATAATTCCCTCAAATATACTTCTCTTTCGGTAGAGGATGGTAAAGCTGCAATAATCGGAAGAACTTCCTTCATATAAGCTATTTTCCCATCTTCTTCTAGCAGTATATGGTTTTTTTTCAGATATATAAGTTTAAATTTTGTTGTTGAAACTGCTCCGTCAATAATCTGACTCATAAATCGCTCTGGACCGTATTTACGTACAAAATCATCTGGATCAAGTCCATCGTTGAGAATAGCAATTTTGATTCTTATACCTGAGCTTTCAAGTAACGGGATATTCTTCAAGGCTGATGCTTGTCCCGCACGATCGCCATCGAAACATATTAATACTTCATCTGCCATAGTCTTCATCATGGAAACATGACTCTCCGTCAGGGAAGTTCCCATTGTTGCAACACCATTGTGTACGCCTGCCTCCCAAGCTGCAATTGTATCTCCATATCCTTCAAATAATACGATTTGGCGTAATTTTCGAATGGAGTTCTTTGCTTGGTGCAAGTTATACAATGTCCTACTTTTGTTAAATAGTTTGCTTTCAGGTGAGTTCAGGTATTTCGGTTGCGCTTCTCCCAGAACTCGGCCACCAAAAGCAATAACCCTACCATTTCTATCACTAATCGGAAAAATCACCCTGTCACGGAACCGATCAATAAACCCTGTGCCATCACTTCGAGTGGATAATAATCCTCCCTTTTCCATTTCCTCTAAATCGAAAGATCGCTTAGTCAAGAACTGTACCAAGGTATTCCAAGTGTCAGGGGCATAGCCAATTTGAAACTGATCAATCATTTTGTCGTTAAGACCACGTGAACGTAAGTAGGACATTGCTGGTTTACCGTGTTCCGTGTTCTTAAGTAAATAATGAAAGAATTTAGATGACCATTCATAAGCTTGCAGCAATCTTTCTCTCTCAGGATTCGACGAGATCGTACTTGTTCCCTGCAATTCCGGCATCTCAATATGACTTTCTTCAGCCATTATTTTGACAGCCTCAGGAAAAGATAATGATTCAATCTCCATCATAAACTTGATTGAGTTGCCACCCTTACCGCATCCATAACAATAGAAAATTTGTCTCTCCGGTGTCACTGTAAATGAGGGTGTCTTCTCTGAATGAAATGGACAAAGACCCTTCATGTACTTACCTTGCTTGGTGAGATGAACGTACTTACTTACCGTATCGACAATATCATTGTGCTCTAATACGGAATCAATTACCTTTTCCGGTATATTACCTTGCCCGGTACTCATCTTTACCACCTTCATCTCTTTAGCACGTAAATATTATTCGCTATAACTGATCGTTCTCCTGCAAATCCTGCAAAATTCTTGTCAAATTGTGTTGAAAAAATATTTTATCATCTGCTGTGATCGGTTTGGGTCCTTTAGAATGTTTACCCATTCTTCTCGCTTTAGCTTGATGATGCCTACGATCCAACATCAATTCAATATCATTATCCCCATAATGCTTGCCTCTATTAGATATAACATAACAACCTTTTGCTAAACACAATGCTGCCAATCCATAATCCTGCGTTACTACAATATCCCCGCGGCTTATATGATTAGCAATATATAGATCAGCGCTTTGATCACTACGATCAACCTGAACGGCAGTCACACCTTCTTCTTCACGAATCAGATGATCATACGACGAGACCATGAGGACAGGGACTGAAAATTGTCGTGCAGTAACAGCTATTTCGTTCTTTACGGGACAGGCATCCCCGTCGACAACAATTCGGAACTTTGTCAATGTAGCCAGAAATATCACCTATTTCACCTTAAGTTAAGTTCTTAACCTTAATTAAGTTCCTAACTATATATATACGCTCTGACATAGCTTAAATCCTTCTTCAACCCACTTAACAACTTATGGTAAATGAACCAAGAGATGTACACAGGAACCATTTAAATTAGGCATTTTGGTTCCCGCATACAATTTCTCTATTTTATTTTATTTACCACACCAGTTTTGTGAAATCAGCAAATGCCTTCAAATCTTTATCGATCGCTGCCAAAAGTGCCAATCGATTGTTTTTGACTTGTTCGTCCTCTGCCATAACCATCACTGAGTCGAAAAATTCAGTAATCACATTACGAATCTGTCCTAAGAATTGTAGAGCCTTGTGCCCATCTCGTTGATTCAAGGCGTTATGATATCCTTCGACAATCGATTGCCAACCTTTATAAAGTTCTTTTTCCCCTTGTTCTTGAAGAAGAGCTTCATCGATTTCGAATTGTTCTGCTTTGGCACCTAAGTTGCTCACACGGTTAAAGGATTCAACCGTCACCTTGAAATCCTCTTGATTATTTACGGCTTCCATCAATGCTTCACCTCGTGAAACTACAGAGGCAATATCATCAAAGTCTGCCGAGATCACCGCATCTACAATATCATAACGTAAGTTCTCTGAAAGAAGCTTCTTCACTCGAAGTCCAAAGAACTCAACTATAGTTGTACGCACTTCAGTAGCAGAAAGTTTCATTTCACGAAGGTTTTCATGAACATCAAGTGCAATGTTGAGCATCTCTGAGAGCGAAATCTGTAGTTTTTGAGCCAACATAATCTGTACAATACCCTGGGCTTGACGACGAAGTGCATAGGGATCTTGAGAACCTGTCGGGATGATGCCTATAGAGAAACAACCAACAATCGTATCGATTTTGTCAGCAATACTAACTAGTGCTCCTACGATCGATTCCGGTGTATTATCTCCAGCAAAGCGTGGTTGATAATGTTGGAAGACAGCCTTCGCTACTTCCTCCTTCTCACCCGCTCTTCGAGCATAGTCTTCACCCATCACGCCTTGTAATTCAGGGAACTCATAAACCATTTGAGTAACTAGATCAAACTTACAAATTTCAGCAGCACGTGACACTGCATCTGCATGTTCTGGAGAAATGTGTAGTGCGGATGATAAACCTTCTGCAATAAGACCAGTTCTACGGACTTTATCAGCAATAGATCCTAATTCTTCTTGGAATACAATATTTTCAAGTTTCAACAAAGCATCCTTAATGTGTAACTTCTGGTCTTCTTCGTAGAAGAATTTCGCATCTGATAAACGTGCGCGTAATACCTTCTCATTTCCTTTGGCAATAATATCCAAATAGGTATTATTCCCATTACGTACCGTAACGAAGAAGGGTAGTAATTGATCTTGATCATTCAGTACTGGGAAGTAGCGCTGATGCTCCCTCATAGAAGTGATTAACACGTCTTGTGGAATTTCCAAAAAGGAAGGATCAAACGTTCCAAATAACACCGTAGGTGTCTCAACAAGGAATAATACTTCTTCAAGCAGATCATCTTTGACTGCAATTTTCCATTGTTTCTCTTCTGCAAGAGCTTTAATCTGTTCTTCTATCATGTTTTTCCGTTCTTCTATACATGCAATTACGGACTGGCTTCGAAGTACATCCAAGTACACGGAAGGTTCGGCAACAACAGCCTCTTCACCTAAGAATCTATGGCCACGAGTTATATTACCCGATTTCACTCCTGTAATATCGAGGTCAATAACATCGGTTCCAAATAGTGCGATAAGCCACCGAATCGGACGAACGAACTTAAATTCATAAGCGCTCCATCGCATATTCTTTGGAAAAGTCATCGAAGAAAGGATGTTCAACAAGGCTTCTGAAAGAATAGATGAAGTCTCTACTCCTAAACTGCTCTTAGTTGCATATATATATTCAACACCGTTTAACTCTTGGAATGTGAACTGTTCAGGATCAACACCTTGACTCCGTGCGAATCCCAACGCTGCTTTGCTCCAATTACCACTTGCGTCTTGAGCTATTTTACGAGATGGGCCCTTAACTTCTTCCTCAATATCCTCTTGTTTCTCTGCCACACCTTCCACGAGCACCGCTAACCGACGTGGTGTTGCATAGGCATGCACTTGTCCATGTGAGATTCTTGATTGCTCCAACCATTTAATCATACGCTCTTCCAACTGTTCTACAGCAGCACGTATAAACCGAGCAGGAACTTCTTCCAATCCAATTTCAAACAATAAGTCTTTAGCCACGTTAAACGTCTCCTTTCTTACAGAGCGGGAAGCCTAATTTCTCGCGTTCTCCTAAATAAGAGGCAGCCACTTGGCGAGCCAAGTTTCTTACACGCATGATGTAACCTGTTCGTTCTGTTACGCTAATGGCTCCACGAGCATCGAGCAAGTTAAACGTATGGGAACATTTCAATACATAGTCATACGCTGGGAACACTAAAAATTTCTCCATTGCTTTATTAGCTTCTTCTTCATACATATTGAATAACGTGAATAACATCTGCACATCAGACACTTCAAAGGTGTACTTAGAATGTTCTACTTCTGCTTGGTGAAACACATCACCATATGTAATGCCATTTACCCATTCAAGGTCAAATACATTTTCTTTATTCTGAATATAAGATGCTAGACGTTCCATACCGTATGTTATTTCTACAGCAACAGGACTTGCATCAATACCCCCAACCTGTTGGAAATACGTGAATTGGGTCACTTCCATACCATCAAGCCATACTTCCCAACCTAGACCCCATGCTCCCAATGTTGGTGCTTCCCAGTTGTCTTCAACGAATCTAATATCATGCTGTAATGGGTCAATACCCAGCTGCTTTAAGCTCTCCAAATAAATTTCCTGAATATTATCAGGGGAAGGTTTAAGAACAACCTGGAATTGGTGATGCTGATAAAGCCGGTTTGGATTCTCTCCATAACGTCCATCGCTTGGGCGACGAGACGGTTCTACATAAGCTACATTCCATGGTTCAGGACCGATTGAATGTAGATAAGTCATAGGGTTCATGGTCCCTGCACCTTTTTCCGTGTCATACGGCTGGACGATAATACAGTTATGATCTGCCCAGAACTGCTGTAGCGTTAGAATCATCTTTTGAAAATTCATATTGCTTCGCTCCTTTACTCATTTTCATTACTTTCATTTTACCATTCTGTACAGCAAAAAGCCCTCGTTCCTACGCCTGGCCTGCTGCACAGACATAGGGACGAGAGCTTTTCCCGCGGTTCCACCCTACTTGATTATGCTTAAGAAACAACACAATCCACTTTTTATCATTCATTCATGCTCCCGAGTTGCCTTTCACGATTTCCTTTCGTTGAGCTTCCACCATCCCCAACTCGCTAAGTCCAGAAATTAAATCGCTACTATCTCGATCAATGCATGACAATATTAAATATAATCTTATAATATACTAATAGATATTGTCCCATTCGTCAAATTTCATATTTATCCATTTGATCAAGGAAATTTCTGGACTTTAAATTTACACCTAACTGCATATCGATAAATGACCTCATTATCATTTTTAATTCCAGCTTGGTTTCTTGCTTCACATCAATATTCCCAAGTTTTCTTAGATCTAATCGTTCGAATAACCGCAATAATTTTAGAGCACGAGGTGTAATTTTCATTGCTTGTGGATCAAGATGACGACAATACTTACATAATACCCCACCAAGTCGAGGACTGATCAGTAGGTCATCATCCGCTCGTGATTCTCCACAAGAGATACAGGTATTCAACTCTGGTGCATAACCCGCAGTCTGTAACATTTTCATTTCATATACGTTGAGTATGATTCCAGGATCTTTTCCTTCTTCCAAAGCAACAAGACAAGCTTTTAACTGATGAAACCAGAAGCTTCCTGTCTCCTCATCTAGGAGAATTCGATCAAGTAACTCACAGGCATATGACGCATAAGCTGCCATATAAAGATCTCCACGTAATCGATAATGGGATTCTGTAATTTCGCCTGCATTTAAAGTACCTAGCCCCGTACCATTTCGAAAAAAAATATACTCACCTATTGTAAATAGCTGCGTTAAAGCAGCATGTCGGCTCTTTACCTTCTTTGCGCCACGAACAAGCACTCCTATTTTCCCCGTGTTTTCGGTGCAAAGCGTAATGATTTTGTTCCCCTCACCGTAGTCCATGCTGCGGATGACAATCCCTTCCACCCTGTAAAGCATGCATCTTCCCCCAACCATTCACGGAGCAGCCAATCATTCGTTCTCTTCATAATCAACCATCTCTTCCACCACAATATCTGTTGCAAACACTTGATTTGGAGTGCCACCTGCTTCTTTAAATAACAAATAAGCATCAACATCTCCAGTCATCGCAAAATACTTCCACGAAAAATCTCGCATACGTATTCATCCTTTCCTTGGGAAATGCATCTGCATCTTCAATAATAGGATGTGCGTTGTACGATGATATATGTGTTGCAATTCCTGCCAACCGATATTAAGTATTAACTTTCGCGGTGAAATCCTAGATCACGAAGAACTCGATCTTGATTGCGCCAATCTTTTTTAACTTTAACCCATATTTCTAAGAAGATTTTGGACCCTAATAAGTTCTGGATATCATGACGTGCTAATTGTCCAATTTCTTTCAACATGGCTCCTTGCTTCCCAATAATGATACCCTTCTGTGAGCTTCTTTCTACAAAGATAACAGCACCGATATGTACCACACCATTGTCTTGTACTTTCATATCCTCAATCATTACCGCGATGGAGTGAGGAATCTCTTCTCTTGTTAAATGGAGTATTTTCTCACGAATCAATTCCGCACAAACGAATTGCTCAGGGTGATCTGTGATCTGATCTGCAGGATAATACTGAGGTCCCTCAGGTAAATACTTTTCCAATTCCTTCAACAAGGTACTGACATTATTTCCATTCTTCGCAGATACAGGGATAATCTCAGCAAAATCATAGAGCTTACGGTACCCCTCAATAAGAGGTAGTAATGCTTGTGGCTCAATCCGGTCAATTTTGTTTAGTACAAGAATAATTGGAGTACGGACATTCTTAAGTTGCTCCACAATGTAACGATCACCGCCACCCATTCCTTCAGAAGCATCCACTAGGAACAAGACAGCCTCTACTTCACCTAGTGTATTCAGTGCAGTCTGATTCATGAGGTCACCAAGCTTAGATTGACGTTTGTGTATTCCAGGTGTATCTAGAAATACAATCTGGTTATGATCCGTTGTGTATACGCCATGGATTTTGTTGCGTGTAGTCTGTGGTTTGTCTGACATGATCGCAATCTTCTGTCCAATCACTTGATTCATTAACGTTGATTTACCTACATTAGGTCTTCCAACGATTCCTACGAAACCTGATTTAAATTTTGCCATTTACTTGTTGTCCCCCTAAAAATGGTACTCTGTACTTTTAATTATCATTCGATTATTTACTGACATTGTCTAGATCCGATGGACCAAAAGAATCTGGTAATAACTCACGAACGCTCGTTTCGCGAATATCACCTTTTAAATTACCTAGTATAACTAGCATGTCCAGTCCACACAGTTCTACCATCACTTGACGGCAGACACCACATGGTGCAACAGGCCCTTCTGTATCTGCAACAACGGCTATAGCCTTGAAGCTACGCGCTTGATGACCGTTCGCTATAGCACTGAACATCGCTGTTCGTTCAGCACAGTTTGTAGGACTATAAGCAGCATTCTCAATATTACATCCATGATGTACCTGTCCATCGCTGTCCAATAATGCAGCACCTACACCAAAGTGTGAGTATGGGATATATGCTTTTTCTCGAGCTTTCATAGCTTCTTTAAGCAATGTTGCTGAATCCATGTGACACCTCCTAAAAGTTTTTGAGCGTTCCCTCTTGTTATACTCCGAAAAAACTACTTCGAAAGCATCTACCTAGTTTTTGAGCGTTACCTCATGTTTATACTCCGAAAAAACTCACTTCGAAAGCATCTACTTAGTTTTTGAACGTTCCCTCGATATATGTTATCCCCCAAACAACTCCACAAGGGGTCTGTAGAATACCACAATACCTACAACTACTGCAAAAGCCGCAGTAAGAAGCACAGCTCCTGCGGCAGTATCTTTGGCAGCCTTAGCCAAAGGACGAATATCCAGAGATACGAGATCTACAACAGCTTCCAGAGCTGTATTAAACATCTCCGCAGTGATCACTAAGGTAATAGCAAGAAGCAGAAACAACCATCGCATAGGCGATACCTGTAAAACAGCAGCAGCTATAATAACAATTAGGGCAGCAACCCCATGTACCTTCATGTTTCTCTGAGTAGTCATCGCATATTTAATACCTTCCGACGCATAACCAAATGAGGATAGGAAGGATTTCTTTACCATTATCGATTCAACCCCACTTGAACCAGAACAGCCTCTTGTTTACCCATCATTTCATCTTCAGCAGCTTGATCTTGGTGATCGTAACCAAGCAAGTGCAGAAATCCATGAACAAACAAAAACCCAATTTCGCGTTCTAGGGAATGACCGAACTCTTCACTTTGAAGTTTGGCACGGGGAATTGAAATGATAATATCACCCAACACCTCAGGAACTTCTTCCATTTTCTCTCCCTCTTCTAATGCATAGACAATTTCAAGCTCATCATCTATCGTATCATTCATCGCAAAAGAAAGTACATCTGTAGGTCGATCAATCCCGCGGTAGTCACGATTCAATTCATGGATCTGTTCATCATCCACAAATGTAAGGGCAACCTCTCCATCCATTACGCCTTCAGCTTCTCCCGCCTTCTGTAGTGCAGATTCAAGCAAAGTAATTAAAGATTCCTGAATTTCATATTCCGACTGCTCGTTACTCCAAGCCAGTTGTAGACTCATATATTAAACGCCCTTTCTGTTATCTTCTTCAGATATCTTCGTAGTCTTCTTTATTTCTTCGGGGTATTCAATTCTAGAGTGGAATATTCCCATGACGCTTTCTTTCATCGTTTTACTGATAATATCCAGTTCCTTTAACGTCAGGTCACACTCATTAAACTGATGATCATCCATCCGACTCTTAATTATTTTCTCTATCATAGTCTCAACCTGCTCGACCGTAGGATTCCGCAAAGAACGTACTGCAGCCTCGACACTATCAGCAATACCTACGATAGCAGATTCTTTAGATTGGGCTTTAGGACCAGGATAACGGAAATCAAACTCCGTAAATTCAGGCTCTATACCTTGTTCTTCTGCTTTCTTCAGTGCTTTGTGATAAAAGAAATGTAGGAACGTCGTTCCATGATGCTGTTCTGCAATATCCCGAATCAGCTTCGGTAACTTATAATCTTTTAACATCTCTACACCATCTCTAGCATGCGCAATGATAATCGATTTGCTGAGCTTCGGATCTAGTGAATCATGGGGATTCTCCATATGGTTCTGATTCTCAATGAAATAGCTAGGTCTCTTTGTTTTCCCAATATCATGGTAGTATGAACCAACTCTACATAACAGTCCATTCGCACCAATAGCCTCTGCAGCAGCTTCCGAGAGATTCCCCACCATCACACTATGATGATAAGTACCCGGAGTCTCAGTTAGCAACTTACGTAATAAAGGGTGGTTAGGATTAGATAGTTCAACTAGCTTCAATGCGGATAGAATTCCGAACGTTGCTTCAAAAAATGGCATTAGCCCTATGACCAATACTGCTGTTAGCAACCCACCAGCAAATGCAAAGGCTATCGTGTATAGCGTTTGGATCTGACTCCATTCCTTGCCATCGATTAAGATCATAACAAATACAAGAATGGAACCAACCAAACTTGCCATGATCCCACCTTTTAGTAAGGTAGAACGTTGACTTGCCTTATGAATTGCCGAAATAGCAACGTAAGAAACGGTCATCGTAAAGAATCCAAAATGAAAATCAAATATTTCTCCTTGATTAACATTTAATATCACACTTGCCAATATACTAAATATCATAGTGCAAAAGAAAGCAAGAGACATATCCATAAGCAATGACACTAAAATTGCACCTAGTGCTACTGGAGCAATATAACCAATATAGGGATGGACACTATTTTGTACTATACTTACCAGATTCATGGACAGAACCGTAATAGCAAAAATAAGGCCAAGCATAAGAAGCTGTGAATTATTATATTTATATTTATTCGTGTTCATACTAGATTGACGAATAAACATATGTAGTCCAGCTACCAACAATAGGGATAACATCAATAACCCTAGCTGTGGCCAATAGTTAACCTCGTTCTTAAGTAACTTATTATCGTCTAATAGAGCGTATAGCTCTTCCGTAATAAGCTGCCCTTTGCTCACTAGTACGTCACCCTGGTTAATAAAAACTGTATTTGTATCCTCTCGAGCTTGTACTTGAGCTTCTTTGGTCTCTTCCTCATCGTAAAATTTATTTGCCGTGAGCGTCAACCGTGCAATTTCTTGGACGACTTCACGAGGTATACGATTACTTAGAGAGCTTGTACTAACGGCTTCCGCCACTTTAGCTCTAACGGTCTGCGCATCCACTACCTGATCATTACTTAACTTAGAAACAATCTCACGAGCTACGGGCTTCATCGCTTGAATATCTTCACTTGTAAGACGAGGCATCTTAATAAACGTCTCATCTGGAATGCGATAGACTTGTTCACTAATGACCCGTACCATTTCGTTTAATAGATTATCGGAATAGGCGCCTGAGCTTCGGCTACTGTTCACGAAGTTCTGAACAAAGTCTTCTGCTCTTTGTGGAATTTCTTGCCGATAGATTGCAACTTTATCCTGATTCGAAACCTGATCATCTTGGTTAAGTCGATCTATTCGATCCAAAATTTGAAGTACTAATGTATCATTTCGAAGCGGAATAATATTATAAATCGGTTGTACTTGCTCGGCTGCCTTTTCTTGCGCCTTTAACGTTGCTTTGCTGTTGGGAATTTGCCCCTGTGCTATTATTTCCTTTTCACTATAAGAACCGAGCCGTATATCATAGCGTTGAGGTAATATTTTGGGTGCAAGTGTAAAGTAAATTAACACAACTATAAATAAAAACAGAGTATAGCGTGTCAACACGCTATACTTGTAGCTTGCATTTTTGTATAAAAATGATTTGCCAGATGGCGTTTCCTTCGAGTCCATAGAGTTAATCCCCTCTATCCTTGATTTTCTGCAGCTCGATCGTAGGCAACAATGATTTTTTGGACTAATGAATGACGTACAACATCTTGTTCTGAGAAATAAACAAAACCGATCTCATCAATCGAGCTTAGTATAGTATTAGCTTCAACTAGACCAGATTTCTTGCCTCTTGGCAAGTCAATCTGTGTAACGTCACCTGTTATGACCATCTTCGAGCCGAATCCGAGTCGAGTCAGGAACATTTTCATTTGTTCAGGTGTTGTATTCTGAGCTTCATCTAGAATGATAAATGCATCGTCAAGTGTTCGACCACGCATATATGCCAGCGGTGCAATTTCAATAAGTCCACGTTCTAAGGCTTTCGCAGTCTGGTCAGGTCCCATTACATCAAATAAAGCATCGTATAGTGGGCGTAGATATGGATCTACTTTCTCCTGTAAATCACCTGGTAAGAACCCTAAGTTCTCCCCTGCTTCCACAGCTGGTCGAGTCAGAACAATTCGCTTAACTGATCCTTCTTTTAATGCAGCAACCGCTAATACAACAGCTAAATATGTCTTCCCCGTCCCCGCAGGACCAATCGCAAACACAATATCTCGTTTCTTAATCGTCGTCACATAATGCTTTTGACCAATCGTTTTGACCCGTATAGGTTTTCCACGGAAGGTTGTAGTTATTTCACCCTTAAACAAATCTAATAACTGATCTGCTCTAAAGTCCTTTGCTAAATCTATAGCATAACTCACATCGCGTTCCGTTAAAACGTAACCGTTGCGTACTAATTGTAATAGCACATCGAATAACTGTTCCAGCATTTGGACCTCTCGGTCCCCACCACGTATTGTAATTTCGGCTTCACGCGAATCAATATTTGCGGGAATTTCTGCCTCGATCATTTTAAGAAAAATATCCTGTGGACCAAATACAGCTAGTCCTTCTCCTGCGCTCTGAAATGACATCTTTATACTGTGTATATTCTCTGACAAATAGCCTCATTCTCCTTGGTTATATACTATAGGTAACTCTTCAGCAATTTTTTCCTCTACTTCAAAAAGAACCTTCATATAAACTTTACCATTCTCTTTCTTCTCATGCAAAATTTTTCGACTAATAATTTGTGAATCATTTCCGTATTTCGCTATAATATCACGGATTGCGCCTTCAATTCCTTGTTTTTTTGCTTCTTCTATTGTGATTTCTTCACTTCGTTCTTCAATCTCCATCACATGTTCCGTCATCCAACCCATAGGTAATTTCGTTGATCTCCAAGATAGAGGATCTTGTTCTGTGACAACTTCATATTTAGCGTATGGAACTTTACCATATCCCCATAATTGGATGCCACGGTTGCCTAGGACAAGATAACTCTTATCCTTACTTTCCCCAGTGTATACTTTATGCTTCTGAACAGTGGGTACCTCAATGGTATACTCATGCCATACTAGCCCCATTACATCCCCTTTGGCAACAACAGATTGAGAATTCTCAGTATCTCCTAATAACCCGGAGATCAAGACCTGTCCCTTTTTAACACGACTGTTCTTCGCAACCAAAGGTCGACCTTGTTCTGCATAAATACTAGTGATCACAGCATCTGTCCTGCTAATTAAGTGTCTTGGACTGAGAAGTGGCTTCGTCTCTGGAAGAGCGGACTCAACGACTTGAATTGTAATTGTAGTCCCTTTACGATCGACTCCAACCCATGCTGTTCCTGGTAATTTTCTATTCATTTGCTGTGAGAGCTCGTCCAAATGTTGCAACCGACCAACCCATTGTAGCGGGTATATTCCCTCTTGCTTAGCTACAAGTAACACATCATCCGTAGCAATTCTAACATTTCCGACCACTTTGACATCCCATATTAGAGACGACAAGAGAAACAGAATGGCGAAAAAGGCAACGATTCCCACTGCAAAAAACTTACGTTTCTTTAACTTTAACATCTCAAAGGGGAAACCTATCCTTTTATTTACATGCGCACGGCAGCCTGTCCGCTTCAAGATAGGGCGGAGAGCATAGAAGTCTGACAATAGCACCTTCATATCAGCAGTCTGTAATGGAGTTGGTTTAACATCCCACACCGGAATGCCCATCTGGGTCAAGGTATTAATAAAAGATTCCAGATGTCCATTCCTAACTGTAATTTCGACATATCCACGCCAGTAGACTAATGTTGGAATTTTCAATGACTCTCCTCCGTTTCTATGTATTTTATATGGGTAACCGTTCCTTCTATTAGCACTTCCTTAGGTAAAATAGAACGAATCACAAGCTCTGATCCCTCTATCTCAAGCGATCCCTGACTAAGGGAAAGAATCAACTTCTCAGGTGAGAAATGAATGACCCCATTATGATTTTCAATAAACAGTTCTTTGTTACCGACCAAGGTTAACCGTGGTAGATTAAACACAATATCCTGGGGCAAATCTAGTTTTTCATATGTCCAATTTCGAAGTTTACGGCTGATCCGGGTCATACGAAGGTCTTCCCCCTTCCTGTACTCTAAACCATATGCGGGGAACACTATTTTTATGAAAGCAATTCCTCGTGGATACGTTAAAAAAGACTGCAATTACCGAGGGAACTGAAAAAGTCCATACATTGTCATGTATAATATCGTCGTTCCAAAAGATAACATGATGCTTCGAATCATAACTGGTTCACCATCCCTTTGTTATGCCTGGATAATGGTCGGATTGCTGTGCCACCTATAAATGTTCAAACATATTGCTCTTTACAGGAGCACAGTAGGGGTTATACGAGCTCATCTTTACACTTACATGTGTAGTGTTCAAATCCCTACAGAATGGCAGGGAGACGGCAGGAGAGCCTTTGAATTGATATCTAAACACAACAAAACCCAACCTTTAGTGAACAAGGTTGGGTTTTGTTGTGTTCTTTATGACAATCACCAAATCTATCTCATTTAAGATTTGCGATGATTATACGAACGTTTAGCACGTGGAGGTCCTAATATCTCTGACCAAATAATACCGTTTGCGGCTTGACGTGATATGTCTGAAGCATATGAGCGCTTCGATTCCTCATCAGAGTTATCATAAGCATTCCACTCTGTCGAGGTAGGCGCCGAGATTTTATCCAGAGCAGCGGTGACACGATCAATGTCCTTTTGCATGTCATCATTTCGACTCTGCATCGAATCCTCATACATCTGAGAGACGCCTTCACCACTCACATCGTATTCAGGGATATCCATCACATTACGACTATCCGATTCATGTAGCGTCGGCTGCATATTCCTTGGGGTGTAAACTTCCTGTTGGTTACGATTCTCCGTTTCCATTCTTTCGTTGGAATCATCGTTATCTTGAGAAGGTCTAGGTCGCAATGAACGTTCGGCTCCCCCTCCAAATGTAGGCATATTACTAGGGCTCTCATTTGATTTCGTTTTCCCTTTGTTCATTACCGCAGATATAATCCCAAATGCGACAACAACAAGTGGCCAAATATATTCCATGGGATACATCATCCCTTACATATTATTTTTTGGGATTGTTCGGACTATCTCCATTTTCTCCCATTTTACCAAGCGATCCTCTCATTTGAGTGTCCGCTTCGATATTCTTATAGTTCATATAGTCCATAACTCCAAGTTGTCCTGAACGTAACGCTTCTGCCATTGCTAGAGGAACATCGGATTCAGACTCCACAACTTTCGCTCTCATCTCTATAACGCGAGCCTTCATTTCCTGTTCTTGTGCTACTGCCATTGCGCGACGTTCTTCCGCCTTAGCTTGGGCAATCCGTTTATCAGCCTCAGCTTGTTCTGTCTGCAGATAAGCACCAATATTCTTACCTACATCCACATCTGCAATATCTATGGATAAGATTTCAAATGCCGTTCCTGCATCTAGCCCTTTTGAAAGAACGGTACGTGAGATCATATCTGGATTCTCTAAGACATCTTTATGAGAATCACTCGAACCAACCGTAGTTACAATACCTTCACCAACACGGGCAATAATTGTTTCTTCACCCGCACCACCAACCAATCGGTCGATATTCGCACGTACAGTAACACGCGCTTTAACTTTTACTTCAATTCCGTTTCTAGCTACTGCAGCTACAATCGGGGTCTCAATTACACGTGGATTAACACTCATCTGAACCGCTTGAAGCACATCGCGACCCGCTAAGTCGATAGCTGCTGCACGTTCGAATTCCAATGGAATGTTCGCACGTTGTGCTGCAATCAGTGCATTAACTACACGGTCTACATTACCACCAGCGAGATAATGGCTTTCCAATTGATTAATATCAAGTCCTAGACCCGCTTTGGTAGCTTTGATCATAGGATTTACAATTCTGCTTGGTGTTACACGACGAAGTCTCATCGCAACGAGTGTAATGATACTAATACGCACTCCCGATGATAGTGCTGCAATCCATAGCATTACAGGAAAAAAGCTAAAGAATACACTTAACACAATGATTGCGACTACCACAATCAACAAAATAGGAATTAATGTTGCGTCCATAGATTACTTATCCCCCAAGATTCATATTTATCACATAGCCATTGGCTATGATATGACACGATACTAAATTATTTCCCAATAGCTTTAACAACAATACGTGACCCTTCTACCTTTACCACACAAATCGCCGTATTGTTTGCAATAAACTCACCATCTGTGACGACGTCAACCCGTTCACCCTCAATCATAACCATTCCAGCTGGTCGTAACGGGGTGACACTGATACCTTCTTTAGCTAGCAAGTTATCTTTGCTTAAAACAGGTATATAACCCTTCTCTTTCGTTAAGGAGTCACTGAGAATAAATCGATTCCACACGCCACGTTTCTTGAAGACGATAGCCACGATAATGATAACTATCAATGCGCACACACTAGCAACTCCCAGTGATAACGCCACATGGGATGTACTATAAGCAGCGCGTACCACACCAACAATGAGACTGGCAGATCCAAGCAAACCTAGAATTCCGAAGCTTGGTACGAACAACTCAAGAACCAACATAATAATCCCAACGATAAAGAGTACCCATGTCTCAGACCCAGCAAATCCTGCAACATAATTACCAAAGAAATAAAGGACAAACCCTATGATGCCCAGAATACCAGGCACTCCGAATCCAGGAACAATGATTTCTATAATGACGCCAGCTATTCCCATAAACAGAAGTAAAGCCATTACCATCGGACTCGTCAAAAATTCAGCAAGTTTCTCTGCACCTGATTGCTCAACATGAAATATATCATCCGTTGAGTAACCCATCCAAGATACGACTTCTTCCGTCGTTGTAGCAATTGTATCTGCATAGCCAACTTTCAACGCCTGTTCGCTAGTCAGTGAGATAATCTCGCCTTTTTCCTTGGTATCGTTAATTTCGGGCATCTCAACAACCATATTGACATCTGTCATCCCTTGAGCAATCTTAGGATTACGCTTACTAACCTCAGCTGCACCAGACATCAGTGATTTCCAGTACGCCACTAATTTAGGATCCTCGATTCGTTTCCCTGTAATACCGTCGACTAACGCAGCAGCACCGATCATACTTCCAGGAGCCATCGCTATTTTATTGGCATTTAACGCGATGTAACTTCCTGCCGAAGCAGCATCCCCATGAATATATGCGACCGTAGGAATTTTACTGTTTCGTATAATATCAACAATATTATGAGCAGTATCTATTCTTCCTCCAGGCGTGTTAATCTCCAATACAATAAGGGACGCATCCATTTCTGTCGCTTCTTTGAAGCCTCGCTCCATGAATTTCTGAAGCCCTCTTTCAATATCTTGATCAACAGGAATGATGTATACCGAACCGGATTTGGGCTCTGAAGTCGATACAGACGTTGCTAGTACGGTTTCACCTAAAACAGGAAGAATCAGTGATATAACTAGTAGATTCAAGACAAAAAGAGAACATATTTTTTTAATTTTATTCAAATAATTCCCTCCTTTCCTTCATAATCAAAACCAAATTTTCCCCATATTATGTACTAAACTTATAAGTCTTACTACGTTCTACCCCTAAAGAGGTTTCAAAAAAAATAAAAAACACCCCTCAAAATCAAGGGATGTTCCTGTTATTGTTTATTGCAGAAATTGTTGAACTACTTGGTTAACAAGTTTGCCGTCAGCGAGTCCCTTTACCTTAGGCATTAGGGCACTCATTAATTTCCCCATCTCGGCTTTCGAAGAAGCACCGGTTTCATGGATGGTCTGCTGTACAATGACTTTAATTTCTTCTTCAGAAAGCTGTGCGGGAAGATACTGGCCGACTATCTCGATTTCTGCTTTAGCACTAGCGGCAAGATCATCGCGTCCTGCTTTTTCAAATTCTTGGAGGGCATCTTTGCGCTGTTTGATTTCACGACCTAGGATATCAAGCACCTCGGAATCATCCAAAGTTCTTTTCAAATCTATTTCAAGATTCATGATTGTCGAACGAATCATTCTAATAGTGGAGAGTTTGAATTTATCGCGACTCTTCATTGCTTGCTTCATGTCTTCGTTCAATCTTTCGCTAAGATTCATAGTTGTTAAATCCCCCTAAAACTTTCTCTTACGAGCAGCCTCAGACTTTAGCTTTTTCTTAACGCTTGGCTTTTCATAATGCTTGCGTTTTTTCACCTCAGCCAAGACGCCATCTTTAGCGATGGAACGTTTAAAGCGACGAAGTGCAGCATCGATTGTCTCATTTTTACGAACTTTCGTTTCAGACACCAGTTTTCCCTCCCTCCGACCAGACCGTCCAAGAGTATTAACACGGTTCATCAACTTTTATTATAGGTGAAAGTCAAATAGGGTGTCAACCTTACAGCTATTTTTTTCGTAATCTGATACAATACACTATTTACCATGTCGTTACTGATGAGAGGCTGAAAGGCCTGTTAGAGCGCCTAATTTGGCACCTCCAAGCAAGTGATAATGCAGATGATTTACCGTCTGTTCCCCATCAGATCCACAGTTATTAATAAGACGATATCCTGATTCTGAAATACCCAAATCTTGTGAAATTTGTTGTGCAACATGATGAATTTCCATAATTAAGGGTAAATTCTCAGGGGTGACATCATTCATCGAAGCGATATGAATCTTTGGAATGATTAGCACATGTACCGGTGCAGCAGGTTGAATGTCGCGAAAGGCCAAAACATGTTCATTCTCAAATACTTTGTTACTAGGAATAGTACCTTCGATAATCTTACAAAATAAACAATCCAAGTTATTCGCCCCCTAAATCTATACTTTCTCTTTATTTATCATACTGGATATGGGATAGCCTCGTCCAATACTCCTCTAGGACCCATACAGAAAAAATGACGTCATCTATTTATTTCTAAAAAAGATGATTATTCATCAGAAAAAAACTCACAAGGACACTACTCTGGCCTTGTGAGTTCTCTTGTTACAGAAGGATGTATATTAATAAAATGGCAGGATCGCTAGCGTGGTCAGTGCTGCAAGCGGCAAGAGCAACCGATTAAACCGTCTTCTTCCATACGGATAATACCCATAAGCAGGGGGACCTGGTGGATAATAACCAGGTACAAAAGCACGTACGTCTAGACCCGGATATCCACCGGATCCCCATGACGGATTACCAGCAGCCTGCTGATTTCCGTATGATATTGGTTGAAGTTGGGGATTGCCTCCATACGCTCCCACAGGGGACATGTTTCCGTTCGAATAACTGGCATTTTCCATGTGATCACAGCACATTTCATGATCTACGGGCACAGCTAAATGTAGGTTTTCATCGTCCACATTATCTACAAAACCATCATAAACTCTTCCATCCATAATGACTACACGCACGTAACGATGCATGTGGTGATGACATAGTTGCTTGGCTTCAACCTTCTCCATCTGTTCTAGCCCTCCTAATAATGCATTTGCTACTTACATTCTATTCAGGTCTAGGCGAATGGATACTTATTTAAGCCAACTAGATATAAAAATACAAAAAAAGAAGAAGCACCTAGCAGCTAGAAAAAGCTGCTTGACGTACGGACTTATGTTAGGGAATTGAATTCCCTTCCATAAGTCCGCCGAGGTACTTCTCAAGTGATGTCGGCTATTAACTGTATTATAACAATGGCTTGTAACTGTTACTGTGATCATCGTCACATTTTTTAAATATCGTTACATATTTTCTATCACAAGACGCGAACCACCCCCACCATGTTCGGAGGGTAGGACGATTAATTTGCGTGGTAACCGTGCTCTTAGCTCAGGTACGTGACTAATAATACCTACGGATAGATGATCACTATGAAGACGTTCTAATGAGGTGATGACCATCTCCAGAAGTTCTGGATCTAACGTTCCAAATCCCTCATCTAAGAAAAAGAATTGTAACGGATATTGACCACGCAATTGAATTTGAGCTGATAAGGCAAGCGCTAAAGATAACGATGTCAGAAATGTTTCTCCTCCAGACAACGTGGATACAGGTCGACGAGTTCCCCCGTTAGCATCGTCACGAATCACGAAACCTCCACCCGAATCCACTTCTAATGCATAACGTTGTCTAGTTAAAAACATAAGACGTTGTGACGCAGCCTGGCTTACCTGCATTAACTGCTCTTCCGCAATGTATTCTACGAAGGCATTCCCCCGTAAACACGACTGTAACTTATGGAGTTGCTCTCCTGTGGACTCACGTTCTATACGTGTATCCTCTAGTTGTATCCATCTTGTATGGCGCTCAGATATATCTTCTAGATCGCGCTCAGCCCTTGCCTTGAACTGGATGGCCGCTTCATCATTCTTACGACATTCTTCCAGTCGAGTCTTGTGGGTATTCCACTCTTCTTCAGTAAGAGAATTCCCTGACAACTTGTCTTCGACATAGGCAAGCTGTAACGTAACTTCCCGTTCATTCTCACGATGTTTTCTTACTGACTCGGTGTACTCAACCTCTTCCTCCTGTTGTAAACAACACGCAACAACTTCATCTCCAGTAGATAGTGTTGATGCTGCCAACATCTGCTCCCAACGGCTTTCAGATGCTTTACAATGATCTGATGCTGATGTAACAGCCTGCTGTGCTATAACAGTTGCTTTGATGGCTTCATGTTTCTTATCCTCAGCTGTACGCCGTGCAGCCTTCGTATGTGACACTGCTGCTCTTAACCGAAGGAGATGTTGAGTACATTCCTCAAGTAAAGCCTCTGCTGATCCATCACCGATCCAGGACTTGAGACGTTCCATCTTTTCTTTTAGCAGTTCACTTTTAGCATGCCATTGCGTGTTCCATTGAATAAGAACCTTGTCTAAGTCACCGATTTGTTGTTCTAGAGATTGAATAGCTGATAATTTACTCTCTAGAAAAGGAATACTGATCTCAAGTCGTTCCTTAATCGTCTCAGCTTCCTTATCTTTCTTCTGCATAAGCTCGAACATCGAATCAATCTGATGAATTGGAAGCTCGGGGAACTCTTTGTCCCAAGCTTGCTGCAATTTCATCAATTCAACAGTTAAGCGATCATGCTTGTTCTTGGAATCCGCATGATAATTTCTAAACGCTTCTACTTCTGCCATATATTTCATGTGTTGCTGTTGAAGTACAGCTTGTGTCTGCTTCATCTCTGCAGCTTCCTGCCGCAGGCTTGAGGTCATCTTCGTAAGCTTCCGAGTTACATCATCAAACTGTTCAACGATACTTGTCCAGTGTGCAACAGAGAATTGCATCTGAGATTCTTCGTTTATTTCAGATTGTTCTTTAGCTACAGCTACATGTGAATCATCTGGTTCAGGAAGTACTATTCCAGATTGATCGATTAACGATTGGCTCTCATTCATGAGCTGTCTAAAGGTAAGCCGAAACTCTTGAAGTTGAGACTGAACATGACGTAAAGATTGCAACCGACCTGTCAGAGTCGTAAGATCATCTGAATCTTCCAGAGACTCCACGGGTGAGGGATGGTGTTCCGATCCACATACAGGACAAGGATGGCCTGCCTGTAACTGCGTCGCTAACGTAAGTGATAGCGCATGCATCTCCGAGTTCTTGAGTTCTCCTCTTAATTGTTCTTCTTCTCCAACCAGTCTAATAGCAGCTTGACCTACCGAAGCTTCTTGAACAATCAATGCAGAGACATGTGAAGAAAGCTGTGCTAAGAACGTTTTATGCTTGTCATCGTTGCTCTTTAAATCTAGATCAGAACTCATTAATTTTGAATTCATGTCAGCGACTGTTTTTTCTTGTTGGGATAACTCCGCGCTTACAATCCGTACCTGTTCTTCCATAGACTGAACTTGGTGTTTACGCTGTAATGTTTTATGAATAAGCTCCCGCTCTTGTGAGCGCGTCTCTAGCGGCTTTAAACGATCCTGTAATTCCGCCTGTCGTGCCTGCCCCTTACCAAGTAGCACTTTCTCTTTCAGAAGGTTCTCACTTAGTTCAGCTTGTGTTCTCACGACGTCCGATCTCTTTTTCTCAAGTTCATCACACTCACTACGAAGCTGATCTCGCTCCAGTTGAAGCTTCACTGCTTGCTCTAACTGTTCCTGCCTAACCAATAACTTCGGTTCTTCCGTAGATAAAGCGAGTTGTGCTGTTTCATCCGCTTCACTTGCCAGAAGTGCTGATTGTTCAGCTTCCTGTGATACTACATTCAATAATACCAATTGCGCCTCGCGATTCGCATGCTCTTGTTTACTCTCTTGCATTTGAACAAGTAAAGGCATCAAATGTTTTGCCACACTTGCCTTGGCAAGCTTCTCTTCAAGCAATCTAACTTCATTTTCTAAAGAGCGAAGTTGTACTAATTGTTGTTGCCTGTTGGCGCGTTCAATTTGCCATTCCCATACTTTTGTCATTTGTTCAGCTTGCACCGAAATTTCATCCAGCCTGCGTCGCGAAGCTTCAGCTTCAGCGATAGCTTGCACCCGCTGTTGTTTGGCAGCTTCCAGCGCCTCACGTCCAGCATTTCCTAAACCTTGTTGTTCTGCCTCAATATTGTGAAGTGCCGCTTCATTTTCCTTCACACGGCGACTTAGCTTCTGCCCTAATTGATCACCATATTGCTCCAGATGAAATAACCGTTGCAACATTTGCCGTCTCTCGCTACCCTTCAGTGATAAGAATTCAGCAAATTTCCCTTGCGGGAGAACGACAGCCCGTGTGAAATCATCCATTTTAAGTCCGATTTTGTCTTCTACACAACGAGTAACATCTGCTAATTTATCCGCGATCACTTGATCCCCTTCAGGAGTAACTTCAATAAACCGGCTAATGGTATTACTTATTGATAATTCATTCGTTCTTTTGAAACGTCGCTCTACCCGATATTGTTGGGGTCCTTCAGAAGAATTTAATTCAAACGTGAATGAGACAAACAACGAATCCTCCGAATGATTCATAATTCCTTGTGTTCCATTGACTGCTCTCTCCACTTTGCCATATAAAGCGAGTGTTATCGCATCTAGCAAGGTTGATTTACCGCTACCAGTAGGACCGAATATACCAAATAGGCCCATCTGTGTGAGTTCGTCGAAATCTATCTGTTGTGGTTCACGATAACTTTGTAGTCCAGCAAGCTTTAGAGTGATTGGCTTCATTGGTCATCCCCCTCTTCCTGGACAGTCCCATTCTCCTCAACAAGTTCAAGAAACAATTGTACCAGTGCATCATCGGGAACGGCTCCCCCCGTCTGTCGCTGATAGAACTTACGGAAAATTTCATGCAAAGGCATGCGTGAACGCTCAACTTCCATCTCTACTACGTCCATGTCTGGATAGATCGGTCGAATATGAATTAATCCCTCACGGCTCTTGCGAAGTCTCTGAATTTCAGATAGAGATAGGGCTTCTGTCAAAGATACTTCCAAATCAATAAATGCACGATCATCAAGTCCCTCATCCAGCCAACGATTAACTTCTTCAAGACCACCTTTGGCTTTCCAACGTACGAGTGGTCGCCCACAGGATAGAAATAACTCTTCAAGAACCGGTTGTCCTCCGGGTGCGATATCTAACATGGCGACCGACTTAGCCTGACCCGCTTCTGAGAAGCTATATGCCAGTGGAGATCCACTATAACGAATCATGCCATCCCCTTTTACAGCCTGAGGTCTATGAAGATGTCCTAGAGCGGTATATTGTGCCCCTACAGACAACGCAGACGGATCAACCGTATAAGCACCCCCAACCTGGATTGGACGCTCAGAGTCCGACTCCACGCCGCCTAACACATAAATATGGCTCATAGCAAGGTTGATCGTCTTACTTGTAAATTCACGAGATAATAATCCCATTAACTTGCCGACACGGGCGCTGTAGGCTTGCCGCAGATCATCCTCATTACCCTCTGAGACTAGCAATTCATTAAGTCGAGCTTCCGATGGATAGGGAAGTGCAGCGATTTTAGCGATCTCTCCAGTACGAGGAGCATGAATACTCACAGCATTCGTAGCAGGAAGCCCCACAAGTGTGATGCCTTGACGCGTCACCAGAGGCGACACAGAAGCTACTCGCTCAGGCTGATCATGATTACCAGCTATAACAACAAGGGGTCTACCTCCTTCGCTCAACCGCGCTGAAGCCTCATAGAAGAGCTGTTCTGCTGCTGCAGGAGGGTTGACTGAATCATAGACATCTCCAGCCATTAATATGAGATCGGCTTGCTGATCATTTGCCATACGTACTAATTCATCAACAAAGTCCTCCTGCTCTTTCAAGCGGCTACGGCCTTCCAATGTCCGTCCGAAATGCCAATCACCTGTATGCAATATTCGCAATTGTTCTCTCCCCCTATGGTCTTACCTTGACCTAAACTATCGATTTATATCTGAACCAAATGTGACCCATCGAAGAAGTACAGCCACTTCTCACTTACAGGTTCTCCCATGATGTCTTCTAATGCTTTGCCATAGAGTTCTAGTTGGAAACGATATTGTTCTGCCAGAGCCTGCACCCCACCACGTTGTTCCAGAACACGATCCGTCTTGTAATCTAGCAGAACTAACTTTCCTTCTACTCTAAAAATACAATCGACAACCCCTTGAATTAACACCGTCTCATTCTCCAACCCTGTTAAGACCTTGAGAGATTCCTGCTCATCAGCGGAAGACAGCTCTTTCACAAAACTGAGTCCCTGATAGGCTTCTGTAGCAGAAAGTGCATAACTAAAGGGCAATTCCCGTTCAACCCATGTTGCAGATTGTAATCTAGCTCCTATCTCGCTATCGTACATAGATACCACTTCATCTAAACCGATCATATCCTTTTGATCCTGGGTTACAATCTGTAACTCAACAAGTCGGTTAAGTGTCTCTTGAACTACCTCTGAATCTACGCTTTCTCCATGTAGAGGAATATGTTGCATCAGGGTATGGTACACCGTTCCACGCTCGGTTGGACTCATATTTTTCTCTTCCATAAATTTAGGACGGCGAAGTTGTAGCGTCGCATCTGGGTACTGCTGAATCTGCTTCTCTTCCATCAGATCTAAAGACGGAAGCTCTTGTAAAGAGAGCAATTTCTTCATCTCTGTTACCGATGTTTTGGCAGAAAGTGTACTTGCGATAGCGTATGGATACTTCCATGCCAATTTATCCTCAATCTTTTTGAGGTCTGCTATATCTGTTTCAGTGTTATTTTCCATCGCTGAAGAAGGTATACTCTCTCGATTTAACATGGCTTGTAGCTTCTGTTCACGATGTTGAAAAATCTCCTGATCTCCATCGATACTCACAATCATACCTTGTGATAATTCATCAGCAGAAAGTACAGACACCATCCATGTTGAAGGATCCCCATTCAATACAGGAGATGGTGGTTCAGTTACGCCACCCATCGCTCGCAGTATTTCTGCATCAGGATGACGAATCAGAGCCGGTCCGATCCAATCTATATAACTGCGCCCTCTTGATAATACATAATCAGGTAGTACATATGGTTGATGACTTTGAACTTGAGCCCATGATGATATTTTCTTCGTCAAATCCTTAAGTGTACCTACAAGGATCATTTTCTCTTTGGGACGCGTGAGTCCCACATAGAGCACTCGCATTTCTTCTGCTAGGAGTTCTTGTTGCGCTCGACGTCGTATCGCAAGGTTAGGCAATGTGGGGTAACTAACCCGCATTCCTAGATCCACAAATTTCGGTCCAAACCCCAAATCCTTATGCATTAGAAATGGTGAATTCAAGTCTTGTTGATTGAATGTCTTCGCAATTCCTGCTAGGAAAACAACGGGGAATTCCAACCCTTTACTCTTATGAATGGTCATAATTCTAACCGCATTGTCTTGCTTGTCCGATCTTCCTGCACTGCCTAAATCAGACCCATGATCACGTAACCTTGCTATGAAGGTTAAGAAACGGAATAACCCTCGAGAAGCTGTGGTCTGTTCATATTGAACAGCTCTATCGTAAAGTGCTGTCAAATTACCCTGACGTTGCCCTCCTCCAGGTAATCCACCTACCCAGTCCATATATCCTGTCTCTTGGTATATATGCCATATTAGGTCTCCTAGGCTGCCTCTACGCGCTTCTTTACGCCATTCTTCTAATTTGGTTAGAAATCTCTGTATTTTAAATTGTAATTCGATAGAAAATGGTTCCGTTGTTGATGTATGATTGCCACCCTGAAAAGGGACCGCATCATTCAAATCATCCCTATTCATAGGAAAATCTTTCGTTGCAGCTATCTCACCAGTTACATCGTGGAATAACTCATGACCATTCCCTTGTGCATGGTGCTTAGAACCCTTCTCCATACCTGCCGCAGCGATCATCGCTTCATAGAATGGACCACTAGCACATAATCGAATCTGGGCTAATTCCTCCTCGGTTAATCCAACAATAGGTGAGCGAAGTACACTTGCTAATGGAATATCTTGTTGAGGATTATCTATAACCTGCAATAGCGATAACATAATCGCAACTTCTGTTGCTTGAAAATATCCCTGATTCTGTTCTCCGTCAGCAGATATGCCTTGTTGTCTTAGTTCTTCCATGATCAGTGGTCCCCAAATATAAGCGGAACGTAGAAGAATAACGATATCTCCATGAATAACAGGACGCATCTTTTTTAAAGACTTATCATAGATGAGCACTGGTGGAGTTCCGGTTTCTCCCGTCATTTCCTTTATCTTAGCCGCAATAGCTCGTGCCTCAAGTTGCGCTGTCTCCATCTCCACCCACTCGCCCTCTTGTAATAGAGCGTTATCTTCACCCTCTGAGCCTTCAGCATCTCCTGACTTCCCACCATTTCCACGGTCAATCAGAAGAAGTTCGGGCGTATAAGAGACATCACTTTCGTGATCTGGAGTTTCGGGAAATGATGCACCATATACTAATTCAGCCCGTTCATTGTAAGTTATTTCAGCTACATTCTCATTCATCATTTGTCGGAAAAGTACATTCACTGCATCCAACACTTGATGTCGACTACGAAAGTTACGAGCTAGGTCGATAACTGTCCCTTCGTTATCCTCCAGCCCATATCTACCATACTTGTCCAAAAACAGACCTGGATCTGCTAGACGAAATCGATATATACTCTGCTTAACGTCACCTACCATAAACCGATTGCCTGGCTGGTCTCTAGAGATCAGCTTTACGATATCTTCCTGTACGCTATTGGTATCTTGATATTCGTCTAAGAGTACCTCGTCAAAATGCTTTCTGTATTCTACAGCAGCATCAGAAGGAAGAAGTTGATCGACTGACGATTCGGGATGTCTTAGAATCTGCAAACAGTAATGCTCTAGATCACTGAAATCCACAATTCCTCTTGACCGCTTCTCCTCTTGATAACGTTGACCGAATAGTATGACAACCTCAGATAACTCCGCCATCACAGGAGCAACTTCATGAAGCTCCGATAGAAACGTTTCTGATGATCGACCGAACAAGGAACTTTTAAGATCAGTCAATATTTTCTTGACGTTATCCCTTAATTCTTTCACACGTTCCTGTAAATCAGAATCAGTCTCATCTTTACGACAACTTTTCAATTTACCAAAAGAAACCGTCTGGAAGGCATCGTATAGAGCATTCCACGGGAAATCCTCGAGACATTCTCTAAGGGATTCAACCATTTCCAAATCATCTCGTAAATTATCTACATAGGGCGATGGCCCACCCGGCAACATGGCAATAGAGATAGCTTGATGTAACAGTCCAGCTGCGCCAGCCATAGATAGTTTAGCATCCTTAACAATACTCTTTACCCACGGACTATCATCAAGTTCTGCTGGATCAGTAACAGCGAAGTTTGACGCCATCTTACGCAACCAAGCATCTGGCCATGAGTGACTTCGTGAGAAGTCGTACAGTTTCTGCACAAGAAGATACAGCGCATCATCACTACGTTCACCACTGAACCAATCCGCCAGACGTAGAAAGATTCCGCCATCTTCTGATTCCCCATACTTCTCTTCAAATAATTCCTCCAGAATTTCCTGACGCAACAATTCAGCTTCATTCTCATTCAGAATACGGAATCCCGGATCCAATGGAATCCATTGATAGTAACGACGAATCACTTCTAAACAAAAGGAGTGAAGTGTTGTAATGGATGCTTTTCCTAATAAAGCAAGCTGTCGACGTAAATGTGCATTATCAGGTTCCTTCTCTAACTCCTTATCCAATGCCTCACGAATCCGCTGACGCATCTCAGCCGCTGCTGCCTTCGTAAATGTGGCCACAAGTAAACGATCAACACTAAATCCTTGCTCCTCATTCATAATTTTACGAATGATTCGTTCTACCAACACGGCTGTTTTTCCTGAACCTGCTGCAGCTGCTACAAGAATATGATCACCGCTGAGCGAAATCGCCTTCCACTGATCATCACTCCACATACTGCCTTCCGGCTTAACTAATCCGATCACGGTGTATCTCCTCCTTGTGTCTTTTGCAACATGTCCCATACTTGTACCTTGTTTGGTTTACCCATCAAATGATAGTGGTTACCTTCAATATTCTCATCAAATTGACAGACTGACTTATAAGAACAGAACGTGCATGCTGTCTCATGTTGAATTCGATAAGGCTCAATCTTAACATCGCCTTCTGTAATTCGGGTTCCAATATTCACAATATTGCTACGTACCGAAGATAATAGGCTATCCCATTGTTCTGAAGTTGCGACCGCTGCACTACTGTAGAAGCTACCATCCGATTTCACAGCAACAGGAAGTATGGCTGAATGCCCTTTATCCAGAGATGTGTCCATCTGTGCAATGACTTCACGATCTGAGAGCAGAAGGCCCTTCATTTTGAAACGTTTAAGAAGTTCATCTGCCGCTTGCTCAGCACTCATGCCATTGGCAGATTGCAACAAGGGATCATGCACATGGAAATATAGTGTTCCAGCAGGAATAGCCGTTCGGCCCAGCCACTCTTCAGAATACGTCAACAAGACATCCAAATAAGTTAATAACTGAAGTGACAATCCATAGTACACCTCATGTAGCTTCAGATCATTCTGACTGGACTTATAGTCAATAACCCTCAGCATGATTCCTTGCGCGCCTTGCGCCATATCTACACGGTCTATACGTCCAACTACTTCCATCACTGAGCCATTCGGTAGTGGAAAGATAAGCGGAGGTAAGGTCTTTCCTGGTCCAAAATCAAGTTCGAGACCAATAGGTTCAAAGTTGCCTCGACGGGCATGCTCACCGAGAATGATCGAGGCTCTCCCTACAATGTTTTTTAATTTCCTAGAAATATAAGCATAACGCTTAGAGCTAAGTAGAATTTCACCCTGTAAAAGAGGGGTTAACCGATCCACAGCAATACTCGCCTCATGACGACATTCATCAGGTGTAAGGCTACCCCAGCTAACGCTACGGTTCTGTAATTGTGTAGCCATGTCACTTAGCGCAGAGTGGAATAATTGGCCGATATCAGGTGCCTTTAATCGATACATCTGACGTTCCTTTAACTTTAAGCCATGCGATGCAAAGTGGGAGAAAGGACAAGCAACAAATTTCTCCATCCGCGATACACTCGTACGTACTTTTGTACCATAAAGCTTGCGGCTCGTATCTGTTTCTAGCGGCAGTGTATCATTGACATAGAACAAAGAACGAAGCAGCATAAATAGTGCTTCACGCCACTCTGCTTGTTGTAAGTACCAGTTATAAATGCCCCACCAGAAATCAGGAATTTCAATACCATTCTTCCATTTTCGTAACTGAACAATGAGATGACTCAACGTCTGCTGTGGATTACTAACGAAGCTTTGTTGCTCTCGAAGAGATTGTTCTATTAATGGCTGTCCAGAGAGTATGTCTTCCTCCAGTAATGGATACATTTTCTTAACATGCCGAATCACTTCCGAAGGTAAGAGAAGTTTCCCTTCCGCATCAGCCAATGCATAGGAAATCCAAACATGTTTGCTCGCTGAAGTTAGCGCATTGTAGATCAGAAATCTCTCATCTAGTAATTTCCGTGAAATACTTGGGGCAAGCTCCATCCCTATGTCTGTTAATAAAGTCCGCTCTTGTTCCGTTAATACACCATCTTCCTGAATAACAGCGGGCACTACACCGTCATTGAACCCAAGTAGGAAGGTATACTTCACACCACTTGTACGCGTACGATCCATATTTCCTATTAATATTTGATCAATAGATGGCGGAACTAAAGATAACTTCATCTCCGTTAAGCCCGTGTCTAATATCCCTGTAAATAGTTCAACACCAATATTCTCATCACCCATTAATTCCACAATCTGATCTAATAAATCTAGCGTAGCACCCCATAGTTGACGATGTTCTCTTGCTGCTTCAGGTTGACCTGATTCTAATGCCTCATGGCTAAGAGCATCTAACTTTTGTGGAACACCCGCATCCTCCAAAAGAAGATAAACGGCTGTACACAGATCACGAGCTGTCTTTCCTGCCTTTAATCTCTTCTCAAAAGAAAGCAAAGGACCCGTAACCGCAGCACGGCAGCGTTCCATTAATTCAAGTAGCTGTTCACCATTCTTCTGTCGGTCCACGCCATCACTTTCAAGTGAAAGACTAGGAATCGCTCGCCATGGACGCCCCTCCGTCCAACGGTATCCTTGAATACCACAAGCTAATACGTAGTTCTCTAATCGGTCCATATCTATACGATCTAGTGAACCATCTACAGGAAGCAGTAAGTCTGTCTTGATACAGCGAAATACATCTTCGTATCTCCATCGACGACTCACAATATCAAGGGAAGACCGAATAAATTCTACTAAAGGATGATGTAACTCGCTTCGCTTCTGATCTAGGAAAAAAGGAACGCCATAATCGCGACATAACGGGCCTAGAATGGGTTCGTAATCTCCTAATTGTCTTACAAAAATAGCGATATCTCTAAATCTAGCCCCTTCCTCACGCACCAGACGAAGCATTTCACGAAGTGCACCCTCCACTTCTGACCGTCGATTAACAGCTGCATGAATAGAGACTCCCTGTTGACCAAGATTACTCATCTTCTCCACAGATTCAGGATGCCAAGGGATTCTGCGATCGAATCCCTTTTCCATATGGGCTAGTTCTGGACTATCTTCAAATCTTGGAAGAACGTCCGGTGTCAGAATGGTATTGGTGGTGTCTACGCCTAATTCCGTCGCCATTCCTTTTAACTTCACATAGGTAGTCGCAGATGGATGAAATAAATCCAACTCATGGGGTACCATCCCCTGTTCATAAGCTTTATCAAGCGTAAGTACTATGGTTACCGAAGAAGCACACAGCATAAATTGTTGCAACACAATAAATTCTTGGGGTGTAAATCCATGAAAACCATCAATCCAGATATCTGCATTCTTCACATAAGAGGAGTTAGGTATTGCTTCTGCTAATGTCATTAAATGATCTTCATTATCCATATATAGAGGAGATAACTCTTGCTCAAAATCGCGATACAGCGTGAGAATATCTCCTAATTTATCACGTAGAATAGGCGTCCCCGATCCATTGGTTTGCATTCGTGATAGTTGTTCTTCAACGTGCGTAGCATCTATACAATACCGTTTCATCTCCGTATAGAGTTGACTGAGTCTTCCAACGAAACCCATTTGATCACCCGATGGACCAAATAATGTTAACTCTTCTTTCCGTCTCTGAATGATTTTGTAGAGTAACATTTTTTTACCATCTTCACTAATCCCCACGCGAGCTGATCCGCCTGTCTCTTGCATAACCCGATAGGCTAGTCGCTGAAAACTAAGTACTTGTGCTCGTGCAATCCCCTTCACAGGACCTGATGTTACCAAAGCGTGTTCAGCTTGAAATGAGCCCTGTTCAGGCACAAGTAGAATAATAGGTTTACCGTGAGGATCTTTACTCAGTCGAGTAGAGATTTCCTGCATTATATTCGTGGTTTTACCGCTTCCCGAACGTCCTAAGAGGAAATGAACCGACATGGGATACCTCCTTCATATATAAATTAAAGCCGATTAAATTCTATCAAAATAGTTATTTCTCATTATAACATAACCCATATTTGAAGGAACGTATGTTTGGTATAAATTCACACCTATGGATAGATAAAAGAGGAGAACATAACTACCACAACAGAATAGATATACCAAATAGCAGGTCAAGGAAATGTCTCCTTGACCTGCTATGGATAGGACATCCGTCTAGTTTCCATAAATCACTTGATCCTAGATGGACAGCTTATAGGATTGGTATTATTTACTACGTACTTCAAAGATTGCGAATTTGAGATAATGTCCTTCATCCACGCCTAGGATCTGTGGATGATCTTTACCTGCGGCACGCCATTCAATTAAACGAAGAATCTTGCCCGCATCCATTGCTGCCTCTTGGATAGTCTCAAGGAATAAATCCGGACGCATATGATATGAACAGCTTGCTGTAACTAGGAATCCACCTTCGTTTACAAGTTTCATTCCGTGAAGGTTGATATCTTTATACCCGCGACAAGCACCTTTAACGGCACTCTTCGACTTTGCAAAGGCTGGTGGATCCAGAATAACCACATCCCATGTTCGGCCCACGCCGGGGGTCATAGGTTTAGAGGTATCTATCTTATTCTTGCCTGTACCTGTATTGGATCGTTTCTCCCGTTCTTCGACACCTTTAACTTGTGTGCGGAGATATTGAAAGGCATCATCCACAACAAATTCTACTCGATCCGTGAATCCGTTTAATTCCACATTCTCCTGTGCACTCTCAATAGCATGCTGAGAAATATCCAGACAGGTTACTTTCTTAGCGCCATATTTGCAAGCATGCAGTGTGAAACTTCCCGTATGTGAGAAACATTCAAGCACCGTCGCTCCATCCCAGTATGGGAATGTAACGACACCACCGCTCTTATTCACAGGTAATTGTTGCGTGATCCCATCTTGATCAACATCCTGCAAGGTGATGCCACTTCTTCCACCCCAACCTGTCATTAAAGGCTCAATCGAAGCACGATTCTCACGTTGATCGAAGAAGTACCCTGTCTTCTGCCCTTCTTCAATATCCACTCGAATGTGGAGTCCATTCTCACGGACCGTTACATAACGTGGACATTCCCCATACACTGGGCCTTTTACTTGTTCCATTCCTTCTAACTCACGTACAGACACATCGCTACGTTCATATATGCCCTGTGGCTGCATGACTTGTACCAATGCAGCTACAATGTCATTACGGCACAAATCCATACCCAACGTTAATAATTGAATAACGAGTATATCTCCGAAGCGATCTACGATTAGACCCGGTAGGAAATCTGCCTCCCCATAGACTAGACGATAGGCCGTCTCACCCTTGATGAAACGTTCGCGATGCTGTAATGCATTCGAGAAACGTTCTACAAAAAAGGCTTGGTCCATAGACTCCATTGGATTGTAGGAAACAACTCTTACAGTGATTTGTGAAGCAGGATTATAATAACCTGTCCCAAGATATCGTCTCTGATGATTAAGAATACTTACCAGTTGGCCATTCTCAGGTTGACCTTCAACGGTTGCAATTTCACTTTTGTATACCCAAGGTTGCCCCTGCTCTAATCTTTTCTTTTGACTACGATGTAGAATAACGGATGCCACTATACTTCACTCCCTAATATATACCTGCACGCATACGATTTGTCGCCACAGGTTCTGTCATGTTGTCATGTTTGTCATGGCTGTCCTGCCATGAACATATAAATAAATGTATAGGACAAGAACTAAAGGAGAATCAATCCATGTTTCAATCCATTCTCATCCCCATAATATATGGGCTTGCCATTTTTTTGTTCGGTATGAAAGTCATGGAGATCGCTCTTGCACGCTGGGCAGGGCCATTCTTGACCTCTTTTCTAAGAAAAGCCACGTCATCCCCTCTCAAAGGTATGGGATTCAGTACGATCATTACGGCCATTCTACAGAGTAGTACAGCCGTTACCGTCCTTACCATGGGGCTTGTTAACGCGGGTCTACTGACTTACGCTAGAACACTTGGCATTATTCTCGGTAGTAACATAGGCACTTGTCTGACGACAGAATTAATTGGATTACAGCTAGGACAGATTGCTGCACCATTGTTACTGTTATCTCTCACGATATGGGCTATAGCTGTCATCATAAATGATCGTAATATATGGAGACTTCGTCGGTTCAGACACCTATTCGAACCTATACAATTCATCTCGCTCGCTGTAGCTGGATTTGCACTGGTGATGTTCGGTATTCGTGTTATGCAATCCATAGGACCCACACTCGATACCTACGGCGTCTTTGGTTGGTTCATCGAACGTGCCTCTCACAATGTTCTCTGGGGAATAGCTGCTGGAGCATGCCTAACTGCACTCATACATAGCAGTGCAGCCGTCATAGGTCTAGCCATGGGATTGGCTAGTTCTGGAGCCCTTCCAGTAGAGGTTGGCATCGCTATCGTCCTTGGTTCTAATATAGGTACATGCGTTACAGCCGTCATTGCTGCAGCAGGTAGTACGACTGCAGGCAAATTTGTTGCTTGGACTCATGTTGTACTGAATGTTGGGGGAGCCGTTTTATTCATGCCCTTTATTCAACAATTGCATCAAGCTTCCGCGTGGTTATCCAGTGACTTCGGCAGTCAAATTGCCCATTCTCAGACGATATTCAACATTCTATGCTCGCTTATTGCACTTCCTTTATGTTACCTTCCAATATGGAGAAGAATAGATCATAAATTATCTAAAGGTTAGCATTCTCAATTACACATGTTTACCCAGTAACAAAAGAGCCTTCCTTAGTATAGCATCATTGTTACGATATCCATCCTTCTGCTGCCGATTCCAAGCTTCTTGGGAATCATACCAAGACACTTCATTAATCTCCTCTAGTTGTGGTTTCAAATAACCACCTTTGGCTTCCACAAGATAATAATGAACTTCCTTATTCACTTCACCATGAACAGGATTCTGATACGTATATGCAATAATATCTACAGGAGAAACAACCTTTCCTAGGATGCCAGTCTCCTCTTCAATCTCACGTAGCGCAGTCTCTTCAATCGTCTCTCCAGACTCCATCTTACCTTTAGCTAAAGATATTTTACCATAACGGTCTAGAATGAGTTGAATTTGAAGTTCCCCATTCTCTTGTCTGTATACAACACCACCTGCTGAGATTTCTTTGCGTGCCATATATGATGACCCCCAATGTTACATATTATTAAAAATAAGAGCAACAAGGATTTCACTCCCATTTAATTGGAAATGAAATCCTCGTCCACCTTTCATCTTAATCCTTATGTAAGGAATGTACTTACCGAGATGCCAATGCTGGATCATGATTTAGTACGTTAATTAACTTCCCCTTACATTCGTTAACACCAGCTTCTATCATTTGAACGCGACAGATTTTGCGATGAAGATCTTCAGGGCCATCAAATACAAGCTGCAAATAGTTATCACTGAATCCCTGAAGCTTACCTGAACCCTCCGATCCTTTGCGGATCCCTTCTGGAATTACCTCAAGAATCTGCCCAACGAATTGATTCGCATAATGAAGTTGCATTTGTTCCGAAAGATCTATTAGATGATGAACTCGTTCATTCTTAATCTCTTCATCCACCTGGTCTTCCATACGAGCAGCAGGTGTACCTATGCGCTTAGAATAGGGAAACACATGCATTTCAGAGAACTGGATCGCCTTCATGAGATCATAGCCATTGCGGTACATCTCATCACTCTCACCAGGGAACCCAACAATAATATCTGTTGTAATACCAACGTTAGGCATAGCTTGGCGAATCAAACCCATTTTTTGATAAAACTGTTCGGTAGTATATTTACGTCTCATCCGTTTCAATACGGCATCATCGCCAGCTTGAAGTGGAATATGAAGATGTCGACACATCTTCGAAGAACGATTCAACACATCAAGCATCTTCTCATCGATCTGACTTGCTTCAATGGAACTAATTCGAATTCGTTCTAGTCCATCTACCTTGTCTAAATCCATTAATAGATCTGATAAATCGTATTGTTCAAGATCATCTCCATAACCACCCGTATGAATTCCCGTTAAGACCATTTCCTTATAACCGGCTTCAACCAATTGGTGTGCCTGCGTAATAATGCTCTTGGGATCACGACTGCGAGATAATCCACGTGACCATGGAATAATACAGAACGTACAAAAGTTATTACACCCGTCTTGAATCTTCAGGAAAGCACGTGTGCGATCGGTAAAATCCGGAACATCCATTTCTTCGAATACACGATTTTTCATAATATTATGAACCGCGTTGATGGGCGCACGGGATTCTTGAATTTGTTTTACAAAAGGAAGAATCTTATCTCGATCTTGCGTACCAATGACAAGATCAACACCCGGAATATCCATAATCTCTGCAGGTGAAGTCTGTGCATAACATCCAGTAACCGCAATGATCGCGTTCGGATTACGGCGGACGGCACGACGAATGATCTGACGACTCTTTTTATCCCCTGTATTCGTAACGGTGCACGTATTAATTAAATATACATCCGCTGTCTGTTCATAATCTACCTGCTCATAACCTTCGTTCTTAAAAAGTTGCCAAATGGCTTCCGTATCATAAAAATTGACTTTGCATCCTAATGTATAAAATGCGATGGTTGGCATCTCTTAAACTCCTCCCATTTCACCAAAATCGTATAATATGCAAGAAAGGGCAACCATGCCCGCGGTTTCACAGCGTAAAATGCGACGCCCCAATCCAACGCTTGTTGCGCCCGCTTCCTCAGCCTTACGACATTCCTCTTCACTAAATCCACCTTCTGGCCCAACAACGAGAAGTATTGTGGGCGTACTACCCACAGCTACATGTTGGATTAACGGTGTCACTGCATCACGTAACTGTAACCCATGTTCCTTCTCATAACAAAAAAATACGGCATCATACTGCGCAAATGACTTCATCAGTTGAGACCACGTCAATGAAGATTCGACAGTCGGTACAATATTGCGATGACTCTGCTCAGCAGCTTCTTTGCAAATTTTACGCCAACGGTCTAGACGCTTCTCTTCTTTCTTCGAATCATATTGAACTATCGTTCTTTCTGATAGGAAAGGTACAAAAGATACAGCTCCGATCTCTGTACATTTCTGAATCACAGTCTCCATCTTATCGCCTTTGGGAAGACTCTGTGCCACAGTCACTTTTACTTGCGCTTCCTGTAGCATGTCGAGTTGTTCAACAATAGTGGCTGTAACTAACCCTTGTTCTAGCGAATCTAGTTCGACTAATGCTTCACGTGATAGACCATCACTTACGATGATCTTATCTCCAACCTTACCGCGCATCACTTTGGAAATGTGTCGTGCATCTTCTCCATTAATTTCAACTGTATTTTCTTTAAACTGCTCTACAGATACGAAATATCGTTGCATTGAATTATCCCCATCCTATCCCAACATAATTAAGCACCAAACACCACCATGAACATATGTATAAAGTTCCTATACATCCACATTGCGGCATTATATAGTGGTGTTATCGTATAAGCTCGAAGTCCTGGAATGAACAATATCAATAGAAAAATCAACATAGACCATTGTTCAATTTGCTGAAGCTTCACTCTCACTTCACGAGAAACAACATCTTCAAGGATACGGTAACCATCTAATGGAGGCAGCGGTATAAGATTAAATAGAAATAGAAAAAAGTTCATAAAAACAATAAAAAATAAGAGCGTATAGATCGCTTCAACTAATTTCGGATTCGATATTGAATCTAACACACCGAACTGAACTAACCCCGCATAAATAAGACTCCCTACGACACCAAGTAAGAAATTGCTCAACGGACCAGCAAACGATACGATAATACTCATGATTCGAGGACGTTCAAAGTTATCACGATTGACAGGAACAGGTCTAGCCCAACCAAACCCAGCAATGAGTAACAATATAATCCCAAATAAATCAAAATGAACGGCAGGATTTAACGTTACACGACCCAACAACTTCGCTGTAGGATCTCCAAACTTATTTGCAAAGTAAGCATGAGAGAACTCATGCACCGTAAAAGCCAGAACAATGGCAATTAAGAAGAACGGCATTTGATCAATCGGGTAGACCAGTATATCATTTAAAAAATCCATTCTTACCTCTTTCTAGCCACAAAGGCAATCCATTCTTCTTCACGATTCACATCGATGATTTCAAAATTAGCTTCCTTAAGCGCCTCTTGAACAACATGTTCTTTATTTTTGTAGATTCCGGATGTTATAAAAATTCCGTCTGGTTCTAACACTTGGTACACATCATCAATGAGTAATAAAATAACCTCAGCTAAAATGTTGGCAACGACCATATTTACAGGCACGGTCACTCCTAAATTCACACCCTCTAGTTGATGTGTGAACACCGAAAGGAGATCACTTTCTTTCACTGTTATGGTGTCTTGCATCCCGTTAAAGGCCGTATTCTCCTGTGCACTCTGAACTGCCACAGGATCTAAATCAAGAGCCAACACATGTTTCGCTCCTAACAGAATAGATCCGATAGCCAGTATACCCGATCCAGTTCCTACATCGATAATTTCTTCGCCACCCTTGATGACATTCTCTAACGTACGTAGACAAAGAGAAGTCGTCGGATGTGTCCCCGTTCCAAAAGCCATCCCAGGATCCAAATGAATAAGCTTCTCATCCTCAGATTCAGGAGTGTACTCTTCCCAAGTTGGCTTAATCGTTAAGCTCTTCGAAACACGTATCGGCTTGAAGTATTGCTTCCAAGCATTAGTCCAGTCATCTTCATTGACCATTTTATGTTCATACCGCACATCACCTGTATCGATATCATACTGACTCAGCTCCTCAATACGTTGTTTCAACGTTAAGATAATGGAGTCAAGTTCTGTCTCTTCAGCGAAATACCCTTTTATAACTGCCTGACCTTCTGGAATGTCATTGAGTGGTGTATCATACAACTCGCCATATTTCGTATCGCGTTCTTTATTTAGCGTTCCTGATTCTTCAATGGATACACCACCAGCGCCCGCCTCATGTAAGAAATTAGAAATCATTTCAACGGATTCTTCTGTGGTGTGTATCGTAAATTCATGAAATAACATGTTGTAAATATCCCCCTTGTACCTTTGCGTAACTATTATTGTACTATACAAAGAGATCAGTGTACAAAATTTCATTCAACATTTCAAGCCTAGGTATAATAAAAGGCTATGACGTCCTTTCTATAGACGTCATAGCCTTTATACAAACATATTCATATCTTTATCACTCCATAACACAACGGAGGAATTTACTCTTCGGAATTCATCATCTTTATTTGTCTCTTATCTGCTGCTTCACTTCGTCTTAGTGCTTCAACATCTTCTACATCTGATTCAAGTGCTGAGAATTCAACATCCTCTTGTTTCCTCGACATCAGTTCAATAATCTTCTCCGTCTTTGTCAATTTCACATTCTTCTCATGCGTATATTTAGTCATTCTTCTCACCCTTTCTGTATTGAACTCCATCGTTATTAGACCCTTCCACCAGCCTCTTCAATACTTCTTATAGCTTGGTCGAAAGAGCTATCCTCTGCCACAACTGTAAGTAGAATATCATACCCTGTCGTTTCCCCCAGACCTCCATCACTCATTCCGCTAGAAGCAACATCTAATTCTTTACCTTGGAACGCACTGAAGCGATTGATAGACATTTCAACAACTCGTAACGATTCCAGCTTTCGTGATACCTGATCAGCTTCTTCAGGGCTTTTGAAATAAGCCAGAATATTTCTCTCACTCATATTCTCATGTCACCTACACTTTTATCTTATTGGATCTAACAATCACATACCCGTAGCTTACCGCTCTATTCTTCTAATTATGCGTATTTAATAAATGACAAAAAAAAAGAAAGCTCAATCCTTTCGGACGAACTTTCTTTTCACAGCACTTATATAAGATGATTTACTAAAAGATCAATCTCCTCGGAATGCCTTCTTCACGCGATCAAAGAAAGACTGTTCATGCTCATGTGTCTTTTCTCCGTCTAAGGATGCAATCTGACGAAGTAAATCTTTCTGTTCATCGCTCAAATTACTTGGTGTAACAACCACAACTTTAACATGTTGATCACCTTGACCGATGCCACGAAGACGAGGGACACCCTTACCTCTAAGACGGAAGAATGTACCCGTCTGCGTACCTGCTGGTATTTTAAGTTTCACTTTTTCCGTTAACGTCGGAATTTCAACCTCATCACCCAATGCTGCTTGAGCAAAAGTCAATGGGACCTCACAATAGATATCGTCGCCCTCACGTTCAAAGAAGTCATGAGATTTCACACGGATAACAATATATAGATCACCCGATGGTCCACCACGTAATCCACTTTCGCCTTCACCCGTCATGCGTAGTTGAGCTCCATCATCAACACCTGCAGGGATCTTGACATGTATTTTACGTTGTTTCTTGACTTTCCCTTGGCCTTGGCAACTTGTGCAGCGTTCTTTAATGATTTTACCGCTACCACTACATGTTGAACATGCACGACGATTGACCATACGGCCAAATGGCGTATTCTGTACCACTTCTTCTTGTCCACTACCATGACACACTTGGCAAGTCTGAGGTTTCGTACCTGCTTTCGCACCAGATCCATGACATGTATCACAAGTTTCCGTACGTGGAATAGTAATATCACTCTCTTTTCCAAATACAGCTTCTTTAAATTCAACCGTCATCGTGTACTGTAGATCATTCCCACGTTGTGGTGCGTTCGGGTCACGCCGTCCGCCACCACCGCCGAAGAACATATCGAATATATCACCCATACCACCGAAATCGCCGCCGGAGAAACCTCCTCCGCCCATTCCTTGGTTAGGATCTACATGTCCATATTGGTCGTACCCAGCTCTCTTCTGTCCATCACTTAGAACGTCATAGGCTTCTTTGACTTCTTTAAACTTGGATTCAGCATCATCCGCTTTATTCACATCTGGATGATATTGTCGTGCAAGTTTACGATAGGATTTCTTGATCTCTTCATCTGATGCGTTCTTACTAACGCCCAGCACATCATAATAATCGCGCTTTTCAGCCACTCTTCCACCCCACAACATCTTATTTATCTTATAAGTAGATATGATAACATTGTAACAAAGGGAAAGCCAAAGCACGGGATGCCCCCGGCTTTGACCTTCCCTTTTCTCCTTCTATACCTTATGAAGGAAACTTTCTATAGGTTACTCTTGTTTCTTATCTTCGTCAACAACCTCGTAATCAGCATCTACTACATTATCCTTCTTAGCAGCGCCTGTTGCTTCACCTTCAGCACCTTGTTCTGCTTCAGCTGCTTGCTCATATAGCTTCATAGACAATTGTTGAACAATTTCTGTTAACTCTTCCGCAGCCTTGTTAATATCTTCAAGGTTATCCGTTTCAAGAGCAGACTTCACTTTTTCTTTTGCTGCTTCTGCTTTCTCAACTTCAGATGCATCGATCTTCTCACCTAAGTCTTTAATCACTTTATCAGTTGAATATACAAGTTGGTCAGCATTGTTCTTCGCTTCAATCAACTCTTTACGTAGACGATCTTCTTCCGCATGCTCTTCAGCATCCTTCATCATACGTTCAACTTCTTCATCACTCAAACCACTTGAAGATGTAATGGTAATCTTCTGAGTTTTGTTAGTTCCTTTATCTGTAGCAGACACGTTAACAATACCGTTAGCATCAATATCAAATGAAACTTCAATTTGAGGAACACCACGTTGTGCTGGTGGAATGTCACCTAACATAAAGCGTCCTAGTGTCTTGTTGCCAGCAGCCATTTGGCGCTCACCTTGCAATACATGAATCTCAACACTTGGTTGATTATCTGCATAAGTTGAGAATACTTGTGATTTACTTGTAGGGATCGTTGTATTACGTTCGATCATCTTCGTAAATACACCACCTGCAGTTTCAATACCTAGGGACAATGGTGTTACGTCAAGAAGAACTACGTCTTTCACGTCACCAGTCAATACGCCCGCTTGAACAGCCGCACCTAGAGCAACAACTTCATCAGGGTTAACACCTTTATGAGGATCTTTACCTGTCAATTTCTTAATTGCTTCTTGAACTGCAGGAATACGTGTAGAACCACCAACAAGAACGATTCTGTCAATATCAGTAGCAGTCATACCTGCATCACTAAGTGCTTGACGAGTAGGTCCTAGTGTACGCTCAACCAATGAAGCTGTTAATTCGTCGAATTTAGCACGAGTTAAGTTCACTTCTAAATGTTGTGGCACGCCATCAACTACAGTAATAAATGGCAAGGAGATTGTTGTAGTCATTACACCCGACAATTCCTTTTTAGCTTTTTCAGCAGCATCTTTCAAACGTTGTACCGCTGCTTTATCTTTACTTAGATCAATACCTTGATCTTTTTTGAATTCACTTACTAGATAATCAATAACGAGTTGGTCAAAGTCATCTCCACCAAGACGGTTATCTCCACTTGTAGCTTTTACTTCAAAGAAGCCATCGCCAAGTTCAAGGATCGATACGTCAAACGTACCCCCACCAAGGTCATAGACAAGAATTGTGTGATCTTCTGTTTTTTCCATACCATATGCTAATGCTGCAGCTGTAGGCTCATTGACAATACGTAAAACTTCAAGACCTGCAATTTTACCAGCATCTTTTGTTGCTTGACGTTGACTATCGTTGAAATAAGCTGGAACCGTGATTACAGCCTGTGTAACAGTCTGTCCAAGGTAAGCTTCAGCATCTGATTTTAGCTTTTGCAAGATAATAGCTGAAATCTCTTGAGCTGTATAATCTTTATCGTCAATTTTTTCTTTATAATCTGTACCGATATGACGTTTGATAGACATGATCGTACGATCAGGGTTAGTGATGGATTGACGTTTTGCAGTTTCACCAACAATACGTTCGCCGTCTTTCTTGAAACCTACAACCGATGGTGTTGTACGTGCGCCTTCTGGGTTAGGAATAACTACGGCTTCGCCGCCTTCCATAACTGCAACACATGAATTCGTTGTACCTAAGTCAATCCCGATAACTTTACTCATTATAAAATTCCTCCTTCAAATAGTAGACATCATTTTTATTGTAGTTTATAAAAACTGACTTATTTATGGATGTAATTAAACATCTATTGACTTACTTTAACCATAGCAGGACGGAGTACTTTATCCTTCAACAGATAGCCCTTTTGAATTTCTTCAACAACAGTGCCTTCTGGATAATCTTCACTTTCAACTTGCATAATTGCCTGATGGAATTCAGGGTTAAAGGGTTGCCCAACACTTTCCATAGAAGCCAATCCTTCAGCCTGTAGCACGGCTTCTAGTTGGCGAAAAACCATATTCATTCCTTTGCTGAAGGACTCATTCAAATCCTCAACGCCGGTGCTAAAAGCTCGTTCAAAGTTATCCATTACCGGTAGAAGCTCAGTAATTAGCTTAGTCGATGCATATTTAGCGAATTCTTCTTTCTCTTTCTGCGTACGCTTGCGATAATTATCGAAATCGGCTTGTGTACGTAAAACACGTTGCTGATTCTCATCCGCGATGGCTTGTAGTCGTTCTATCTCAGCTGTATGATTCGATTCTTGTTCTAGCGAAGACGTTTGTTCTTCGTTTACTTCTTCGACGATTTCCGTATCTACATCTGTATTTTCCGGTACCGCATTTATATCCTGTTGTTCTTCTTTCATGATGTCTTCACCTCCTTAAAAAAACTTTAAATGAAATGATTGATTTTGATTATGTTATACGAGTTCAATGAGAACGACGGTATTACATTACATATTTGACCGTCCATCCTCTTCCCTCATCTTAATCACATTGTGAATACGAAGCACTGCGGTTGCCACTTCTCCAGCAGCCTTTAGACCATGGGATTTGACGAGGGCAGGGTCAATAATTCCTTCAGTTTCATAATTAATAACAAGCCCTGTATCACAATCGATTCCCATGCTATCGCAATCTTCAGCAATTTGAGCTGCTCGTGCTTCTTCTAATTTCTCAAGAGGATTGTAACCAGCATTCAGCATAATTTGGGACATTGGTTTCCTTAGAGCTGCTGAAACGGCTTCAATACCGTAAGCTTCCATACCTGTAACCATTTCCCGGTGGCGCTCCAATTCATAGGAAACAGCCAACTCCGTTGTACCTCCACCAGGTAGCACGCCTCCTGATACAGCAGCCTGTATGGCAGATGCTGCATCTCCTGCGATCCGTGCTGATTCTCCCACAATTTCAGCCGTGCTTGCCCCTACAATCACAGTAACAAAAGCTTCTCGAACGCTTTCTTCTGCTTCCATGCGAACACGTTGAAGATCTTCATCATAGGACACTCGCGGTGATATCCCTAGTACACGTTGCAATTGATCTAAATCTTTATGTAAAGCAGTACGTCGTATAGGAACGGCACCTGTCATCTCACATACACGATTTAGATCAAGACGACTTACGCGTTGAATGACAAGTATACCATGATCGAGACAAAACTGTTCAGCATCAGGATGAATTCCACGTTCAAGCAAAATCACACCCACACCTAGTTTAGTCAACTTCAGTAATTCTCTACCGAACTGTTCTCGGAATTCCATATATCGGGTAAATCCCGCTTCGGTTGTTAATACTTCTTCATCTAAAACTTCGGGTTCTAACGCATCCTGAAGGACTAATACACGTGTATCTTCAAAAACCTTATTCCCAAAAAAGTGAATAGGTTTTTGACGCAATAACAACCCTTCAAATACTTCATAGTTAGCTTTTTCAATTGCGATCACACAACCAGCAAAGTTAAATGTGGGATCCATTAATCTGTCCATACCTATCTTAACAGCAGCTTCCATGATTAACTTCACAATGTTCTTTCGTTCTCGACCTGCAACATAGGCAGTTTTCTCTACCAAAGGGTCCATTAATCCAGTAATCATTCTCTTTCGACGATCCATGGACTGGATTGCGAATTCAATGCCTTGTTGCATGCCTGAGACAACTTTGGAAGCTGGAACACCTCTCATAATCTGAGCGACACCCTCTTGTACTAATGCACCTGCAAGTACTGTTGCCGAGGTTGTACCGTCTCCCACTTTTCTTTGTTGAGATCTTGCCACTTGAATAAGCAAGCTTGCAGCAGGATGACTTACATCTATTCTGTCCAAAATAGTGACGCCATCATTGGTAATGATTACTTCCCCTCTGGCACCGACAAGCATCACATCAAGTCCCTTAGGACCCAGTGTACCTTCAACTGCAGAAGTAATGGCACGGACCGCATTGCTGTTGTTCAGTAAGGTTGCGTATCGCTCCTCACCTTCACGAGCGGGTTGCTGTCCTTGGCTCATCTTTACCACTCCCTATTTGTACCAATGTGACAATAGTGTTGTCAAATCTTTGGAGATAATCTCCATAATACTCATCACTCTGGCATATTCCATTCGAGTAGGTCCTAATATACCCAGGGTACCTAAGGACTCTCCTTCTAAGGAATAAGTTGCCGTAATTAAACTACAATTAGCGAAAGCCTGGTGATTATTCTCCGTACCAATTCTTACTTGAATTCCACTTTCTCCAGCCGTGGGCGCCATCATTTTCATGAGTGTAGGCGTTTCTCCAAGTAAATCAAGGATACCTTTAACTTTATCAACGTCTTTAAATTCGGGTTGCGTGAGCATATTCGTTGTACCACTTAGATACACTTGATGATCATGTTCACTATCTAATACAGAATCCAGTACGATCAGAAGTTCCTCATAATGGGTGGTGTATCTCTCAAGTTCTTCAGCAAGTTCAGAATACAAGCGTGACTTCAACTTATACAATGGAACATTAACCAATTTACTATTAAGTAGATTTACCACTTTCTCCATTTCGGAAACAGATACTCCTGGAGGAATTGCAACTGTCTTATTCTCAACCTGTCCCGTACTCGTCACGATAATCGCTACAGCTGTCGTCTCATTAAGAGGAAGCAACTGAAAGTGACGTAGTGAAGTGTGAAAGACTTCGGGTCCAAGCAGGATGGATGTGTAGTTCGTCATGTGCGAAAGGATCGTAGCTGACTCCTGGATAACTTGCTCCATGGCATTCAACTTCTCCGCAAAAAAGGTTCGTATCGTATTTAGCTCAGCTGGCTGGATTGAATTCCAAGGTGTCATATGATCAACGTAATATCGATACCCCTTATGTGAAGGTATTCTACCCGCAGATGTATGGGGTTGTTCAAGAAATCCCAATTCCTCTAAATCAGCCATTTCGTTACGAATTGTTGCTGGGCTATATCCAACATCAGCTCTCTTGGAGATGCTGCGAGAACCGACTGGTTCGGCAGAACGGATATAATCGTCAACAATCACATTTAAAATCATTCTTTGGCGTTCAGTTAACAACTCTTTCTCCTCCTCGCAGCAATCTTATTCCGCTATCGTTAGCACTCGCATGCAATGAGTGCTAACTGCTAATACAAAAATACCAAACTGACCTAATTGTTGTCAAGTCAGTTCAATATCTTAAATACTCTTTTATGACGCTAATATGTTATTTATTCATTTTACATGGTTATAAAAAACAAAAAAACCACTCATCATTAGTCATATTCATTCCTAACGACATTGTGGTCTAGAATAATAAAGGTCATTTCCCAACCTAGTTATCTATATATAAAAAACCAAAAAAATTAGTGTTTATTCATGCTTTGAAGTTGATTTCTGTTCACGATGAATGATCTGAATCAACCCAGAATCTTAAGAACGGCTATCTCATCACAGCAATGTTGCTTGCTACAGAAGACGCAGTCCGTCCATACTTTTTCCGGAAAAATCTCTTTCTCCACGACATCGAACCCATTCTTCACAAAAAAGGAAACTTCGTATGTTAAAGCCATCACTTTAGGAATCTGTTGCTGTCTCGCCTCTTCTAGTAAGGTGTCTACCAGCATGGAACCGATCCCTCGGCCTTTGTATTCTTCCAATATACCTAGTGAACGGATCTCTACTAAATCATCCCCAAGTCGGCATAGTGAACCACATCCGATGACTTCACCTAGTATTTCTGCTACAACAAATTGGTCCAACTGTTGCTCCAATACCTTACGTGATCTAGGCAGCATGATTCCTCTTTCAGCATAACCCTGAATCATTATAAAAAGATGTTCAACATCTTCAGGTACTGCTCTCCTGCATAACACCGACATACCTCTTCCCCCTTACACATGCTGCTCATCATTATGAATAAATATACAACAGCACGTATAAAAGTTCAAGACGTTAATTTGTCACGATTGACCCTACAAATTCAGCAAATACATCATTTCCGAATAATATTCCTTGTTCACTTAGTCGATAACCCACAGGTGTCGTCTCAAGTAGACCTGCATTCAACATTTTTTCTAGCTGTGGTGCAAATATGACGTCCATCTGATCTTGGAATTGCTCCTCAAAATGGGCTTTGGATACCCCTTGCATCACTCGTAATCCCACCATTAAGAAATCTTCCATAGCTTCTTCTTTCGATATAGGAAAACTATCTAAACGGGGTAGTCCTTGCTTCACAGCTTCTATATAGGGATTTACACCTTTGATATTCATATGGCGCTGACGTCCCACATATCCATGTGCACCTGCACCAAGACCATAATAATCCTCGTTCAACCAGTAGGTTATATTATGACGACTCTCAAACCCTGGTTTAGCAAAGTTACTAATCTCATATTGACTATAACCTGCTTGTTTCATCCGATCCATCAACAAAAGATACATCTGAAGCTCTTCATCTTCATGAGGTAAAGGTAATTGATTCTTCTGATACATCGTATGGAAGAGTGTGTTCTCCTCAACCTTCAGACTATATATAGAATAATGATTCAGATTAAGTTCTAAAGCCTTCGTTACACTCTCCGACAACATCTCAAGCGTCTGGTTAGGAAGACCAAACATGAGGTCAATCGACATGTTATCAAAACCTGCTTTACGAGCATTCTCGAGACTATGATAGACATCATCTGTATTATGAATTCTTCCAATTCCTGAAAGGAGTTCATTCTGAAAAGCTTGTACGCCGAAGCTGACACGGTTTACACCGCCTTGTCTCATCACCGTTAGCTTCTCTAGATCCGTTGTTCCTGGATTGGCTTCCATCGAGAATTCGATATCATCTGACCAATCAGGGAAATGTGTACGGACCGATTTCAAAAAATAGGCCATCTCATCGGGCTTAAGAACGGTAGGTGTTCCCCCGCCAACAAAGATACTCTTGATCTGACCTGGAGGCGTTTGCTGCACCGTTAGTTCCATTTCTCGATCTAATGCTACCAAATAATCCATGACGGGCTGATCTTTTAGAACATACGAATTAAAGTCGCAATAAAAACATTTATTGGTGCAAAAAGGAATGTGCAAATAAACCGCTTGAGGTTTACGGCTTAACATTTGTCCATTTTGCTTGTCGTGCTGATGTTCGGCCATATTCATTCACTCCACTAATTTAGTTTCAAACACAATACTCATTTTCCCTATTTATTGTTAGAAAAGGGGAGCCGCAGCGGCTCCCCTGTGTTAGATTACTCTACATTCATACGCACTTACCTTAGCTGATCAATCGTCAATTTTCAATACCGCCATAAATGCTTCCTGCGGCACTTCAACACTTCCGACTTGCTTCATGCGCTTCTTACCTTCTTTTTGCTTCTCAAGCAATTTCCGTTTACGGGAAATATCTCCCCCATAACACTTAGCTAATACGTTTTTACGCATCGCTTTTACCGTTTCACGAGCAACTACCTTCGTACCCACTGTAGCCTGAATCGGAACCTCAAACATTTGGCGAGGGATAATCTCACGTAGCTTCTCACAAATAATACGTCCACGATTGAAAGAACGATCACGGTGTACAATGAATGATAGAGCATCGACTTGTTCATTGTTAAGCAGAATATCCATTTTGACTAGATTAGACGTGCGATAGCCAGATATGACATAGTCAAACGATGCATACCCCTTCGTACCGGATTTCAACTTATCAAAGAAATCGTAGACAATCTCAGACAGTGGAACTTCGTAGATGATCGTAACACGTTTATCATCCAAGTATTCCATGTTGATGAATTCACCACGTTTGTTCTGACAAAGTTCCATAACCATACCCACATAATCATTCGGCACAATTATTGAAGCTTTAACATACGGCTCTTCCACATGGTCGATCTTACCGATCTCCGGATAATTAGATGGGTTATCAATCGTAATGATGTCGCCATTCGTCATCGCAATCCGATAGATTACACTTGGTGCAGTCGTGATCAACGGAATATTAAATTCACGCTCAATACGTTCCTGAATGATCTCCATATGAAGCAATCCTAAGAATCCACAACGGAATCCAAAGCCAAGCGCACTAGAAGACTCCGGCTCAAAACTTAGAGATGCATCATTTAACTGAAGCTTTTCTAGCGCTTCACGTAAATCAACATATTCTGAAGTCTCAATTGGATATAGCCCACAATATACCATCGGATTGATTGTCCGATATCCTGGCAATGCTTCTGGTGTTGGATTCTTCGCATTGGTTACTGTATCCCCAACTCGCGTATCTCCAACATGCTTAATCCCAGCAACAATAAAGCCAACATCTCCAACTTTCAATTCATCTACGATGGTCATGCTAGGCATGAAAGCACCGACTTCGATAACTTCAAACGTTTTATCGGTTGCCATCATTTTAATCTTGGTTCCTGCCTTAATACTTCCATCCACTACTCGTATATAGACGATAACGCCCTTATATGCATCATAATGAGAATCGAAGATCAAAGCTTTAAGTGGTTGTTCTGGATCGCCCGTGGGGGATGGAACTTGCATTACGATCTGTTCCAATATTTCCTTGATCCCAATACCTGCTTTAGCTGAAGCTAATACAGCATCACTCGCATCCAACCCGATGACATCCTCAATCTCTTGTCTTACTCGTTCCGGATCCGCACTAGGCAGATCGATCTTGTTAATAACCGGCAGTATCTCCAGGTTATTCTCCAATGCTAGATAGACATTGGCAAGCGTCTGGGCTTCGATACCCTGAGCAGCATCAACTACGAGTAAGGCACCTTCACAGGCTGCAAGACTACGCGACACTTCATACGTAAAGTCTACATGTCCTGGTGTATCAATTAAATTCAGAATATACTCTTCACCATCGTCGGCACGATATATTAAATTCACGGCCTGTAACTTAATGGTGATTCCACGCTCGCGTTCGAGGTCCATCTTATCGAGCACTTGCTCCTGCATTTCCCGAGAAGTCAGTGCACCTGTGTATTCTAGAATACGGTCAGCCAAAGTAGATTTACCATGGTCTATATGTGCAATGATACTAAAATTACGAATTTTCTTTTGTCTTTCGAATACGTCCGTCATGCCTTACCCCCACAACTAGCCTGATGTATCAATCACCTCATTATAACAGTATTGGGTTAGAGCGGCAATCCCACACACATTCTTAAAAATAGGTGCCTTTTATTTTGTTATTCAGTCGCAGAACTGAACAGAGATACGACGAAACGAATGCTCTCTTGAGAGGCTTTTTGAAGAAGGTTGCCTGTTTTATCTGCTAAAACATCTACTGTAGGTTTCGATCTATCGGGTATTAAGATCTCCTGAGGTGTTTTATCAGAATAGGCGGGAACCTCCACTTGTTCTTGTTCTTGTTGCTGTTCCTGTCCAGGATTAGCCTGAACCGTAATCGTATAAGAACCTGCACCCAAGTTCTGATCGATCTGCGGCAATGGTACCGTAATCTCCTGTAGTGCATTAGAAGTCGCCTTACTAATGTTCTGTTGAGGTAGGGGTGACGAATCCTTATTAGGATTGGCTAACTGCATACCAAGCAGGAGTCCTAGTCCCGTCCAAATGATTATAATCCACATTTTTTTAGCAAAACGAGACATATACAAACCTCCCTTGGTCATCCAATCTATATTTATCCACCACTTTTAGTACTTATGCCAGATTTCACGGTACTCGCCTTCTTCGCCTTTTGATCTTCAAAATACACATCGGATACGATATCCGCTAACACACGAGCTGTACGCTGAAGCTCCTCCTTCGTACTATCCACTCCACCCATCTCAATCACCAGACTGTTTGGTGAAAGTGACTGATTATATTCTCCGTTACCTTGCTCTGCTGTTTTCGCCCATACCCCTCTTGATATACCTGGATATGACTTTTCTAAACGTGTATTTATAGCATTCGCATAGGCATCATTTTGCCGCCAGTTCTTATTCTCATGACCTATAATGAAGTACAATTGGGCATAACTCACACCATTTATTACAGTCGTTGTTTGCTTATGCCGCGCAGAATCACGATGTATGTCTAGTAAATAGGTTATTTTAGAATTTTGTGCAAGTACCTTTTTCACGGATTGACGGGAATATTTATATGAGAATTTATGACTATAGTCCTTTACATAAGATGGGAAATCATCTTGTAGATGTATCGCAGCAACCCCTTTTGCCTTCAATTCTGTGGAAATAAATTCCCCCACTTTCATCACATTTTTGGAAGGGACTGCTGAGTTCGGGTTACTACTAATCGTTCCTAGTAATGGATTAAAAGCTTCTCGAGGATGAGAATGATAGATTAGTACCTGACTGTCACTATTAACGGGTGTATTTTTAGTATTTCCGTTATCTACAGGACCTTTGTCAACATCATTAGGTTTCGTACTTGGCTCTGGCGTAACAGGGACCGAAGGTTCGATTGGTTCTATAGGTTCGATTATTCCTTCTTGGGATTTGGCACTAGCCACAACCTTAGCAGAATCAGGATGGTAATCTTCTGGGGCTATCATATCTTTATTCCCTGATGCACTACGGAGAAGGACAGGATCTTGACTATTCATTCCCGGTATCTCGCGTGCCAACAGGCTTTTAGGATCTTTTGGATTCACACTTGTTAGTAATTGGAACACAAATGTCGTCATTTTTTCACCAGATAGGGTTGATGAGGATTCTTTTCCACTACTTAAGTGGGGGATCTCCATTCCTAACATATCCTGAAAAAAGCCACTAGAAAGCGATGCTGCAAATCCCTTCATGGATGACACGGGCGATGAATTAAACTGTTTCTCAGCCATGCCTCCGATGCCTAACACCACGAAAAATACCATAGAACTTAACGTCAGCAGTAAAAAGGTGCGTCCCATCGTTAGAATAGACATCCATTTGACTCTCATTTCGTGTATATTCCAAATTTGAAACCATTTTCTTTTCATTTCTGATGTCCTCCTGAACTCTCTTATACTTCAAATCTATGAACTATAGAGATTCACTAGAACCAAAACACAAAAAAAAGAAGTTCCGATAGATTCCGGAACTTCTTAGTTATTTAAATTTAATGGGTATATGCTCCGACATTGGATGGATCAATAGCATCGTGTAGAGCAGCATTTAACCCCGATGCAACGATGTTCGCCATATCTTCAATAAACTCATCAATTTCCTTTGGCGTCACAATGAGATCATGACCAAGGGGTTCAAGCACTTCCTTAACTAACCCTAATCTCTCATTTTCAGGCATATCATCCAGCATCCCCATAATTTCCTTTGTATGATTTGTTTCTTGATCTAAATGTTTCTTCATCATATCAATGGCATTGTTCACAATAGTAGATGCATAACAAACGGTAGGTACACCGATTGCAATACAAGGTACCCCCAACACTTCCTTCGTTATTCCGCGCCGTTTATTACCAATACCAGAGCCCGGATGAATACCGATGTCAGCAATCTGGATCGTAGTATTTACTCGTTCCAAGGATCTCGATGCAAGAGCATCTACTGCAATAATCAAATCAGGCTTCGTACGATCCACAATCCCTTGTACAATTTCACTGGATTCAATTCCGGTGACACCTAGTACTCCAGGGGCTATGGCACTCAATTGTCGGTAGCCTGGAGCAACCTGGTCAGGTACCAATTCGAAATAATGCCGCGTAACTAATATATTTTCTACGACAAGTGGTCCAAGGGAATCGGGAGTTACATTCCAATTCCCAAGACCCACAACGAGTACTGACCTAGTCTTATTAATTCCTATTAGTGTTAGAAAGTCTTCAAATTCACGAGCAAAGGTTTCAGCAACTCTTTCTTGTAATCCAGTATCTCCACCCCGGAGTCCAGGTACTTCAATCGTTACATAATGCCCTTTCACGCGACCGATCATCTTCGATCCTTCATCATTAAGTACGTTTAATCGAGTAACCTTGATTCCATCCTGTTCGGAAATTTCTTCATCTACACCTGAAAGAGGTGCATTGTATTTTTTTTCAGCCATCTCTTTAGCATCTACTGCAAGATCTGTACGAACGGTATATTTTTGCAAATCTATTGTCATCCGAATTTGGCCTCCTTCTTCTTCTCACGATAGTGTGCGAGAGTAAGGGGAAGTTTATACAAAGCCTTTTAAGTATTGCTTTTTAGAGTGCCTCATGCTAAACTATTTTAAGTTGTGAATCATTTCGATCTATCGAATGTCTTTCAGGAGGTGAATGCAATGCCAAATATTAAATCCGCTATCAAACGCGTAAAAACGAACGACAAACGCCGTGCGCTCAACGCTTCCCAAAAATCCGCTCTACGTACAGCTGTTAAAACTGCTGACAATGCGCTGGCAAATAATGAAGTTGAAGCTGCAAATGCTGCCATTCAAACGGCTTCCCAAAAGCTGGATAAAGCTGTAACTAAAGGTTTAATCCACAAGAATGCGGCTGCTCGTAAGAAATCTCGCTTGGCGAAAAAACTTAACGCCCTTAATGCTCAAGCTTAAGATGCGCTATTCATACGACAAACGCAAAAGTCCTGAACAGCAACGCTGATCAGGACTTTTTAGCATTTTATTTTTTTAAAGTCCAAGTCGTAATAGGAACAGCTCTAACCCAAGCACTTTATCAATTCGCCCCGTCTTCATATGGTAGTCTAAATCAGCCAGTCGATTCAGTATTCCCCTAAGATTATCTGAGTTGAACTTCCGCGCTTGTTCCCCCGCTATTTTAACTGCATAAGGATGAAGTCCCAATTGTGAAGCGATTTGTTGCTGGGAGTAACTTTGGCTCGCCAATTCCTTCACTTGTAGCATGATCCGAAATTGTCTTGTAATCAGTGCCGCTATCTTAATCGGCTCCTCACGTTGCTTAAGAAGCTCATAAAAGATACCCAATGCATGTTCTAATCTCAGGTTCGCAATATCCTCAATAAGAGCAAAGACGTTCTGCTCCGTACTCCTAGCTACTAACTGCTCCACCGTATCGCAGTCTATCGTTCCACCGTTACCCGCATATAAACATAGCTTATCGAGCTCAGCAGTTAATGTCTGAAGTTGTGTACCCGCATTTTTAATAAGAGCCTCTGCTGTCCCTGGTGCTAACATACAGCCTCTCTGCTTCGTCTCCTTAGCTACCCAACTAAGTAATTCCTCTCCACCCATTGGAGTGAAGGCAAGGACTACCCCAGCAGATTTTAACGCTTTGACTACTTTCTTCCGTTCATCTAACTTCTCATGGTGTACCAGAAATATAAGGATGCTGTATTCAGCCGGATTCTTCATATATTCCAAAAGTACTTCTATACGATGCTCAATCTTCCCGTTTTCTTTGCCTGCCGTAAAGACAGAAGCATCACGAACAAAGATTAACTTACGTGGTACCATAAAAGGCACGGTTTCTGCTTCTTCAATGACAACCTGTAATGGAGTATCTCCTAAATCATAGTTCACAATCGCAAAATCGCGATCTTCCTTTTGAAGCAATTGCTCCTCTAACAAGGTAGTAAACTTTTTTATTTGGTACTTCTCCGATCCATATAGCAGGTACACAGGAGATACGTCTCCATGTTTTATCGCTTTTGTTGCTGTTTTAATATCCATGGTAGCTCCCTCTCTTATACTTCTACGCATAACCCCTTTTATGATTCTACCAAAAAAAAGACTTTCCAACCAGAACAAAGGAACCCCGAGCTTTCGCCCAAGATTCCTTGTTCCAGCACATCTATATAAACACCGACAACAAAAAGCTCTAGAAACTTTTCTGCCAGTGGTCATAATGACTAGGACTTTCACATTTATATGGATGGCTGATTATCTGAGTGATTCTGCGAATTGTTCCATAACACAACATATTCCACAGCTACACAAACGGTGCATCATTTCTAACGAATATTAAGGTGTAGGAGCTTCCGGCACATAATTATAGGTGTGATCAGTTACTTTATCATCCACGGATGTCTGATACGTAAATACTTTGCCATCTGAAGACCATCCTCCAGTCACCCAAGTACCCACTATTTTAATACTCTGAATAACTGACTTTTCAACTTCCCCTTCAATGGGTAATTGATATATAACTAGCTTCTCATTTTCAAGAACTGCAGTCACTTTTCCATCCGGCGAATCCCATAACTGGGGTGTCACTGTTGCACTAAATGAAGTGATCCCCGACATAATGTTATCTTTAGTTGGAATCGGATCAATCCCATCTGTTATCTTCTTAGAGCTATCCTCCTTAGGTGGGTCAACGTTCACTTTACTCATTGGAGCATCCTCTGGGTTCGACTCTGCTATTTGCGAGGTATCTGCTATTTGCGAGGTATCCGCTACTCGTGAGGTATCTGCTACTCTTGTGGTATCTGCTCCACTAGCTTTAGCTTTATCTTCTCCAACTTTAGCTGATGGATTAGAATTCTCTAACGCCTGCTGACTTGGATCATCCACCTTCACTGAACTTGAATCTGGAACCTCTGCAACAGTAGATGGTGAAATTGGTTCTATGGATTCTGTAGGTGCTTCTAATTCATTTCCTTGTGTTGAATTTGAATCTGGCGTGTTCTTATCCTGATTAGATATACCCTCAGGTTCTGACGATCCTGTATCCTCCACAGTATCATAAGAAGTTGGCGCTACACCCTTTACATTATTAGATGCATTCTTCGTAACTTTATCATTCGTTACATCTCCAGTATCAGTACTTGTAGTAGCTTCCTCTTTGTACTGAATCTCGGCTTCCGATACCTCTTCCGGAGAATAGGTAAAGATAGCTACACCTATGATCCCCACGGCTGCGACGGCTCCGATCATTGTTCTAGCAGCCGTACTTGAAAGGAACCGTTTCCTAGGGTCGCTTGCACGTGGTAATGGTACTGGGACCATTTCATCAGCCGAACGTTCCTGAGCGGCACTCTTCTCAAGACGTGCACGATCTATAGCATCTAGCTGAGGCATAATAGCATCTACCAAGCTATACCTAGGTATAACATGAGGAAGCTCTTCTAATTCATGGGACAACGACTTTAAGATACGAAAGGTTTCTGAACATTGTGAACAATGCGTTATATGTTCCATCATTTCAGAGGTATTCACTTCATTAAGGTCGTTATCTAAATAACGGTGCATCCATTCCACCACCTCTGGACATTTCATCCTGACACACCTCCTTTCTGATACTCTTGTAGCATAGTCTGTAATTGCTGTCTTGCCCTAAAAAGATATGATTTAACCGTATTCAGAGGCAAACTCAAACATTCAGCGATTTCGTTGTATGAGAAATCCTGTATATACCTTAATACAATAACGGTCTTATGATGTTCCGGCAGTTGATTAATCGCATCCTGAATATCTTGTGCCATATAAGATGACAGAACAAGTTGCTCAACATCCTGTTTATCTTGAAAACCAAAATCATGCTCATCCATCGATACAGTTGGCTTATTACGCCGAAATTTATCAATACATATATTAGTAACAATCCGTTGAACCCATGTCTTGAACTTCGCCTTCTCCTCATAAGAGTCAATTCGAGTGTAAATACGAATTAATGATTCCTGAGCAGCATCCAGCGCATCCTGTTCATTGTTCAGAATATAAAAGGCTGTACGATATACGTGTTGTTCAATATCTCGTAATAGGGTAATTAGAGCGTCGCGATCGCCCGATTGAGCCGCTCTAATGAGTCCGAGCTCTACCACAAAGGATCCCCCTCTCCCTGCAATCTTATTGACGTGTAAGACCATCAAATTGTTGCAAATTGTAACCATTTTTTAAAAAGTATTTCATAGTATTATGTACCAAAAATATACATGATCTAATCACACAAAACTCAACCTCCCTAACCCAATGGAGATTGATGATGAAAAGTTCTATAAAAACTCTCTCTATGGGAATCTTACAAGAGTACGCGATGAAGTTCAAGTCCCCTGCCTATATTGATAGAACCAAAGAAGCACCTTCCATGCAAAAATTTAGTTCAATCCATCTATTTTAGCTTATTCCTGACCCACACCTTTTTATGATGAAGCTTCATTTGTATCTCTCCTTGTTGGTCCGTTCTAAATATGCCTAAGCCCTGATCTATAATTCGGTTAACCACATCAGGATGAGGATGGCCATATGAATTATTTACGCCTGCAGATATAACAGCAACTGTAGCTTTCACACGTGCCAGCCATTCTTTAGACGTTGATGTCTTGCTTCCGTGGTGTGCAATCTTTATAATATCTATACCTTTAGAGACCCTTGTTGAATTCGTTGCGTCTTCTAAAATATATTCCTCACTAGCCACATCCATATCCCCTGTTAATAAAACACGTACATCATTCATCTCAACTATAAACACTAGGGAGGAATGATTCTGTTCCTCTACAATAGGCAACTTTATCTGTTCATCTTGTGTCATAGTTGGAGCTAAGAAGATCATGTTTGTAAATGAATCGGGGTGCATCTCCATATCATCATGAACAGCATATATTGGAATATTTTTGGCTATAGCCGTTGATAATAATTTCTCTAATGTCGCCGTTCCTGTTAATGTTCCATTAAATAACAATGCCCGAACTGGGATCTGATCTAACACGGCTTGCAATCCACCAACATGGTCTTGATCACCATGCGTAAGTATCACAGCATCTAGATGATGAATACCACGCTTTTTCAACAAAGGCACTAACACTTTTGCTCCTACTTCAAAAGGTTCCTTACGCATCTTCCACTGGTCGTTCTGCTTGCTGAAATTCAGTGTCCCACCGCCATCCACAAGAATATTCTTACCTTCAGGAGTCGTTAATAGAATGCTATCCCCTTGTCCAACATCTAGAAATTGTACCAATCCAGCACCCTTCAATGACTGTGGTCGATACCCTATAACCAGTAAGATAATAAACGAAATCATCAGTGGAGCTACCATAAATTGCTTCCAAGAAAGCTTATTGGCCTCACCCTCTAATGGGCTTTTTTTCAAAAAAGACACTTCTAATGGAACGGTATCGTCAGTATTGATGGGTAACGGTTGCACGTGATCGACCCATATATTACCTAATTTCAGGAGTACGTATACCAAAATATAGTAGGTAACTATCCATAATAGAGAAGGTGATCGCCATATAGTTATAAAAGCTGGATAATTATTCATCCATTCGATCACCGTAAAGGTAATGTTATCAAGACACTCCGTAATCCATGCTATGCATCGACCCAGAGGCAACCATATAGAACCTAATGCTAATGAAATCATCCCTAGTGGCATAACTAGCATGGAGATTAAAGGAACCAGTAAAAAGTTAGCCACTAAAGAGAGCAATGAGAATTGATTGAAATAATAGATCGTTAGTGGAAATGACGTCAATTGAGCAATAACGGTCACACCTAATGCACCTGATAGTTTACGGGGCAATCGTCCCAATAATGGCATGGTTAAGGGTACATATACGATTAGGCCTACAGTAACGATAAAAGAAAGCTGAAAACTTACATTTACTAATAAATAAGGATCCCATACCAGCATCATGAGAGCTGCAGCACTAATAATATGAAGTCCATCCTTTAATAACCCTTGTCTTGCTGCATAAAGTGTAATCATACTCATGATTCCGGAGCGAACAACCGAGGGGCTAAATCCGGTCAAAAGAACATAACAAGGGACTAGCAGAATAACAATCGTAAGTTTCGTCTCACGAGAAAGTCTGAACACCTTAAGTAAGATCATCATACATGCTACAAAAACAGCTACATGGGAGCCCGATACTGCCAATATATGTGTCAATCCAAGTTGAGAGAATTCGCTATACGTATCAGGATCTACATCATCTTGCATTCCGATAATCAGACCCTTCATGTATCCAGCATGAGGTTCTTGAAATATTTGTTCAATCTTGGATGCCATCTTCTCTCTCAGTCTATCATTCACACGAAATAGAGAGATTCTATTCCATGAAGTAGGAGGTACGACTACCGTATTCTCAAGTCCTGTGACCTTCATGACCCAATGAATTTCTTTCGTACGCAAATAGTTTCGATAGTCGAAACCACCAAAATTGCGAGCACTTGCCGGAATCTCAAGAGTACCACTTAGCTTAACCATGTCTCCACGTTGCCATTTCTCAGCCTCTCGTTGCTGATCCTTTGTCTGTAACTTCACTTGCACAATCACCTTCTCAGATACAGAATGTGAATTCAATCCAGAGAGTGACACATTCATATCTGCTCGATTTCCATCTACATTCACCGTGGTTACAACCATACCTTCTACATCTACAGTAAGCCCTGTAAGCTTAGCTATGTCTTGATTCACAGCTTGAGGTAACGAAGTAACATTAGCGTGATCATGCCACTCCCAGTATCCACATGAAACCGTGAGTGCTAGCCACAACACCATAATCGTTACCCGTCTTATTTTCATAAATATCAAAGCTACTAGAAGTGCAACCGATATCCCAACCATTAATAAACCTAACGCAATGCCTGAGTATAGACATGCTGTACTGCTTCCAATAACCCAACAGAGAGTAAATAACAACAGTGGCCTACCTTGCATTCGTTATCACGATCCCTTTTATATAGAATAAAAAGAACCTCTCTTGCGACTAACTCGCAAAAGAGGTTCTTCCTCTATCAAACTTCACTATAAGATTGAAAAGTCCTACAGGTTACATTATTTAGTTAGTTCGAAACGGACGTTAATGTGTCTTTCGGTGGTTCATAAGATTGTAAGTGGCGAAAATTAATACCTTTACTATTCATCATCTCTGTCACTTTGTCGGTATCTTTAGGATAGGATCTATGAAATACAATTTCTACAATTCCGCTATTCGCCAACATATTCGCACATGTCCAACACGGTTCGTCTGTTACATATACGGTACTTCCTTCTCGATCAATCCGGTCTGTGAAAAGCAGTAAATTCTGTTCCGCATGAATGGTGCGGATGCAGCGTTGCTTCGTAACCATCTGTTGTTCTCCATTTACTTCAATCAAGGATACTTCCTCTGTAATCATACAGCCCGCTTCTGAACAATCAGGCATCCCCATTGGAGCACCATTATAAGCTGTGCCGAGTAGCTTCTTACCTTGCACAAGTAAAGCTCCTACATGTCGGCGAGCACAACGAGAACGGGTAGATACCATGTATGCAATGTCCATGAAATACGTGTCCCAGTCTTTTCGTGTATCTATCATGATATTCTCCTCCCCTCTATATTTCTTTATTATAATCCTATAATGCTACATATGGCGCTATTTTCTCCATCATTTTCGTTCCAATCCCTTTCACATGATTAAGATCGGCTACTTTTTGAAAGGGACCATTCTGTGTACGATAATCTATGATAGCCTGTGCCTTTTTCTCTCCAATCCCCGGAAGTTCCATTAAATCTTTGGCATCCGCGGTGTTCACGTTTATTTTATGAATATTCGATTGATCTGCTGAAGTTTCCTTAGAGTCCGTCTTTGCGTCAACTTTAACTTGCTCTCCGTTCTGTTCGACAATCGTCGTCGCCGATTTATTCTCCGCAACGGGCGGATTTACCTCATTAACATTGTTCTTCGACACAGAAGCCTTCGAATCCGTAGTTGAACTCAACACTGTCTTTGTGGGCGCTACTTGTTCCTCTTGTTTTGGATCAGAAGAAGATATCTCTTCTCCTAACGCTTGTGCTACTTGTAAATTTAATGGTTCCCAATCCTCAATTTCTTCGCTACCCCCTAGACCGGATAAAAGAATACACCCACTGCCTAACAGAGCAATCATAATACCTACCCCTTTACGTTTCACTACACTACACCTCTATCACATTGGAATGAATAGAATCACGAAATTTGACTGCAACATCTTAATACAAATAAATATAATTACTTGTCTAATCTGTAAATTCGTCATGTTGTAAAGGTTCTAATGCATATGTTAAGAAGAAGGACTATGTGATTACCGTAATTATGAAAGGAGGGAATATCCCATGAGGATTGGACTAATTGGAACCGGAAGTATGGGAAGCCTCTTAATCGACGCTTTCATCAATTTTGGTGCAATAGAGCCTCAGCAGTTATTTATAAGTAATCGATCTATAGAAAAGCCACTATTACTCTCTGAACGCCACAAGGGTCTAAATGTGTGCAGCAACAACATCGAGACAGTAACCAATTGTGACGTGTTATTCGTTTGTGTCAAACCTCTTCAATTCGTTAGTTTAATTCAAGAAATTAAGGATCATGTTCGAAATGACCAAATATTCGTGTCGATCACTAGTCCTGTACAGTTACAGCATTTAGAGGAGCATCTTCCCTGTAAGATTGCTAAGGTGATTCCAAGTGTAACTCATAAGGTAGGAAGTGGTGCTTCATTAGTTATGTATGGTAGCCGAATTCAAGAGAAAGATAAGCAACTCCTGCATAATCTACTCTCTTTCATCAGCAAGCCGATAGAAATAAAAGAATCGCAGGCACGCATTAACTCTGACTTCACAAGTTGCGGGCCTGCTTTTATGAGTTTCTTCTTAGTAAAATGGATCCATGCTGCTGTGGAAATGACAGGCATTTCCCAAGAGGAAATAACCTGTCTTGCAAGTGAGATGATGATGGGTACGGGCAAGCTGTTAACCCAAGGAGGGTTAACCCCTCTACAACTTCAAGAACTGGTAGCCGTTCCTGGTGGTATTACCGCCCAAGCCTTATCTCAATTAGACCGCAGCTTAGATGGTATATTTCACAATCTTATTACCACAACTCACAATAAATATGATGAAGATGTAGATAAGCTAAATGAATATTTCAGTGAAATTAACCGACCACAATATTAACTAATTTACCTGGAACAGCAATCATTTTACGAATACTTTTACCCGCAATAGCTTGCTGAACACTAGGAAGAGCCAAAGCATACTCTTGCATGGCATCTTTATCCATATCCTTCGCAATCATGGTACGCTCTACAATCTTACCATTCACTTGTACGACGATCTCAATCTCTGAATCCACTGTCCAAGATTCATCATATGTTGGCCATTCAGCATACGTGATGCTGTCTTCATGCCCAAGGCGCTGCCACAATTCCTCGGAAATGTGCGGTGCCAGTGGTGACAGAAGTTGTACAAAGTTCTCCACAGCGACACGTGGCAACTCTTCAACCTTGTATGCTTCATTTACGAAGATCATCATCTGACTAATCGCTGTATTAAAGCGTAAGTTCTCCAAATCTTCCGTTACCTTTTTAATACTCTTATGCCAAGTACGTTTAAATTCATCACTGCCTTCACCATCGACAATTTTACTATTTAAAGTGCCTTCGTCATTGATGATTAAACGCCATACACGAGAAAGGAAACGATGGCTTCCTTCTACACCATTCATACTCCAAGGCTTAGTCGCTTCTAGTGGTCCCATGAACATTTCGTATATACGAAGTGTGTCCGCACCGTGACTTTGGACAATTTCATCTGGATTAACGACATTACCACGCGATTTACTCATCTTCTCATTGTTAGTACCTAGAATCATCCCTTGATTCACAAGTTTATGGAATGGTTCTTTCGTATCTACGATGCCAAGATCGTATAACACCTTATGCCAGAAACGTGCATATAACAAGTGAAGTACAGCATGTTCTGCACCACCGATATACAAATCTACTGGAAGCCATTGTTGTTGCTTATCCTTAGAACATAACTCTTTATCATTGTGTGGATCAATAAAGCGTAAGTAATACCAGCAACTACCTGCCCATTGAGGCATGGTATTGGTCTCACGACGAGCCTTCATTCCCGTCTCAGGATCGATTGTTTCCACCCATTCAAGAACGTTAGCTAATGGTGATTCTCCTGTGCCAGATGGCTTGATATGTTCAACGTCAGGTAGAACGAGTGGTAATTGGTCCTCAGGAACCGTCTTCATTGTCCCATCTTCTAGATGAAGGATTGGAATAGGCTCTCCCCAGTATCTTTGACGACTAAATAACCAGTCACGCAAACGATAGGTGATTTTACCTTGACCTTTGCCATTCCCTTCTAGCCAAGTGATCATCTTCGCCATAGCATCGACATTGTTTAGACCGTTAAGCCAATCGGAATTGACATGTTCACCGTCACCGCTGTATGCTTCTTCCTCAACATTACCGCCTTTAATCACTTCCACGATGTCGATCCCAAATTGTTTGGCAAATTCCCAGTCACGTGAATCATGTCCTGGTACGGCCATAATAGCTCCCGTACCATATCCAGCAAGAACATAATCTGCAACCCAGATTGGCATAGTAGCGCCATTTACTGGGTTAACAGCATAAGCCCCTGTGAATACCCCTGATTTGTCTTTAGCCAAATCTGTACGTTCAAGATCACTTTTGTGTGAAGCTTGGATCTTATAAGCTTCTACAGCTGCCTTTTGTTCTTCTGTCGTAATTTGATCTACTAACTCTTGTTCTGGAGCTAGAACGCAATACGTTGCACCGAACAACGTGTCTGGACGAGTTGTAAATACCACGAGTTGCTTTTCGTGACCTTGAATATCAAATGTCACTTCAGCCCCTTTGGATTTACCAATCCAGTTACGTTGCATATCTTTGATACTCTCAGCCCAATCCAATTCCTCTAGATCGTCCAACAAGCGATCTGCATATTCCGTAATCTTCAACATCCACTGTCTCATTGGTTTGCGGACAACAGGATGGCTTCCACGTTCACTTAATCCATCAATGACTTCTTCATTCGCAAGTACAGTACCCAATGCTTCACACCAATTGACTGGCACTTCAGCTACATAAGCAAGTCCTTTATTATACAACTGTATAAATATCCACTGTGTCCATTTATAATATTCAGGATCTGTCGTACTGATCTCTCTATCCCAATCATATGAGAAACCTAGAGATTTGATCTGACGGCGGAAAGTATTAATATTCTGAACTGTGAATCCCTTTGGATGTTCTCCTGTGTCAATAGCATGTTGCTCCGCTGGTAGACCAAATGCATCCCATCCCATAGGATGAAGCACATTGTATCCACGCATACGTTTATAACGAGAGACAATATCCGTCGCTGTATAACCTTCAGGATGGCCTACATGAAGACCTGCACCCGAAGGGTATGGGAACATATCCAAAGCATAGAACTTCGGTTTAGCTGGATCTTCCCCTGTTTTAAATGTGTTATGCTCTTCCCAATATTGTTGCCATTTCGGCTCAATCGCTTGTGGTTGATAACCTTGACCTTGTTGCTGTTCACTCATGATTATTTGTCCTCCTTCAAAATTCGTGCAGTGTAATATGTAATTTGTCTGAAAAGCAGACCTCTTACATTTGCCCATCAAAAAAACCTCTTCATCCTTAGCGTTTGATCGCTAGGGACGAGAGGTCTGAATTCCCGTGGTACCACCCTAGTTAGTGGAATACATTCTTTGTTCTCCACTCACTTTGAACCCTTAACGCGGGCAAGACGACGATATTTTAGATATAGAAACTCTTGACGATCTACATCGTAGAACGTTTAAGCTCTTCCATAATCATATCATGACTCCAAGGTAAGTTCGTTTCGGATCATCAACCGGCTTCCAGCAAACCACCGGCTCTCTGAGTGATATTTCTCGAAATTAATACTCCTCATCAACGTTTAAAATATGCATTTTGATGAACCATATTATACAGAATTAAGGAAGATAAGTCAACAAATGACCCTCGACAAATATATAGGTTACTGATCATGTCTCAAGCGTATAGTTCATTATATTTTGACAAAGACTACTATACGTCTTTCCAAACCAATCTAAGGGAGTGTTCATATGCGCGAAGGGATGATTCCTACTGTTCTTGGAACTGTTGTATCAGCATCTGGTGCTGCGTTACTTGGAAGTAAGTATAAGCTTGCTGCGTATGGCGTACTAGGCTTCGGTCTAGCACATATTATCCTTGGAAGTATTGACCTTGTAGAACATCGTTAAATTGGAGAGACAATAAGGACATTAGATCTGATCTCATGCTCCTTAGTAACACACGCAAAAGCAAGCCTTGGATCAAAGGATCCAAGGCTTGTTTGATGATCCATTATTGCGGATTTGTTGTCCAAAGTCCAGCCGTTTTTACAAACACGCGCTGTGGAAGTTTCAGGGTAGCCAGAGCTAACTCTGCCACATCCTCAGGTTGCATCATGCGATCTTCATCACCTATTTTTAAGCCCGCATTCTTAGCAAGATCTGTATTCACTGTACTTGGAGTCAGTGCAACAACACGAATGTTGAATTTGCGAACTTCTTGCAGAACGGATTCCGTTAATCCTAATACCGCGAACTTAGAAGCACAATACGCTGAACCTGTTGCAAATCCTTTCTCACCTGCAGTGGATGAGATATTAATAATGTTACCACTATTCTGTTCTACCATCGTAGGAAGTACCGCACGAGTTACATAATAAGTTCCCATTAGGTTAACGCGCATCATTCTCTCCCATACTTCAGGATCCATCTCTAACAATGTTCCGAATTCTGCAAATCCAGCATTATTAATCAGAATATCAATTGAACCTAGTTGTTCTTTTAAACTGTCCACTGCTTTGTCCACTTCATCCTTTACAGAAACATCCGCTGTAGCAATACTAACCTTGACGCCATAAGTTTCAGTCAAAGTGTTACGAAGTCCTTCTAGATCTGACGTTGTTCTAGCGATTAGCCCTAGATTAACACCTTCTTTAGCAAGGGTTGTAGCTATAGCTAGACCAATTCCTTTTCCTGCTCCAGTAATAATGGCTGTACTATTCTTCAATTCCATTTCATTCACTCCTTCATATGTGTTATATCGATAGTCTTCAATCAAACTCACTTCTCAAGTATATACTAAAAAGGATCTATATTAAAAAAATGAAGCCCTGATATCTATCCAAGGCTTCATACACATACTTATTTGATCGCAACATAGAATAATCTCTGCGCATCATCTTCAGCTTCGACCCATTCAAAGTCAGCGTATATTTTGATATCACGGAATCCAGCTTTGGTAAGCTCCACTCTCATCCACTCTGGATCGTAAGCCCGCTGAACATGAATCTCATCGAAACGTCGATACTGATCGCTACCTTGTTCATCACGTACGAAAATTCGCAAATGATGTTCAATAGCATAGCTCTGTACATCCAAATCGCAAGTCCAAATATATGAAACTGAACGTTCATCCAGCACAAATGGTTGTTCATCATCGTAACGTTTCATCGTGTTGGGGTGGTGTACATCAAAAAGAAATGATCCACCTGGTTTTAGACCCTCATATGTACGTGCAAACATAGATATGACATCCGCTTCCTCAACGAGATAATTAATACAATCACAAAAAGATATCACAGAATCCACTGGTTCTGGCAGTTCCCACTCTTTCATATCCTGGTTTACCCAACGTATACTACCTTCACGATAAAGGCGGCTACCTTGTGGAGTCATATCCATTTTGCCACGTGCAACGGATAACATATCTGATGAAAGATCTATACCTGTTACTTCAAATCCAGAATTCACTAGTGGTATGGTGATGCTACCCGTTCCACAGCCAAGCTCAGCTACAGTATGAGGCATCCCATGTTTCTCCCAAGCTGTTCGCGCAAAACGTATCCAGTCAGGGTATGGCATGTCTTCCATTAACTCATCGTAGACATATGCAAATTTCCGGTAGGATGACATGATGACACCACACTTTCTTTGGAATACTATGAATCCATTATAGAGGTTGTTCAAAAAGTCATCTTTTGATCACGAAGTACTCTTGGTGCTGAAAATCCGACTTTTTGAACACGTACTTATAGGATTAAGACTGTATATCTTCATTCGAATCCGATTCTGAATTCGATTCAGGATTCACTAAGTACGTCCAATTTTCTTTTTGCGTAATTAGGCCATCTTTCAGCAACTTACCTATAGCCCGTTTAAATGCAGATTTACTAATGCCGAATCGATCTTTAATGATATCCGGAGGAGTAGCATCGGAATAAGGCATTCCACCACCTGGACGATCCTTGAGGAATTCTAGCAAACGCTCTGCATCTAGATCTCTTCCAACCTCTTTCAATGGTGCCATGGAAAGATTGACTCTGCCATCTTCACGAATATGGCTAATACGTGCCTTCACTTCTTCGCCAAGACGAAGCATGCGAGTGCGTTCCGTAGCGTGAATTAGACCAATGACCCCGAATCCAACTACACCACCATCAACAAGCACAAATGTGCCCATTTGGAGCGATTTATACACGGTTGCAGTCACCCACTGATTCATCCATGAGGTAGGGGCAGCAAAAGTCAGTGTCTCTAACTCATACTCCCCAGCTAACTTGGCAAGTAGACGCCCTTGCTTATCATGTTCCATGGTAACAAACACAGAATCACCGACACGTGGATGTAGTTCTTTAATCTCAGGTAACTCGCGTATAGGAAGTAACAATTGACGACCAAGGCCCATTTCAAGGAAGCACCCTAGACGTGGATTGATATCAGCTACTACCAATTTGGCTATTCCACCCAGTGTCAACAGTGGCTTTTTCATCGTTGCAGCCAAGCGACTTTCGGTATCAAAGAAAATGAATACTTCTACGATATCACCTGGTTTTATTTCTTCTGTAATCTCCGTGTAATGAAGTAACACATCGAAATCATCCCCATATAGAAAGAATCCGTATGGAGACACTTCACGGGCCACTTCTAGTGAGACAACTGTACCCGCAACTAAACTCATACCATTTCCACTACCTTAGCATCAGACCATAATCTTTCAAGATTATAGAATTCACGCTCATCGCGGTGGAAGACATGAACAATAACGTCCCCTAAATCCATTAGTACCCAACGAGCAGCGTTCATACCTTCGATCCCACGAATTGTTGTACCTGCTTCCATAGCCGACTTACGAATTTCTGTAGCGATGGATTGCACTTGTACATCAGAGTTACCGTGACAAATCACAAAATAATCAGCAACCATTGAAACTCCTCTTAAATCCAGTGCAACGATGTTCATTGCCTTTTTATCTTGTGCACCAGTTACTGCCAAATCCAACAACTTCTCAGGACTAACAAACTTTTGATTCATGAATTCGCCTCCATTTGCTTTATTAAATCATTACGTGCTAATACTGTTAACGGATAAATAATTTGCGTACGTGACATCAAGACATGAATTGTAGAGTCTAATCCAGCAACTAGGCTTCCTTCTAAACTATGGTTGGCTAGTTCTCGAATATTATTCACACCCGGAAAGTCTCTACCCGGTTCAATATAATCGGCTAGACATACCACTTTGTCCAATAAAGTCATACCTATTCTGCCAGAAGTATGATAACGAATAGCATCTAATACTTCGATATCGTCTATTCCATAATCATGACTTGCTACATATGCACCTACTTCAGCATGCCATAGTTGTTTATTATATAATAACAAATCATCAGATAACTGATTGTCGGTTAGAATCGCTCTTAGCTTCTCTACGGGCCAATATTTAGCCACATCATGCAGAATCGCAGCTAAATCAGCTTTTACAGGATCTGCTCCATATTGTTCTGCCAACTTTACAGCTGTCTCCATAACGCCCTGTGTATGTTTCCAGCGCATCTCAGGCATCTGAGAGGATACAACTCTAATAAGATCATCACGGCTATATTCCATAGATCCCGCTCCTTAGTATATATTCATATACACGATCAGGCACCATATAACGGATGGAATGCCCGGTCTCTGCCCTCTCCCTAATCTCAGTTGAGGATATGTCTACAAGTGGCATGTCAGCTAACAAAACTTTATCCTGTAAGTAACATGGTAATGCACTCAGGTCTATAGGAGAACCTGGGCGCCCAACACCAATAAAGGTTATGATCTTCGACAAGTCTTCAATCCGATCCCATTTAGGTAAATAGTTAACCATATCCGCTCCAATAATAAAATAGAAGTCAACTCCTGGATGGATCTCATGAAGCTCTTCGATCGTATCTATGGTGTAGGATACACCGCCCCGTTTCACCTCGATATCCAGAGTTCGAAAGGAAGGATGGTCCTTAATTGCTTCGGTTACCATCGCTAGCCTCTCTTCACCCGTTGCTCCTGCCTTTTCTTTGTGAGGAGGAATATGACTTGGCATGAACCAGACTTCATCCAACTGATAAGAATCCCTTGCAGATTCTGCTGCGAGCAAGTGTCCGATATGAAGTGGATCAAAGGTCCCTCCCATGATACCTATCTTCATGCTGAATCCTCCCCTACTTATGGCAGTTGAATTTGTTTATTATCTTTTGATTCTTTATACAATACGATTACTTTTCCGATGACCTGAACTAATTCAGAACCAGACTCTTTAGCCAATTCGGCTCCGATTTCGTTCCGATCTTCAAGACATGTGTTAAGAACTGTTACTTTCATCAGTTCTCTCTTCTCAATAGCTTCTTCAATATGACGAATCAAATGATCGTTCGTTCCATTCTTACCCACTTGGAACACAGGATCTAAATGATGCGCTAATGAACGTAGATAACGTTTTTGTTTTCCGGTTAACATGTAATATCCAAACTCCTTCAATTCAATTAATTAATCTTTTGGTGGCTCAAAACATTTCTAGTGTTTGAAAACAAAGCTATAGCTGACCGCTACGGTGGCGGATTGTACTTACGATCGCTGTTGCCATCAGATTTCTTGATTGTATACCGCTTATAGCGGTAGAAATCAGAGGATAAGTATATGCTTTCGAAGTAGCTTTCCTATGGAAAGCTTGTAGGCGAACGCTAACGCTTCTTCAGTACAATTCCGCCACCTTCGCTACCCTCTATCATTAACACATTATTTTCAAGGACTAGTTAGATTTGGAGCCTATTTTCCTACTACTTACTACTCATTCAGTTCAGTTCTGAAGACTCTTCAAGACCGCAGTTCGCATACTCTCAATCGGTGCAGGCATTCCTGTCCAATACTCAAGGGCATAGGCACCTTGATTGACAAACATCCCGAGACCACCATGTATGATACAGCCTCTCTCCTGACTTTTCTTCAAAAGTTCAGTTGTGAGCGGATTATAGATTAGATCACTCACGATAATTCCTGCTGGTATTATCTCTGGATCAATAACCGATTGTGACACATGAGGATGCATCCCAATGGATGTTGTATTAATGACAACATCCATTGCAGGCATTAGGGAATGGACTTTGTCCATGGCGAGTGCGGTGATATTCACAATTGACTTCCATTCCTCTACCATCTGCAGGGCTTTATCTTCAGATCGATTTACAATCACTATATTCTTGGGTTCTTCCTGCGCAAGTGCGTAGACAATGCCCCGAGCGGCTCCACCTGCTCCTAAGACCATGATGGACTTGCCACGTAAATCAATTTGGGTCTCATCTTTCAGCGACCGGACATAACCAATCCCATCCGTATTGTATCCCGTAAGAATACCGTTCTCATTCACAATCGTATTTACAGCACCTATTCGGGCTGCGGATTCGTCGATTTGATCAATATAATTCATAACCTCAACTTTATGTGGAATGGTCACATTGATCCCTCTAAATCCAAGTTCTTTCATGCGAGTAATCGCACTGCCGAGATCCTCACGACTAACGTGTACAGGAACGTATTCACCCTCGATTCCAAGCTCAACTAAAGCAGCGTTATGCATCAATGGGGATTTAGAATGTGCGATAGGATCTCCTATGACCGCAAGATGCATCGTCATCTTGTTAGGTTGTGAAGGCAAGTCTCTCCATAACATACTCCCATTTCACCCGCTTTTATATTGATTTATCTAGATCATGCTTGGCCCAACCCTATTGCAAATTGGTGACTTTCACTATATCAAAGAAGGCCTAGATAGAACTTTTACACCACGTGGCACGTGAACTGCTATGATAGCACCCTGATCACTATTAATTTTGACCCATCCTAATCCTGAGATAAATATATCGGAATGAGCCCCTCTTTTAATACTGAATTCGTGTCTTGTCCACTCGGGAAGTTTCGTTAGGTTCTCCTTGTTAGGAGGTGAGAGCATCTCTCCTGCATGATCTGCATACAAAGAGTCTGCACGCTCTAACTTCGTACGGTGAATTCCAATCTGCGGACTAAGGAAGCAAGTGAATGATTGTCGCTCACCTTGTACGAAATCGAATCGAGCCATAGCCCCGAAGAATAACGTCTGTCCTTCGTTGAGTTGATACACCATTGGTTTAAGTGGATTCTCTGGCATGGTAGCTCCAAGATCCTCACGACTCACAAGCTCACTGAAACGCCAAGGGTATACGATTCCTGGTGTGTCAATAATGTGGTGACCATCATCAAGCGGTATATTAACCATATCCAGTGTAGTACCTGGATAGCGTGATGTCGTCAATTCCTGTTCAAGGTCACTGTAATCGCGGATGAGACGATTAATCAAGGTTGATTTGCCTACGTTTGTTGCACCCACAACATATACATCCCGGTCTCCACGGAACGTAGCGATGGTCTCAAGCAAACGATCAAATCCCTGATTTTTCTTGGCACTACATAATACGATTTCTTCCGTTTTCAGACCATTCTCTTTAGCCTGATGCTGAACCCAATTCTTAATCTTGTTCCAATTCGTAACTTTCGGAAGTAGATCAATCTTGTTTACCGCAAGAATAACAGGGTTATTCCCAACAAAGCGTTGTAATCCAGAAATCATACTTCCCTGGAAATCGAACAAATCTACAATATGAATAACAAGTGCATTCTTATTGCCGATCTGGCTCAACAGCTTCAAGAATTCATCTTGATCCACGGTAACAGATGAGGATTCATTGTAATTCTTAATACGGAAACAGCGCTGACAGATAATCCGTTCTTGTTCTAGCGCTTTGGATGGTACATATCCTGGTAAATCAGTTTGCTCCGTCTGCAATGTAATACCACATCCACTACAGTGCCTGGCTTCTTGCTCGCCAATTGTTTCTTTCATTCTTTGTGTTCCTCCTCAAGCCATAATCCTTTTTTGCGAAGATTTGTAAGCGCAATACGCTCCACTCTTCGATTGATTCTTGTTGTCCATCCTTCGTCCTGAATCGAGATGGGTAGCACTAATACTGTAAGTAGTCCGAGCCGATTCCCACCGAACACATCGGTCATCATTTGGTCGCCTACCATGATCGTCTCTGTATTCGAAAGTCCCATCATCTTCATAGCCTTTTTAAAAGGCTTAAGGGAAGGTTTGCGGGCTTCATGTACATATTGAATGTCCAATGGAGTAGCAAAAGAGGATACTCGCTCCAAATGGTTATTAGATACAATGATTAGTTGAAACCCTGTCTTTTTCACCAATTCAAACCAAGCAATTAATTCCGGATGGGCAAGCGGTGCTTTTGCACCTACAAGCGTATTGTCCAAATCCGTAATAATCCCTCGGTAACCCTTTGCATATAAATCTTCCAAGTCAATATCGAATACTGTATTCACCCGTAATTTAGGCATCAGCATTTCAAACAAGTCAAGTCACCTCAGTTTCATACGACAAACTATACCATAATATCATGAGTTATTACAAAAGAAACCGTCCCTTTTGCATAGGCAAAAAGGACGAGGGTATGGCTAAGTATTATTTTTCGCCCTAAGAGCGACTTTTAACTGTTCCGCAACCTTCTGAACTACATGCCATTCATCACTTGCAATTGCCTCTGGACTATACCGAGCTTTTTCAAAATGTTCCAGAAGGACGTCCAGAGATTCTCCTAGTGCTGGTACACTACTGTGCCATTTCGCCACGGACTCACGTAACGTCTCATTCTTCCCGCGAGTTAAGCCATGTCTGTGTACAGACCGCAACCAACGTTCCGTTTCCGCAACCACTTTCTCAGCAGGGGATAGTTCTTTTCCCATTCGAAGACGAAGCCACAAAAAGTGTAGTGAATGACGGGATTTCCATCCCTTATACCCCAACCACGAAAGAATCAAAAGGATTGATGCTACGGATATCCCTTTTATCCAAATAGATTTCACACCTTTATCTGTGGATTCAACTGGCGTCTTATCCTCATTCTCTTCTTTTTCTTGCGGATCTACCTCTTGAGTATTAGCAGTATTGTCCATTTCCTTAAGGAGTGGCATATCAAACCCTGGTGTTGCTTCAACTGGTACCCAACCATATGGGCCAAAATAAACTTCCACCCAAGAATGAGCATCGGCATTGGTCACGATATACGTTCCTGAATCAGACTGTCCCTGTTGCATCATGCGGAGATCGTCCAATTGAGGTTGTCGCCCTGGAGCATATCCTTTGACCCAACGAGCTGGAATATCTAGAGATCTTGCTAACATGACCATCGAAGTAGAGAAATAATCACAATATCCTTCACGTATTTCAAATAGAAAACTGTCTACGAAATCATCACTAATCTTACGAGAGACATCAGGCGTGTTGGTATATTCATATGTCTCTCCTAAATAGGTCTGCAATAAAGCGATTTTTTCAAGCGGTGTCTCGGCTGATTCTGTGACTTTAGCAGCTAATTCTCCAACTCGTTTGGGAAAACCTTTGGGAATCTGTAAATAATCTTTTTCGGTGAAATTGTCATATAAATCATCGAAAGATTTCATTCTTAATTCTTCTACGGGAATAATAGGAATCTCTGAAGTGACAAGATAGTTCTGTGGATACTTTTGCTCAGCATCCCAATGGAGTTCTGCCTGTGGGGCATTCCACTGAATGCCTTTCATATCCTTCTCACTGTTTAACGTCTGAACAGAAGACATCGCAAATGCTCCAAATAATACCGGATATTCTTTACCATCTGAGATCGTTATATGCTGTTGCACTTTCTCTGTCTGTATAATAGCGGACGACGATTCCCGTTCCAATTCTTCTTCTGCCGTCACATCATCCAGAGAGCTTTCTTTGCGAGTCTCATTCTTCCAGCCCGTACCTGAATAGACACTTCGTGTCTCTCCACGCCAATAATTACGCTGGGACGATTTAACTGTCATTACTAATGAATAGTCGAAGTCAAACCCAGCCCCGAGCTGATTATCTTCCATACTATATCCAGAAGTAGATGGCTGTGCATTAGCTATTTTAACTTCCACATGCTTACTATTTACATCGGTAGAATCGCTATTTCGCTCTGTCCATGCTGTGTATGGGTCCGTAAGTATAGGAGACACCTTCGGCATATTAACACCCAGTAAAAAGATTACAGCAAAAATCAGTACGATATGCGCTATCATCTCAAAAGGTGAACGAAGTAAATTTCTCCAACCTACAGGATATCTACTTTTAAAACGTTGAAAATGATGACTCACCAACCATCCCATCATAGCAAATACCATCCATGCAGCTTTATCCCAAAGTATGGTCTCTGTGAAGGAGTCGAGTATGGCCATTGCGATAACATTTAGACCCATAAATAGAAGGATCCAACGTTGACTTCTTATAAATTTAGCTATGAATAGACATAATATTGCTGCGCTAAATGCAAACCACACATAAGGCTGCATAGCAGATATAAAGTTATTCATCCCACTTTGTAGTTCTTCCGTCGGATTATATACCTTATAATCAATAAGTGTGGACCACAAGGTCAGTAATATCAATGCACATTCAATAATAAGGCGATACCCCCTCTTTAATGGGAGTAAAACTTCTATAACGATAATAATTACAATGGTTCTGCTGACTAAAGAAGTTGTCTCTTCAAACCATAATTCTTCCGTAAAGGATACCCATTGTTTGGCAACTATCCATATCCACAAGAAAGAGATTGAGGTTAACCAATCATATTTGAAAATAGCTTTACGCTTGGTCATACCGATCCCCTTCCTATTGCGTTAGGTAACTCCTCTAATGAGGAAACAGCACACCCACGAATACCACGTGCTCTTAGCACGGATGACCAATCCTTTGCGGGATTCCCATTTGTATGAAGAATGTGCACGTGAGATGGACTCATCCCACGCGTATCCGTCCATCGGAACAACTCCATCACAGTTTGTCCACTGGTTGGACTGACTAGAACAAAATAGGCGCCTCGTGGAAAGAGACTTGACGCCGATTCTAACATAGGTAGTAATTTGCCGACTCCATCAGCATTCAAATCTACTAAATGGTGTTGCATTTTCTGCCGCTCTAACGAGCTCTCCGATGGAGTAAACACTTGAGACCGACTTGCAAGAGTACATAACCCAATACCTATTCGTTCACGAATGCCGTATTCTAAGAGTGAAGATACCGTAGAAACAGCAAGTTCAAATTGTTCATCTGAACTATAATTCGCTTTTAAAGAATCCAGAACGATCATTGTTTTGGGAACCGATTCATGTTCGAATTCTTTGGACTTCCAAGTTCCAGTCCTCGCTGTCGCGTTCCAATGAATTCGTGTAATACGATCACCGTAAACATAATCACGAACCCCGTTAATTTGTGTCGTCTCTCTGCGTGAAGAAGATAATGCCGTCTGAGGCCCAGCGAAGCGAGAATGACGATCGAACAGTTCCCAATATGGAATAAAGACCTTTCGTGGAAGGACGATAAATTGCCCGGGAGCGTGAATTGCCCCTTTATGTTCCAATAATCCAAAAATATCCTCACTCACACATTCTGAATCCAAGAAATCATATCGACCACGTTCCAATTCGGGCGTTTTAAACACGAGTTGAGCCTTCCCACGGAAGCTAGGGATCACGCTCTCTTCAAAAGACCACGACTGACCATTATGTCTTTTCAATACTTCTCTTACGATAATATAAGGAAAAGGAAGAAACCCTGGAATATGAATATTGAGTTTCACATTGATCTTTTCTCCAGTATGAACTACATCCAATCGTTCATCATATAACGTGAGTTCACGTCTCCCCACTGCTCGGCTAACCCCACTATATCCACCAAGTAGCAAATACACTAATACTAAGCTACACATTGCGAACAGCATGGAAGATGTCTTTCCGCCTTGAAATAATAAATACATCAGACTGACTCCCCATACTAAAAGAACCGCCCACAATCTAGGCTTACGTAACCCTTTTCTAATGGACGTCAGAATAGCATTCATCCCCGATCGCCCGTCATCATGGTTACAGGTATCTTAACCTGTTGGATGATGTTCTGAAGAACAGATTCTGTATGCATACTTTCAAGACGTGATTCTGGACGGAGTAAAATCCGGTGGGATAAAATATATGGAGCTAGATTCTTAACATCGTCAGGAAGTACATAATCTCGATTATGAAGAAAAGCAAAAGCCTTACATGCCAACATAAAAGATAATGAGCCTCTGGGACTTGCACCAAGTAGAACGGCTTGATGTTCACGAGTTCTCCGAACTAATGCAAGCATATAATCAACAACTACATCACTCATATGTATATTCCGTATTTCTTGCTGTATCGTAGCAATGTGCTCCATGTCTGTGACAGACTCTAATCGATTCACAGGTTGTCCCATCTGATGTTGCAACAACAGACTTTTCTCAACCGAAGCCTCTGGATATCCAAGATTAATCTTCATCATAAACCGATCAAGCTGAGCTTCCGGAAGAATATATGTACCTTCGAAATCAATTGGATTCTGAGTGGCTATCATCATAAATGGATGGGGTAGATCATGTGTCTCTCCGTCCACGGTAACGTTACGCTCTTCCATAACTTCAAGCAATGCGGATTGAGACTTCGTCGTTGCTCGGTTAATCTCATCAACAAGTAATATGTTAGTCATTACTGGGCCAGGGCGGAAATAGAATTGTTGATCGCGAGGATGAAATATAGACACCCCTGTGATATCACTAGGTAGAATATCAGGATTACACTGAATACGACGATAATCGCCACTTATTGATTTAGCGAGAGCTTTAACTAATTGAGTCTTACCCGTTCCCGGCACATCTTCAATAAGAACATGTCCCCCCGCAAGAAGCGCAGTGAGTAATAATTGTATTTCTAGAGACTTCCCTAAGATACAAGATTCAAGATTAGATTGAAGATCATTAACGATTTGAATGGATTCTTTACGGATCGGCATAAGTTATTTAAATCCTCCTGTTTCTTACATTTATTACATTGTACATGATGCATAGTTTTAAGTATATTGGGCATAATTCCTAAATTGATCGTCATCTCATCTTAATGTAAGAATACAACGGTAAAAAAAGAAATCAAATGAAACGTAATAACTGTACATGACAGATGAGCGACTTCGACTTTATAACGATGTCGCTCACAGAATTTTTCTTAAACCTCATTTAAAAAAGCCAAATCAAAATAATGATCAACAAAATAAACAACACATAAATCAGAATACGTTTCCTCAACGTCAAGTTCATGATATGTGCCCCCTTCTCAATAGCTACTACAGAACATTCACCCATTGACATGTTATGCCTATCAAGCATGAAAAGTGCAAGGTCAATTCTAATGTGGACAATCGACAAGACAAAGTTCATACTTATCAATGAAAATCACACATGAAAAGGAGTTTTCTTTCAATGAATCAAAAAACGATGGAATTGTTCCGCCAACTTACTGAGTTTCCAGCTGCATCAGGATTTGAAAGAGAATTGCGTGCATGGGTCAAAGATGCCATGTCATCATATACGGAAGAGTTTGTACAAGACCGACTAGGAAGTCTCTTTGGTGTTGTTCGGGGAGATGAGAATGGTCCTAAGGTAATGGTTGCTGGGCATTTCGATGAGGTTGGATTTATGGTAACAGGGATTACCCCTACAGGTATGATTCGTTTTCAACCTCTTGGAGGATGGTGGAGTCAGGCCGTACTTTCACAACGCCTTCGGATTATCACAGAAAATGGGCCTATTATTGGCGTAGTTGGTTCCACTCCAACTCATCTATTAGATGAAGCACAACGTAGTAAACCAGTCGACATCAAGTCTATGTATCTGGATATTGGTGCTGACAACCAAGAAGAAGCTGAATCTTTCGGTATTCATCCCGGACAGCAGATCGTACCGATCTGTGATTTCACACCTCTTGCTAATCCTAAGAAAATTATGGCGAAGGCATGGGATAATCGCTACGGTCTAGGTCTTGCCATTGAAGCTCTAGAAGCACTACACAAAGAGAAACTTCCAAATACATTGTACATCGGTGCAACGGTTCAAGAAGAACTAGGATTAAGAGGTGCTCGCACAGCAGCTAACCTTATCCAACCAGACATTTTCTTTGCCTTAGATGCTAGTGCAGCCAACGATATGACTGGTGACAAACAGGCATTCGGACATATTGGTAATGGTGCATTATTACGTATATTTGACCCAACTATGCTAACCCATCGTGGACTGGTAGAGTATGTTCAAGATACAGCAGACACACATAAAATTAAATACCAGTACTTTGTATCTCCTGGTGGCACAGATGCAGGTCAAGTTCATCTTAGTGGGATCGGTGTTCCTTCAACAGTGATTGGGATCTGTTCTCGCTACATCCATACATCGTCTTCCATCATACATACAGACGATTATGAAGCTGCTAAGGAGCTCTTGATTACCTTAGTAAAAGGCTTAGACCGTACGACGTTGAATACAATTCTTGAACGAAGTTAAGAACTGGGCCGTTTAGATAATAGGACCCTTGTTATTGTGATTGAATGCTGGCTGAGTTCTCGAGTTTCATTAACGGGAAATCTTCCTGTTAAATTAAGCCTATTCTCTTCAAATGGCTTCTTATCGATGAATTAGATGGAAGTAATCCAGCTAACTCTTCTACTATGCCGTATGCAAGTTACATTAGCTGGAGGATTTCCTGTTAATTATTTTTTTGGCACATCATTCAGCACTTAAGAACATATACATTTTATCCGTCGTAAGCCTAATCGCTTTCGGCGGATTTTTTTCAATGAAAGAGTGACTGGACAAGTTCGGTTGATAACTTTCAATAACTTTAATCAGACCAAACAAAAGCTTGCGAACACGATATGATGTAAAAAAGTAAACCAATTGCGATCACTCCCGATTCGAATTGGTTTACTTTTTTGTTTTGTTCCTGATCTGTAATTGTCTATCAATCATTTGTACCCATTCAGGCATGTGATGACCACCATTGTTCACACGCGTAGCAACACGTTCAATATTAAGTCGAACATCCCCTAATCCTACGTAAAACATAATGATTTCAAAGCCTTGTTGCTTTGCGTCTCGCATCTGTCGAATAACGTTACCACCCGCTAAAGTAGTTTCCACAGTGAAATCCCACTTATTTCGGATACATTCTCTGGCTATTCTTATGGCTGCCTTTCCAGCAGATACTTTACTCTTTTCAGGATGTTGAGTATCAATTTTGCGAGCTAGTGCATCCGGATCAATATTCACACTTACCCCAAGTCGGTCAACAATCAAATTGCGGATTGTGCTCTTACTACTTCCATTATTACCAGCAAACACAAACATGGTTGCAACGGTCTCAGTCATGGTTAAGTTCCTGTTCATTCATTTCCTTGATCTCACCTGTGCAATATTCTTTAACAATCTTCCCCTCAGTTGTTTTATATACGACATACGTCCCATTAGCTTTAGCTTTAGCTTTAGCTTCCAATTTCGCACGATCACCCGTTAATCGAATCAATTTAGCAAGTTCCTGCGTAAGATTCATCATTTATTAAACACCTCATTTTTTATTATAGCTTGAGTATACTACAGCACATTACATTTTATATTAGCTTAAGTCTGTATACATCATAAACCCAATTAGCCCGTAAGAATGAACAGTGCATATTTCACTACAACAGGCTAATTCATTTCTACCACTTCATCATATATGTTTCATAATTAACCCCATCACTTTACTCTGTGGTACAGTAGGATCATGTTGCACAATGTACGCTTTCGAGAATCGATCTAGATAAGAGTTCTCATGCGACTTTGGTGACAGAATAATCAATTTACGTTGTAATTCACCAGCATAAAGATCAAATACTTTTAATTTCCTCTGCTCATCTAACGCGCTATCAAATTCATCCATAACTATAAATCCAGGTGATGTTTGTAGATTCTGCAATAAAGCCAGAGCAAACAGTAGTGAACTGAGCGATTCTTCGCCTCCAGAAACACCCTTGCCAACTCTTCCTCCCCGAGCCTTCACACTAACATCCTCTAATGATCCTCGATGCCCTTCCTTTCGAGCCTTAATGAATAAATGGAAAAGCACTCGACCTCGACGATCTTCTTGCCGACTCCAATCGATCTGTCCCTCGAATTGAAAAATGCTCATGTAGTTCTTAAAACGTTGTTGAATTTCAAGGACTCGCATATTGATTGTCGTCTCTAGCTGATCCTTCAAATTCTCAGCTCGTTCTTGGTTCTCTTCAAATAATAAGCTTGTCCTTTTAAATTCATCCTTCAATCGATGAACCTCTTCTTTTATTACTTTATAATTCTCAGATGCTGCAGGATCAATTCCCGACTCATTTCTAGCGCTGTTAAATATTACTTTTCCAGACTCATGCTCTTGGCGGAGCTTTGAAAGCGATTGTTGTTTCTTGGTATTATTAGGCTCATGTTCAAACTCATTTGTCACCTCATCATAAATAAACCGTGCAATCCGTTTGAAATTTTCAATTTCTTCGGTTACTGTAAGTAGATTTACTTTAGATGTATCAAGTGACTCTTTTGTATCTTTGTTTTGATTATCAATTTGACTAAGAGTACGCATAGCTTTTTGAATTTCGTCTTCAGTATCCGAAAGACTGCGTTTTTGTCGACGTTCATCTCCATCTATTTGTTCAGCCAGCTCTTCCAATGTATCATTTTGCTGCTTCAACGCGTCCTGCTGTAAGGTTAAGTAGTTGTGCTGATGAGTCTTCCGTTGTAACATTTCAAACTGTTCCTTCTGCTGACCTAATCTCACATAAAAGTCTGCTTCACGTTGTAGTATAACTTGTATATGCTCCAATCTGATCCGTTTCTCAATGAACTTTATGTGCGTAGTCTTAAGTTCCTGACTATGCTCCTTCTGTTCCTGAAGATGCTGTATCTCTACTTCATACTTCAGGATCCGGCCTTCACGTTCATGTTTCATTGTTAGAAAGGCTTCCGATTCACGTACAGATTGGATAATGGCATGTAGTTCTTGCATAGTTAACGTATTATTCTTAATCGAGTCATCGAAATTCGCAAGTAAAGTACTCAATTCGCTTATTTTCTTTTGAATCTCCTCTTTACGTTTCTGCATAGCTTTCTGGCTTAATATATAACTCCTCTTCTCTTGTGCACCTCGAATCCCCATTGAGTCGATAAGCATATCATTCTCTATTCTTGTCTCACCTGCTAGAAAAAATTGTTCAACCCACCATAAAGCCTTGACCGCATGTGGGAATACATCATCTTCTATTCCATTCTTCACACGAATTTGGAGTGTCTGAATTTCAGTAACAGAACGATCTGGTATTATACTTCGTAAAGGCACATGATACAGATCATTAGGGGCTTGTACATGCGTGCCATCAAAAAATATCGCATACTTTATCGTCTCAAACTGCTCCTCCGCTGTAAGTCGAGCTGACTCATTTAATTCAAGTAATTCATTTAATGCATAGGCACGCACACCCCTCACTTTAAACAAAGATAGTGTTTCCTTTTGACGAGTTGACCATAATTGATTGTGCTCAAGCATCTGTTCCTCATCGGATAACTCCTCTAGTAGTTTATTCTTATCTTTTTGTTCCTGCATGGAATGTTGAATGGAATGATCTAAGCGGTTAATTTCCATCTGTACATCATGACTGCTGTGATATTGCCGTAACCGTTCTTGGTGCATATGATCCAAGCCTTTATCCTGTTGAATCAGCGCCTTCAAGTAAGAACTTGAATCTATTAATTGGGCTATAACATCATCAGTTTCTTGAAGACTAGCTTCCGCCTTCTCAATCTCGATATTCGATTCGTTGAGCTGCTTATTTATTGCTGATAATTGTTGATGTACCTCTTCTTCAGTATTTGTAATTCTAGATTTTTCTTGACTAAGTTCCTTTAGCTGAACATCTAATTCACCAATTATTATTGAAGTTTCTTCAATTTCCTTTTTCACAGTAGCTAATTGCTCCTGCAATAAAGTGATTCTCGTATCAAGCTGTTCTTTTTCTTCTTGTATTTGCTTTATTTCAATATTCAATCGATCGCCTTGCTTTTGCAATGTCACCAGTCTATCACTTGCGATATCATGATCCACGAGCAATTGTTCTTCCTTGGCTACTAGATGTATTTGTTCTTGTTTGTAGTTAATTTCTAATTTCAGCAAAGCTCCAGCGTACAGCTTCCCGCCTTCTATAAGACGTTTACGATTATCTTCATACCGGTCTAGCGCTGATCGTGCCATCCCGAGATATTGCTTTTTATTTTCTACATTTAGTTCAGCCGTTCTTAAACTCTCCTGCACATCCTTTAACTGCTCCATACTTTCTTCCCAGTTACGTTGTACCTGATCTATACCATGCATTTCAGCAAAAATACGAAACCGCTCCTGCGGATCCATAACAGCAAACTGATTTACCTCCTGCTGGTACCAAATCAAATAGAACAAATCTGGATCAATTTTATATTTGTACTGGAGATCCTTCTTGTAGGTGGTGAAATTGTATTGCCGATCACCCGATGTATATTTAATTGTTTCATCCCACTGTTCTGGATCATCCCCTGAATGGATGATAAATTCCTTCTTAGTCGGTTGTCCAGGTTCCTGTAGGATATAAACTGCAAATTCAATATAAGTAGGGGCATCAATACGCATACGTCCCTCATTCTTAAACTGAAGTCGAATATGCGCCTTCCACGTCTCATTCGGAAGGAGATTACGGGATTTCAGACCTTCTAAATCAACCTTGGAAGAATATAGAACACTTCCCATACAATATGTTACAGTAGATTTCCCTGCTCCATTGGGACCAGTTATCAGTATATGCGAATCTTTTCCTGACAAATCCATCATAGTAGGCTGATAATCTCTGATTCCAGTAAACCACATTTTCCAAGGTATCATTCTATTTTACCAGTTCCTTCCTGATACAAATTATATCGTTTGAAGAATTTCAGTACTTCTTCTTTATTTAATTGATTGGATTGACTAAATTCAACAGTACGCCGCAAAAATGAATCCGAGAACATATTTACACCAATTGCAGTGACTGCATAAGCCTTCTCATTTGAATTAGTATCATATTCTTCAAGTGCACCGATTTTTTTCAGTTGGTCTATATTCAGGTTCAAACGTTGATTTGCCTTCGTTGTCTCATGTCCAAGGGCATTTAACAGCTGATCAAATAATGTGAACTCATGCTGTAAAACTTCTTGTTGGTAAAACATAAACAGAAGAATCGCTAAACTTTCTTTAGACAATGTACTACGTGCAGCTTTAGCAGGAACTCTCATCATGACGACGATTTGATCCTTTTTCTCATCATAGATCACTTTAAAGTACCGACTTACTGCTTGATTAACCCGCTTCAGAAAAGAATCGAACTTCTCATGATCATCAGAGATCTTTAATTGCTTCTCCACCTCACGCCTGGATAATCCGAAATTGCCCACACGTATTGTTGCAGAGGATGAAAATAAGAGATTCATAAAAACGATCTCTTCGACTTCGGTTAACATTCCTTTGATAGATTGCATGATATTAAGAGGATTTACATTCATTTCATCCGTCACGCTCATCATCACTCCTCTCATGCATATTTTCTGTGGCCCTATTCTTGATAGTGCGATTTTTTTTATTCTTAACCACTTGATTCATATCATAACGATCCATCCAATCCCATTCCTTGTCATAGAGAGAGGTTTGTACTTTTAAATCATCCGTAGCTTCCTCCAATGTTAGCTTCTTACTGCCTACCAACGCAGATACCGCAGTAAGAGCATTAATCGCATCCCCCCATGCCGTAGAAGTTGCTTCAATCATTACGGTCTCTATAGGAGCAGCCTCCACTTCCTTCATGAATACTTCAATCACTTCTGTTTCAATCATCGATTTAGTAAGCAACCATTGCGAATCTCCCATCATATCTTCTAGTTGAGCTATATAAATTTCCTCATTTTCATATTCGATTTCCTGAACATCTTCTTGCATTGAGTCAACAATTGGCTCATAGTTTTCCAGATATTCTATGGCCTCACCAATTGCTTCTCCTGATAGAGGCGCAGCGAATTTAACCGGAATCCATATACCATCCATGGACTCACCCTCGTATTCATTTTGCTCCATAAAACTCATAATTTGATGAGCATTAGGAATGTCAGATTCTTGAGGTGGATCATACATTTGTGTAATAAAGATCCTTACTTTTTCTGGATTTATCGAGGACAATAGCATCGTTTGCTTCATCATTGTAAATTTAAGATATTTTTTGATCATTCCCATGCTCAAATTCGTCCCATCTGCAAGCGCAGAGGTTCCCAATTGCATTAAATTACTGAGTACCAGACTGTCCTCTAACGTATGAAATTGACGGAAACGCTCCGATAGTTTAATTTCTAATTCCTGCATCAACTGATGTATGATCTCTAGTTGAGGTAACGCATTACGGTCAGCTAACATCTCTAATTCTCGTTCTTTCATCAATTGAATTGCATTCTCAACATTGCGGATCATACTAGCAATTTTATTACCACCGGAAATGCCATGATCGTCATATGCTTCGCTAAGCTCAGCATCCCGTCTAGCTTGGAATAACGATCTGCCAATTTCATCATGCATATAATAGGCTAATGAATCATTTGCAAGACGTATGAGCGTATCCATCATCCGTTTACCTACATCACGCATTTTTAGCTGTCTTGTTTGTTTGGATATCCAGTTATACTTCACAAGAACATTTACAATTTGTTCGACCTTTTTCCTACTTGGTGGTTCAAGGTCATCAAAACGGTTACGATAACGAAAATATAGCGTATCTGCATTTTCAATCGGTTCATCGAGTCCCAAAGCTTCTTCATTAATCAATTGAATAATCCGAAGAAATCGTAAAATTTCGATAGGTGTCTGAAGGAAATTTTGTGAGTTGAGATCATTAAGAACCCCAGATAACAATGCAATGTCCCTTAATGCCTGATACATTTCCGGTTTGGATTCGTTGGTTTGAAATATTGAAATTAATGGTTGATCCAGTTTCTCCAATCATCTGCCTCCCCTAACACGATCTCTTGTTCTGATTTCGTATCTTGTAGTAACCTCTCCATGCTCTGTTGGTACTCCGACCAATTGGTTATTATCGAGTGATCCAGACAGATCCATTTATGCCTTACAGCGTGTCCCATGAGCGTTTGAAACATCTCTCCTGCAATTTGCAGTCCAGCTTCATCATAATCGCTCCAAAAAATCGTTTGGTCGACACTACTATTCAGCAACAATTGTCTGATGAAATGTTTATGCGCACTTCGAAGATGACCATCTACACAAACAATCAATGAATTTGTCTCCTGTAAGAAATGAGGTTCTGCTGACATCCGAGTCAAAATGGCTCGATTCTCAACTAACCAAAGTATTGTTGCCCTAGTTGAATAATGGTCTTGTGCAACCGAAATATTTGTTAAGGCATGTACGGGGCCTGCTCGAAAATTCGACCATGTTCCTTCCAGCCCCCCAGCAAAATAGATTGGCGTAATTTGTCCACCACTAATCATCCCTAACGTTTCCAGCGACTGACCACTTATCGTCTCCAAAATGTTAAGAAACTCAATCTTATACGCATCAAATGCCTTAGAGCCTCCAATACCCGGATAATAATGTGCGCCAATTTCTTTCCAATCAAATATCTCTTTGCTACTAGAAATCAAGAGAAATGCTAATAAAAAGTTTAAACCGTTGATTCGATTAGATATACTCCAATTCGCTGGGAAAATATACTGATCCTCTAGATCATTAGGGATCCATTGTAAACTACCTGACAAGTATAATGCCAAATCTTCCAACTGAAGTAATCGTTCGTCATGTAAATACGTGATTTCTTCCATTTTCTGCGTAGCCTTCGACTGATATTGCGTAAATTGATTTAAAAAATCCACATGCTCATCCGTTTGCTTATTTAATAAATATACATATAATAAATAGCCCATGCGGTACTGAATTCGTTCTACAGATTTCCCATCACGTTTAAAACGAACTTCTTTCAAAATCCATCCTTTTTGAAGCCAATCAAAAGTTTGTTGATTATCGTTTAATGAGGCACGTTTTCCCACTGTCCAGCGTAAAAGTTGCTGATCCGGAAGGTCTTTAACAATTAAGGAAAACTCTTTAGCAACTGTAATGATCCCTACTCTTCTTATCGTACGTGCTGTTCTTTTTACAATATCTATATCTATAAGTGAAGCTTCACCTATTGTCCTTGGCAGCTCAAGCTGCTCATCTTTTTTCAAAAGAGATTGGCTAATAAACAAAATCAGATCTTCGAAATTTTGCACTGAAGCCTCCTACACTAAATGTCATTTTGTATTTTTCAAGCTACTTGTACAGTATACAAGAAAGCAAGAATCCCTACGATGATATCCTACGTTTGTTTATGTTGCAGAAACAAAAATAGCCAGTAAGATTGAGACATTAGTATCTCTTCCCTACTGGCTATTATCCTACGTTTTCAAGTTACCGCTTTGCCTTATAGAACTCATGATATAACTTCATCAGTGCTCTCTTCTCAATACGGGACACATAACTCCGGCTAATTCCTAACTCCTTCGCGATTTCCCGTTGAGTCCGTTCCTCTCCGCCCTGTTCCAGTCCGAATCGACCTTTGATGACTTCCTGTTCCCGGGGGTCCAAAATATCCAAGTTACGATAAATTTTACTCTTTTCAATCTTCAACTGAACCAAGTCAGCCACATCATCTGCTTCACTACCTAATATATCGATAAGTGTAATTTCATTACCTTCTTTATCCGTACCAATGGGATCATGGAGAGATACATCTTTACGTGTTTTTTTAAGTGACCGGAGATGCATCAGAATTTCATTCTCTATACACCGTGCTGCAAAAGTCGCTAATTTCGTACCTTTGTTCGGTTGATAACTTTCAATAGCTTTAATCAGACCAATCGTACCAATAGAGATCAGATCTTCGAGATCTTCTCCTGTGTTGTCAAACTTCTTGACGATGTGCGCCACCAGGCGCAAGTTATGTTCAATAAGCATATTACGCGCGTAGCCGTCTCCTTCGGCCATCAACTTTAAGTACTTGCTCTCATCCTTCTCAGATAGTGGCTGGGGAAAAGCATTATTCTTAACGTACGAGACTAGGAGCGATAGTTCTTTGATAAATAAAGCAATGACGCTAATCAGTCCGGACAAAGATGACACCTCCTACTGAATACAACAAACTACTTCGTTAACGATCATTTTATTCTATGAGGGCAGATGCCTATCTGTGCATGTACGGTGTAAATATCTATCTTGGAAAAGCAAAAACGGCCAGTTCATGTTGAATTCTGACCGTTACATTTCGTAAAAGTAATTATTCACTTTTGTAAATGTTGTTCGATGACTTCCACCCACGCTGGGATAGAATCTATCCTATATTTTATCTTATTGCAATCCGCTTCTTACAGAATGTACACAGATAGAGTGCGACATCCTGCGCGATCATAACGGTAACCATACGATAATTCAATCCACGCATCACATAGAGTGCGACCAAATTCAATAATAAGCGTGTATCCAAGGGCGATCTTCAGCTGTTGATAATATACATCAGGCTAGCTATACATTACTTGTTGGATCTTTCTTTTTTATTATTTGAATTAATTTCATAAATCCAAAGCCTTACTGTGCTTAAGTTTTTAGAACATGAAAAAAGGAGTACCTCCCCAAATCTCGAAGTGTTTAGTACCCCTACCAAACACCGAGAGAGAGAAGGTTGAACTCCCAATGTATAGTATTCGACAAGAAAGTTTGTTTTCCTTGGAGGATTTACTGGAAATGTCCCCCAAAGATACGTACGGTTATCTCTTTGAGACGCTAGATATTAATCCATTCTTACGCGTTGTTTCAAAGAAGGCATTTCTAGGGGCACCAACACAACTCAACTATGCAGCTATGCTACACTCGCTGTTCATTCGGATCGTCGAACGTATCCCAACGATTAAAGATCTAAGAAAGCGCCTGAATAGAAGTATTGAATTTAGTACGGACTGTGGGTTTACCGGTTCCGATCGAATTCCAAGTGAAGCTTCATATACGCGGCTAATCCAAAAGCTTCAAAAATCCCAAGTTCTTCAGCAGTCCAATGAAAAATTAGTTCAACAAGCCTTTCAAGAAGGGTTTATTGATGCATCCGAGGTCGCCATGGATGCCACTCATATTGAAGCTAGAGATCGCCAACCGGATAAGAAGAAAGACGAACCGAACCAACTAGTAACTGAACCTCCCAAGAAAAAACGTGGTCTCAAATCTAAGGATGAGCGAGAGCAATGGCTAAAGGAACAGTTAGAACTTGAAGAGAATCGTCCCTTGTTCGAGAAGAAGGGATTTACAAACAGGTGGAGAAAATGGGAGCCAGAGCACTCATGGATTACAACCGTCGTAACGAACAACAAGATAAAGATGTGGACAAGTATTTTCGTCCGGTATGTAAAGAGGGTCATTCTTATCGATACGACAGCTATGACACGAGATACAAAACCAACAAATACACGCAACCCAAAGAGTGCAAAGAGTGCAAAGAGTGTCCTTTTAACGATGGAGAATGCCAGAAGGTCTTCAAGAAAAGGATTGATGATCATCCAAGAAGATACACCGTTCCTGCTCGGGGTAGTGACCGTTATTATGAACTGTATAAGAAAAGAACCGCAGTCGAACGAGTAAATGCCTATCTAAAAGAATACTTTCAACTGAACAACCTTCGTCATTGTGGAGCATTGGCCAAAGTCGATTTTGAACTAGCTTGTCTGACGTATAACGCTTGTAAACTTACCGTTGACCGTTTGAACCAAAGTATTAAAGCAAATAAATTAACTGCGTAGCCCTATTTTAAAAAAATGAGGGTGTTAATATTCGGTTAATCTAATTAATGAGAGAACGATTTATGAAATTGATTCACTTAAATATATTTGAAATTTTATTTGTTAACTTATAGTGATAAATATATATTTGTTAATCAAAATAAAACAGTTCTTCAAATTTTTTATCCAACGCAATACAAAAAATCAAAGCCAATTTTGCAGTAGGATTAAACTGCCCCGTTTCAATAGAACTTATTGTATTTCTTGAAACGCCCACCATTTCTGCCAATTGTGCTTGAGATAATTTTTGTTCTGTTCTTGCTTCACGCAGTTTATTTTTTAAAACCAATTGTTCACTCATACTAATTACTCATCCCATTAATGTAAATACATAAAAAAGAAACACTTATAATAAATCCTAAAATGAATTTAAATAAATCCATTTTCTTCTTAGTGATATAATACATCCCAAGACCTTCACAGCCCAGATATCCAAAAAACATGGCTAACATAGCTTTTAATGCGAAATTAGTTTCCTGGCGATGATTATACAAATTAAAAATACCCAGTATGCAAAATATAATCAACATACCAATGAATCCGCTTTTTCTGCCTTTTTCAAAAACAAATTCCTTTCCTTCGTCTCTATTTTCTTTTCTGCTTTTTTCTAATATCTCTTCCTTTTCCATAAAAATTCTCCTCTCAGATCGATAATGATTTTGACAATAAAACTTGTCAAAATCATTATAGCATGACAAGTTTTATTGTCAACGTGTTTCGCAAAGTTTTCTGTGCAAAATCAAAGATAAGTATCATTCTGCCGGTTTTCAAATCCCAATTGTTGAACGAACCGACTTCTTTTGTGCGGAGCTGGCCTGCTCTCTATTTTCACTTACATGCCGAGTATAGACTAGACCTGTACCTAATTGCGCAAGGAAAGTTACTTATATCATCAATAACATCTTCAAACCGTGAGGAAAAAGGAAGTTCTTCCTCAAATACTCCGGCGGCAGCAAGTTCTATCATTTCTTCAATATCAGTACCACTTTGTAAATATTCAGTGGTAGGCTCCATTTTTCTTGGATAAAGGCACGATCTCATTAATCTGAGATTACATATTTGACCGGCGACATTTCCGCCAAATTCTTTTTTAACAAAGTAGAACCCGGCATAAATGCTGCTGAGTAATTTTTCAATTGCAACATGACAATGTAGTTACCGAAAAGGGGGGCATCATGGACGTTTATTCACTATCCGTGAGGTCATCGATATTCTACAGCTTTCGTACACAACGGTTTATGGCATATGCCATAACGGACAGCTATCAAGTTGTAAAGTTGGGGGCAGTCTCAGAATCCCCCAAGAGTCACTACGCAACTTCATTCTCAATACCACTACAGGTGGACAGTACTAATGGAAGACATAAAAAGTCATTAAATACATCACGACATTTCAATCCCTTGTCCTTGTGAAGTATATACCGTCCAGCAGTATTTTTATCCGTGTTTGTCCCGTCATAAACATGGAGTAAACAAGCGGAGAATAAATAACATCAATGGAACACCAAACAAAAGATACTCAGTTTTTTGATGCAGATTCCATCGCTATTGTGAGCGAAATCCGTTCTACCCACAAATCAGGCCAAAAGCTAGGTGTGCTTCGCCCTAAAATCTTTTCGGAAATTCAGTAAGAGACATTCGTGGCAATTTTGGTGGATTAATCGAAATTGCCACGTTATATGTTTAAAGCAAAAGCTCCCTTATACTGGGCGCTCTCCTTATATTATTCAACAAAAATCTTCTCACCACGATACCCCACTTTGGTCACCAAACCTTGATTTTTAATCATTACGTTTGACGTTGGTTCGTGTTCACAACGTCTTGACGATGTGCGCCACCAACCGCAAGTTATGTTCAATAAGCATATTACGTGCGTAGCTGTCTCCTTCGGCCATCAACTTTAAGTACTTGCTCTCATCCTTCTCAGATAGTGGCTGGGGAAAAGCATTATTCTTAACGTCTCATAGCAACACTAATCCTTTCTTCAAGAATCTGAAGGTTATTTCCCAAAATAAGCGTGGACATGGGGATAAAAATATCGGAACCTTATGCCAGAAACCCCGAACGGCAGAAGAGTTCACCGTTCGGGGTTTGGGGATACCCACCCGCGTTTAAGGCTTATTTGAAATAGTTATCGATTTGTTCTTGAGCTGCTTTCATAATCGTATCCATGCCGGCTGCTTTCAATTCCGCAACGACCTTCGGTACCATTACCTCCGGATCGGAAGCACCATTAATCAGTTCATAGCGATATTTGTCCCATACGGCCTTCGTATTGGCTATCTCCGTGGTCAGTTTGGAGATGTCCAAGGCAAAGCCCAGGCTGGTTGAGGAGATTGCTTGATCGTTCAGCTTGCGAACCTGATCCCACTGATCTTCCGGAGCGCCTTTCGTAACGGCCATGTTGAAGAACGTACCTTGGGTATAGGCGGCCAGCGGCCACGTATCCGATTTGCGCTCGATGACCTTTTCGTCGCTCACGTTGTCATAGTCGACGCCCAACTGGCCGAAGGCCAGCATATTGCGTAGCTTCGGATCGGTGTTGACCAGTTGCAAATATTTCAGAGCTTCCTCTTTATACTCGGAGTTGGCGGAGATTGCGTTCAAGGAGCCTTGAATCGTGCTTGTCGTGTAAATCGGGCCAAAGATTTGGAACATGTCGTACTTCTGAACACCTTCCGTAACTTGCCAGTTTATTTCCGCGCCAGGGAATGCTTGAGCGCTAAAGAACGGGCGGGCTTTGTCCGCTTCGGTTTTGGTCGGTGCATCCGGGTTGATGATTCCGTCTTTGTACCATTGATGTAGAAGATTCAAGCCCTCCATGATATCGGGTTGTTCCAGAACGGAGACGACTTTGTGGGAAGCGTCGTCGACCTTGACGCCCATGGGTGCCAAACCGCCCGTCATATCGTCGTATCCATTGAAGAATCCGTTAAATCCTTCGCCCTGGGTGAGCCTCAGCGGATAAAAGCTTTTGCCCTCGCCAGCCTTCATATCATGGAACGGTTTGTCGAGGTCTTTCAACGTCTTGATACTGTTTATGTCTATACTGTACTTCTGCACATACGTATCGTCGAACACCCAGTATTGGGTCAAGGACGAGTCTTTATAAGTAGGCACGGAGTAGATTTTTCCATCAATGTTCGTTCCGTCCCAGACCTTCTGGGGGATGAATTTGTAAAGGTTGGGCGATTCGCTTTGCATCAAGTCGGTAATGTCGGCAAATGCACCCATCGTAACTTGCTGGTTGTACTTGCTGCTGTTCGTAAACATGATGTCGAAAGCCTCGCCAGTGTTCACAATCGTATTGATCTTCGTATCCCAGTCTCCCCAGCCTGCTACCTTAATGTCGATCTTCACGCCAATCTTCTCGGCCGTGTAGTCATTCATTTGCTCGATGGCTTTGTCGAAATTGCCGGGAACTTGACCGCCGATCGTCCACCATACCAACGTAGGCACATTGCCGGAATCGGCAGGCTTGCTCGTATCCGTCTGGGCCGGCTTATTGCTGGAAGGTACGGGCGTCGAGCCGGAATTTGAAGATCCGCAGGCCACAAGGCCGGAGGTCAGGAGTGCCGCAGTAGTGATGGCGAGCAGTTGCTTCTTCATCTTTTTCATAAATATATCCCCCTATAGTAATGTATTCCACCATCTGCATCGCGCGGTGAATATAATAAACCCAGCGAATCAGGTCTATTTTTAGATCATCCTTTAACGGCGCCCACCGTCAAACCAGATATAAAATATTTCTGGAAGAACGGGTAGGCAGCGGCCACAGGCAGGACAATGATGATGGCCACGGCCATGCGGGCAGATTCCTTAGGCATAGTGGCAACAAGTGTCGCATAACTGATACCCATAGTGGAAGCGTTCTTCGCCAGCGCATCCACATTGCTCATTAAACTGTTCAGTAAAGCCTGCAAAGAATACAGGTCCTGATTGTTGATATACAGCATGGATTGGAACCAATCGTTCCAGTAACCAAA